>NZ_MDED01000003.1 GCF_002939885.1 Xanthomonas cucurbitae
GCGACGGCGCTGATGCGCTGCAAGCCTTGCCCAGAGCGAGTTTTGCGCATGGCAAGCAACTTTCTTGGCTGAGGGATGGGGCTAATCAGGTAAGCTTAAAACCTTTGGGTTACAGCCATTGCGGCACTGCTCCTCTACAGTCGGTGTCCCCTGTGCCGATACCTCTCGCCAGGTGGGTTTCACTTTCGACAGGGCGATACGATGCAACTGACACGCTCGGCACAGCCGGCCAAGGCTGACACTTCCTTCGGCGTTACCCGGCTCCTGTGCCTGGCCATCGGACTGGCGCTACCCGGCTTGGGCCTTGCCCAGGCACAGCCCACACAGGCAACGGACGCGCCGGCGCAGCGGCCGGTGACGGCGGCGCCAGCCACCGCCAAGGGCTACCCGCAGGAGGCTCAGGGCTGGGGCTCCAAGCAGGGTGGCAACATGTGGCAGGTGCGTTGGGCCGAGGACTGGTCGTACCTGAAGGATCGGTCCAAGCGCAAAAGTCCGTTCGATCCGCTCAAGTACATCCCGCTCAGCGAAGACGGCGATGTCTACGTTTCGCTCAGCAACGAGCTGCGCGTGCGCAGCAACACCATCACCAACCCGGGGCTGATTCCCGGCAGCCACTCGCAGCAGCAGTATCTGCTGCGTGCGTTCTTCGGTGCGGACCTGCACGTGGGCGAGCACTTCCGCCTGTACACGGAACTGGCGCACGGCAGCCTGGATGGGCGCAACGAAGGCGCCAAGACCGGCACCCAGGAAAACAACGCGATCCTGCAGCAGGTGTTCTTCGACGTGAAGGGCAACATCGGCAGCGCCGACACCGGCCTGCGGGTCGGTCGCCAGGTATTCGTCGACGGCCCCACCACCTTGATGGCGCTGCGCGACAACACCGACATCTTCGTCACCTTCAACGGCGTGCGTGCCTGGGCGATCGGCGAAAAAACCCGCGTGGACGTGTTCGACTTCAACTTCAACCTGGATGGCACCGAGGGCCTGGGTGACGACCGCATCGATCGATCGCGGCATTTCCGCGGTGTGGTCGGTGGCTATCGCCTGCCCGCTGCCAAGCCGCTGTACCTGGAGCCGTTCTTCTACCAGTTCCGCAACGACAACCAGGTCTGGGGCCGGCAGACGGCCGAGGAGAACCGCAATTACTACGGTCTGCGCCTGTGGGGCAACATCGGCAAGCTGCGCACCGATTCGTTCGTGGCCGTGCAGCGCGGCAGCTTCGGCGGGCGCGATCTGCGTGCCTACATGGCCAGCACCTCCAACGCCTGGTCGTTGAGCGAAACCGGCTGGAAGCCGCGCCTGGGCTTCCATAGCGAAATCGCCTCCGGCGGCGGCGGCACCTCTGGTACCGGTACGCTGCGCAACAACAACTTCCTGTACGGCAATACGATCTATTTCAGCTGGGCGACCTTCTTCGGCCCGGTCAATCTGGTCACCGCCGCGCCGACGTTCACGTTCTCGCCCACCGCCAAGATCACCGTCAATCTGGAATGGGAAACCTTGTGGCGCCAGACCACCAGCGATGCGATCTACAACAACCAGGCGCGCGCGTACGCACGCACCCAGACCTCCGGGGCACGCCGCATCGGCACCATGCCGCGCATCAACGCCACCTGGAACATCGACCCGAACTGGTCGGTGACCTTCCGCGCCGAACATCTGATGGCCGGCCCTGCGCTGACCAGGGTTGGCTATGGCGATTCGACCTTCGTGATGGGCTGGTTGAACTTCCGCTTCTAGGCACGCGGTGCTCGCTGCGCCTTGCGCATCGATGCGTTTTGCCTGCACCGCCGCGTACCGGCGCAGTGACACCCGCACCTGCCGCGCCCCGGAACGCGGCAGGTGGCTTTCCAGCGCCTGCGCTGCAATCGATGCATCACCTGCGCACTGCCGACTGCACCGGACGCGGCCGAATGCCTACACTACCCGCATGTCCGATACCCCCATCCCGCATCCCCGCCCTTCCCTGCAACGCGTCTTTTTGACCGGGTTGCTCACCTTGCTGCCGGTCTGGCTGACCTGGGTGGTGGTGAAGTTCGTCTTCGCCCTGCTCTCGGGCATCAGCAGCCCGTGGGTAGCGCCGTTGTCCGAGCGCATCGCCGCCTCATTCCCCAATGACCTGGGCTGGATCAAGGCCCTGTGGGTGCAGAACACCATCGCGCTGATCGCCACCGTGGCGGCGATCCTGTTCGTTGGCATCCTCAGCCGGCGCGTGATCGGCCAGCAGCTGCTGCGCTGGTTCGAGGCAGTCATGCGACGCATTCCGCTGGCCAGCGTGGTCTACGACAGCGCGCGCAAATTGCTCGACATCCTGCAGACCCAGCCCGGCAGCACCCAGCGCGTGGTGCTGATCGACTTCCCGCATCGCGACATGAAATCGGTCGGCCTGGTCACCCGCGTGATTACCGAACAGGGCACCGGCCGCGAGTTGGCGGCGGTCTACGTCCCCACCACGCCCAACCCCACCTCCGGCTATCTGGAAATCGTACCGGTGGAACTGCTCACGCCCACCGACTGGAGCGTGGACCAGGCAATGAGCTTCATCATCTCCGGCGGTGCGGTGGCGCCGGCATCGGTGCCCTTTACCCGCACCGCGGACCGCCCGACACCGTGACGGCCACGCGCACCCTCGACGATCGTGCGGTGCGCCTGTTCATTGCGCTGGCAGCATTCTTCTGCGTCAACGCCGCGCTGGCCGAGTTCATCGGGGTCAAGATCTTCGCGCTGGAAGACACCCTGGGCATTGCCCCGCTGAACTGGAACCTGTTCGGCCAGACCGGCTCGCTCAGCTTCACCGCCGGCACCTTGTTGTGGCCGGTGGTGTTCATCATGACCGACACCATCAACGAGTTCTTCGGCAGCCGCGGGGTACGTTTCATCTCGTGGGTGGCGGTGGCGCTGATTGGCTATGGGTTTGTGTTTGCGTTTGCCGCCATTGCACTGGCCCCGGCCGGCTGGTGGGTCACCGCCGCGCAGAGCCAGGGCGTGCCGGACTACCAGGCCGCGTTTGCGGCAGTGTTCGGGCAGGGGCTGTGGACCATCGGCGGCTCGCTGGTGGCGTTCCTGCTCGGCCAGCTGATCGATGTGTCGGTGTTCCACCGCATCCGCCGCGTCACTGGCGAAAAACACGTGTGGCTGCGCGCCACCGGCTCCACCGCGGTCTCGCAGCTGGTGGACAGCTTCGTGGTGATCTACATCGCCTTCGTGCTTGGGCCCCAGCACTGGTCGATGGATCAGTTCCTGGCGGTGAGCACGCTCAACTACGTCTACAAGATGGGCTTTGCGGTGGCCTTGATCCCGTTGCTGTATCTGGCGCGCCGCGGCATCGGCGCCTACCTGGGCGCCGCGCGGGCCGAACAGCTGCGCGAGGAAGCCGCCGCTGCGTGAGCCAGGCCGCCGCGCCGGTGACATGCGTGGAGCCAGACGCGGCAAGGCCTGGCCCGGTTGCCGCCGTCCTGCAGGCGGAGGCCAGCCGGGTCCAGGACGGTGCCATGCATGAATTGCGGATGGGCGGCCTGCCTGCAATGGGTGGCCGTGGCGGTGCGGATCGGGCAAGCTCCCCGCTCGCTTGTTTCCGGAGCCGGTAATGCCCCTGAGCTTTTCCCGCCTGTTGTCGCTGGCCCTCGCCGCCGTGTTGAGCCTGACGGTGGCAGCGCCCGCCGATGCGGCCAAGAAGAAGACCACCAAGGCACAGACCACGCAAACCCGCGCAAAGGCAAGCAAGGCCAAGAAGACCACCAAGCCGGCCAGGAGCACCAAGGCCGCCCAGGGCAGCAAGAGCAGCAAGACCGCCAAGGCCAGGCCGCGCCCGGTGGCCGCGCCGGTGGTGCTGACCAAGGCGCAACAACTCAATCTGCTCTACGACCAGTACTGGGACGCCTCGCTCAAGCTCAACCCGCTGCAGGCCACCTTCCAGGGCGAGAGCCGCTACAACGACCAGTTGCCCAACTTCCTGTCGCCGGCATTCCGCCAGCAGTCGCACGAGTTCACCGTGCTGTGGCTGGGCAAGGCCGAAGCGCTGGGCCCGGACGGCCTGAGCGGCCAGGACCTGCTCAGCTACCAGATCTTCGTGCGCGATGCGCGCAGCGCGCTGGCCGCCGAGCAGTTCCCCAGCTGGATGCTGCCGATCAACCAGTTCTACAACATCGCCAGCATCGCGGTGGTGCTGGGCTCGGGCACTGGCGCGCAGCCGTTCAAGACCGTCAAGGACTACGACAACTGGTCGCAGCGTGCGCTGGGCATCCCCGACCTGTTCGACCAGGCCATCACCAATATGCGTGCCGGCATGCAGGCCGGCGTGGTGCAGCCCAAGGTGCTGATGCAGAAGGTGCTGCCGCAGCTGGATGCCATCATTGCGCGCAACGCCGAAGACAGCCTGTTCTGGGGGCCGATCCGCAACCTGCCGGCCGACCTGCCCGACGCGGAAAAACAGCGCCTGACCGCTGAATACGAGCGGCTGATCGAATACCGCATCATGCCGGCCTACCGCGCCTTGCGCGGCTTCATTGCCACCGAGTATCTGCCGGCCTGCCGCGACACCGATGGCCTGGCGGCGCTGCCCGGTGGCGCGGCGTGGTATGCCTACGACGTGCGCCAGAGCACCACCTCGGAGCTGAGCCCGGAGCAGATCCACCAGATCGGGCTGGACGAAGTGGCGCGCCTGCAGGGCGAGATCCAGACGCTGACCAAACAGGTCAAGTTCCGCGGCAACCTGCCCAAGTTCTACAAGTTCATGCAGACCGACAAGCGCTTCAACTTCCGCAGCGAAACCGAACTGCTTGGCAATTACCGCAGCCTGCAGGGTCGCGTGCAACTCGCCGTGCCGCGGCTGTTCAACACCCAGGGCATGCCGACGCTGGAAGTGCGTGCAGTGGAAGCGCAGCGCGCGCAATCGGCCGCCAGCGGTTCGTACATGCGCCCCAGCGCCAATGGCAGCAATGGCGCCACGCCAGGCATCTTCTACGTCAACACCTCCGACCTGCCCTCGCGCAAGACCTGGGAAGCGGAGAGCCTGTACCTGCACGAAGCCATCCCCGGCCACCATTACCAGCTCGGGCTGCAGCAGCAGCTGACCGACCTGCCCAAGTTCCGCCGCCTGGGCGGCGAGACCGCCTATATCGAAGGCTGGGGCCTGTACGCCGAATCGCTGGGCCGCGAGCTGGGGCTGTATCAGGACCCTTACAACTACTACGGCTACCTACAGAACGCGCTATGGCGCTCGATCCGCCTGGTGGCCGATACCGGCCTGCACAGCAAGGGCTGGACGCGCACGCAGGCCATCGACTACATGCTGGACAACTCGGCGATGAGCCGCACCGATGCTGAGGCCGAAGTCGATCGCTACATGGCCATTCCCGGCCAGGCGCTGGCCTACAAGGTGGGCGAGATGAAGATCGCGCAACTGCGCGAACAGGCCCAGCGCGAGCTGGGACCGCGCTTCGACGTGCGCGCCTTCCATACCGAAGTGCTCAAGGACGGCTCGGTGCCGCTGGACATCCTGCAGGAAAAGATCCAGCGCTGGATCGCCGCACAGAAGGGCTGAAGCCAGCTCAGGCATGCCCTAGGGTGCGCAAGCGAGCAGGCAGTGCAGGCAGGCAATCTGGCGACCACCTGTCGCGCCTGCGGCAAAGCCCGGCTAGCCGCCGAGACCACGCTGCCGTGCTGCGTGGGCGGCCAGACCACGACGAGTCCGCATGCGCGCATCCCGCAGCGCACCTTTCCGCCACCATACCCCACGGTATACATTCGTGGTCAGGCCGCCGACGGCGGCCCCAGTCATCCCTGGGAGGGGACACATGCGCAAGACCTTCAAGACCCTGATCGTGGCCCTGCCGCTGGCGGCCGCTTCGTTGCTGGCGCAGGCCTCCGATTCGCCGGTAGGCCGCTGGAAGACCATCGACGACGAGACCGGCAAGCCCAAGTCGGTGGTGCAGATCGAACAGGCCGCCAACGGCACCCTCAGCGGCAAGGTGGTGGACATCCTGCAGTCGGCCAAGGGCCCGAACCCGCTGTGCGACAAGTGCGATGGCGAGCGCAAGAACAAGCCGATCAAGGGCATGACCATCCTCTGGGGCCTCAAGCCCGACGGCACCGCGGTGTGGGACGGCGGCTCGGTGCTGGACCCGGCCAAGGGCAAGACTTACAAGGCCAAGATCACCCTGACCGAAGGCGGCAAGAAATTGCAGATGCGCGGCTATGTCGGCATCGAAGCGCTCGGCCGCACGCAGACCTGGGTGCGCGAGTAATCGGGAATCGGGAATCGGGAATTGGGAATGGGGAATTGGGAATCGCAAGAGCGGGCGTCCTTCGGGGCGCCTTTTTTATGCCGCAGCGCGCAGCCCGCCTTCTCACCATGCAGACCTGCTCCACCGATTCCCCATTCCCGATTCCCCATTCCCCATTCCCGACTAGTGCGATAATCGGGTGTCCCCCGCATTACGCCCGCCATGACCCGCACCGCACTCGTTACCACCGCCCTGCCCTATGCCAACGGCCCGCTGCATCTGGGACACCTGGTCGGCTATATCCAGGCCGACATCTGGGTGCGCGCGCGCCGGTTGCGCGGCGACAAGACCTGGTTCGTCTGCGCCGACGACACCCACGGCACGCCGATCATGCTGGCCGCCGAGAAGGCCGGGGTGACCCCGGAAGCCTTCATCGCCAGCATCCAGGCCAGCCATGAGCGCGATTTCGCGGCGTTCGGAGTGACCTTCGATCATTACGATTCGACCAATTCGCCGGTCAATCGCGAGCTCACCGAGGCCTTCTACAGCAAGCTGGAAGCGGCCGGTCATATCAGCCGGCGTTCGGTGGCGCAGTTCTACGACCCGGCCAAGGGCATGTTCCTGCCGGACCGCTACATCAAGGGCATCTGCCCCAACTGCGGCAGCGCCGACCAGTACGGCGACAACTGCGAGGCGTGCGGTGCGACCTATGCGCCCACCGAGTTGAAGGAGCCAAAGTCGGTGATCTCCGGCGCCACGCCGGAGCTGCGCGATTCGGAGCATTTCTTCTTTGAAGTGGGCCATTTCGACGGCTTCCTGCGCGAGTGGCTGGCGGGCGATGTGGCGCTGCCCGGCGTCAAGGCCAAGCTCAAGGAATGGCTGGATGCCGAAGGCGGCCTGCGCGCGTGGGACATCTCGCGCGATGCGCCGTATTTCGGTTTCCAGATTCCCGGCCAGCCGGGCAAGTATTTCTACGTGTGGCTGGATGCGCCGATCGGCTACCTGTGCAGCTTCAAGACGCTGTGCGCGCAGATGGGCGAAGACTTCCAAGCGCATCTGGTCGCCGGCACCCAGACCGAACTGCATCACTTCATCGGCAAGGACATCGTGAACTTCCACGGCCTGTTCTGGCCAGCGGTACTGCACGGCACCGGCCACCGCGCCCCCACGCGCCTGCATGTCAACGGCTATCTGACAGTGGACGGCGCCAAGATGTCCAAGTCGCGCGGTACCTTCGTGATGGCGCGGACCTTCCTGGACGTGGGCCTGGAGCCGGAGGCGCTGCGCTATTACTTTGCGGCCAAATCCTCCGGCGGCGTGGACGATCTGGACCTCAATCTGGGCGATTTCATCGCACGGGTGAATGCGGATCTGGTCGGCAAGTTCGTCAACCTGGCCAGCCGCTGCGCCGGCTTCATCGGCAAGCGCTTCGATGGCAAGCTGGCCGACGCGCTGCCCGACCCGGCGCAGTACGACCGCTTCGTCGCCGCGCTGGCGCCGATCCGCGAGGCCTACGAACGCAACGATGCGGCCAGCGCGATCCGCCAGACCATGGCGCTGGCCGACGAGGCCAACAAGTACATCGACGACACCAAGCCGTGGGTGATCGCCAAGCAGGAGGGCGCCGATGCGCAGCTGCAATCGGTCTGCACGCAAGGCCTGAACCTGTTCCGCATCCTGGTGGCCGGCCTCAAGCCGATCCTGCCGCGCACCTGCGCCGAAGCCGAGGCGTTTTTGTCGGCGCCGATGACCAGCTGGGAAGATGTGGAGCGCCCGCTCACCGCACACACGATCCAGCCCTACACCGCCCTGTTCACCCGTATCGACCCCAAACTGATCGACGCCATGACCGACGCTTCCAAAGACACGATGGCCGCACCTGCGGCACCGGCTACGACCACCAAGCCCGCACCCAGCAAGGCCGACGCAAAGCCTGCCGCCGTTGCGAATCCCGAATCCCAAACCACCAATCCCGCCCTCATCGGCATCGACGATTTCGCCAAGCTCGACCTGCGCATCGGCAAGGTGTTGGTGTGCGAGTTCGTGGAAGGCTCGGACAAGCTGCTGCGTTTCGAACTGGATGCCGGCGAGCTGGGCAAGCGTCAGATCTTCTCGGGCATCCGTGGCAGCTACGGCGAACCGGAAACGTTGGTCGGCCGCAACGTGGTATTCATCGCCAACCTGGCCCCGCGCAAGATGCGCTTCGGCATCAGCGAAGGCATGATTCTCTCGGCTGGCTTCGACGGCGGCGCACTGGCGCTGCTGGACGCCAATGGCGGCGCGCAGCCTGGCATGCCTGTCAGGTAACGAGATTGGGGAGTTGGGATTTGGGATTCGTAGAAGCCGGAGCTGATTGTTGTAGTAGACCTGACTTGAGTGCTTGGCGCGTGCCCTCATCCGCCCCTGCGGGGCACCTTCTCCCGCACGCGGGAGAAGGGAACAATCAGTCACCGCGCTTTTAACCAATCCCCACTCCCGACTCCCCAATCCCCGCCCCCATGCACCTGGCCCTGTTCGACTTCGACCACACCATCACCACCTGCGACACCTATGCGCGCTTTCTGCGCAAGGTCGCCACGCCCGCGCAGCTGGCGTCGGCAAAGTGGCAGGTCGGCCCGTGGGTGCTGGGCTATCGGCTGGGCATGGTGTCCGCTGCCGCGCTGCGCGCGCGGGTCACGCGCATCGTGTTCAGTGGGCGCTCGCTGGACAAGATGGCCGCGCATGGTGCCGATTACGCGCGCACGGCACTGCCGGGTGTGCTGCGTGCAGAAGTGATGCAACGCATCGACTGGCACCAGGCGCAAGGGCATGAGGTGGTGCTGGTCTCCGCATCGCTGGATCTTTACCTGCAGCCCTGGTGCACGCAGCATGGGCTGTCGCTGATCTGCAACCGGCTCGAACACACCGGCGGCGTACTGAGCGGGCGCTATGCCGAGGGTGATTGCGGGCCGCACAAGGCCCGGCAGATTCGCGCGCGCTACGACCTGGCACAATACGCCTGCGTGCATGCCTATGGCGACAGCCGCGAAGACCAGCCGATGCTGGCACTGGCGCAACAGCGTTGGTATCGCGGCCATCGGCTGCACTGACATCGCAATGCCCATTCCCGCGCCCGATCTGGTCGAACGGCTCGACCGCCTGTTGCCGCAAACCCAATGCGGCCAGTGCGGCTACGACGGCTGCCGCCCCTACGCGCAGGCGATGGCGGACGGCCAGGCAGGGGTCGACCACTGCCCTCCCGGCGGCGATGCCGGCGCGCGTGCGCTGGCCCAGCTGCTGGGCGTGCCCGCAAGCCCCTACGATCGCAGTCGCGGGGCGCACAAGCCGGCGCAGGTGGCGTGGATCGTGGAGGCCGACTGCATCGGCTGTACCAAATGCATCCAGGCCTGCCCGGTGGATGCCATCGTCGGCGGCGCCAAGCACATGCATACGGTCATCGCGCCGCTGTGTACCGGTTGCGAGCTGTGCCTGCCGGCGTGCCCGGTGGATTGCATCGCCCTGCATCCGCTGGGCTGAAGACCGTGCCGGCGCAAGGCGTTGCCGGTCGCCACGCCGCCTGCCAGGCCAGGTATGTCGCGGCGCAGGCAGCATCACCCCATTCTCCCCACGCCCGGTCGGGAACGTCCTGACGCCTGGCGGCGCATCCATGCCGCAGCCGTGCCCGTATGGGTAAGCATCCCCATCGAGGACCTGCCGATGCGTTCACTTGCTGCCGCGCTTGCCGCCTGCTGCCGACCGATTCCACCATTGCTGCTGCTTGTGCTTGGCAGCCTGCCGCTGAGCGCGGCGGCGGTCACCCAGGTGGATGGCGAGGCCTACGACGCCGACAGCGGCGCCTTGCGCTACCGTGAATCGCATTGGCTGCTCGACGACGGTGGGCGGCTGGTGCTGTACCGCTGCCCCAACGGGCAGGCGTTCGCGCGCAAGCAGATCGATGGGGGCGGCCCGTCGCCCGATTTCAGCCTGATCGATGAACGCGATGGCTATCGCGAAGGCGTACGTCGGCGCGAGGGCGTGCGCGAGATGTTCCAGCAACCGCCCGGCAAGCCCGAGCGCCGCACCGCGTTGCCGGCTGGCAAGGACGAACGCGTCATCGATGCCGGCTTCGACGCCTATCTGCGCGCCCACTGGGATGCCCTGGCCACCACGGCGCAGCGGGTGGATTTCGTGCTGCCCAGCCTGCAACGGCAGTTGGCGTTTCGTGTCGAACGCATCGACGATGCTGCAGGCCAGCGACGCTTCCGCATCGCGCTGGATACGTGGTACGGCGCCGTGGTGCCGTCGCTGGAGGTGCGCTATTCCATCGCCAGCAAGCGCCTGCTGGAGTTTCGCGGCGTGGGCAACCTGCGCGATGCGCAGGGGCGCTACCCGCGCGTGCGCATCGTATTCCCCGACACCGCTCCACGGGCAAGCACCGACGCGGCGTTGCGCCAGGCACGCGAGCAGGCCCTGACCCGTAGCTGCACCACGGCGTGACGCCGGTCCGCGCCATCTTCACGCCCGACCACGCGCCGTTGCGTACAACGGCCCGGGCACCCATTCCGCGCACAGGAGCACCCGCATGGCAAAGGCCTACCTCTGGATCAACGCAGTGCTCTACCTCGCCCTGGCGGTGTGGTGCACGCTTTCGCCGCTCAAGACCGCAAACGCGGTGGGCTATACCCAGCTGTCGCCGGCCGGGCAATCCGAATACCTGGTCATCTATGGCGGCCTGCAGCTGGGCATGGCGTTCCTGTTCGGCTATTTCGCCTGGATCGATCAAGCGCGCACCGGGCTGGTGGTCGCACTGGCTTTCTACGTACCGATCGTGCTGTTCCGCAGCGCGTCGCTGGCCAAACTATGGCCGGTTTCTGCGCCCACGGTGGCGTTGGCGGGGGTGGAAATCGTGTTGCTGCTCGCTGCCGCACTGCTGTGGTGGCGCAAATGAAGGACAGGCTTGGCCCACTCCGGTAGCATCGCGTACATCTCTTCCGATGCCCGACCGCATGAGTGCCATTCCTGGCCAAGACGACGATGAAACCGGACGCCTGCTGACCGCAACCGCGGGCGGCGACCGGCATGCCTTCGAAGCGCTGTACCGGCAGACCTCGCCCAAGCTGTTCGGCGTGTGCCTGCGCTTGATCCCGCAGCGCGCCGAGGCAGAGGAAGTGCTGCAGGACGTGTTCACGCTGATCTGGCACAAGGCCGGCCAGTTCGACCCCGGCCGTGCACGCGGCCTGACCTGGCTGGCGATGATCGCGCGCAACAAGGCCATCGACCACTTGCGCGCCAATGCGCCGCAACGCCGCAACGTGGCGCTGGACGATGCCGGCGAGCTGCGCGACCACGATGCACTACCACTGGAGCGCACCGAACGCGCCAGCACGCGCCGCCGCATCGACCACTGCCTGGCCGAGCTGGAGCCGCCACGCAGCGAACTGATTCGCACCGCCTTCTTCGAAGGCATCACCTACGAGGAGCTTGCCGCGCGCACCGATACCCCCATCGGCACGGTCAAGAGCTGGATCCGCCGTAGCCTGGCCAAACTCAAGGCATGCCTGGAACGATGAGTACGTCCCTTCCCATCGACCAGGAACCACCGCGCGACGTGCTGGCCGGCGAGTACGTGCTCGGCCTGCTCGGCGCCGACGAACGTCTGGCGGCCGAGCAGCGCATCGCCACCGATGCCCCGTTCGCGCAGGCAGTGCTGCAGTGGCAGGACCACCTGGCTCCGCTGCTGGAAGAGATCGCCGCGGTGACGCCGCCGGACCAGGTCTGGGCACGCGTGCGCCAGACACTGGGCTTCGACGCGCCGCTGCGCGCGGTGCCGACAGCAGCGCCTGCAAGCACCGGCACACCGGCGGCACCGCTCTGGAACAACCTGCGCTTCTGGCGCTGGGCCAGCGCCGGTGGGCTGGCCACCGCGGCGGCATGCGTGCTGGCGCTGTTGAATCTGCGAACTGCGCCTGCCCCTGTGCAACCGCCGCGCGAGACGCCCCTCGTGCAGGCGCCGGCTACCCCGCCTGCGGCGACCACGCCGACGACGACCGGCATCGCGATGACCTCGACACTGGCCACCGCAGACGGGCGGCCAGGCTATGTGGCGCTGATGGATGCCGACAAGCGCACCATCACGGTCACCCCGCTGGACCGCACGGCCACTGCCGACAAGGTGCCCGAACTGTGGCTGATTACGCCCGATGGCAAGGCGCATTCGATGGGCACCTTCGACGACCAGCGGGCACGCCGCACCCAGATTCCCGACCAGCTGATGCCCATGCTCGGCAACGAGGCGATCCTGGCGGTGACGCTGGAACCGCCAGGTGGTGCACCCGGTGGCGTGGCGACCGGCACGGTGGTGGCAAAGGGCGGTATCAGTACGCTGGCGATGGCGCCCTGAGCCAACCGCACCGCCGCCGCGTCCCCAGGCAGGCACGCGCCGGCAGGGGCGACTTGTGGCCGCCGGCACAGGCGGCCACGCTGCTGCCGGATGGCGATGCCTGCTGCACGGCCCGTGGCTTCCACGCACGCAGTGCATTCACAAGCGACCTCGGGTGCGCCGGTGATACTGGGCGCACAGATTGGCACCTGCGGGCGCGCGCGTCGTGCGTGCGTGCGAGCCGGCGCGTCACATGCATGCGACGATCCAGCCGGTTGGTGCATCCATTGGCCGGCGGTTTCCGTAGAACGACACCACGACCTCTGGAGATTGATGCGTGCCGAGTACTGGACTCGACCCTCGCGTTGCAAGGCCACAGCCCCATGCCCCATCCGGGAGGCGCGGTGCCTGGACCTATCGGTGGATCGGCAGCCTGCGCCGTTGGGTGGATTCGCAAGCCGATGGTCCACTGGACGAGGCGCGCGCCGACCGCATCGACTGGCTGCGCGCCCTGCCCTTCATTGCGTTGCATCTGGCCTGCCTGGCGGTGTTCTGGGTTGGCGCATCGTGGTTTGCGGTCGGCACGGCGCTGGCGCTGTACGCGCTGCGCATGTTCGCGCTCACCGGCTTCTACCATCGCTACTTCTCCCACCGCGCGTTCAAGACATCACGTGTGCTGCAGTTCGTGTTCGCGGCCATCGGCGCCACCTGCGTGCAGCGCGGGCCGTTGTGGTGGGCGGCGCATCACCGCAACCACCACCGGCATACCGATACCGGCCGCGACCCGCATTCGCCGGCCCAGCACGGCTTCTGGTGGAGCCATACCGGCTGGTTCCTGACTCCGCGCAACTTCCGCACCGATTGGGAGGTGATTCCCGACCTGCGTCGCTTTGCCGAACTGCGCTTCCTCGACCGCTTCGACATCGTGATGCCGGTGTTGCTGGCCGTTGGCCTGTATTTGCTCGGCGACTGGCTGGCGGCGGCCGCGCCGGGGTTGAAGACCACCGGCGCGCAGCTGCTGGTGTGGGGGTTCGTGCTGTCCACCGTGGCGCTGTTCCATGCCACCTTCACCATCAATTCGCTGGCGCACCGCTTCGGTAGCCGGCGCTTCGACACCCGCGACGACAGCCGCAACAACTGGCTGCTGGCGTTGCTCACCTTCGGCGAAGGCTGGCACAACAATCACCACTTCTTCCCTGGCTCGGCACGCCAGGGCCTGCGCTGGTGGGAGTACGACGTGACCTGGTACGGACTCACCGCGATGTCGTGGGTGGGCCTGGTCTGGGATCTCAAGCCGATGCCGGCCTCGTTGGTCAGCCGTGGCCAGCGGGTGGACCAATGAGCGAGCGCAGGATTGCCGTGGTCGGCAGCGGCATTGCCGGCCTGGGCGCGGCGTGGCTGCTGTCGCGCCGCCATGAGGTCACCTTGTTCGAGGCCGCCGATTACCTGGGCGGCCACACTCACACCCACCAGATCCAGCTCGACGGCCAGCGCTACGCGGTGGACAGCGGCTTCATCGTGTTCAACCCGCAGCACTACCCGTTGCTCACGCGCATGTTCGCCGAGCTCGACGTGGCCGCGCAGCCGACCACGATGAGCTTTTCGGTGCACGATGCGCGCAGCGGGCTTGAGTACAACGCCGGCACCTTGAACGGGCTGTTCTGCCAGCGCCGCAACCTGCTCAGCCCACGCTTCTGGGGCATGCTGGCCGACCTGCGCCGCTTCTATCGGCAGGCGCCGGCGGTGCTGCACAGCGACGAGCGCTTCAGCACGCTAGGCGCGTATCTACAGCGGCACGGCTATGGCGCGGCGTTCCGCGACCAGCATCTGGTGCCGATGGCGTCGGCGCTATGGTCCTCGCCATCGCAGACCATTCTCGAATTTCCAATGGGCCAGTTGATCGGCTTCATGGCCAACCACCACATGCTGCAACTCAGCGGGCGGCCGCAGTGGCAGGTGGTGCGTGGCGGTTCCAATAGCTATGTGCGTGCGCTGCGGCGGCGCTGGCAGGTACTCGAGCGCCTGTCCACGCCAGTGCATGGTATCCGCCGTACGCCCGATGGCGTGGTGGTGAGCTCGCTGCGCGGACAGGAACACTTCGACGAGGTGGTGCTGGCCTGCCACGCCGACGATGCGCTGGCCTTGCTCAGCGATGCGTCCGAGGCCGAACAGCAGATCCTGGGCGGCATCACCTACCAGAACAACGACACCGTGCTGCATACCGACGCGCGCATCCTGCCGCGCGACCGCCGCGCCTGGGCCGCCTGGAATGCGCATGTCCCGGCCGACCCGCAGGCGCCCTGCACGGTGAGTTACTGGATGAACGCGCTGCAATGCATCGACGCACCGCAGCCGTTCATCGTCAGCCTCAACCGCGACCACGACATCGACCCGGCCAAGGTGCTGCGGCGCATGCGCTACCGGCACCCGGTGCAGAACGCCGCCGCGCTGGCGGCGCAGGGCCGCAAGGCCGAGATCCAGGGCAAGCAGCACACCTGGTTTGCCGGCGCGGCCTGGGGTTTCGGCTTCCACGAAGATGGCCTGCGCAGCGGCGTGGATGTGGCGCATGGACTGGGAGTGAGCTGGTAATGCACCTGCTGCGCGAAGCCAGTACCGATACCGTGCCGCTGCCTTCCGGTGAGGACAGCGGTGCCGGCAGCGTGGCGGTCGGCTTGCGCAGCGCGATTTACACCGGCTGGGTGCGGCACCGGCGGTTCGCACCCAAGCCGCTGGACTTCCGTTACCGGCTGTTTCTGCTGTATCTGGATCTGTCCGAGCTGGATCAGGTGTTCGCAGGCCGCTGGCTGTGGTCGGTGGGGCGCGCCAACCTGGCGCAGTTTCGCCGCAGCGATTACCTGGGCGATCCGGCCATTCCGCTGGATCAGGCCGTGCGCGATTGCGTGCAGGCGCACACCGGCGAGCGCCCGGATGGTGCGATCCGCCTGCTGACGCACCTGCGCTACTTCGGCCATGTGTTCAACCCGGTGAGCTTCTACTACTGCTTCGACCGGCATGACGGCCTGCGCTGGATCGTGGCGGAAATCACCAACACGCCATGGCAGCAACGCCACGCCTACGTGCTGCCGGTGGCACAGGCGCGCAGCCACCGCGACGTGCACGCCTGGCGCTTCGACAAGCGCTTCCATGTCTCGCCGTTTATGGGCATGCAGCATCAATACGACTGGCGCTTCAGCGTGCCGGCCGCGCAACTGCGCGTGCATATGGATGTGCTGGATGCGCCGCACGCCGCCGATACCGATACCGATACCGATACCGATACCGATGCCGATACCGATGCCGATACCGATACCGATACCGATACCGATACCGATACCGATGCCGATGCCGATGCCGATGCCGAGCACAATGGCACGCGCCGCTTCGATGCCACGCTGGTGCTGCAACGTCAGCCACTGACCGCGCGTACGCTGGCGCGCACCTTGTTCGCCTACCCCTTGATGACCGTGCAGGTCGTGATCGCCATCCACTGGCAGGCCTTGCGCCTGTGGCTGCGCGGCAACCCTGTGCATGACCACCCCCACCCGCCTGTGCGAGATCGCCGATGAACGCCACGTCCCTGCCCGACTCCGCCGTGCCGCGCGCGGCCTCCTGGACGGACCGCCTGTTGCGCAAGCGCCTGTTGGCCACGCTGGGCGAGCTGCGCGACGGGCAGCTGCAGCTGCACGACGCCGACGGCATCACCACGCTGGGCACTGCCAGCGGCGCGGACGCGTTGCAGGTGCAGCTGCGCGTGACCGACCCGGGCTTCTACCGCCAGGCCGCACTCAACGGCAGCGTGGGGGCCGGCGAGTCTTACATGGACGGGCAATGGCAATGCGACGATCTGGTTGGGCTGATGCGCGTGCTGCTGCGCAATCGTGACCGCCTGGATGCGATGGAGACCGGCACCGCGCGCCTGGGCGGCTGGGCCATGCGCAGCCTGCATGCCTTCGCGCGTAATACCCGCAGCGGCAGCCGGCGCAATATCGCCGCGCACTACGACCTGGGCAACCCGCTGTTCAAATTGTTCCTGGACGAAAACCTGATGTATTCGTCGGCGATCTTCGTCGATGGCGAGGAGGCGCAGGCCGAGGCGGCACTGGAGCGCGCAGCCACGCGCAAGCTCGAACGCATCTGCCAGAAGTTGCGTCTTGGTCCGCAGCATCACGTAGTGGAGATCGGCACCGGCTGGGGCGGCTTCGCCCTGCACGCGGCCCGCGAACACGGCTGCCGCGTCACCACCACCACGATTTCGCGCGAGCAGTTCGAGCTGGCATCGCAACGCATCGCCGCTGCCGGCCTGAGCGACCGGGTCACGGTACTGCTGAGCGACTACCGCGACCTGCAGGGACGCTTCGATCGCGTGGTGTCGATCGAGATGATCGAGGCGATCGGCCACCAGTATCTGGACACCTACTTCGCCAAGGTCGGCAGCCTGCTCACCGACGATGGCGAGGCGCTGATCCAGGCCATCACCATTGAAGACCATCGCTACAAGCAGGCGCTGCACTCGGTGGACTTCATCAAGCGGCACATCTTTCCCGGCAGCTTCATTCCCTCGGTGGCGGCAATGACCGGGGCGGTGGCACACGCCAGCGATCTGCGCCTGTTCCATCTGGAAGACATCGGCCCCAGCTATGCATTGACCCTGCGCGCCTGGCGGCAGCGCTTCATGGCGCAGCTGCCGCAGGTGCGCGCACTGGGCTACGACGAGCGCTTCATCCGCATGTGGGAGTTCTACCTGGCCTATTGCGAAGCGGGCTTCCTGGAGCGCTCGATCGGCGACGTCCATCTATGGCTCAACAAGCCCGGCGCGCGTCCGCCGCAGTTTGTGCCCGGCCTTGCGTGAGGCATGCAGCAGCTCGGCAACTATCTCGGCTTGCAGGTGCTCTGGGTGGTGGCGGTAGCCGCCGCCGCGGACGGGCGCGTGTGGCCAACGCTGCTGGTACTGGCGCTGTTTGCGCTGTATCAACTGTGGCCCTCGCGACGCGCGGCCGGGGATGTGCCGTTGCTGATCGCCGCATTGGCACTGGGTTTGCTGCTGGACACCACGCTGGCCGCTGGCGGCTGGGTGCGCTATGCCATGCCATGGCCCGGTAGCGTGCTGGCGCCGGCATGGATCCTGGCGTTGTGGCTGGGCTTTGCGCTCACGCTCAACCATTCGCTGCGCAGCGTGATGCAACGCCCGTGGCTGGCGGTGTCGCTGGGGGCCATCTTCGGCCCATTTTCGTACTGGCTGGCGCAGCGCAGTTGGCACGCCGTGGAACTGTTGCCGCCGTTGATGCATGCGGCCCTCGCCGTCGGCATCGGCTGGGGCGTGGCCTGCGGCGTGTTGTCGCTGTATGCACGGCGCCTGCAGCGACCATTGACACAACCGAATCCTGGAGAACTGCAATGACTGCCTGGCCGCTGCTGCATGTCGCCTTCTTCGCCAGCGGGGTGATGCTGCTCGGGTGGCTGTGGCAGCGCCGCAGCGGCAATGCCGGGCCGGTGGACGTGTTGTGGGCCGCCTGCCTGGCGGTGGCTGCGCCGTACTGCGCCTGGATGTCCGACGGTGCGTTGCTGCCGCGCGTATTGGTGGCGGTACTTGGCGGTCTGTGGGGCGCGCGGCTGGCCTGGCATCTGGGCGTGCGCGTGTTCGGCGACCCGCACGAGGACGGTCGTTATCGCGCCCTGCGCGCGCACTGGAACGGCGACCAGCACAAATTCCTCGGCTTTTTCCTGGCCCAGGCGGTGGTGGTGGTGCTGTTTGCAGTGCCATTCCTGGCCGCCGCCAGCAACCCCAACCCCGACTGGAGCCTGTGGACCAGCCTGGCGATCGTGGTGTGGCTGGTCGCCGTCGGTGGCGAGGCCCTGGCCGACCGGCAACTGTCGCTGCACAAAGCCAATCCGGCCAATCGCGGCAAGACCTGTCGCAAGGGCCTGTGGCGGTATTCGCGCCATCCCAATTATTTCTTCGAGTTCGTGCATTGGTTCGCCTACCTGGCGCTGGCCGTCGGCGCCGGGCCGTGGCCGGTGGCGCTGTGCGCGCTCGGGCCGGTGGTGATGTTCGTGTTCCTGTATCGCTTCACCGGCATTCCCTACACCGAGCAGCAGGCACTGCGCTCGCGTGGCGAGGACTATGCGCAGTACCAACGCACCACCAGCGCGTTCTTCCCGCTTCCCCCTTCGTCCTGAGTTGTCTGGAGAGTTGCATGTCCTCTGTCACCGCCCCGCCCTCCTCGCTCCCGGATGAAGCCTTCGCCACGCGCCTGGCCGAATCCGGTGTACTGCCCGATACCGCCCTGCGTTACGGCATCCGCCGTTTGTGCGCGCAGCGCCTGCGCGATGAGCGTGGCGACGACGCCGATGCCAACGGCGAGCGCCAACGCGCCTTCATCGACAGCCTGCGTGCCAGCGCGATCGCGATCGAAACCGATGCGGCCAACCGCCAGCACTACGAATTGCCGCCGCAGTTCTTCACCCTGTGCCTGGGCAAGCGGCTGAAGTACAGCAGCTGCTACTGGGACGCGAGCACTCCGGACCTGGACGCGGCCGAAGAACGCATGCTGGCGCTGTACGGGCAACGCGCCGAGTTGGCCGATGGTCAACGCATCCTGGAGCTGGGCTGCGGCTGGGGCTCGCTGACCCTGTGGATGGCCGAGCGCTACCCCAACGCCACCATTACTGCGGTCTCCAACTCACGCCCGCAGCGCGCGCATATCCTGGAGCAGTGCCGTCTGCGCGGGCTGGGCAACGTGCAGGTCGTCACCGCCGACGTCAACGCGCTGGCGCTGCCGCCCGGCAATTTCGACCGTGTGGTCTCGGTGGAAATGTTCGAGCACATGCGCAACTACCGCGACCTGCTCGCGCGCGTGGGTAGCTGGCTGGCGCCGGGTGGCAAGCTGTTCGTGCACATCTTCTGCCACCGCGACCTGGCCTATCCCTTCGAAGTGGCCGGCGAAGACAACTGGATGGGCCGGCATTTCTTCACCGGCGGGCTGATGCCGGCAGCGGACACCTTGCTGCATTTCCAGCAGGACGTGGTCATCGAACAGCGTTGGCTGCTGTCGGGCCAGCATTACGAAAAAACCGCCAACGCCTGGCTGCAGAACCAGGACCGCCACCGCGCGCAGATCATGCCGTTGTTGCAGCAAACCTATGGCGAGGATGCGCAGCGCTGGTGGCAGCGCTGGCGCATGTTCTGGCTGGCGTGCGCGGAACTGTTCGGCTACGACCAGGGCCGCGAATGGGGCGTGGCGCACTACCGCTTCGTCAAGCGCTGACGGTCCGGGCGCAACGCCAGCGCGCGATGGGCAGATGATCGCTGCTCGTCGCCAGCGATCGGCCTGCGGGGGCGGTCAGCCCGCCGCAGCGGTGATGACGATTTCCACCTTCCATTCCGGACGCGCCAACTTCGCTTCCACGGTGGCACGTGCCGGAGTGAAGCCATGCGGCACCCATTCGTCCCAGGCGGCGTTCATGCCGTCGAAGTCGGCGATGTCGGCCAGATAGATTTCAGCGCGCAGGATCTTGGTCTTGTCGCTGGCCGCCAGCGCCAACAACTTGTCGATCTCGCCCAGCACCTGGCGCGTCTGGCCGGTGATGTCCTGGTGGGTGTCTTCGGCAATCTGCCCGGCCAGGTAGCACACGCCGCCGTGGACGGTCATTTCCGACATGCGCGGGCCGGTATCGAATCGCTGCAGCATTTCAGGTGTCCTCCAATTGATTGACCGGGCCATTGTGGCGCGAATGCGGCGGGCGTGCAGCCTCGGTGGGCGCGGCACACGCCAACCGCACCCCGGCCCCTACCATCCAGATCACGATCAGCACGATGGCCGTTTTCTGGCTGATGCCGGGCGGTGCGGCCGGCACGCTGACGTGGAACAGCAACACGGCGAACGCGGCCCACCCCAGGCCGAACGCCACTGCGGCGTGGTGTTGCCATGCGCGATCGGAGCGGAAGTACCACGACTGCAGCACTATCGCCGCAACAACGCACAGGAACGTGGCATCGGCCGCCAGCACATGCACCATCGCCGCGGCATTCGGCGCCAGCTCCGGCATCCAGCTGTCGCCGATCGCCACCACGCACAGGCCAAGCGCCGCACTCCAGAACAGGCCGAGTACGGTCCGGCTGCGGGCAGACGGCGCCAGCGCTGCAGACAGGCCAAGCGCCAACCACGCCATGGCTGCGGCAAGTAGGCAGTAGGCGGTCCGCAGCAACAGGCCGTAGCGGCCGTGCAGATACGCGCTCAGCTGCGCATCGACCCAGTCCAGATCGCTGCGGCACCATTGCAGCGCCAGCACCAGCCCGATGAAGGCCACACCGGCCCCAGCGGCGATCGCGCCGGCCTGCCGGCTCCAACGTGGCGCACCGGCCGGGGCCGGGGACACCACCGGCGGCGGCTGTTGGAGATTGCGTGTCATCGAGCTGTCTGCCTTCCAACCGTGATTGCCGCCTTCGCCAGCGGTACGGCACCTGTGCGTGCCTTTGCCCTATGATGCGCGCGGCCATGGTGTGCCGACGGGGTGTCGGCCCAGCCGAAGCATGTGTCCACCTCACTTCGGCGCTTCCAGGCAATCACGCTCCATGCACCGTCCATCCGCCTGTCCCCTGCTGACCCTGTGTGCGCGCGGCACGTATCGTGCATCGGCCCTTCTTCCCTTTCAACAACCCGCGTTGCCCTTATGACGGATACCTCGATGTCTTCCGAAGCGCCCTCCAGCGGCTGGCGACGCGCCCTGCCGGTGCTGATTAGCCTGGCGATCCTGGCGATGGCGCTGCACGCGCTGTCGGCGCAGTTCACCGACCATGGCTATCGCCAGATCCGCCAGGCATTCCGCGCGCTGGGTGCCGGGCAGATCGCCCTGACCCTGCTGCTGGGGCTGAGCAGCTACGCCTGCCTGGTGGGTTTCGACTGGGTGGGGCTCAAGCGCACCGGCAAGCGGCTGCATCCGGCGCGGGTGGGCATCACTGCGTTCATGGCACACGCGGTTGGCCAGACCCTGGGCTTTGCCGCGCTCACCGGTGGCGCGGTGCGCCTGCGCGGCTACGGCAGCGTGGGGCTGACCCTGGCCGAGATCGGCCAGGTGGTGCTGATGAGCACACTGGGCTTCGTCTTCGGCGCCTGGGTGCTGCTCGGGCTGGCATTGCTGCTGGAGCCGGAAGCGGCCGCACGCGCGCTGCCGATCGCCGCCGACGGCATCCGCATCGCCGGCATCGCGCTACTGGCAGGCTATGTGGCGATGCTGGCGCTAGTGGGCAGGCAGGGCCGCGAATTCGGTATCCGGAGCCACCGTTTCTGGTTGCCGGACCGCAACACCGTGCTCGGCGTCACTGCGCTCAGCGTGGTGGAACTGGGCCTGGCGGCGGCGGCGTTCTACGTGCTGCTGCCGCCGGACCCGGGTGCCGGCTATTTCGGCTTCATCGGCATCTGGCTGGTGGCGGTGGTGGCCGGCCTGATCTCCACCGTGCCGGCAGGCCTGGGCGTGTTCGAGTGGAGCCTGCTCAAGCTGCTGCCGCACGTCACCCCTGCCGCCGTGCTGGCTGCGGCGCTGGCCTACCGGGTCACCTACTACATCGTGCCGCTGCTGATCTCGGTGGCCATGGCTGCGGCTTCCGGGCTCGGCGCACCGGTGCGCGCCAGCGCCAGCACCGCCCGCACGCTGTGGAGGGCGTTGCGCCCGTGGCTGCCGCAGATCCTGGCGCTGGCGGTGTTTGCGGTCGGTGCGGCGCTGGTGATCGATGGCACCTTGCCCACCCCGCGCGCGCGCCAGGAGGTGGCACCGCTGCCGCTGATCGAAACCTCGCACCTGCTGGTCAGCCTGGGCGGCATGATGCTGCTGCTGATCGGCCAGGGCTTGCAGCGGCGCAGCCATGCGGCCTGGGTCCTGGCGCTAGGCGTGTGCGTGCTGCTGCCGCCGTTGTCGCTGCTGCGCGGCAGCCATATCTCCGTGTCACTGTCGGCGGCGCTGGCGGCCGTGGCGTTGTGGGCCGCGCGCCGCGAGTTCTACCGCCAGGGCGCGCTGTTGGACGAAGCCTGGTCGTGGCGCTGGTTGAGCAACCTGGGCCTGGTGCTGGTGGCCACCTTCTGGCTGCTGTTCTTCGTCTACAGCCATGTCGAATACAGCAACGACCTGTGGTGGGAGTTCGCCACCTCCGCCAATGCCCCACGGGCGCTGCGCGCGGCGTTGATCCTGTGCGTGGGCGTGATCGTCTTCGGCATGGCGCGCCTGCTGCGCGGCGGGCGGCGCCCGATGCCGCCTGCCGATGCGCCGGTGCTGCAGACCCTGGCACCGGTCCTTGCGACCAGCACCGATACCCAGGCCTGCCTGGCGTTGACCGGCGATAAGGCCTTCCTGCTCGACGAACAGAGCCGCGGCTTCGTGATGATGCAGCGCTACGGCGGCTCGCTGATTTCGATGGGCGACCCGGTCGGCCCGCCGGAGGTGGCGTGCGCGCTGATCTGGCGGTTCCGCGAAGAGGCCGACCGCATGGGCCTGCGCCCGGTGTTCTACCAGGTGGGCGAGAAGTACTGGCAGACCTACCTGGACATGGGCCTGACCCTGGTCAAGCTGGGTGAGGAGGCGATCGTGCCGCTGGAAGGCTTCACGCTGGAAGGCCGCGACCGTGCCGACCTGCGCCAGGCCTGGAATCGCGGCAAGCGCGGCGGCCTGAGCTTCCGCATGCTGCCGCCGGAACAGGTGGACGCGGTCCTGCCGCGCCTGGCCGAGGTGTCCGAGCAATGGCTGGAAGAGAAATCCGGCGAAGAGAAAGGGTTCTCCCTGGGCAGCTTCGATGGCGACTACCTGCGCCGCTTCCCGGTCGCGGTGGCCGAAGCCGAAGGCCAGATCGTGGCCTTTGCCAACGTGTGGTGCGCGCCGGCCGGCGGCGAGCTGTCGGTGGACCTGATGCGGCACAGCGCGCAGGCGCCCAAGGGCACCATGGACTTCCTGTTCATCGAGCTGTTCCTGTGGGGGCAGGCTAATGGCTACACCCGGTTCTCGCTGGGCATGGCGCCGTTGTCGGGGCTGGCCGAGCATCGCCTGGCCGGCCGCTGGAACCGCTTCGCCAGCTTGGTCGCACGGCATGGCGAGCGCTTCTACGGCTTCAGCGGGCTACGCCGCTTCAAATCGAAGTTCTCCCCGACCTGGCGCCCGCGCTATCTGGTCGCGCCCGGCGGCATGCACCTGCCGGCGGCGCTGCTGGATGTGACCCGCCTGATCTCGGTGGATCCTGGCCGGCAGGAGTAAGGCGACGCGCAACCTGCCGCGTTACGCGACTGTGTCAGTCTGTTGAGGGCGCCTGCGTGCTTGAGCGGAGTGCTCGCCGATCAGCGGTAGCACTATGGGGAGCGCGGTGTCGCGTCCGGGGGTGGGACCGTGTGGCGGCATGGATGCCGCTACCGCGCCTCCAGGGACGGATTCACGGCGTGTCCCGACACCGGATGCGGCGCCGCGCCATCGACCCACTCCGCGCACCGATCACGCTATGCACGACATCCATCGTTTCCCTGCAGATGCTCGGGCGTGCTGCGGGCGCTTGCGCGCGTACCGGTGGTGAGGGACACGCGCAAGCACCACTGGTCGCATCAGACGGCCGAACGAACAGCGACGAGGGGGTTGCTGACCACGCGTCGGCCGAGAGTTGGCCGACGCATGGTCAAACTGTCCCGCTCGTTCAAGGCGTCGACAGTGCGTGCAACTGCTCCATGATCGTCTTGGCCAGAGTTGCGTAATCGCCCTTGAAATGGTGATCGCCCGGCAGCGCGACGCGCCTGGCGACCTGCGCAGGCAGGCTCGGGCACAGGGCGTCGTCGTCGTCCTGGCCGTAGATGCAGACCGTGGTGCCGGCCGGCAGGCGCTGCACTTCTGGCGCGATCGGCAGGCCTTCGTCGTCCGAACCCAGCCAGTTGCTGACGTGGAATTCGTAATCGGCCAGCTTGCCCACCGACAGCAGCGCGGTCATGCGGATGTTCTGCCGGGTGGCCGCAGGCAGCTTGTTGATCGCCGCCGGCAACACGTCGGCGCCCTGCGAGAAGCCGATCAGCACCACGCGCTTGCGCTGCCAGCGTTGCGCGTAGATGCGCGCAATGCGGTCCAGGTCGGTGGCGAAGCCCTGCGGGGTCCGCTCGGTCCAGAAGTAACGCAGCGAGTCCAGCCCCACCACCGGAATACCCTGCGCGGCCAGCGCGTCGGCCACTTCTTCATCCAGACCGGCCCATCCGCCGTCGCCGGAGACGAAGATCACGAAGGTGTCGTCGTCGCTGTCGCCATCTGGCGCAGCCGGCGCCTCGACCACCGGCAGGTCGGCCAGGCCGCCCGGCGGCGGCGGCAAGGCCACGCCCTTCTGTTCGCCCAGCGAGCGGGCCGCGGCCCGCAGGCCGGGCAGGATGTCGCCGCGCACGGACCGCTTGAAGCTGCGCGCCTGCGGTATCTGCTTGAGGAAGGCGGCTTCGGCTGCCGCCGGACAGCGCTTATCCTGGCTGCCGGCCAGCACCCAGGGGATCTGTAACGGCACCGGCAGCAATGCGTTGCTGCCCGGCCGCACGCCGGGCTGGCAGATCGCCTGCCCGTTCACCGCCACCGGGCACAGGCCATCGGTGAGCACGCCAGCCAGCACATGCGGCTTGGCCTGCGCGCCGATGGCATAGGCCAACGCAGCGCCCTCGCCATCGCCCACCAGCAGCGGCAGGCGGTAGGTGGGAATGTGGTGGAAGGCCTGCAGGTAGCGCGAGAAGTTCTCCACGTCGCCAACCGAGAAGGTGCAGGCGCCGCCCGCCTTGCGCAGCACCGCGTACAGATGCGCGGTATCCACCAGGGCAACCATCGCACCATCGTCGCGCAGCGCCTGTGCCTGCGCCTGGCGCTTGCCGGCGTTGCCGGTGCCGGCCAACCAGATCACCACGCGCTCGGGCTCGCCCTTGGGCATCAGCACCGGCACCTGTTCGAACCGCCCATGGCTTAACGGCTCCGGATCTGGAGCCTGCGCGGCAGCCATGCCCGACAGCGTCAACACCGCCGCGCCGCAGAGCGCGCTCCATCGTTCAAGTCGTCGCATGTCGCACCATCGGGGAAAGTGGTCCAAAGATAATCGTTCCGGCGCGTGCCGCGAAGCGCAGTACTTCGCTCACCGCGCCCGCGCCTGTTGACGGGTTTCCCAGGCAGCCAGGGCCTGGCGGTAGCGGCCCAGCTCCTCGGCGTACAGATCGTGCACGCACAGCGGGCAGCCACTCTCGCAGCACTCGTTGGGGGCTGGCGCCTGCGGCGGCTGCGGGCGTGGATCGGTGGCGGAAACGGCGTGGTCGTGCATGCGGCCATTGTAGCGTGCGCGATCGGTCCTCCCACGGCCAGGCACAGCACACCGCAAGGTTGGTCAATGGCCCAGCCGGCGATGCAGGTTGGCGCGCGCCGCGGCATCGGCGTTGGCATGGAAATACGCACTGAGAAAGATACGCGGCCGCTTCAGCAGGCCGGCCAGGAAGCGGCGCCGGTTCAGCCGGAACAGCAGCACAGGCACATGCCCCCGGTACTCGTCGGCGATTGCGCGGTCATAGGCATCGAAGATCTGCGCCGGCGCCGCCAGGATCGCCATGTCGCAATCCAGGAACAGCGCGGCGTCTTCGTCGACATCGGTCGGTTGTAGCTGACCATGGCGTGCAGTGAGCAGGATCAGCGTTTGCACACGCGCAAGGTCCACCTCGGCCTGTGGCCACCACCGCGGAATGCAGTCCAGGGCCCAGGCTGCCGATTGCGCTTCGTTGTCGCCGCGCCCGGGTTGGTACACCGCATCGTGGAACAGCACCGCCAGCCAGACTTCGACCGGCTGTTGCCAGCCCGGCCCGGCAGCGACCTCGGCATAGTGCTGCAGCAGCGCACGCACATGGCCGAAGTGATGATAGGCGCGCGGCGGAATGGCGTAGGCCTGTTCCAGGACGGCCAGGTGGTCGGCGTGCAAGGGTAGCGGGGCGGTGAGGTCCATGCACGCAGGCTAGCGCGTACGCACCGCGCTGCCCATGGGCGCGGTGGCTCAGTGCAGCGGCCAGCGCCCTTCGATCTGGTAGCGCGACTGCCCCAGGAAACTGCGCACCAGCGCAAACTCGCGCACCGTCCAGGCCAGTGCTTCGCAACGTCTCTGCGGCAGGGCCTGGTTGCAATACAGCAAGGTCATGTGCGGCGTGTACTGCGTATCGCCGGCAATGCCCACGTGTGCCAACTGACGCCCCAGCGCACCTTGCAACGCGTACAGCCCGCGCACCTGCTCCTCGCCGCGCAGCACGCACGGCAATTGCGAGCGGCGCCCACCGAAGGTGCCAACGCGGTCGAACTCCACCTCGAAGGCCGGCAGCGCAATGCGCTCGGCAGCCTGGCTGGCGCGGCTGACCAGCGACGGCGGCAATCCGCCCGCGTAATCGCCTAAGTGATGCAAGGTTACATGCAGCCGCTCGCGCCCCAGCCGCTTTCCGTCCACCTGCCCTGCCTGCAGCAGCGCGTTGGCGATGTCGCTCGCGCGTTGCGCGGTCTGCGCATCTGCCATCACCGCAAAGAACAGCCGCTCGGTGGTCTTCTCTTCGCCCAAGCCCAGCGATAACTGCGCCTCGGCCGATGACAGATAGAGAAACTGCTGTTTCATGGGAGTGTCCACGTCCGCCTGCGCGGGCCTGGCTGAGGAAGGGCGGCGGATACTAGCAGACCCAATGCCTGCCGAATACGCCGCAGTCGCACGCATCACCGTGGAACGCGCCGCACTCGTGGAACTGCACCGAGTGATGGGCGCCACGCGGCCGACATTGCACACCGCACAAAAAGAAACGGGCAGCTTGCGCTACCCGTTTCCCGCCCGTATCGATTTACTCCGGAGCTGCATCACCGCAATGCACTACGGTTGGGCAAGTGCGTTACGCCGCGTTCTTCATGGCGTGCTTGCGGTTGCGCATGACGTCGTGGCAAGCGCGTACTTCCGGCAGCAGGCGCAGCGCGGCGTCGCGTGCGGCAGCCGGCGTCTCCTGGTCGGCGATGGTTTCATCGAACGCCTTCAGCAGGCGATCCTCCGACTCCTCCAACTCGGCAACGTAGCCATACTTGGTGTCGCCCAACGTCGCGCGGACCTTGCCGTAGAACTGCTGCATGCTACCGACCATGGTGCCGTGCTTTTCCGGTGTGCCGCCCACCGAAGCCACCACGCTGCTCAGGTTGCTCACGATGTCGCTCTTGACGCCGGCGATGCGGCGAAACAGCGTGGCCAGTTCTGCATCGCCCACCTTGGCAGCGGCTTCCTCGTAGAAATCCTTGCCGTCACGGGAAATGGCGATCAGGTCGTTGAGGCTGTGCTCGGTCTTGCTCTGGATGCTCATGTGTTGCTCCTGGTTGCATGGGCCGCGCTGCGCGTTGATGCGTTGCGCCGGCTTTCGGGGAGTGGCACGGTCGATGCGTTGACCGGGCTGCCTTGGCGTTGTGTACGGCTCCATGCTGGCGGCGCGGACATAATCGGCATGTGAGCGATGCGGGCGCCGTCCTCACGCCATCGTGCGGCCGATGAATTGCGATTCATCGATGCCAATACCGCATCAAGAACCTTTCGGTTGCCGACTGGCCCACATGTTGTCGATCAGATTCGGGTATGGACGCCCGGCCTCGTCGGCACGTCGTCTGGCGGCAGCCTTCTGCGCTTGCGTCAACGGCGTGGACGCCTTGCGTTTGGGGCTTGTGCGTTTCCACGGCGGTGGAGTGAAGTCAGTCATGGCGGTTCGGTCCGCTTGCGGTCAGGCAGGCAGTGTCGATGCCTGGTCGTGAGATCGCCGTGGAGTGCATCACCGCGCAAGGCCGCAGCGCCGTCTCCGCTACGGTGACACGCACGCACTCAGGCGCATGCCTGGTGTCCGAATCCGGATATCAGAGATGCCTTTGCCCGCCGCCAGTGACGGGCACTGCATTCAACCCTTCAATCGCTCACCAAGGTGCTGCGCTGACGGCGCTCCTGCCAGAGCGCCGCTGCATAGATGAGCACACCGCCCAGCGCGGTGGCAGCGCCCACGTAGCCGGTGGACGTCCAGCCCCAGCCTGCGGTGATCGCCAGGCCACCCAACCATGGCCCCAACGCGTTGGCGGTATTGAACGCTGCATGGTTGGACGCTGCAGCCAAGGTCTGCGCCTCGGCGGCCACATCCATCAAGCGGGTCTGTAGCGCCGGCGCCAGTGCGCCCATCGTGCCCACCGCGACAATGGAGACGAACACCCACAGGCCGGAGTGCGCCGCCAGCGGAAAGGTCAGCATCACCACGATCGACCACCCCAGCAGCACCGGCACCGCGCGGAACTGCAGGCGATCGAACAGCCAGCCGCCCAGGATGCTGCCCAGGACGCCGCCCACGCCAAAGGCAGCCATGGCCAGCGGGATGCGCGCCGCATCCACGCCGGTCACCGCCGTCAATGTCGGCGCCAGATAACTGAAGACGCAGAACATGCCGGAAAACCCCACAGCACCGATCGCCAGCGCCAGCCACACCTGCGGCCGGTTGAACGCACGCAGCTCACGCAGCGGTTGCTGGCGCGGCTCGTCCGGCGCGGGCGGCAGCAAGGCCGCCACCGCCGCGACCGTGCCCAAGGCGATCGCCGATACCGACGCATACGCCCAACGCCAGCTGACGATCTGCCCCAGCCAGGTCGCCAGCGGATTGCCTACCAGCAATGCCACGCTCAAGCCCAGCAGCACGTGCCCCACTGCGGTGGCGCGCTGATTGGGCGGGCTGATCGAGGCTGCGACCAGCGAGGCCACGCCGAAGTAGGCCCCATGCGGCAGGCCTGCAATGAAGCGGCACAGCAGCATGCTGTGATAAGTCGGCGCCAGCGCACTGGCCAGATTGCCCAGCGCGTAGAACACCATCAGCAACAGCAGCAAGGTGCGCCGCAGCCAGCGCGCGCCCAGGATCGCCAGCAGTGGCGCACCCACGACCACGCCGAGCGCATAGGCACTGATGACGTGACCCACCTGCGGCTCGCTGATCTGCAGGCCCTGCGCGATCTGCGTCATCAGGCCCATCGTAGAGAATTCGCTGATGCCGATCGCAAAGCCGCCCATCGCCAGCGCCAACAGGATCAGCACGTAGTCGCGCCGGGGCACGCGGGGCGCGCAAGGATCGATATCGGACATGCCCGACTCCAGATTGACGGGGCGGCTTATTATTGTGCAACGCAGCAATTCAGGAAAGCCCAGCAGGTCCGCCGGTTCAGCCCTGAAGCCCTGCCTGTCGCGTTTCAGTCCGCCAGGAGACGCTGTGTCCTACCAGCGTCGCTCGAATCCGCATGGGTCCGCCACCATCGCTGTGAAGCACCGCGATTGCCGCGGCGCCGCGCCTTGCGTGTGATCCCACTCGACTGGTTGCTGATGTCCAACTCCATTGAATCCCCGCTGTTCTCCCCGGTGCGCCTGGGTGCGCTGGACCTTGCCAACCGCGTCATCATGGCGCCGCTGACGCGTAACCGCGCCGGCGCCGGCCAGGTGCCGACACCATTGGCCGCCGACTACTACGGCCAGCGTGCCACCGCCGGGCTGATCGTTGCCGAAGGCACGCAGATCAGTCCGCTTGGCCAGGGCTACCTGGACACGCCCGGCATCCACAGCAAGCAACAGGTTGCCGGCTGGCGCGCGGTGACCGATGCAGTGCATCGCCATGGCGGCAAGATCGTGCTGCAGCTCTGGCATGTGGGCCGCGTCTCGCACACCAGCGTGCTGCCGCCGGGCGAAGTGCCGGTCGCGCCCAGCGCGATTCGCGCAGAAGGCAAGACCTACACCAAGAACGGCTTCGAGGATGTTTCCGAACCGCGTGCCCTGGCGCTGGACGAAATCCCCGCGCTGATCGAGGACTACCGCATCGCTGCGCGCAACGCGCTCGATGCCGGTTTCGACGGGGTGGAAGTGCATGCGGCCAACGGCTACCTGCTCGATCAATTCCTGCGCGATGGCTCCAACAAGCGTACCGACGCCTACGGTGGCGCTATCGAAAACCGCACCCGTCTGCTCACCGAAGTGGTCCAGGCCATCGCCGACGAGATCGGTGCCGAACGCACCGGCGTGCGCCTGTCGCCGGTCACCCCGGTGTACCGCGCACACGATTCGGATCCGCAGCCGTTGTTCGAACGCGCGGTGGAGCGGCTGAACCTGATCGGCGGCCTGGCCTTCGTGCATGTCATCGAAGGCGCCACCGGCGGTGCACGCGACAACATCGCCTTCGACTACCCCGCATTGCGCGCCAAGTTCGACGGCGCCTGGATTGCCAACAACGGTTACGACCGAAGCATGTCCGAGCAGGCCATCCGCAGCGGCTACGCCGATGCAATTGGCTATGGCCGCCCCTTCATTGCCAACCCGGACCTGCCACGCCGCCTGCGCGAGAACGCACCACTGGCCGACGTGGACCAGGCCACGCTGTACGGTGGTGGCGCCAAGGGCTACACCGACTATCCAGCGCTGCCCGAGTAAGAATGGCTGGCCAACCTGCCGCGCGCCGTCCAGGCCCATCCGCCGACTGCGCGCTGTGGCTGGTTGGCCGCCGCAAGCCGGCTGACAGCACGCCCGATAGTCGTTGCCATGCGGCGGCGATCGGGTAACCGGCCAGCCTCCGCGTGACGCAGACCCATGGCCGGAATGTTGCGCAGCCACGCATGACGCATGACGCATCGTGCCTGCATACACGCCATCGACGCGTGCGCATGCCGCGCCCATCCTGGCGTCGCCCGATGACGTGCACGCCGCGTGCCGCTAGCATCGACGTCATCATGCGCAACGCGGCTGGCCATGCAGCCGCCACCCAGCGGTCAGGCCTTGCGCAGAAAGCAGGTCTTCAGCACCAGGCCCTTGATCTTTTCCGAGTTGCCTTCGATATGCTCGGCGTCGTCTTCGACCAGGCGGATATTGCGGATCAGCGTGCCCTGCTTGAGCGGAATCGATGATCCCTTGACCTTGAGATCCTTGATGACCGTCACCGTGTCGCCGGCCTGCAGCACATTGCCATTGCTGTCGCGCACCGGCGTGGCATCCGCGGCGACATCGCCGGCGCTCCACTCGAAGCCGCAATCGGCGCAGATCGACAAGGCGCCGTCGACATAGGTGTTGTCCTGGCCACATTGCGGGCAGGCGGGGACGCTGGACATGCGATTCCTTTTTGGAAATGGGCGTGGATTGTAGCCGCCCGGCCGTGCGATCACGCCTGCGTCAACCACCAGTGCACGCGCCGGCTGCACACACCACGACGACTTACCACTGACAGGCACAAGCATCGCACTGCCGTGCCAAGCTGATCCTCGCCCAACTGCCGTTGCATGCCACGGTTGCATGATCCTGCCCGATTGCCTACGGTGGGCGTGCAGCACCTCTTGGCATCGTGAATCCGCCGATGCACTCCCCTCGATCACCCGTCATGGAGGTTTCCAATGGAAATCAGCCAGGGTCGCGTTGCGACCATTCACTACACCCTGTCCGACGATAGTGGCCAGGTCCTGGACCGCTCTTCGCCCGACGCGCCGCTCAGCTATCTGCATGGTGCCGGCAACATCGTGCCCGGCCTGGAACAGGCCCTGGACGGCAGGCAGACTGGCGATACCCTCACCACCGACGTTGCGCCGGAACAAGGCTACGGCCCGCGGCACGCGCAACTGATCCAGCAGGTGCCGCGCGAGGCCTTCCCGGGCGATATCGAGGTGGTGCCGGGCGTGCAGTTCGAAGCCCGCACCCAGCAGGGGCCGGTACTGGTCACCGTGACCGAGGTCGGCCCCGCGCAAGTCACTGTGGATGGCAATCATCCGCTGGCCGGACAAACGCTGCATTTCGCAGTCGAGGTGGTACAGGTCCGCGAGGCCACCACCGAAGAATTGAATCAGGGCCACGTGGACGACATCGCGGCCTGATCCGGCGGCTGCCGCGCGTCATCGGGCGTTGCGGCAGCCCGGGCAGCGGACGCGGCCTCCGTAGTAAAGTGCGCGGCCCGCTCCCAGGCAGCTGCGCATGAAACTCGGCATCGACTTCGGTACCAGCAACTCTGCCGCCGCGGCCATCGTCAATGGCCGGGTGCAGCCGGTGCGCTTCGGCGAGGCCCTGCAGTTCCGCACCACGGTGTATTTCCCGGAGACCATGCGCGACCCAGACGATTTCAGCCTGACACCGGCGCTGGAATACGAGATGGACCGCCTGATCGATTCCGCACGCCGCGACGCCACCGCCGCCGGGCGCACCGCCAACCCCGACAGCCTGCGCCGCGACGCACTGCGTATCGTGCGTCGCCAATGGATGGAGCAGCAGGTACGCGAGCCGCGCAGCTCGGCGGCCCTGCTGCAGAACGCGGTCTACGGCGACGAGGCGCTGGATGCCTACTTTCTCGAGGGCGAAGGCAATCTGGTGCAAAGCCCCAAGTCGATGCTGGGCTACAACCTGCACCCGCGTGCACGCCAGACCATCACCGGCATCGCCACGCATGTGCTGGAACATATCCGCCTTACCGCCTCGCGCCAGTTCGACATCAATATCCGCGAGGCCGTGCTCGGTCGTCCGGTGCAGTTCCGCAGTTCGATCGGCGAAGCCGGCAACGCACAGGCACTGGAGATCCTGCAGACCGCCGCCATCGCCGCCGGCTTCGACAGCGTGGAGTTCCTTGAAGAACCCGCTGCTGCGGCCATGCACTACCACGTCAGCCACGACAGCCGCCACGACACCGTGGTGGTGGACATCGGTGGCGGCACCACCGATATCGCGCATGCCAGCGTCGGCGGTAGCACTGCCCCGCAGGTGCACCGCGCCTGGGGCATCGCGCGCGGCGGCACCGATATCGATCTTGCGCTCAGCCTGGCCAGCTACATGCCACTGTTCGGCCGCGGCGTCACTCGCGTGCCGGCGCACCATTACGTGGAAGCGGCGATGGTGCAGGACATGACGCGCCAGCGCGAATTCCGCCTGCACAAGTATCAGGACGCCCCGGCCCCGTTCGATACGCGCCTGCGGGCACTGCAGGACACCGGCAATACCGCGCGCCTGTATCGCAACGTGGAAGCCTGCAAGATCGCGCTCAGCGAAGCCGGCCAGCATCACACGCCGCTGGATTTCATCGAACGCGGACTGCAGGTGGACGTCCAGGCCGACGCGCTGATTGCGTCCGCTTCCAGCTACCTGCGCGAGCTGGAAACGCTGCTGGCGCAGGTCCGCGCCGACATGGCCGCGCCGCCGGCCACGCTGTTCCTGACCGGGGGCATGTCGCGTGCCGGCTATCTGCGCGACGCAGTGGCTGCCGCTTTCCCCGAATCGCGCATGGTGCAGGGCGACCCCTCGTTCGGGGTCGTGCAAGGCCTGGCCTGGGCCGCGGCAGGCGGCACCCGTCCATCGGACGGTTAACACAAGCCGCCAGTCAGCTCGTATAATGCATGGTTGCTGCCCGCAAGCTTGTGTGGGCAAGGCACGCTCGCCGTGCCGCCTGCGATTGCGCACCGAACGCAGCCGCATCTCTCGACACCGCTTCACGCGCGCGCCACCCTTGCCGCACGCGGTGTCATTGCACTTCCCCGCTACAGGAGGCCACATGGCACGTCCCGCGACCAAGCAGAAATCCCAGCCCAGCATCGCTCGCAGCGAAGGCAAGTCGCAGCCGCTCAGTCGCGAGCGCATTGCCGCCGACATTGCCGCGTTCCGCAAGACCGGCGGCCGGATCGAAGTGCTGACCACCAACTTTGGACCGGCGCGCAACGACGGCGACAAGATCGGCTGACGTCCGGCTCAGCGGTATCGGCCGCGTGCCCGACGCCGGGCGCGCGGCGCCTTGCCTGATCCACTCGCGTTCTTGCATGTCATCAGGCCCCTTGCATGGCAGCGCGCCATGTGGTGATCGTCGAGACAGCCGATCATCGAACGAATCTCCCAGCTTATGACCGGATGTTCAGCGCAAGCAGGCACCGGCGACCATGCCTGGCCGCTACAATGATTTCCCCCCTCGTTTTCGCATGCTGTGATGTCCGCGCCCGACGCCTTGCCCGCCATGATCCGCAGCCTGTTGCCGCACTGGAACGCGCAGTGGCTGGCGATTGCAGTGCCCACCATCAAGATCGTGCTGATCCTCGCGCTGGCGGGGCTGGTCAGGTTGCTGCTCCGGCAACTGCTGCGGCGGTCGTGTGCACGCTACAGCGTGCCTGCCGAGATGATGATGGGCATTCGTCGCGCAGGCAGCCTGGTCATTTCGGTCAGCGCCTTGCTGTTGGTGCTACGGGTGTTGGGCGTGTCGGCCACTACCCTGTGGACTGCATTCACCGGCTTTGCCGCCGTCGGCGCGGTGGCGTTCTTCGCCGCGTGGAGCGTGCTGTCCAACATTTTCTGCACCTTCCTGATCGTCACCACGCGCCCGTTCCGGCTCTACGACCATATCGAGCTGCTGGAGGGCGGCGACAAGCCGGGGCTCAAGGGCCGCGTGATCGACATCAACGTGATCTACACCACCCTGGAAGAACGCGGCGACCATGCAGGCAGCGTACTGCAGGTTCCCAACAGCCTGTTCTTCCAGCGCACCACGCGTCGCTGGCGCGAAACCAGCGGTTTCAACGCCGGCTAGGCACATGCGCCAGCGCGCATGGCTCCCACGCGGTGCATGGAACGCAGCGCAGCCCGGCAACGGGCGGCATGCTCAACGCAACTGGCTGTCCTTGCTGCCGCGCCGGTTGTAGCCGCCCTGCGCGCCATGCTCCAGGTCATGCGCCTGCTGGCAGCCCACGCACAGGTGCACGCCAGGCATCGCCATGCGCCGACCTTCCGGAATCGGCGCATCGCACTGCTCGCAATGGCTCAGGCTGGGCCCGTGGTGCAGCTGGCGTCGCGCGCGCAGCACCGCCTCCTCCACCGTGGCATCGATCTGGTCCTGCACCGCGCCATCACCCGCCCATCCGGTCGCCATGGTCGCTCACCTGTGTTGGTCAGATCCTCAATATGGTCATCGCTGCAGGCAAATCCAAGCGGGCGTGCACAGTGCGCTCAACCTGCGTGCTTTAGCATTCAGCCGCCCACCCAAGGACTCTAGCAATGGAACAGCCCGTTCACCCGTTTTCCGAACTGTTCGCCCAGTTGGGCCTGCCATCGGATGAAGCCGGCATCCGCGACTTCATCGCACACAACTCCCCGTTGCCGGGCGACATGCGCCTGGAAGAAGCACCGTTCTGGACGCCTGCACAGGCCCAACTCCTGCGCGAAGAGCGCCTGGACGACGCCGACTGGATCGTGACCATCGACCAGCTCAATATCGCCCTGCACAGCAGCGGCGAAACCGCTGGCGCTTGATCGCCTGCAAGATGGTCGATGGCCGGTTGCACGGGGCCACCCACTGTGCAACCGGCCTGTTCCGGACGACGCGAATGCAATGAAAAAGCGGCCGAAGGCCGCTCGTTTGGTGATGCAGTTGGCACGTCCGCTTCTCGCGGGCGAGCCAACTGCAACGCGCCGGTCAGGTCACCTTCTTGGCGATCGTCACGCCCAGCACGAACAGCACGATGGCGATGATGATGCCGGCCCAGAACAGGAATTTGGCGATTCCCATCGCAGCGCCCGCCATGCCGCCGAATCCCAGCGCACCGGCAATCAGGCCGATGATGGCGAAAATAATGGCCCATTTGATCATGTTGTCGCTTCCTCATTCGGCACTGCGCCGTTACTCGATCAGATACCTGCGACATGTATCGCAGCGCATCTGCCGCACGCTAGCGAGCCGGGCGTCCCGCATTCGTGAACGCGGCTGACACACGCTGCCACATAGGCCTGAAATGCGGGTCTGCGTTGCATGCCGCTGCGCGATGCTTCACTGCCTGATAGCCGGTCGCGTCGGCATCGGCGATCATGCGGCTCTTTCAGGATTCGATCGCCATGGACACGCTGCGCTATCTCCTGGGTTACCCGCCTGCCGTGCTGGACCAGGTGCGCGAACTGATTGCGCAGGACAAGCTCGCCACGGTGCTGGCGCGGCGCTACCCGGACCGTCACGCCATTCGCACCGATCGCCACCTGTACGACTACGTCAAGGCGATGAAGGAGCGCTACATGCGCTCCTCGCCCACCCTGCACAAGGCCATCTACGACAATCACCTGCAGGTGGTGAAACACGCGCTGGGCACGCATACCGCCATTTCGCGCGTCCATGGTGGCCGCCTCAAGGCCAGCCGCGAGATCCGCATTGCCGCCGTCTTCCGCGACACGCCTGAAGCCTTCCTGCAGATGATAGTGGCGCACGAATTGGCGCACCTGAAGGAGGCAGACCACAACAAGGCGTTCTATCAGTTGTGCAACCACATCGTCGCCGACTATCACCAGCTGGAATTCGACTTGCGGCTGTACCTGACCCAGTTGGCGCTGCAGACTGACGGCTGAGCGCCAAGCAGGGCATCGCCAGGGTGGGTGAACAGGTTCATGCACCACCCCCTGCCGAGGTGGTTTAAAATGTCGCTGCGCGACCTGCCCGGACCGGATCTGCAGACGTCGCGTTTTTTGTTTCCCGCTGCATGGGTCACGGCCCGGCGACAGGGAAGGCACATCACGCAGCCCCGCGGAGCCTTCGATGCTTTTCGACACCCTCGATATCACCGGCCACGAGCAGGTGATCTTCTGTCACAACCGCGATGCCGGCCTCAAGGCCATCATCGCCTTGCACAGCACCCTTCTGGGACCGGCATTGGGTGGCGTGCGGATGCGCCCCTACCCCGACAGCGAGGCCGCATTGAACGATGCGCTGCGGCTCAGCCGCACCATGACCTACAAGAACGCGCTGGCGGGGTTGAACGTCGGCGGTGGCAAGGCGGTCATCATCGGTGACCCCAGGACCGACAAGAACGAGGCGCTGTTCCGCGCCTTCGGCCGCTTCGTCGACACCCTAGGCGGGCGCTACATCACCTCCGAGGACGTCGGCACCGACGTCAACGACATGGAGCAGATCTACCTGGAAAGCGAATACGTCACCGGCGTGCACCAGGTACATCGCGGCTCCGGCGACCCTGCGCCGTTCACTGCCTATGGTGCGCTGCAGGCGTTGATGGCCTCGCTCAACCGCAAGCTCGGCCATGAGGAAGTAGGCAAGGCCAGCATCGCGATCCAGGGCCTGGGCCATATCGGCATGGAGCTGGTGAAGCTGCTCAAGGAACGTGGCGCAAAACTGTATGTGGCCGACCTGAACCAGGCGCTGGTGGAGCGTGCGGTCGCCGAATACGGCGCCGAGGCCGTGCGCCCGGACGAGATTCACCAGGTACCGGCCGATGTGTTTGCTCCCTGCGCGCTGGAAGGGGCCATCAACGAACAGATGCTGCCGCAGCTCAAGGCCAGCATCATCTGCGGCACCGCCAACAACCAGCTCGCCAACGCCGCCATCGGCGTGGAGCTGCACCGGCGCGGCATCCTGTATGCGCCCGATTACGTGGTCAACGCCGGCGGGGTGATGAATGTGTCGCTGGAAATCGACGGCTACAACCGCGAACGCGCCATGCGCCTGATCCGCAGCATCTACCACAACCTGGAAAAGGTCTTCGACCTGTCCACACAGCAGGACGTGCCGCCGCAACAGGCCGCCGATCAGATTGCCGAAGCCCGCATCGAGGCGATCAGCAAACTCAAACTGCCGCTAGGTCGCACTGCGCCGCGCTTCCTGCACAAATTACGCGGCGAGTAACCGGCAGCAGACAGCCTGGGTGTCACGCCGGAGGCAGCGCGCGATCGCCGCTGCAAACGCCACGCCCGGGCATTGCGCCCGGACGTGATGCACACCGATCAGAAATCGGCGCTGTACTTCAGGCTCAGCGCGCGATCGTCGCCGCGTTCGCCCACCCGCTGGTCGTAACCGAAACGCAGCTGGCTCTGCTGCCCCAGTGGCGCGGACGCGGCGATTCCGAACAGCCCGCCCGAACGCGCCGGCTGCATGCCGCGCAATGGAGCCCAGGCATCCACACCGATGAAACTGGCATCCAGCATCAAGCCCTGGCTGCTCAACGCCTGCTGCCATTCGGCATAGCCGCCCAGTTGCAGTCCACGCCAACGGTATGCCGACCGCACGCCGGCCAGCGCCTGGGTGCGCGATGAGGTACTTGCATCGGCACGCAGACCGAAACCATCCCCGCCGCTTTCGCGGAAGCCTTCGCTGCGCAGGCGCACATAATCCAGGCCCATGTACGGCGTCAGCGAGGCGGCTGCGTGGCCCCAGCGATAGCCGGCTTCCAGGTTGCCGCTGAGATAACTGCCGCTGTAGTCGCTGAAGGCGCTGCTGCGGTCCTCGCCCAACTGCAGGTTCCGTTCGATCTGCCGGTTGACATTGCCCACACCCAGCTGACCCAGCGTATAGGCCGCCCCCAGCGTGGTGCCCCAGTACAACTGCGCCTGCACCTGCCGATCGCGGCCGCGCGCGCCATCCAGATCGCCCAGGCTGTTGGAACGCGTTTCGCCGAACGCAAACCCGGTGACCGCGCCAGAGACCAGGCGCAGGTCGTTGCCCATCATCCATCCGGAGGTGGCAAACCCGGCGCTGGTCACCCCGCCCTCGCCCGGACCGCCCAGCGCGCGCTGCCAGTTGCCGAGCAGGCGCGGCTGCTGCGACAGGCCGTCGAAATGCGCGGCCAGCGCGCGCCGGCCCAGATCGATGGTGTCGAAGGTCATCGCCGCCGAGGCCGCATGCGCACGCCCGGACAGACTGCGTAGCGAATCCGCTGCCGCCTTGGCGTCGGGCGCTTGCTGCAACGCCGCTGCGGCACGCATGAAGCTGCCGCTGATGCCACCATTGCCCTGCAGCTGTTGCGCGTCTACCTTCTGGAACGCCTGCTCCACCCGAATGGCAGACTCCATCGATGCCGTCCCCACTGCACCGAGCGATGCGGCGACTGCGGTGACATCCATGCGCTGCAGCGACACGAACGCCGTGTTGGCGTCATAGGTCACCGTGGCGTTGAGGAAGGTCACTGCCGGCCCGCTGCTGGTCGTGGCAAACGTGCCTTGCAGCCCGTTGGCCGCCTGCAACACCGGATAGGTCGTGTTGTTGACGACGTAGCTGCGCCGGCCAAGCAGTTGCAGGTCACCGGCAATGGTAGCGGTGCCGCTCACGTCCAGGCGATCGCCGACATTCAGCGCCAGGCGCCCGTTACTGGCCTGGGTGTAGTTGCCGTTGACCGAGAGCACCGCGCTGTTGACCTGGAGCGCACCGGCGTTGTCCACCCGTCCGCCGATCCTGCCCGCGCCGATCAGGCTCGCCCCATTGGCGATACCCACCCGTGCACTCTCCAGGCTGGCGGTCTGCAAGGTGCCGCCAAGGACTTGCGTATCGCCGGTGAAGGTATTGGCGGTGCTGCCCAGGACCAGCGTGCCTGCGCCGCGCTTGGTCAGGCCACCGGTGCCGCTGATGTCGTTGGCCCAGGTCGAACGCAAGGTGTTCACGTTGACATCCACCGTGCCCCAGTCGAACCGCGCCGGCCCCAGGACCGCCTTGCCCACATTGAGCAGGCCGTAGCCGAACACCGGATCGACGCCTGCTGCGCCCAGATCGGTGGCCGTTCCCAGCAGCGTCTGGCGCACCAGATCGTTGTTGAAGTACGGAAATGCCTGCCAGACCAGCGCCGCTGCGCCGGAGACCAGCGGTGCGGCGAACGAGGTGCCGCTGCCATAGAAATAGCGGATGTTGCTGGCGGTGGCATCGGGGTCGATGAACATCGACGTCCCCGGCGCCACCAGGCAGTAGCGCATCGCCACCCCACACGCATTGGAATACGACGCCAGCTGCGTGGGATTGGCGGTATCCAGCGCCCCGACGACCAGCCAGCCACGCTCCAGGTCCGCTGCCGGCAACGTGCCGTTGGGGCCCGGCTGACTGGGAAGTGCTGCGGTGTCGGAAGGCTGCGCACGCGATTCGTTGCCCTCCGCAAACACCACCAGGCCATCGTTGTTGATGACAAAAGACCGGTATTCCTGCGCGATCTGGTTGGTGACCGAGGCGTCGTTCCAGTACAGGCCGCCCCAGGAGTTATTCATGATGCGCACGCCGGCACCGATCAGGTCCGCATGCACGGGGCCCAATCCCAGCGGGCCATCCACCTCGTTGCCTTGGCCGCTGCCGTCATCCACCGGCGCCCGGTCGTTGATGATGCGCGCAGACACCAGGCCCGCGCCGGGCGCGATACCGCCCGGCCATTGGGCCACGGCACGGCCGGCCGCCAGCTCGGCGACAACGGTACCGTGCCCGACCACGTCGCCCACGGCGACGTTGTTGGTTCGCGGATCGACATAGATGAAGCTGTCGCTCACCCGCCCCTGCAGCGCCGGATGATTGCTGTTGATGCCGCTGTCGATGACCCCGATGCGATAGCCCGCGCCGGTGAAGCCCAATGCCTGCGCCGCGCGTGCATTGGTCAGTGCCAGATGCGCATCGATGGCAGGCTCCGGCGTCGGTGCGGTGACCGGCGGTGGCGGTGAAGTCGGCGGTGGTGGCGAGGTCGGCGGTGGTGGCGAGGTCGGTGGTGGCGGCGGTGGAGGGGACGTCGGCGGGGGCGAGACCGGCGGCGTCGGACGGATCCCGCCACCACCTCCCCCGCCGCCGCACGCGGTCAACGCCACGGCTAACGCCGAAGCCAGCACAGTCCTGGCGACATGCCCTTTGTTCATCGCTGCTCTCCCCCAAACCCAGTCCATGGCCGGACCCGGATCCGGGCCCGAACAGTGCCGTTATACGACATCGCCCCCGTGGCTGTCCCGGCACGCCGGCTCGCTGGCGCGAATCGGCCATGCAGCAGATAATCGTTTCACTTTAAACGGTATCCGCTCATGTCCGACATCGTCATCGTTGCTGCCAAACGTACTGCCATCGGCTCGTTCCTTGGCCAATTCAACGGTGTGCCGGCACCGATGCTCGCCGCTGCCGCCATGGAAGGCGCGCTGGCGCAATCGGGAATCGCCCCGGCAGAGGTCTCCGAGGTCATCGTCGGCTGCGTGCTGCCGGCCAATCTTGGACAGGCGCCGGCGCGCCAGGCGGCGATCGCCGCCGGCATCCCCACCTCCACCGGCGCCACCACCATCAACAAGGTGTGCGGCTCGGGCATGAAGGCGATCATGCTCGGCCATGACCTCATCAAGGCCGGTTCGGCCAGTATCGTGGTGGCCGGCGGCATGGAATCGATGAGCAATGCACCGCATCTGCTGCCCCATTCACGCACCGGCAATCGCTACGGCAATTTCCAGGCCGTCGACCACATGGCCTGGGACGGCCTGACCAACCCGTACGACGGCCAGGCCATGGGCGTGTTCGGCGAAGCCGCCGCCGAAAAATTCGGCTTCAGCCGCGCCGACCAGGATGCGTTCGCAATCGCTTCGGTGGAACGCGCGCAGGCCGCGCAACGCGACGGTGCCTTCAACGATGAGATCGTTGCCTTCACGGTGACCACGCGCAAGGGCGAGGTCGTCATCGATCGTGACGAACAGCCCGACAAATCCGACATCGCCAAGATCCCCACCCTGAAGCCGGCCTTCAAGAAGGATGGCACCGTCACCGCCGCCAGTTCGTCGAGCATTTCCGATGGCGCGGCAATCACCGTGCTGATGCGTGCCGACGACGCGCAACGCCGCGGCGTGACCCCGTTGGCGCGCATCGTTGGCCACGTCACCCATTCGCAGGCACCGGAGTGGTTCACCACCGCGCCGGTCGCGGCGATCCAGACCTTGGTCGACAAGATCGGCTGGCAGCTGGACGAGGTGGATCTGTTCGAAATCAACGAAGCCTTCGCGGTGGTGGCGATGGCACCGATCAAGGAGCTGGGCATTGCCCACGACAAGGTCAACGTGCATGGTGGCGCCTGCGCACTGGGTCATCCGATCGGCGCGTCCGGCGCACGGCTGGTGGTGACATTGGTGAACGCGTTGCGCATGCGCGCCGGCAAGCGCGGGATTGCCACGCTCTGCATCGGAGGTGGCGAGGCGACCGCCATTGCTATCGAATTGATTTAACAGCCTTTAACGGCGATTTTGCAAAACTGAATGCGCGTGCGCTTGACACCCGTCTTGTGGCCGTCATCATGTCGGGGGCGCGCAATAGCGCGTTGCCTAATCTAACGACGAGGATTGAAACAATGACCATCAACAAGCTGCTGATCGCAATGGCGCTGGGCCTGGCCCTGACCGCTTGCTCGAAGCCGGAACAGGCTCAGGACGCTGCTGCTTCGGCCAACGAAGCTGCTGCCGACGCTCAGACCGCTGCCGACCAGGCTGCTGCCTCGGGCTCGCAGTCGGCTGACGCCGCTCAGGCTGCTGCCAACACCGCCGCTGCTTCGGCCGACACCGCTGCCGACGCTGCCCAGGCCGCTTCCGGCGCCGCGACCGACGCTGCTGCTGAGCAGGCTGCCGACGCTGCCAAGACCGCTGAAAACACCGCCGAAGCTGCCAAGGACACCGCTGAAGAAGCCAAGAAGTAATCACTTCTTCGCTCCAAGCGTGTTCGGAAAAAGCCGCTGGTTTCCGGCGGCTTTTTCTTTGCCTGTGCGCCGCCGGGCAGACGGCTCGCCCAGCCACTGCGCCCGGATCCGTCACCTGATACCACCGCCGTGCCGGGCAGCCCTGGCGAGCTGCGCCTTGACGCGGATTGCATCGGTGCCTGCCTAAGCTCGGGCTTCCAACACCGGAACCGGAACAGGACCCACCATGAAGACGATCCACCTGCTGTCGTTGAGCGCCATTGCCACCTTCGCCCTGGCCGCTTGCCAGGGGCCCGACGCCGAACAGGCGCGCCGCGACGCCGCGTCTGCGGCCAAGCACGCCGCTGCTGCCACCGAACAAGCCGCCGACCGCGCCGCCGTGCAGGCGAAGGAAGCCACCGCCGATGCACGCGTGGCCGCACGCGAGCTGGCCGCCGATGCCAGCCGCGCCACGGCCAATGCTGCCGATGCCACCGCCGACAAGACCCGCCAGATGGCCGACAAGGCCGAACGCAACGCCGAGCGGCAGGACGCCGAGCACCCGGAGCACTAAGGCGCCTGCGCACGCCGCCCCTGGGTATCCGCGCGCCGGCCGATCCGTGCCGGCGCGCACGTTACCCCCTGCACTGCCTCTCGTGTTGTCCAGGTCGGCGCGCTAGCATTACGCATGCCCACCTTCTTTACATCGCGCCGCCGCAACCAGCTGGCGCTGCTGTTTTCCGCGCTGATCTTCGTGGTCATCGGCATCGGCATCTTCATCGGCGCACGCCGCTCGCTGGCCGATGCCGCGCTGGTCTCGCACACGCACGAGGTGATCGGCCGGGTCGATGAAATCCAGGCCCGCCTGCTGGATGCCGAATCGGCGCAGCGTGGCTTCCTGCTGACCGGTAACGAAGCCTATCTGCTGAACTACCAGGCCAGTATCGAGCGCCTGCCGATCCTGCTCGACAACCTGCGCCGGCTGATTATCGACAATCCCTCGCAGGAGCAGCGCCTGGCCCAGTTGCAGACGCTGGTCCAGACCCGGCTGCAGCAGATCCAGAAGGTGCTGGACATCTATGCGCAGAGCGGCCTGGAGCCGGCCCGCGCGAACATCCGGCAGAGTGCGTTCCGCACCACCACCGCCATCAGCGAACAGGCGCTGACGATGGTGCAGGCCGAGCAGGAGTTGCTGACGCAGCGCGCCGAGAGCAGCCGGCAAAGCGCAACCCTGCTGCTGGTGCTGGCCTTGGCCGGCATTCCGTTCGGGCTGCTGGTCGTCGGCGCGGTCAATGCGTTGTTGGTGCGCGAATTGCGTCATCGGGCCCATGCCGAGCGGCTGGCCGCGCAAGCCAACCGCGAGCTGGGCGAAAGCGTGAGTGCCCTGCAGCGTAGCACCGCCGATCTCAACCTGATCAGCCGCTACACCGGCCTGTTGCAGAGCTGCGTCAGCGCCGAAGAGGCGCTGGAGGTCACCAGCCGTACCTTGGCCAGCCTGCTGCCAGGCATCGCCGGAAGCGTGTACCTGTTGCGCGCCTCGCAAGACCGCGCCGAGGCAATCAGCCACTGGGGCGAGCCGCTGGTACAGAGCGCGCCACACCTGCTGCCGGAGCAGTGCTGGGCGCTGCGTCGTGGCCAGCCGCACACGGTGGACGACCTGCGCCGGGATGCACTGTGCGGGCATCTGCAGATACCCGAAGGCGATGCAGTCCTTGCCACCGCCTGCCTGCCGATGTCCGCGCAAGGCACCCAGCTCGGCTTCCTGTTCCTGTCCTCGGCAGGCCCCGGGCCGTTGCCGCGGCTGGAAATCGCCGAAGCCGCCGCCGAGCAGCTGTCGTTGGCGCTGAGCAACCTGCGCCTGCGCGAATCGCTGCGCCTGCAGTCGATCCGCGATGCGCTGACCGGCCTGTACAACCGCCGCTACCTGGAAGAATCGCTCAGCCACGAGCTGGCGCGCTGCGCGCGACGCGGCCTGCCGTTATCGGTGCTGATGCTCGATGTCGATCACTTCAAACGGTTCAACGACAGCCAGGGACATACCGGTGGCGACCTGCTGCTGGCTGCGGTGGGCGAGCTGCTGCTGACCCGCCTGCGCGCCGAAGACGTGGCCTGCCGCTATGGCGGCGAAGAATTCACCGTGATCCTGCCCGAGGCCGATGGCGAAGAAGCCATGCGCCTGGCCGAACAGATCCGCGGCCATATCGCAGCGCTGGCCGTCAGCGACGGCCAGCGCACCTTGCCGCGGGTGACCGCCTCCATCGGCGTGGCCAGCTTCCCGGCCGATGGCGAACTCGGTGCCACCCTGATCCAGAAGGCCGACGCGGCGTTGTATGCGGCCAAGCACCGTGGGCGCAACCGGGTGGAGCGACATGGCACCGAAGTACCCCCGCGGGACTGAGCCGGCACGCCGTCGATCCCGGATTGCGCGGACTGTCACAAAAAATATTGATTGACGCGGCGATAGTCGGCTTCGACCCCCGAAGCGAGGCAATCCGATGTCGATGTGGCGCGATCCAGGTCCCAACAAGAAAGACGGCGCCCCCGCCGCCCCCGAGATTCCGGCTGCCGACGGCCGGCTGTTCACCGCCGACGCCAGCCCTGCCCCCCCGGTGCCGGCCAGCACCGCACCCAGCGCGGTGCCGACCGCGGCCGCCTCACCGCGGCAGGACGGCGCCAAGGAATCGCTGATCGCCGCCGACATCAGCATCGAAGGCAAGATCGAAGGCGCCGGGCATGTGCGACTGGCCGGGCGCTTCAAGGGCGATGTCAACGTCAAGGGCGACCTCACCATCGAACGCGGCGCCAAACTCAACGGCGGCGTGCGCGCCAACAAGGTCATCATCGCCGGCGAGCTGGAAGGCAATATCGAATCGGCCGCGCAGGTGGAGTTGCAAACCTCTGGCGTGCTGGTCGGTGACGTCAAGGCCGGCAGCCTCACCGTGGCCTCGGGCGCACGCATGCGCGGCCAGGCCGATTTCGGCTGGGGCGAGGACGCGGCCAGGCCAGCCAGTGGCGGCAAGGCCAATGGCAGTGGCAATGGCAGCGCTGCTGCCGGCAGCAGCAGCGGCGGCGACAGCGACGCCACATGAGTGCACCCCGCCCGGGCACGCCCGGCGCCACGCGCAGCTGCCCGCACTGCAAGGCCACGATCCTGGAAAGCGCCAGCGTCTGCCCGGCCTGCAAGCACCATCTGCGCTTCGACTCGGCGGCTGCGCAACACGCGCAGCCGGCACCGATCGTGCCGCTCAAGGTGGACGGCACCATCCGCCATCCCGCTGATGGCGATCCGTGGGAGTACACGGTGGTGGTGATCGTGCGCAATGGCAAGGGCGAGGAGATCCGCCGCCAGGTGGTCGATGTCGGCGCCATGCTGGGCGGTGAGGAACGCGGCTTCACCCTGGCGGTGGAAGCGAAGGCCGTGCGCGCGCCCGGGCGGCGTACGCGGCATTAGCCTGGACGATTGCGGGCCGCAATGAGAGGGCGCGCAGAAGATCGCGCCCGTCCGCAGGCCGATACAGCGTTCGCGCACGCAGCACGGGGATGGCGAGCGCGTTCTCTTCCCAGCAGCATGCATTCCCATTCTCAGGATCTGCACACCGGCTTGGCCAGAGTTGGGCCATGCGCAACGGCAACGACAAACACGGCGATCTGGTGGTGCTGGGGCCCGAAGGGTTGTATTGCCCGCAGGGCGACTTCCACATCGATCCGTGGCGGCCGGTGCCGCGCGCGGTAATTACCCACGGGCATGGCGACCACGCGCGCAGCGGCATGGGCGAGTACCACTGCACGCGCGAAAGCCTGCCGATCCTGCAGTGGCGGCTTGGCGAACAGGCCTATCACACGCATGCCGATGGTGAAGCGTTTCCGTTGGGACGCGCCCGCGTGTCGCTGCATCCGGCCGGACACGTACTGGGCTCGGCGCAGGTGCGCATCGAAGTGGATGGCGAGGTCTGGGTGGCCTCGGGCGACTACAAGCGCCAGCACGATCCCACCTGCAAGCCCTTCGAGGTGGTGCCCTGCGACACCTTCATCACCGAAGCGACCTTCGGCCTGCCGGTGTATCGCTGGCCGGACACATCGAGTGTTGCCGCCGACATCGTCGCTTGGCGCCACGAATGCGCCGCACGCGGCGAAGCCGCCATCCTGTATTGCTACGCCCTGGGCAAGGCGCAACGCGTACTGGCCGAACTGCGTGCCTGGGACACCCAACCGGCGTTGCTGCACGGCGCGGTCGCCATCGGCGTGGAGGTGTATCGCCAGGCCGGCATCCCGATGCTGGATACCCAACCAGTCAGCGAGCACGCGCGCGGCGCCGACTATGCCGGACAACTGGTGCTGGCACCGCCTTCGGCTGCGGGCAGCACCTGGATCCGCCGTTTCCGGCATGCACAACAGGGATTCGCCTCGGGCTGGATGCGCATCCGCGGCAACCGGCGGCGACGCAATTACGACCGCGGCTTCGTGATGTCCGACCACGCCGACTGGCCGGACCTGCTGCGCACCATCGAAGACACCGGCGCGCGCCGCGTGATCGCCACCCATGGCAACACCGATGCACTGATACAGCACCTACGCGAGCGCGGTGTTGCAGCCGAAGCCTTCCGCACCGATTTTGGAGCCGAGGAATGAACCCACTCCCCGCACGCCGGTATACGCGCGCACGTCCGCGCATTCGTTTGAGCGGCGCACTGGCGTTCCGCCGGCATGCGCTGGCATTTCGCGTGCATCGCAGTGCGCCGGCCGCGGTCATCGGCCCACCCCGGCCACAGCGCCGCCCGCGCACGCTGGCGGCATTCACGCGCCGTGCGCTGGAGCTGCGCGCGGCCGACCGACATGCAACGGCGCAGGCGGTGCCGTGAAGCGGTTTGCTGCGCTGTACCGCACCCTGGACCGCAGTACCGGCACGCTCGACAAGCGTGCCGCGCTGGTCGCCTATTTTCGCGATGCCGCTCCGCTGGATGCGGCCTGGGCGCTGTACCTGCTGGCCGGCGGCAAGGTCGCCAGCAGCCGCATGCGCATTGCCAGCAGCGGCGAGCTGCGCGAATGGATCACCGACACCGCCGGGATCGCCGACTGGCTGGTGGCCGACAGCTACGACCACGTGGGCGACCTAGCCGAAACGCTGGCCTTGCTGCTCGACGACCCGGCCACCGAAGCGGCCGATCTGCCGCTGGCCGACTGGATCGAACAGCGGCTGTTGCCGATCGCCAACCAGGAGGTGGACGTGCGCAAGGCGTGCATCGTGCAGGCCTGGCGCAGCCTGGCCTTCGACGAGCGCCTGGTGTTCAACAAACTGCTAACCGGCGCCCTGCGCGTGGGTGTGTCGCAGCGGCTGGTGCAACAGGCACTGGCCGAGTTGTCGGGCGTGGACATCGCCCGCATCGCGCAACGCATGCTGGGCAGCTGGCGCCCGCATCCCACCTACCTGGCCGACCTGTTGACCAGCGAGGAACTGCCCGGCGACCGCCAGCAGCCCTATCCGTTCTTTCTCGCCTCGCCGCTGGAGGCGGAGGTGGACACGCTGGGCGCCATCGACGACTGGCTGCTGGAATGGAAATGGGATGGCATCCGCCTGCAGCTGATCCGGCGCGCGGGCGAAGCGGCCTTGTGGTCGCGCGGCGAAGAACGCCTGGATGGCCGCTTCCCGGAGATCGAACAGGCGGCGTTGCAGTTGCCCGACGGCACCGTCATCGATGGCGAACTGCTGGCCTGGCAACCCGGGCAGCCGTTGCCGATGGCGTTCACCGCCTTGCAAACGCGCATCCAGCGGCTCAAGCCGGGGCCCAAGACCCTGGCGGCCGCACCGGCGCGCGTGGTCGCCTACGACCTGCTGGAACTGGATGGCGTGGACCTGCGCGAGCGCCCGCTGCAGGAGCGACGCGCATTGCTGGAAGGCGTGCTGACCACACTTGCCGACCCGCGCATTGTCGCCTCGCCGCTGGTGCAGGCGAGCGACTGGCAGGCCGCAGCGCAGGTGCGCGTGGAAGCACGCGAACGCGGCGTGGAAGGGCTGATGCTCAAGCGCGCCACCTCGGTGTATCAGGCCGGTCGCCGTCGCGGCGATTGGTGGAAATGGAAGATCGACCCACTCACCATCGATGCGGTGTTGTTGTACGCGCAAGCCGGCCACGGCCGGCGCAGCACGCTCTACACCGACTACACCTTCGGGCTGTGGCATGACGGGCAATTGGTGCCGATCGCCAAGGCGTATTCGGGTCTGGACGACAAGGAAATTCTGCAGCTGGATCGCTGGATTCGTGCCAACACCACCGAGCGGTTCGGCCCGGTGCGCGCGGTCACTGCGCATCATGTGTTCGAGCTGGGGTTTGAAGCGGTGAACCGCAGCGCCCGGCACAAATCCGGCATCGCGGTGCGCTTCCCACGCATTCTGCGTTGGCGTCAGGACAAGCCGATGTCCGAAGCCGATCATCTGAGCAGCCTGCAGGCACTGGCGCGGTGACGGCACCGCAGCCACTGCGCGCGACGCCGCTGCAGCAGTGGCGCGTCTGGTTCGCACAGCGCGGCTGGGCGCCGTTGCCATTTCAACGCGATGTGTGGAAGCGCTATCTCGACGGCGAATCCGGGTTGCTGCATACCCCCACAGGGAGCGGCAAGACGCTGGCGGCCTTCGGCGGTCCGCTGCTGGAAGCGCTGGCCGCGCGCGGACGCAAACCAGCGGCACACTCCGCCAGGCCCCCAGCCAGCGCACGCCGGCAGCAACAACGCACGCTGCAGGTGCTCTGGATCACACCACTGCGCGCACTGGCCGCCGACACCGCGCGTGCGCTGCGCGAACCGGTGGACGCCTTGGGGCTGGATTGGCAGGTGGGCCTGCGTACCGGCGATGCCAGCGCGCGCGACAAGCGCCTGGCGCGCAGCGGCAAGCTCGATGTACTGGTCACCACGCCCGAATCGCTCGCCCTGTTGCTGTCGTATCCGGACACCGCGCCGCAGCTGTCGGCGTTGCGTTGCGTGATCGTGGACGAGTGGCACGAGCTGCTGGGCAACAAGCGGGGCGTGCTGCTGCAGCTGTGCCTGGCGCGCCTGCGCGGCTGGACGCCGACCCTGCGCATCTGGGGCCTGTCGGCCACCTTGGGCAATCTGGCGCAGGCACGCGACGTACTGCTGCCGCATCTACCCGATGCCGCGCTGGTGTCCGGCGTCAAGCCGCGCGCCATGACGCTGGAGACGCTGTTGCCCGACAGCGGCGAGCGCTTTCCGTGGGCCGGCCACCTGGGCCTGGCGCAACTGGCGCGCGTGCTGCAGAAGATCCTGCAGCACGGCACCAGCCTGGTGTTTACCAATACGCGCGCACAGGCAGAGCTGTTGCATCAGGCCCTGAGCGCCGTGTGGCCGGACGATCCGGCCACGCTGGCGCTGCACCACGGCTCGCTGGACCCGAGCTTGCGCGCAGCTGCCGAGCAAGGGCTGCGCGATGGCAGCTTGCGCTGCGTGGTCGCCACTTCCAGCCTGGATCTGGGCGTGGATTTTCCGGCGGTGGATCAGGTGCTGCAGGTCGGCAGCCCCAAGGGCATTGCGCGGTTGCTGCAACGCGCCGGCCGGGCGCGGCACCGGCCCGGCGAATCCGGCCACGTGGTGTGCGTGCCCTCGCATGCGCTGGAACTGGTGGAGTACGCCGCTGCGCGTCGTGCGATTGCCCACGGCCACATCGAAGCACGGCCACCGCCACGGTTGTCGCTGGACGTGCTGGCACAGCACTGCGTCACCCTCGCGCTCGGCGGCGGCTTCGATGCCGATGCCTTGTTCACGCAGGTACGCGGCACCGATGCCTTCGCCGCACTGGACCGGGCCACCTGGACTGCAGTGCTCGATTTCATCGTGCAAGGCGGCAGCGCGTTGGCGCATTACCCGGATTTCCACAAGGTGGTGCGCGACGACGACGGCATCTACCGCGTCACCGATCGGCGCGTTGCGCTGCGCCATCGGCTGTCCATCGGCACCATCACCAGCGATGGCAGCGTGCGCGTGCAGTTCCTGCGTGGCGGCCGGCTGGGCGCGGTGGAAGAACAGTTCGTCGGCCGCCTGCGCTGCGGCGACCGTTTCCAGTTCGCCGGCCGGCTGCTGGAGCTGGTGCGCCTGGAAGACATGACCGCGTATGTGCGCGTGGCAAAAGGCGGCAGCGGGGTGGTGCCCAAATGGATGGGCGGGCGCATGCCGCTGTCGTCGGCATTGGGGCGCGAAGTGGAGGCGCTGTTCGCCGATCCTGGCGAGGCGCCGGAGATGCAGGCGCTGGCACCGCTGCTGCACTTGCAGGCATCGCTCTCGTCGCTCCCCGGCCCCGATCACCTGTTGGTGGAAAGCATCAAGGCGCGCGATGGCCGGCATGTGTTCGTGTACCCGTTCGCCGGCCGCCAGGTCAACGAAGGGTTGGCCGCGCTGTTGGCCGCACGCTGGGGCCGCCGCCAGCGCAATACCTTCAGCTTCGCCGCCAACGATTACGGCTTCGTGCTCTCGCCGGCGCAGGACGTCGAGATCGACGCTGGCCTGCTGCAAGCACTGCTGTCGCCGGTTGGCCTGTTCGACGATCTGCGCGACAGCCTCAACCTGGGCGAGCTGGCACGCCGCCAATTCCGCGAGATCGCGCGCGTGGCCGGTCTGTTGTCGCCCTCGTTGCCAGGTCGCGCACCGCGCAGCCTGCGTCAGTTGCAGGCGTCCAGCGGATTGCTCTACGACGTGTTACAGCGCTTCGATCCCGACCATCTGCTGCTGGCGCAAGCCGAACGCGAAGTCTTCGAAGGCCAACTGGAACTGGCGCGCCTGGCGCACGCGCTGGAGGACTGCGCCCGGCGCGAGCTGCGCCTGCGCACGCCACGCAGCCTCACCCCATTGTCGTTTCCGCTGTGGGCCGAGCGCGTGCGTGGCCAGCTGAGCACTGAAGACTGGAAAGCGCGCGTGTTGCGCGCCGCCGAACAACTGGAGCGCAAGCATGGGCGATAGCGTGCAGCTGCAGCTGGGCGGCGAAACCGTGCAACTGCTCGGCGAACGTGCGCTGTACCGGCCAGCGCGGCGCGCCTTGCTGATTGCCGACCTGCATCTGGGCAAGGCCGATGTGTTCCGGCGTGCCGGCATCGGGTTGCCGGCAGGCGGCACCGCGCATGATCTGGACCGGCTGGATGCGTTGCTCGCGCAGTGCGAGGTGGACGCGCTATGGATTCTTGGCGACCTGCTGCACGGACCGGCACCGCGCGCGGCCTGGCATCGACGCTGGAGCGCCTGGCGCGAACGGCATTGCACCCTGCGCGTGATCGCCATCCGCGGCAATCACGATCGCGCCTTGGCAAGTGCAGATCTGCATATCGAAGCAGCCGGCGAACAGGTCGAAGACGGCCCGTTCGTGTTGCGCCACGATCCGCTACCGCACCCCACCGGCCATGTGCTGTGCGGGCATCTGCATCCGCTGGCGGCACTGCCCGGGCTGTCGCGGCGCTGGCCGGCGTTCTGGTTGCGCGAGAACGTCACCATCCTTCCGGCGTTCTCGCATTTCACCGCCGGCGTGGTGCCGACCCTGATCCCGGGCGAGCGCCTGGTTGCCTGCGTGGAAGGCGATGCGGTGGCCTTGCCGGTGCGTTGAACCGGCGCTGTGGCGAATGCGCTGTTGCGCGATCGACGAATCGCCGACTGGGCATCATGTCGCGATAGTTGTCCGCTCCCCTGAATCCTCAGATGGAGACCCCGATGGCCCGCTATAGCCCCGAATTCAAACACCAGATCGTCCGGCGGATGATGTTCCCAACAATCAGAGCGTTGCTGACCAGAGCCGTCACACCGACATCAGCGCGCCCACGTTGTACGCGTAGAAGAAACAGATCCGCAGCCAAGGACATATCGCGCGCACCGCCCGCGCTTGGGCCGGTGCAAAAAAAACCCCGCCGTAGCGGGGTTCTTCAAGCGCACAATCGAGTGGGGTTACTCGACCGGCGTGATGTTCGAAGCCTGGGCGCCCTTGGGGCCCTGGGTCACGTCATAACTGACGGCCTGGCCTTCCTGCAGGCTGCGGAAGCCCTTGGAGTTGATCGCGGAGAAGTGCGCGAAGACATCGGCGCTGCCGTCCTCCGGTGAGATGAAGCCAAATCCCTTGGCGTCGTTGAACCACTTGACGGTACCGTTAGGCATGGTGATGCGAGACCTTTGCAATAATTAATGGGTGATGTACGGCGGTGCGTACGCCGCCGAGTATGCAAAGCTTATGCCCCGATGACAATCACCCACGCGCAAGTTCGCCAATCAGTTCCGGCATGCCCGACGAGGCCGCTTCCACATTGGACAATACCTCGGCCATGGTGATCTCCTGGGCATCGCCGCAGCCGGCAGCCCAGTTGGCCACGATCGCCAGACACGCGTATTCCAGGCCCTTTTCGCGCGCCAGCCCTGCCTCCGGCATGCCGGTCATGCCAACCAGATCGCAGCCGTCGCGGCGCATGCGGGCAACCTCTGCAACCGTTTCCAGACGCGGCCCCTGGGTTGCGCCGTAGCATCCGCCGGCAACCAGCGTGACGCCGGTCACCTTGGCGGCAGCGATTACCTTGCTGCGGAACAGCGGCGAATACGGGTGGCCGAAATCCACATGCTGCACCTCGCTCCCCGGCTCTTCACAGAACGTGGAAATGCGGCCCGAGGTGTAGTCGATCAGCTGGTCCGGGCATGCCAGCACGCGCGGTCCGAACTGCTCGGTGATGCCGCCGACGGTATTGAGCGCCAGCACGCGCGAGGCGCCGATTTGCTGCAATGCAGCGATGTTTGCGCGGTAGTTGACCTTGTGCGGCGGCAGCGAATGCCCTTCGCCATGCCGGGCCAGGAACGCCACGCGATGGCCGAGCAACCTGCCGACACGGATCGGCCCGGACGGTGCGCCGTACGGGGTGTCGAGTTCATGCGTCTGCACGTCGTCGAGCTGCGCAAGCTTGTAGACACCGGTGCCGCCAATGACGGCCAGTGCAATGGAATTGGGGGACATGGACGACCTCTGCTACGAAACGGGCGTGGAGTTACTGCTTCATCGCATAGATGGCAGGGATGCCGCGCAGCTGCTCGTTGACGTCCATGCCGAAGCCGAATACGTAGCGGTCGGGCACTTCCACGCCCACGTAGTCGGCGGTCACGCCAGGCACGCAGCGGTCGTGACGCTTGACGGTCAGCACCGCCACGCGCACATCGGTGGCGCCCTGCTCCAGGCACCACTGGCGCACGCTCTGCAGCGTGTAGCCCTCATCGAGGATGTCGTCGACCAGGATCACCCGGCGACCGAACAATGCCGTGGCCGGGCGGTGCTTCCACACCAGCTCGCCGCCGACGGTTTCGCCGCGGTAACGGGTGGCGTGCAGGTAATCGAACTGCAGGTCCTGACCCCGCGCGCCCAGCTCCAGCGCCAGCTGGCCGGAAAACGGCAGCGCGCCGTGCATGATGGTGAGGTACACCGGCACTTCGCCGGCATAGTCGCGCGCGATGGCGTCGGCGATGGTGGAGACGGCCGCGTCGATGGCGGGGCGATCGACCAGCAGGTCGGCTTGGGCCAGGGCCTGGGAAATGGTGAGCGTGGACATCAGGCAAGTGTTCCGGAAGGGGCAGAAGGAGTGTTGAAGGAAGCGTCGGTGCCGGCCAGCAAGCCGTCCCAGCCGAGCGCACCGCGCCCGATCAGGCCGATCAGCGCGGCGGTATTGAGGTGGCGGCCCTGCACGGCCTGCAGCGACTCGGGAACCAGTTCCGGATGGCAGACCAGCACCACATCGCAGCCGGCATCCAGATGCGCATGCACGCGCCCGGCCACACCGCCGGCGCTGAACGAGGCGGCCATGCCGATGTCGTCGGAGAACACCACGCCGCGAAAGCCCAGTTGCCCGCGCAGGATCTGCTCGATCCAGCGCGACGAATAGCCGGCCGGTTCGGGCGCCACCTGCGGGTAGACCACGTGCGCCATCATCACCGCGTCGGCGCCGGCCTCGATGCCCGCCACGAACGGCAACAGGTCTTCGGCCTGCAGCACCTCAAGCGGACGCGGGTCGCTGGCGTGATCCACATGGGTATCTTCCAGCACCGTGCCATGGCCGGGAAAATGCTTGAGCGTGGCCGCCATGCCGGCGCCATGCAGGGCCTGCACATAGGCGCGGGTGAAGGTGGCCACGACCTGCGGATCGTCGCTGAAGGCGCGATCGCCGATGGCGCGATTGCCGCGGCCCAGGTCCACCACCGGTGCAAAACTCAGGTCCACGCCGCTGGCGCGGACTTCGCTGGCCATCAGCTGTGCATGCGCGCGGGCCGCGGCAAGCGCGCCCTCCGGATCCTGCTGGTACTGGGTGCCGAAGCTCTGCAACGGCGCCAACGCGCTGAAGCCTTCGCGAAAGCGCTGCACACGGCCGCCTTCCTGGTCCACGCAGATCAACACCGGGCGCGGCGCGGCGGCGCGGATGGAGGCGGACAACTCGGCCACCTGCGCGCGCGAGGCGAAGTTGCGCTTGAACAGCACCACCCCGGCGACCGCATCGTGCTGCAGCCAGTCGCGTTCCTGTGCGCTGAGTTCGGTACCGGCAACGCCGATCAAAAGCATGTTGGGGGACTCCCGGGCCAGGCGCCACGAGGGCGCAGCGCGGCATTGTCGCAGATGCGCGTTGCAGCGTCAGATTGCGCATTCAGGCAGGCGTTGGATCGGTAGGCTGGCGGGCAGCCACGCTGCATGGCGTCCTGACCGCCGGGTCGCCGCGCCGGTCTCGGCCTCGCCCCGGTTTCAGAGCACTTCCAGCTGTGCCCGCCAATGCGCCGCCTGGGCCTGGATGCCTTCCAGCACCTCGGGCGCCATGCGGTCGAGCTGCCGGTACGGCATCGCCAAGCGTTCGTTATTCCCCAGCAACGAACGTTGCCGCTGCAGAAAATCCCAATACAAGGCGTTGTACGGGCAGGCCCGTGCACCGACCCGCACCTTGCGCTGGTAGCGGCAGCCGCCGCAGTAATCGCTCATGCGGTCGATATAGGCCGCGCCGCTGATATACGGCTTGCTGCCGAGCAGGCCGCCATCGGCGAACTGGCTCATCCCCACCGTATTGGGCAGCTCCACCCACTCGAAGGCGTCGATATAGACCCCCAGGTACCAACGATGCAGCGCCTGCGGATCCAGCCCCGCCAGCAGCGCAAAATTGCCGATCACCATCAGCCGCTGGATGTGGTGCGCATGCGCGTTGGCCAGCGAATTGCCCACCGCATCGGCCAGGCAGCGCATGCCGATCTGCCCATCCCAGAACCAGTGCGGCAACGGCAGGTGCTGATCCAGGTGATTGGTCTGCGCGTACTCAGGCATCTGTGACCAGTACACGCCGCGCACGTATTCGCGCCAGCCCAGGATCTGCCGGATGAAGCCTTCCACCGAGGCCAGCGGTGCCCGCCCCTGCCGCCAGGCAGCTTGCGCGCGCGCGATGACTTCGGCCGGGTGCAGCATCTTGACGTTGAGCGCGAACGACAGCAGCGAATGGAACAGCCGCGGGCTACGCGTGCTCATCGCATCTTCGTAGCGGCCGAAATCCGGCAAGGCGCGTTCGATGAAGGCCTCCAGGTGCTGCAACGCTTCGGCGCGATCCAGTGGCCACGGCAACGCGTCGGCACTGGGTGCGCCGAAACTGCGGACGCCTGCCGCTTCGATGCTGCGCCATAACTGGCTGTGATCGTGTGCGCTGCGCCAGTCTTGCGGCGCCAGCGGATCGCCTGGCCACGGCGCGCGATTGTCGTGATCGAAGTTCCAGCGCCCGCCTTCCGGTTGCCCGGCGGCATCGAGCAGGATGCGATGGCGCCTGCGCATCTGCCGATAGAACACTTCCATGCGCCATTGGCTACCCGCGCGGAAGCACGCAGCCACCTCGTCACGCGTGGTCAGAAAATGCTCGCTATCGACCATGCGCGTGACGAACGCCTGCGTGGCACGCCACTGCTGCAAGGCCTCGTCCAGCCGCCATTCGTCCGGGGCCTGATATTCCAGTTGCTGCGCGCGGTAATGCGCCATCAGTGCGCCAAGGTTGGCCGGAATCGACTGCCGGTTGCTGGCGGCGTCGATTGCCACGTACCGCACGCGGTGGCCAGCCTGTCGCAGCGCGGCGGCAAACGCACGCATCGCGGCGAAGATCGCCAGGATCTTCTGCGCATGGTGCAGCACGTAGTCGGTTTCGGCGCGCACCTCCATCAGCACATGGACCACGCCAGGGTCATGCGTGGCGAACCAGCTGTGCTGCGGATTGAGCTGATCGCCCAGGATCAGGCGCAAGGTGTGGGCAGGCGTTTGCGCCGTGCTATCAGTCGAATGGGTTTCGGGCGGCATCACCAACGTCGGCCCAGCACAGCCGTGGCGGGCACTGCGGATTGCGTAGCGCGCAGCAGCGTGTGCAGCGTGTGCAGCGTTGTCGAAAGCATGCCGGGCGATGCGACCACGCGCGTGCATTGCAGGCAGTGCTGCATCGCTACCGACGCGGCGGCACGCCATCCCATCACTGCGGCTTGACGCCTGTTACCGTGACGCCGGCCACCTCGCGTGCCAGGGCAGTTCCGCTGCGCCAGGCGCCTTCGACCTTCCCACCCGCCAGCCAGTCGCCACACAGGCCGAGCCCGAGGCTGGCATCCCAGACAGAGCCGGCCTGCAATGGCGGATCAGTACTGGCCGCCACCCAGCGATACGCGTCGCAGGCCAGCGGTGGCGGCAGGCCCAGCGCCGCCAGTTCGGGCAACAGGCTGGCGATCACCTGCGCGGGCGTGGCATCGCCATGCACCTGGCTCCACGTCGCCGTGGCATGCAGCAACCAGGTCTCGGCACCGGCGCGTGCGGGTTTGCTGGAATCGCGCGCCACCCAGCGCACCGGGCCGGCGTTGACGAACAAGGCGTCGTAGCCCGGATCGATGGGCGCAGCAAACCGCAACACGACGGCCCAGGCCGGCAACATCTGCGCGCTGCGGGCAACGCGCAACAGCGCAGGTGCGCGCTCGGCCAGCAACCTGGCCGCATCGGGAGCCGGCACTGCCAGCAGCACCGCATCGACCATCTGTGTTGCCGCTGCAGTCGCAGCACCGAGGTTGACCACCCATCCCGCGCTGCTGCGCTCGATCGCATGGACACTCGTCCGCGTGCGCACCTCCAGGCCGGCTGCCAGCGCGCGTGCGGGTGCGTCCATCGTGGGAGTCCCCACAAACCGCGCCAATGCGCGTTGCGAGTGGCGCAGCGTGGCGCCATCCCAACTGGCGACCCGTGCCGGCCAGCGCGCGGCGATGCCGGCAGCGATCCATGCATCCACCACGGCCGCAAAACCCGGATCGCGCGCGGTGAAGTACTGCGCGCCGTCGTCGCACTGCCAGCCCTGTCCGGTGCAGGTATGCAGGCGTCCGCCAACTGTGTCGGCGCTTTCGTACACCGTTACGCGAAGGCCAACTCTCTGCAGTGCATCGGCGCAGGCCAGCCCCGCCAGGCCGGCACCAATGATCGCCACGCGCGTTGGGCGGCATGGCGACATCATCGGATCAACACCTTGCACAGACGTGCTGCCATCGGCAGGTCAGACCGCGCAGCCATCCGGCCCGCAGGCGTCGGCGCCACCGACAGGCACCGATTCGGCGGCCAGCTGCAACAGCGCCTGCGCAAAACTCTCCGGCGGCTGCGCCCCCTGGATCAGGCTGCGTCCGTCGATCACGAAACTGGGCACTGCCCGGATGCCCAGTGCGCTGGCCTGTGCCAACTGCGCCTGCACTTCCACCGTGCCTTCGTCGGAGTCCAGCATTGCCTGCACCCGCGCAGCCGCCAGACCGCCGGCCTCACCGGCATTCACCAGCGTCTGCGTCGCCGCAACGTTGCGGCCTTCGGCGAAATGCGCATGGAACAGGGCTTCCATCACCGCACCCACATCGCCTTCGTGGGTGGCCAGCCACAGCAGCCGATGCGCACGCAGGGTATTGACCTGCACCTGGCCGCGGCCAAAATCCAATGGCAGGCCCTCGGCGCGCGCCGTGGCCTGGGTCTGCGCAAGCATCTGATCTACGCGTGCGGCACCGCCGAACTTGCGTGCCAGGGCATCGCGCAACGGCACCGGATCTGTGCCGGCCTCCGGGTCCAGCTCGAACGCGTGGTAATGAATGTCCAGCGCCGGCGCCTTGTCGCCAAGCGCGGCAATGGCCTGTTCGAAACGGCGTTTGCCGATCCAGCACCAGGGGCAGACCACGTCGGACCAGATATCGATGCGCATAAGCGGGGATTGGGGATTTGGCAGTGGGGATTGGCAGAGCATAAGCCCCAACACGCGGATTGGGGATTGGGGATTGGGGATTGGCAACGCATCGTCCAGGGCCGACGCATCACCCTTGCTCCTTTACCAATCCCCAATCCCCAATCCCGACTCCCGCCACTGCTTGAACGGATGCGATGCCAGCGCCAGATTGTAGTAACGCGTGTCGTCGGTCACTTCCGCGCCGATCCACTCGGGCTTGGCAAAGGCTTCATCGGCACTGGCGAGCTCGATCTCGGCCACCACCAGCCCGGCGTTGTCGCCGAGAAATTCGTCCACTTCCCACATATGGCCCTGGTACTGGACCAGATGCCGGCGCTTGTCGATCAGCCCGCCGACACACAGGTCCAGCAGCGCGCGCGCATCGGCAACGGGAATCGGGTACTCGAACTCCTGCCGGGTATGCCCCACCTCGCGCGACTTCAGATTCAAGAACGCGCTCTCGCCCTGCACCCGGACCCGTACCGACGCATTCTGCGCCACGCTACGCAACGCCGCCTGGTCATTGATGTAGCCCTGCGCCATCGGGATCACCGCATGCGCGGCAGCACGCCACCCATCGCCGGTGACGAGAAACTTGCGTTCGATTTCGAGAGGCATGGGAATCGGGAATCGGGAATCGGGAATCGGGAAAGCATAAGCCGTCCGCCGTTACGATTCCCTATTCCCTATTCCCGATTCACCGCTTCTCAAACACCGCAATACTTTCCACATGCGCGGTGTGCGGGAACATGTCCATCGCCCCCGCCGACACCAGGGTGAAGCCCTGTTCGTTGACCAGATAGCCGGCATCGCGCGCCAGTGAACCGGGGTGGCAGCTGACGTAGACGATGCGCTGGAAGCGCTTCAATGGCAGCTGTTGCAGCACTTCCAGTGCGCCGGAACGCGGCGGATCGAGCAGCAGCTTGTCGAAGCCCTGCTTCATCCATGGCGCATTGCGTTGGTCCTGGGTGAGGTCGGCGGCGTAGAACTGCGCGTTGGCCAGGCCATTGCGCTCGGCGTTTTCCTTGGCGCGCGCTACCAGCCCGGCATCGCCTTCCACGCCTACCACCTCGCGCACTGTGCGTGCCAGCGGCAGGGTGAAGTTACCCAGGCCGCAGAACAAATCCAGCACACGATCGTCAGCGCTGGCATCGAGCAGCGCCAGCGCATGCGCGATCATCTTCTGGTTGAGCGAGGCATTGACCTGGATGAAGTCCAGCGGCCGGAACGCCAGCTCGACATCCCATTGCGGCAGGCGGAATGCCAGCGGCACCTCGCGCGGCCACAGCGGGTGCACGCTGTCCACGCCGCCGGGCTGCAGGAAGATGGCAAAGCCGTGCGTCTGGGCAAATTCCACCCAGGCCTGCTGATCGCGCTCGCTGAGCGGCTGCATGTGACGGATGGTCAGCGCCACCGCTTCGTCGCCAGCGATGAATTCGATCTGTGGGATGTCGCGCTTGCCGTCCATGCCTTCGATCAGCGCCGCCAGCAACGGGATCTTCTCGCCGATCTGCGGAATCACCGTGTAGCACACCGACAGGTCGGCCACGAAACGCGGGTCCAGCTCGCGGAAGCCGACCAGGGTCTTGTCCTTCTTCTCCACCCGCCTCACCGAGAAACGCCCCTTGCGCCGGTAGCCCCAGCTGTCACCCACCAGGGCAGGCAACACGGTCTGCGGGGTGACATGCCCGATCCGTTCGAGGTTGTCGGTCAGCACGCGCTGCTTGGCGAGGATCTGCTGCGATTGTTCCAGGTGCTGCAGCACGCAACCGGCGCAGACGCCGAAGTGCGGGCAACGCGGAGCCACCCGCTGCGGTGAGGCCTCCAGCACTTCGATCGTTTTGGCTTCGTCGAAATGGCGGCTGCGCGCGGTGGGTTCGGCACGTACCTGTTCGCCCGGCAAGGCGCCGCTGATGAAGGTCACCTTGCCGCCCTCGCCGTCGCGACGGGCCACTCCGCGGCCGTCGTGGCTGAGATCGGTGATGGCGGTCTGGAAAGGAGTACGGTCTAGGCGATTGCGGGTTCTGGCCACGTGGCGACAGGCTGCGGGCAAAAAGGGTGCGTATTGTCGCAGATGCGATCGACGCCGGCCTCGCCGGGCAGCGCGGCAATTGTGGCGCCCCACAAACACAGGCACACTTCGCCAACGCGCGGCAGGTCAGGACGCGGCATCGCTGGCAAGGAGGCAGCATGAATATTGCAACCCGTCAAGAACCCCATCCACGCCTGCTGTTGGTGGAAGACGACCCGATCAGCCGTGGCTTCCTGCAAGCCGCGCTGGAAAGCCTGCCGGCCCTGGTCGACTGGGCCGATTCATTGGCATCGGCGCTGGACCGCGCCCGCGAGCGCCGTCACGATCTGTGGCTGATCGATGTCAACCTTCCCGACGGCACCGGCGGTGGCCTGCTGCGCGCATTGCGCCTGCTGCATCCGGACGTGCCCGCGTTGGCGCATACCGCCGACGGCAATGCGGACATGCAGCGCGACCTGCAATCGGAAGGATTCCTGGAAATGCTGGTCAAGCCGCTGTCCACCGAACGCCTGTTGCAAGCCGTACGCCGCGGGCTGTCGCGCGGCCGCTACAGCGTGGCACCGGCGGGAGTGCTGGATATCGCCACCCACGATTGGGACGAGACGGCCGCACTGAGTGCGCTCAACGGTCAGCAGCACCACCTCAATGCCTTGCGCGAGTTGTTCCTGGCAGAGCTACCTGGCACCCGTGATGCGGTGGACTCGGCCCTGAAGATCAGCGACGGGCAGGCCTTGCGTGACCACCTGCACCGCCTGCAGGCCAGCTGCGGCTTTGTCGGCGCCGCCCGCCTGGCCGGCGCCGTGCGCCTGCTGCGCGGCGACCCGCAGTCGCGCACCGCACAGACCCAGTTCCACGCGGCGGTGACGGCCTTGCTGCGCTGAGCCACGCCGCGCGGGCGCTCAGCGATGGCGCGCCAGATCCTCGAGCATTTCCCAGGATTTCAGGCCGCGCCCGTTCAAATGCTGCAGCAGCACGCGGCGCATGCTGCGCCGCAGGCCGGGCATGTCCTCGGCGGCCGGCATGCGGTCTTCCCCCAGGGCCAGCAACCCCGCACCGGTAACGGTTTCGCGCCGGTCCTGCGCCAGGCGTTCGCTCAGCACACGCATGGCGCCGTCCTGGGCATCGAGCCGATACCGCGCAGCCGGGTCGATCGGCTGGCCATCACTGTCGTGTTGCAGATCGAAGCCGAACCCCAGCCCCTCCAGCACGTCGCGCTCGAACCGGCGCAACCCCCAGGCCAGTGGCAGTTCGGAGGCCAGATGCGCGCGCGCCTGCGCATAGCACGCGTACAACTCCGGCACCGCATCATTGCGTGGCGCAAGGCGCAGCAGCAGTTCGCACATATAGAAACCGGCCAGCATGCGTTCGCCGACCAGACGCGGCGCGGTATCCAGCGCCTCGGCCTGGCGCAACTGTGCGAGCTCGCCGCGTTGCACGGCACTGAACTGGATCAACTGCAACGGCTGCAATGCCGCCCGCAACGCCTGCTTGCGCGGCCCGTGCACACCACGCGCCAGCAGTCCCACCCGCCCGTGCTGTTCGGTCAGCACCTCCACCAGCAAGCTGGTTTCGCGCCAGGCCCGCACATGCAATACGAAGCCGGGCTCGTGTTCGATCAGCATGCGAGGAGGAGCCGGGACTTGGGAAAAGCCAGGGCAAGCAGCTGCTCGCCACGTCGCCGAAAATGCACGCCGCCGTCGCCGCCAAATCCAAGCGCCATGCGGTCAGCACCAAAGGCGCACCACAGCGCCGTTTTCCGCTTGCTTCGGATGAACGCTCCAGCGCTCTTCCCGGGTCCCGGGTCCCGGGTCCCCGGTCCCGGCCTCATTCGTAGCCGAACGCCTTCAACGCCGCCTCGTCGTCCGACCAGCCTTCGCGCACGCGCACCCAGGTTTCCAGGAACACCTTGGCACCGAACAGCCGCTCCATCTGCAGGCGCGCCTTGCCGCCGATGTCCTTCAGGCGGGTGCCGCCCTTGCCGATCACGATGGCCTTCTGGCCTTCGCGCTCGACCCAGATCACCGCACCAATGCGCAGCAGCGCGCCGTCTTCGGCAAACCGTTCGATCTCCACCGTGGTGGCATACGGCAATTCTTCGCCGAGCTGACGCATCAGCTGCTCGCGGACCAGCTCGCCGGCCAGGAAACGCTGGCTGCGGTCGGTGATTTCGTCCTCGCCGAACATCGCCTCGGCTTCGGGCACCAGCTTGAGCAGATCGCTCACCAAGGCTTCCAGCCCCTTGCGCTTGAGCGCGGAGACCGGATGCACCGCCGCGAAGGTGCGCCCTTCGCTGACCTGGGCCAGGAACGGGAACAGCGCGGTCTTGTCCTTGAGCCGGTCCACCTTGTTGACCACCAGCACGACCGGCACGTTGGCATCGCTGAGCACGCGGAAGGCCAGGGTGTCCTCTTCGTCCCAGCGGCCGGCCTCGATCACCAGCACGGCCGCATCCACACCTTCGAGCGAGCCGCGCGCGGCACGGTTCATCACCCGGTTCATCGCGCGCTTCTGCTCGCGATGCAGCCCGGGCGTGTCGACCAGCATCAGCTGGCCTTCCGGGAAGGTGGCGATGCCCAGCAAGCGGTGGCGCGTGGTCTGCGGCCGGTTGGAGACGATGCTGACCTTGGCGCCCACCAGGGCATTGGTCAAGGTGGATTTGCCGACATTCGGCCGGCCGATCACGGCAACGCTGCCGCTACGGTGGGGAGTGGTTTCGCTCACGTATTGACATCCAATTGTGCGATGACGGTGGCCGCCGCCTGTTGTTCGGCAAGACGGCGCGAGGTGCCCTGGCCTTCGGCACGCGAGAAGGGCTGCTCCAGGATGCAGGCCACATGGAACTGCTTGGCGTGCTCGTCGCCGCTTTCGCTGAGCAGGGCGTAGGTGGGCAATGGCAGCTGCCGTGCCTGCAACCATTCCTGCAGCCGGGTCTTGGGATCTTTTTCCGCCTTGCCGACCGGCAATGCCGCCAGCGAGGGCTCGAACCACGGCAACACCACTGCCCGGCAGCGCTCGAAGCCGCAGTCCAGGTAGATGGCCGCGACGATCGCCTCGACCGCATCGGCCAGGATGGAATCGCGGCGATGGCCGCCGGATTTGAGCTCGCCCGGCCCCAGGGTCAGCCGTTCGCCCAGGTTGAGCGTGCGGCCGATCACCGCCAGCGCACCTTCGCGTACCAGCTCGGCGCGTGCGCGGGTCAGTGCGCCTTCGTCGGCCTTGGGCCAGCGCTGGTACAGCGCCTCGGCGATCAGCAGGTTGACGATCCCGTCGCCGAGGAACTCCAACCGCTCGTTGTGCGGCGTTCCGGCGCTGCGATGGCGCAGCGCCTGGGCGAGCAGACCCGGATCGGCGAACGCATGCCCGATCGGATCACCGCGCTGGAAGGTTCTATTCGACACTGCGCCCTTTCATGTCCTCGGACGTGTCGAACTTACCCACGATATCCAGATTACCGATCAGCTCGCGACGCACTTCGTAGTTGACCTTCATCCGCCAGCCGCCATCGATCCGCTCGAACTTGACGTCCTCTTTCTTGACGTTTTCCGAGTAATTGATATACAGCCGACGAAAGAACAGATCCTGTAACTTGGACGGGTCCATGTTGGCACTCCCCGGCTCGTTGGCCAGGCCCTTCATCGCGGTGCGCACGGAGTAGTACTCCTGGTACATCGGAAACAGCTTCATCCCGATATACAGGCCGAACCCGACCACCGCCAGCACCACCACGAACGAGGTCAACGTCATACCGCTCTGCTTGCGCTTCATTGTGCTTCCCCTGGCACGCCGTGCGTGCATTTACTGGATTCCGGTCCCGATCCGCGATGGATCGAAACTCCCCTTGCAGAACCACCCTTCGCAATTGAGCCAGATCAGGAACGCCTTGCCGCGCAGATTGGCTTCCGGCAGGAAGTGCGTCTGGGTCCAGAACCGGCTGTCTTCGCTATTGTCGCGATTGTCCCCCATCACGAAATAGCTGTCTGCCGGCACCGTCCAGTCGCCCTGGCCGGCCGGCATGTTGCGGCCCACCCACTCCAGCACGGTATGCGTGCGACCGGGCAGGTCTTCCACCAGCAGCGAGGTGCCGGTCATTTCGGCGCCCTTGCCCTTGCCGATGTACTCGCCCTTGACCGTGTAGCGCATGGGCTTGTCGTTGATGTACAGCGTGTCGCCGTGGAAACCGATCCTGTCGCCGGGCAGGCCCACCACGCGCTTGATCCAGTTCTGGTCCGGCGCATGCGGCGGCTTGAACACCACCACGTCGCCGCGCTTGGGCTCGCCGATGGGGATGAACTTGGTATTGGTGATCGGCAGGCGGAAGCCGTAGGCGAACTTGTTGACCAGGATGAAATCGCCGATCAGCAGGTTGGGCATCATCGAGCTGGACGGAATCTTGTACGGCTCGGCCACGAAGCTGCGCAGGATCAACACCACCGCCAGCACCGGGAAGAAGGCGCGCGAGTAGTCGATGATGGCCGGCTCGCTGTCCAGCAACCCGGCCCGTGCGGCCCGGCGCTTGGCCAGGAACAGCTTGTCCAGCAGCCAGATGAAGCCGCTGCCCAGGGTCAGCACAACCAGGATGATTTCAAACCATTTCATTGGTGTTCCTTCGGAAAGGGAATCGAGAATCGAGAATGGGGAATCGGAACAGCAGGAGCGCTCGCGCTCTTGCGATTCCCGATTCCCGATTTACCATTCCCAGCTACTTATCCATCTGCAGGACAGCCAGGAAGGCCTCCTGCGGAATCTCCACGCGGCCGACCTGCTTCATGCGCTTCTTGCCTTCCTTCTGCTTTTCCAGCAGCTTTTTCTTGCGCGAGACGTCGCCACCATAGCACTTGGCCAGCACGTTCTTGCGCATCGCCTTGACCGTGGAGCGCGAGATGATCTGCGAGCCGATCGCCGCCTGGATCGCCACGTCGAACATCTGCCGCGGGATCAGCTCCTTCATCTTTTCGCACAGCTCGCGGCCGCGCCGGTCGGCGTGGCTGCGGTGCACGATCAGCGACAGCGCATCGACCTTGTCGCCGTTGATCAGCACGTCCACGCGCACGAACGGGCCGGCATCGAACCGCACGAAGTGGTAATCCAGCGAGGCATAGCCACGGCTGACCGACTTGAGCTTGTCGAAGAAATCCAGCACCACCTCGGCCATCGGCAGCTCGTAGCTGATCTGCACCTGGCTCCCCAGGTAGTTGATGCCGATCTGGGTGCCGCGCTTTTCCTCGCACAGCTTGATGATGTTGCCGATGTATTCTTCGGGCGTCAGCACGTTGGCGCGGATGATCGGCTCGCGGATCTCCTCCACCAGGTTCAACTGCGGCAACTTGGCCGGGTTGTCCATGTTGATGACCGAGCCATCGGTCTTGAGCACTTCGTACACCACGGTCGGCGCGGTGCTGATGAGATCCAGGTTGTACTCGCGCTCCAGCCGCTCCTGCACGATCTCCATGTGCAGCATGCCCAAAAAGCCGCAGCGGAAGCCGAAGCCCATCGCCTCGGAGCTTTCCGGCTCGAAGCGCAGCGCCGCATCGTTCAGGCGCAGCTTGCCCAGCGCCTCGCGCAGGTCCGGGTAGTCCTCGGCATCGACCGGAAACAGGCCGGCGAACACGCGCGGCTGCATTTCCTGGAAGCCGGGCAAGGCATGCGGGGCGGGGTCGCCGGCCAGGGTCAGGGTGTCGCCGACCGGCGCACCGTGCACGTCCTTGATCGAGGCATTGATCCAGCCCACTTCGCCGGCGCCCAGGGCCGCCAGCTCCTTGCGCTTGGGCGTGAACACGCCGACCTTGTCCACCAGATGCGTGCGGCCGGTGGACATCACCAGGATCTTGCTGCCTGGCTTGATCTGGCCCTGCATCACGCGCACCAGAGAGACCACGCCCAGGTAGTTGTCGAACCAGGAATCGATGATGAGCGCCTGCAATTTATCGGTATCGCGCGGGGTCGGCGGCGGAATGCGCTGCACGATGGCTTCCAGCACCAGATCGATGTTCAGGCCGGTCTTGGCGCTGACCGCCACCGCGTCTTCGGCATCGATGCCGATCACCGCTTCGATCTCGGCCTTGGCGCGGTCGACGTCGGCGGTGTGCAGGTCGATCTTGTTGAGCACCGGCACCACTTCCAGGCCCTGCTCCACTGCCGTGTAGCAGTTGGCCACCGACTGCGCTTCCACGCCCTGCGCCGCATCCACCACCAGCAGCGCGCCTTCGCAGGCAGCCAGCGAGCGGCTGACTTCATAGGAGAAGTCCACATGCCCGGGGGTGTCGATGAAGTTCAGGTGGTAGGTCTGCCCGTCCTTGGCGGTATACGGCAGGGACACCGACTGCGCCTTGATGGTGATGCCGCGCTCGCGCTCGATCGGGTTGGAGTCCAGCACCTGGGCCTCCATCTCGCGCGCCTGCAGGCCGCCACACAACTGGATGATCCGGTCGGCCAGGGTCGATTTACCGTGGTCGACGTGGGCAATGATGGAGAAATTGCGGATGTTCCGCATTGAATCAGAGGACATTGAGGTGGGCGCCGGCGCAGCCGTCGTCAGGGTAACGCAGCATTATCGCACGGCCAGCCCCGTTGGGGCCGGGGAATCGGGAATCGGGAGTGGGGAATCGGAAAAGCAAGACGAGCCATCGCCTCGCGGACCCGCTCTTGCTCTTGCTCTTGCCCATTCCCGATTCCCGATTCTCCATTCCCTCTTGGGGCCGGGAATTGGGAATCGGGAGTGGGGAATCGGAAAAGCAAGACGAGCCATCGCCTCGCGGACCCGCTCTTGCTCTTGCTCTTGCCCATTCCCGATTCCCGATTCCCGATTCTCCATTCCCTCCCTTAGCCGCCGGCCTTCAGGGCCACATAGCTGGTCGCCGTGCCGTCGGTGACCAGCAGCATGACCACGTCGCCCTTCTTGTAGCTGGACAGCGCGCGGTTGAGGTCGGCGACGCTGCCCACCTTGGTGCGGGCGACGCGGGCGATGACCAGGCCCGGCGACAGCGGCGGCTGGGTGCTGCGCGCGGCGGCGCCGGTGACTGCCGCGATCCGCACGCCCTCGCCCGCCGCAAGGCCCAGGCGGCTGCGCTCGGCGGCCGTCAGGTCGGCCACCTGCAGGCCGAGCAAGGCCACGCTGGCCGGGGCCTCCGGCGTGGCATCGGCGGCGGCGGTGCGCGGTGCGGCGTCTTCGCTGCCATCCTGCAACGGCGCCAGGGTGACGCTGACCTGGCGCGGCTTGCCGTCGCGCAGCACGTCCAGGACGACCTTGGTGCCTGGTGCCAGCAGGCCGATCATCGGCGGCAGATCGCTGGAGGCCTCGATCGGCTTGCCATTGACCGCACGGATCACATCACCCACCTCGACCCCGGCCTTGGCAGCCGGGCTACCGGCAGGTATGTCGTTGACCAGCGCACCACGCGTATCCGGCAGCCCCAGGCCCTGTGCCTTCAACGCATCGATCGCGCCAACCTGCACCCCCAGCATGCCGCGACTCACGCGCCCGGTCGCCTTGATCTGCTCGGCGGCGCCGAAGGCCAGGTCGATCGGGATCGCGAAGCTGATCCCCATGTAGCCGCCGGAGGCGGAGAAGATCTGCGAATTGATGCCGACCACTTCACCGCGGGTATTGAGCAGCGGGCCGCCGGAGTTGCCCTGGTTGATCGCCACGTCGGTCTGGATGAAGGGCACGTAGCGCTGGTCCGCATACGGATTGCTGCGGCCGGTGGCACTGACGATGCCGGCAGTGACCGAGTGGTCCAGGCCGAACGGCGAGCCGATCGCCACCACCCACTGGCCCGGCTTGAGCGTGTTGGAATCGCCCAGGCGCACGGTCGGCAGGCCCTTGGCCTCGATCTTCAGCAGCGCCACGTCGTACTGCGCGTCGCTGCCCACCACCTTGGCCTTGAACTCACGACGGTCGGTCAGCTTGACGGTGACTTCGCTGGCGCCATCGACCACATGGTGATTGGTCAGCACATAGCCGTCGGCGGAAATGATGAAGCCCGATCCCATCGACTTGCCAGCGATGCCGCCATCGTCATCGCCACCACCCGGCCCCCGACGTGGGCCGCCCGGCATCTGGAAATCCGGGCCGAAAAAGCGCTTGAAGAATTCCGGCATCTGCTCGTCGTCGGGCATCGCCCCGCCGCCACGGCCACCCGGGCCGCTGCGCTGCTGCCGCGCCATCGCATCCTTGCGGGTAATGGTGGTTTCGATATTGACCACGCCCGGGCCGACCTGCTCGACCAGGTTGGTGAAGTCCGGCAAGCCCGCCACCAACTGTGGCGCCGGGGTGGTGCTGCGGTTGGCGGCGATCGGCGCACTGGCCTTGGCCGGTGCCGACGGCGGCGTCTGCTGGGCACAGGCTGCCAGCGGCAAAGTCATGGCGATCAGGCCAAACATCTGGGTACGCATACGGTGATTCATCGAGTTGCCTCCGATGGCAGGGCGACAGGAACCGGAACCCGTGCAGCGACACGGGTCCGACAAGATAATGGGAGGGAGGGCGCCGAATGGATGAAGATCGGCCGCCGGGTCAGTGCTGCAGGCCCTGCGCCGACGGCGGCAGGCTGGGTTGCGCAGTCCGGACCGCCTGCGGCGCTGGTTCGAACGGATAGAACGCCGGGCCCTGGCGGCTCTGGCTGAAACTGGCGTTGAGCGGGCTGTCGCCAGCGCCGGACAGTGCCGCGCGCGGCCAGGGACGCGCCTGCAAGGTGGTATCCGGGTGCGTGAACGGGTTGGACGATAACGCCGGGTTCGCCGCAGCCGGGGTGGCAGCAGCCATCCTCTGCGCCGGCGCCTGCTGCTGGCGCGCGGCCACACCGCGCGCCACCTGCTGGTTGCGGGTGGCGCCGCTGCGGCGCGTGGAGGCCAGCGCAGCGGCCGGGACGGCGGCAACAAGCGCGCCGCCGTCGCCAGGATTGGCCGGGGCGGGCGTTGCCGGCGCCTTTGGCGCGACCGGCGGTTGCACGGCGGCAGGCAGCTGCGCCGCGGTGGCATACACCGGCACCTCGGTCACCGTCGGGGCCGGTTCCGGCAAGCGCTCGCGCGCCATGAACATGGCGATCGCCGCGACCGACGCGGCAATCGCCGCGCCACCACCCCACCGCCAGCGTGCGGCCGCGCGCGGCGCCGGCTGTGGCAGAGGGGCAGGCTCATCGGCAATCGCGCTGCGCACGCGCGCGGCGAAATCCAGCGGTGCCGGCGCACTGGCCGCGCCGCGCAACACATCGCCGCACAGCTGCCAACGTTCGTGGCAGCCGGCGAGTTCGTCGTCGTGGGCCAGCCGGCGCAACAGGAAGCGCGATTCGTCCGCGCTCAGCTCGCCATCCACCAGCGCGGACAACTGCTGCCGGTAGTGGCGGTCGAACTTATCGGTGGTGGACATATCGGGGTGATGGCTCATACGCGGTGTCGCTCACGGGTAGCGCTTTCGGTCTCCAGCAGAGGCCGCAGCTCGATGTCGATGGCCTCGCGCGCTCGGAAGATGCGCGAGCGCACCGTTCCGATCGGGCAATCCATCTTTCGCGCGATGTCTTCGTAACTCAGGCCTTCCACCTCGCGCAGAGTGATGGCCAACCGGAGTTCTTCCGGCAGGGCTTGGACCGCGCGCATCACCGTTTGTTCCAGCTCCTGTCGCATCAGTTCACGCTCCGGGGTGTCGGTGTCGCGCAACCGGGTGGCCCCATCGAACTGCTCGGCATCGCTGATCTCGATGTCGTCGGTGGGCGGCCGGCGGTTGTGCGCAACCAGATGGTTCTTGGCGGTGTTGACGGCAATGCGGTGCAACCATGTATAGAACTGCGAGTCGCCGCGGAAACTGTTGATCGCGCGGTACGCGCGCACAAACGTGTCCTGGGCCACATCCTGGCATTCGCTCCAGTCGGCGATGTAGCGCCCGATCAAGGCGACGATCCTGTGCTGGTACTTGCGCACCAGCCCATCGAACGCCGCGCTCTCGCCGCGCTGCACGCGCCGGACCAGTTCCAGGTCCAGCTCCTGAGGTGTATCGACTTCGGCCATGGTGGGCCGCACTCCTGTCAGCCCACCGAAGTCGGGCAATGAGACCGCGATTGAAGAGGAAAGTTCATACCGATCCGTCCGCGCGTCACGCATCCGGGTAGTGGTACCGATGCGTCGCCAGCGACGTCCCGCCGAGGCACGTGCCGCCCCTGTCGACAGGTATGGGCATTTGACGTGAAGGAAACAACCTCTGGATGATAACGGCCTTTCCTCACTATCGCCGGACGGCCAACCGCATGCTTCCAGGTTTCGACGGGCTACGATTCAGCCACTGGCAGGCCGACCTGCGCGAGGACGGCGTGCTCGTGCTCAGCCTTGATCGCCAGGGCGCAGCGGTCAACGCATTTTCGCAGGAGGTGCTGCTCGAGCTGGGCGCACTGGTGGAACGGCTGGCACTGGACCCGCCCAAGGGCGTGGTGCTGCGCTCGGCCAAGGCCAACGGCTTCATTGCCGGGGCCGACCTCAAGGAATTCCAGGACTTCGACCGCAAGGGCACGGTCAACGACGCGATCCATCGCGGCCAGCAGGTGTTCCAGAAGCTGGCCGAACTGCCCTGCCCCACGGTGGCGGCCATCCACGGCTTCTGCATGGGCGGCGGCACCGAGATCGCGCTGGCCTGCCGCTACCGGGTGGCCTCCGACGACGGCAGCACCCGCATCGGCCTGCCGGAAACCAAGCTCGGCATCTTCCCCGGCTGGGGCGGCAGCGCCCGCTTGCCGCGCCTGATCGGCGCACCGGCGGCGATGGACCTGATGCTGACCGGCCGCAGCGTGTCGGCCAAGGCCGCGCGTGCCCTGGGTCTAGTGGACAAGGTCGCCGCACCCCCGGTGCTGGTCGATGTGGCCGCTGCCCTGGCACTGGCCGGCACCACGCGTTCGCTCAAGCAACGTGCCACCGCCTGGGCCACCAACATCCTGCTGGCGCGCAAGCTGCTGGCCCCGCAACTGCGCAAGCAGGTCGCGCGCAAGGCGCGCAAGGCGCATTACCCGGCGCCATACGCCTTGATCGACGTGTGGGAACGCGCCGGTGGCGGCGGCATCCAGGCGCGCCTGGCCGCCGAACGCAAGGCGGTGGTCAAGCTCGCCAGCACCCCGGCCGCACGCAACCTGATCCGCATCTTCTTCCTCACCGAGCGGCTGAAGGCGCTGGGCGGCAGGGACGCGGAAGGCGCGGCGGCACCGATTCGCCATGTGCATGTGATCGGCGCCGGGGTGATGGGCGGCGATATCGCGGCATGGGCGGCCTACAAGGGCTTCGAGGTCACCCTGCAGGATCGCGAGCAGCGCTTCATCGACACCGCGCTGGGCCGTGGCGGCGAGCTGTTCGCCAAGCGGGTCAAGGACGAGACCAAACGCCCGGCGGTGGCTGCACGCCTACGGGGTGATCTGGCCGGTGCCGGGGTGGCGCAGGCGGACCTGGTGATCGAGGCGATCATCGAGAATCCGCAGGCCAAGCGCGCGCTCTACCAATCGATCGAACCGCAGCTCAAGCCCGATGCGGTGCTGACCACCAACACCTCGTCGATCCCGCTGACCGAGTTGCGCGGCCAGCTGTTGCGCCCGGCCCAGTTCGCCGGCCTGCACTACTTCAACCCGGTGGCGATGATGCCGCTGGTGGAGATCGTGCAGCACGATGGGCTGGATCCGGCCAACGTGGCGCGCCTGGCGGCGTTCTGCAAGGCGCTGGACAAGTTGCCGGTGCCGGTGGCCGGCACTCCCGGCTTCCTGGTCAACCGCGTGCTGTTTCCGTACCTGCTGGAAGCGGCCACTGCCTATGCCGACGGCATTCCGGGACCGGTGCTGGACAAGACCGCGGTCACGTTCGGCATGCCGATGGGGCCGATCGAGCTGATCGACACCGTGGGCCTGGATGTGGCCGCAGGCGTCGGCGCCGAGCTGGCGCCGTTCCTGCACCTGCCGATTCCAGCCGCACTGGCGACCGTGGACCCCGGCAAGCGCGGCAAGAAGGATGGACAGGGGTTGTACAAGTGGGAGAACGGACGCGCAGTCAAACCAGAGGTGGCCAGCGGCTACGAAGTGCCGGCCGATCTGGAAGACCGCCTGGTCCTGCCACTGCTCAACGAAGCGGTGGCTTGCCTGCATGACGGGGTGGTGGCCGATGCGGACCTGCTCGACGCCGGCGTGATCTTCGGCACCGGCTTCGCCCCGTTCCGCGGCGGCCCGATCCAGCACATCCGCACCGTTGGCGCCGATGCGCTGCTGGCCCGCCTGCAGGCGCTGCATGCCCGCTACGGCGAGCGTTTTGCGCCGCGCCCGGGCTGGGACGCGCCGCTGTTGCGCGCGCCGGTGGCCTGAACCCCGGCCCGGTCCGCGCGTCGAAAAATCGCCTGCCGCAAGAGTGACGGCAGGCGGCTCGGCTTTTGCTGTGCACCGACCGGGTGTCGCCTGTGCCGTGCACTCCTGCGCGGCACGCAAGGCCCGACTGGACCGCCGCCGGCCTGCATGGCACAGCGCTCAGGGACGCACATGCCGGACGTCAGTGCGGGTGGCGATGCCCGGCATGCGCGTGACGAGGATGATCGTGCCCCTCGCTCGCCTGCGCAGACCTGGGCGCGCCGCACGGCGGCGTACCGCAATCGCCGCCCTCCACCTGCAAGGTGACGTGGTCGATGTCGAAACGCACATGCAGCAACGTGGCGAGCGCATCACGCAACTGGTCCCGATCGGCACGTTCACCGACCACCACATGCGCGGTAAGCGCGGGCGTGCTGGAGGCCAGTGCCCAGACATGCAGATCGTGCACGTCCTCAACGCCCGGATGGCTGGCCAGTACCTGCCGCACCTGGGCCAGGTCGATGCCCTTGGGCACGCCTTCCAGCAGCACATTGATCGCTTCGCGCAGCAGCACCCAGGTGCGTGGCAGCACCCACAGGCCGATCAGCACGGCCAATACCGGATCGATCCACTGCCAGCCGGTCCAGCGGATCAGCAAGGCGCCGATGATGACCGCCACCGACCCCAGCATGTCGCTCCACACTTCCAGGTAGGCGCCCTTGACGTTGAGGCTTTCGCCGCTACCGGCATGCAGCAGCTTCATCGCGACCAGATTAATCACCAGGCCCAACCCGGCGATCAGCAGCATGCCGTTGGAGGAAATGTCCTGCGGCGCGCGAAAGCGTTGTGCGGCTTCCCACAGGATGTAGGCGCCCACGCCAAACAGCAGCGCGCCATTGGCCAGCGCACCCAGCGCTTCCAGCCGCACATAGCCATAGGTGCGACGCGCATCCGCTGGACGCCGGCTCAGGCGCACTGCGAGCAACGCGATCATCAAGCCGAGCGTGTCGGTGGCCATGTGCGCCGCATCCGACAGCAAGGCCAGGCTGTTGGACACGAAGGCACCGATGACTTCGGCCACCAGGAAGGTAGCCGTCAGACCAAGCGCCCACCACAACGGCGTTTCGTGGCGGATCTCGCTGGGGGCGTGGTTGTGGTCGTGTCCCATGCTGTGCGGCCTCATGCAGTGCGCACACACAGTAGGCGCGTGGGCATGCGGAGACTATTACACCTGTGCGTGATGAAATCACATCACGTGAGCGCGGCGCCATTGCACTGGCCGGGTAGCACCTTGAAGCGGCTAACAAAGGCACTCGACCACCGTAGCAATGGCAACAGGTACTGACCCCACTGCCTTCATGGGCGCGTGGAGTGATGTCGTCTTGGCAGTGAAAGTGCTCGAATGAGGCGAGACTAACCAGACCGCGCTTCGTCAGACGGCAACGCTGCATGCACTGCTTGCAAGCATGCATACCGACCATCTCGACCGGTACTTGCCCGCCTAGCGTCGCGGGACCTTATGCGGCATGGATGCCGCATAAGCGCCTACAGGGATGTACTTGCGGCGTGTCCCGCGACGGTAGGCGGGCAAGGGCCTCGCAGCCAAGCCGCAGATCATCGCTCTGCCCCCTACGCCCCCCGTTCGATCACCTGCACGACGGAGGCGAGTGACAACGCCGACGACGCCCACCTGGCGGTGGGCGTCGTGGTTTTATAAGCCGCTCTCAAACCTTGGCGACCAGCTTGACCACACTGGAAAAATCCAGCGCGCCGTTACCCGCCTGACTATTCATCGCATACAGGTTGCGCGCCAGCTCACCCAGCGGGATCGAGACCCCGGCCTGCACCGCCGATTCGGCCACCAGCCCCAGATCCTTGAGCATCAGATCATTGCCGAAGCCGCCGCTGTAGCCGCGCGAAGCCGGCGCGTTGGGTAGCACGCCCGGCCAGGGGTTGCAGACCTCGGTGGCCCAACTGCGGCCGGTACTGACCGCCATCATTTGCGACAGCACGGTTGGATCCAGGCCTTGCGCCACGCCCAGCGCCAGCGCTTCGCCAGTGGCCGCCATGATGACGCCCAACGCCATGTTGTTGCACAGCTTGGCGACCTGGCCGGCACCGTTGTCGCCAACGTGAAAGATGTTCTTACCCATCACCAGCAGCACACCGCGCGCGCGCTCCAGTGCATCGGCAGCACCACCGACGATGAAGGTCAGCGTGCCGGCCACCGCACCAGCGGTGCCGCCGGACACCGGCGCGTCCAGCATCGCCAACCCGCGCGCGCGCGCGGCGTCGGCCAGCTTGCGCGCGGACACCGGTGCGATGGTGCTGCAGTCGATGACCAGCGCGCCGTCCGGGATCTGCGCCAGGAGGCCGCCATCGCCCAGGTACAGGCCTTCCACATGGCGGCTGGCCGGCAACATCGAGATGACGATCTCGGCCTCGGCCAGGGTGTCGTGCGCCGAGCCGGCCACCTGCGCACCGGCGGCCGCAGCGGCGTCCAGCGCGGCGGACACCAGGTCGAACACGCGCACCTGGTGCCCGGCCTTGACCAGGTTGGCGGCCATCGGGCCACCCATGTTGCCCAGGCCGATAAAGGCGATCTTGCTCATCGTGTGGCTCTCCAGGTTGGAGCATGCTTCAAAACAAACGGATCATGCCCTGGCCTGCAATGAACGCATGGCCGCAGGCATGCAGAATCGCTGTGTCACGCCGTCGCGCCGGCCTGCACGCCACCGCGCATCGCCACGCCTAGCGCCTGCCCAGGTCGGCCAGCGGATGTTGCTCCGCCGGCCAGGGGGCATCGAAGAATCCCGCAGCCCACGCCGCATCGGCCTGGGCCAGCGACGCCGGTTGCCACTGTGGCTGGCGGTCCTTGTCGATCAGCAGGGCGCGAATGCCTTCGGCAAAATCGCCGTGCGCGGCGGCATGCAGCGCAACCACGTATTCAGTACGAAACGTCTCGGCCAGCGTGGCGGTGCCGGGATGGCGTTGCAGCTCCCAGGCCAGGCGTACCGAACCGGGCGCACCGGCGGCCAGCGTGGTGCGCGCGGCCTGCAACCAGGCATCTTCGCTTTGCAGGGCATCGATGGCCGCAACGACCTGTTCCAGCGTGTCGCCGGACACCAACTGCGCGATCAACTCCGCATGCAACTGCAGCGGGCCGGGTTGCAGCGGCTGTGCAATGCCTTGCAGGAACGCAGCCAGTTGCGTGCGATCCTCCTGCGCATCGCCGCTCCATGCATGCGCGCTCAGGGCATCGAGCACCGCCGGGTACTGCGCATGTTCCAGCTGCACGTCGGCCAGCCCGGCGTGGATGGCATCGCTGGCATTGAGCACAGCGCCGGTCAATGCCAGGAACAGGCCGGCGCCCTGCGGCACGCGGCGCAGCAGCCAGCTGCCGCCTACATCCGGAAACAGGCCCACGCTGATCTCGGGCATGGCCAGGCGCGAGCGCTCGGTGACCACGCGATGGCTGGCGCCGGACATCAGCCCGATGCCGCCGCCCATCACGATGCCATGGCCCCAGCACAGCACCGGCTTGGGATAGGTGTGGATACGGTAATCCAGCCGATATTCTTCTTCGAAGAAAGTGGCCGCATGCACGTTGTCCTGCGGCCTGGCGCGCCGCCGCGCAGGTTCGGGCACCGCGTCGCGATGCGCGCGCATGCTCTGGTAGAGACCATGCAGATCGCCACCGGCACACAAGGCCTTGTCGCCGGCGCCACGCAGCACCACGCAGGCCATCTGCGCGTCGTCGGCCCAGGCCCGCAACTGCGCATCCAGCAGCCGCGTCATCTCCAGCGACAGCCCATTGAGGGTCTTTGGCGCATTCAAGGTGGCAATGCCGATGCGGTGCCCATCGGCGCAGTCGCGCTGCTCCAACAGCACCGGCGCATCCTCGCGCGTGCTGGCCTGCGGCATCAGCGCGCGCTCCAGCGCGGCGCGCGTTTTTCCAGGAATGCCGCCACGCCCTCGGCCTGGTCGACCTGCTCGAACAAGTCCACAAAGGCCTCGCGCTCGGCCACCAGGGCTGCGGCATGGGTCCCGTTGCGGGTGGCCTGCACCAACCGCTTGCAAGCGGCGACACTGACCGGACTCTGCTTGCCGGCACGTTGCGCCCAGGCGATCGCCAGCGCGCGTGACTCGCCCTGGCCGACGACCTCTTCCACCAGCCCGATGCGCTGCGCGGTGGCGGCATCGATGCGCTCGCCGAGCAGGATCATGCGCTTGGCCCAGCCCTCGCCAACCAGCCGCGGCAGGTTCTGGGTGCCACCGGCACACGGCAGCAGGCCCACGCTGGCTTCCGGCAAGGCGAGCTGCGCGTGCTGTTCGGCGATGCGCAGATCACAGGCCAGCGCGCATTCCAGTCCGCCACCCATGGCATACCCGTTGATGGCGGCGATCGACACGCCGCGGAACGCACTCAATGCCTCGAAGGCTTCGCCGAAGCGACGCGCGGCCTCGCGCGCCACGGCCGGGTCGCTACTAGCGAACTGCTTGAGGTCGGCACCGGCACTGAAGAACTTCTCGCCTTCGCCGGTGATAACCAACGCATAGACGCTGCGGTCGGCATCCAGGGCATGTACCAGGTCGCGCAAGGCGGCCAGGCTCTGCACGGCCCAGGTGTTGGCCGGCGGGTTGCTCAGCGTGACGATGGCCACGTGGCCATCGCGTTCGACCTGCAGGCCGGTATGTACACGTCCTTCCCATTCGCTCATCGCAATTCCTCCTCGCCGTTGAGCAGATGACGCGCCACGATCATGCGCATCACTTCGTTGGTGCCTTCCAGGATGCGATGCACGCGGCTGTCGCGCAACAATCGCTCGATTGGATATTCGCGGATATAGCCATACCCGCCATGAATCTGCAGTGCCTCGTCACAGATGGAAAAACCGGCATCGGTGGCAAAGCGCTTGGCCATCGCGCACCACACCGTGGCGTCGCGACTGCCGGCGTCGAGTTTGCGTGCGGCGGTATGCACCATCTGCCGCGCGGCCACCAGTTGCGTGGCCATGTCGGCCAGCTTGAACTGTAGCGCCTGGAAATCGGCCAGTTTCTTGCCGAACTGGCGTCGCTCGCCCATGTAGCGGCGCGCGGCATCCAGCGCGCCCTGCGCGGCACCCAGCGAACAGGCGGCGATATTGATGCGGCCGCCATCCAGCGCCTTCATCGCGATCTTGAAGCCTTCTCCCTCCCGGCCGAGCAGGTTGCCCGCCGGAATGCGCACATCGGCGAAGGTCACCCCGCGCGTGGGCTGGCTGTTCCAGCCCATCTTCTCTTCCTTGCGGCCGTAGCCGATGCCGGGCGCGTCGGCCGGCACCACGAAGGCGCTGATGCCGCGCGCGCCGTCTTCGCCGGTGCGCGCCATCACCACCAGCACATCGGTAGCGCCCGCGCCGGAAATGAAGGCCTTGCTGCCGTTGAGCACGTAGCTGTCGCCATCGCGCTGCGCGCGGGTCTTCAGCGATGCCGCGTCCGAGCCACTGCCCGGTTCGGTCAGGCAGTACGAGCCCAGCTTGGCGCCGCTGGTCATCACCTGGCCCCACTGCGCGCGCACCGCATCGCTGCCATAGCTGGCGATCAGCCAGGTGGCCATGTTGTGGATGCTGATGAAGGCCGAGGTGGAGGGATCCACCGTGGCGAGCTCCTCGAACACCACGGCCGCATCCAGCCGGCGCAGGCCCAGGCCACCCACGCCCTCGTCGGTATACAAACCGCAGAAGCCGAGGTCTGCGGCCTTGGCGATGGCCTCGCGCGGGAAGTGCCCTTCCGCGTCCCATCGCGCGGCGTGCGGCGCCAGTTCCTTGTCGGCAAAGTCGCGTGCGGCGGCGCGGAAGGCCTGCTGCTCGTCGTTCAGATCGGCCGTGTTGGGATGGAGCTGGATGGCTGCGTTCATGGCGATCGGCTCACTTGAGGGAGATGGTGGTGTTGACGCCATGGCTCAGCGTCTGGTCGTCGAACCAGCGCGCGGTCACGGTCTTGGTCTGGGTGTAGAACATCACCACCTGCTTGCCATACGGGCCGAGGTCGCCGAGCTTGGAGGCGCGCGAGCCGGTGAAGGAAAACAGCGGTACCGGCACGGGAATCGGCACGTTGATGCCGACCTGTCCCACGTCGATGTCTTCCTGGAAACGCCGCGCCGCCGCGCCGGACTGGGTGAACAGCGCGGTGCCATTGCCGTTGGGATTGGCGTTGACCAAGGCGATGGCTTCGTCGAGCGTCTCGGCGCCCAGGATCACCAGCACCGGCCCGAAGATCTCTTCGTCGTAGATGCGCATGCCCGGCCTGACCCCGGAAAAGATCGTCGGGCCGACGAAGTTGCCCTGCTCGAAACCCGGCACGGCCGGCGCACGCCCGTCCAGTTCCAGCGTGGCGCCCTGCTCCACGCCCGAGGCGATCAGCGCTTCCACGCGCGTACGCGCGGCGCAGGAAATCAGCGGACCGACATCGGTGCCAGCGGCGTTGCCGGCACCGAGCTTCAGGCTCCTGGCCTTGCTGACCAGCGCCGGAATCCACTGCCGCGCCTCACCCACCAGCACCAGCGTGGAGGCGGCCATGCAACGCTGCCCGGCGGCACCGAATGCAGCACCGACCATCGCATTGAGCGTCTGCTCCTGGTTGGCATCCGGCAGCACCACGGCGTGGTTCTTGGCGCCCATCATGCATTGCACGCGCTTGCCGGCCAGCGATGCGCGACGATAGACGTGCGTGCCCACCTTGGTGGAGCCGACGAACGACAGCGCCTTGATCTCCGGGTGATCGCACAGCGCGTTGACCACCGCTTCGCCCCCGTGCACCACGTTGAGCACGCCCTTGGGAATGCCGGCCTCCAGGGCCAACTCCACCAGCCGCATGGTCACCATCGGGTCCTGCTCGGACGGCTTGAGCACGAAGGTGTTGCCGGTGGCAATGGCCATCGGGAACATCCATAGCGGAATCATCGCCGGGAAATTGAACGGGGTAATGCCCGCACACACGCCCAGCGGCTGCAGCAGGCTGTAGGTATCCACGCCGGTGGCGACATTGTTGGCCAGCTCGCCCAGTTGCAGGTTGCCGATGGCCGCGGCGTGCTCCACCACTTCCAGCCCACGGAACACATCGCCTTCGGCATCGGCCAGGGTCTTGCCCTGCTCGGCGCTGAGCAGCGCGGCCAGTTCGGGCATGTGTTCGCGGATCAGCTGCTGGTACTTGAGAAAGATGCGCGCACGGGTGCCGATCGGCGTCTTGCGCCAAGTGACGAAGGCACGGCTGGCAGCGGCAACGGCGGCATCGACTTCGGCAATGGTGGCGAATGGCACCTGCGCCAGCACGGCCTGGTCGGCCGGGTTGACCACGTCCTGCCACTGGTCGCTGGCCGACACCACCATTTCACCATCGATCAACAAGGACACGCGGGGGACGGATTGGCTCATCACGGGGCTCGCTCACAGGGGGCATCGGGCCACGCTGGCCCAGTGCTTCGCATTGTTCGCATCACAAACCGGCATTCCCAGCATTCGACTGCTTAATCACGCTAAGCTCCCCGCAGAATCTTGCGAATTTTGCGAATGCCGTATTCCCTTCCCCCGTCGCGTCACCAGCTCGGCCTGCGCCTGCAGCGGCTGCGCCAGCGTCACGGCCTGACCCAGGCCGAGCTGGCGCGCCGGCTGGGCCTGTCGCCCAGCTATCTGAACCAGATCGAGCGCAACCAGCGGCCGCTGACGCTGGCGATCCAGCAGCGGCTCAAGACGGTGCTGGGCGCGCTGGACGGGCTGCACGATCTGGACGACCCGGCTGCGCTGGTCGAGCCACTGGACGACTCCCTGCGCAGCCTGGGCCATGCGCTGTCGCCGGCCGAGCTGCGCGCACTCACCGGCAACCTGCCGCAGGTGGCGCAGGCAGTGCTGGATCTGCACCGCAGCCATCAGCACCTGCTGGAGCGCAATGCCGCGCTGCAGCTGCAGATCGGGGTGGAGCATGCGGCGATGCCATCGCTGTCGCCCGGCGAGCAGGTGCGCGATTACTTCAACCGCGCGCACAACTATCTGCCCGAACTGGACGAGCGCGCCGAAGCACTGCATGCCGAACTCGGTGCGACCACCGACAACCTGCCGCTGCGGCTGCGCCAGCGCCTGGCCGACCGCCACGGCCTGCGGGTGCAGCAATCGCCAGACCTGCACCACGACAAGCGGCATGTGGATGCGCAGGCGCGCGTGCTGTGGCTACCTGCGCACCTGCGCCCGGGCCAGCAGGCGTTCCAATTGGCCGCGCAACTGGCCTTGCTGGAGTGCTCAGCGCTGCTGGACGCACGCATTGCCGATGCCGGTTTCGCCGATGCCGAGCGCATCGCGCTGTCGCGGATCGGGCTGTCGAATTATTTCGCCGGCGCGCTGGTGATGCCCTACAGCGATTTCCTGCACAGCGCACAGGCCTCGCGCTACGACATCGAATGGCTGGCGGACCGGTTCGGGGTGGGCTTCGAAGCGGTCTGCCATCGTTTGAGCACGCTGCAGCGGCATGCTGCGGCCGGGCTGCCGATCTTCTTCATGCGGGTGGACCGCGCCGGCAATGTCTCCAAGCGCCACTCGGCCACCGACTTCCATTTTTCCCACGTCGGTGGTGCCTGCCCGCTGTGGATCGTGTACGAGGCCTTCAACCAGCCCGACCGCATCCTCACCCAGATCGCGCGCATGCCCGACGGGCGGCGCTATTTCTGGCTGGCACGCCAGGTCAGCAGCGGACCGCCGGGCTACGGCCGCCCGCGCAAGACCTTCGCGCTGGCAATGGGCTGCGACCTGCGCCATGCCGACCAACTGGTCTACACACGCGGCTGGGATCTGGACGCGGTAGACGATGCAGTGCCGATCGGCCCGGGCTGCCTGACCTGCGAACGCAGCGACTGCGTGCAACGCGCGTTCCCCGCCCTGCCCCGGCTTGCGGCCAGTGCGCGCGGAGAATGAGGCCAGGGCACACGGCCGCGACCTGGGCAACTTTCGATCCCCTGCGGCACCATCCACGCCGGAGTGTGACGAAACAGACACTAGCGCTGCACTGCAGCATTCCAAGCCAGGATAGCTCCCGCAAAATGCTTCATTGGAATGGAATGACTCGCGCTTCTACCCTGAAGCGGACACATGCAGGACAGGGGGACGCCAACGCGCTCGTCGAGCGGCTTGGCGCCACACAAGTACACCGCAACACGCCTTACCGCCTCACGCCACGCCGGCCCATTCGCGCCTCGCACACCGGCGCCGGCAGGCCGCCGCCAACCATCTTATTCGGTCACTTTATCCTGGGAGGGATCCACCGATGCCTGTTCACCACACCCGCCGCCCGGCCAGCCGGCCTGCGCGCCGCATGCCGGTCCGCGACGTTCTGTGCACCACCATCGCCTTTGTGCTGGTCGCCGCATTCAGCGCGCAGGCGCAGGACACTGCACCGGTGGCACCGCCGGCCAACGACGCCAGCAGCGGCGCCAGCAATGGCCAGGCGCCGGTCACCCTGGACAACATCACCGTCATCGGCCAGCGCGCCAGCCTGAACCGCGCGGTGCAGGCCAAGCAGATGTCCGACCACGTCGTGGAGGTCATCTCCGCCGACACCATGGGCCAGATGCCCAACGTCACCGTGGCCGAGGCGCTGGTGCGCCTGCCTGGCGTCAACGGCACCCGCGACCGCGGCAACGAGAGCCTGGCCACCGTGCGTGGCCTGGGCCCGCGCATGACCATGGGCACCGTCAACGGCCGCGAAATCGCCTCCTCCGAGCCCAACCGGGCGGTGCGCTGGGAAGTGTTTCCCACCGAGGTCGTCTCCACCGTCAAGGTCTACAAGACCCAATCGGCCGACCTGGTGGCCGGCGGCCTGGCCGCCACCGTGGACATCTCCACCATCAGCCCGCTGGACTACACCGGCCCTGGTTTCGTCGGCACCGCTGGCCCGGTGTTCTACGACCACGCCAAGGACGTCCCCGGCTACACCCCGTGGGGCAGCCGCTTCGGCGCCAGCTGGGTGCACAAGCTCAATGACAATCTCGCCGTTGCCTTGGGCGCCACCTACCAGAAACAGAAGAACGCCGGTTCCTCGATCGGCAGCTGGGGCTATACCGATGCCGCTAGCGCACGCGACATCAATGGCGATGGCACTCCCGATCCCACCCCGTGGGGCGCGGCCGACCAGCTCAAGCTGATCGACCAGACCCGCACCGGCGCCATGGGCACGGTGCAATGGCGCTCGGGCAACCTCGAATTGAAGCTCGACGGCCTGTATTCGCGCATCGCCATCGAAGAGGACCAGCTGCAGAACTGGTTCAACGGGCTGGCTTACAGCGTCTTCTCCAGCGGCGCCAATCCCTACACCACGCCCGGGTCGTCCTACACCATCGTCGGCGGCGACGTGGTGGCCGGCACGCTCGCCAACTCCAACCTGCAGGTCGACCATGTGGTCAGCCATTACAACGAGATCAAGACGCTCGCCGCCGGCGGCCTGAACGCCAAGTGGAGCGGCGATGTGTGGACGCTGGCCGGCGATCTGTCGTTCTCGCAGGCCAAGCGCGACAACGAATGGCGGGCGGTGCGCTTTGGCAGCAATCCGGACACGCTCTCCTTCGACTTCCGCCGCACCGTCAAGCCCACCATCAGCACCAGCTCGGACGCGCCTGAGTGGGGCCTCAACGGCCAGACCGACCCGCAGGCACTGCGCGACAAGATCGCCGCGCTGGCGCTCAACGCCAGCCGCGCAGTGGACGCAGGCCCGTTCACCACGCTGGAAGTGGGCGCACGCGCGGCGCAACGCGAGAAGCAGAATCGACGCTTCCTGAGCACCCAGTCGAACTTCGACCAACCGATCTCCGCCTACCAGGGCCTGATCTACCCGGTCACCATGCCGGGCTTGAACGTGCCCACGCTGACCGGCGGCAACCTGGACGACATCGCCCGCATCGGCTTCGGCGGATTCGACCGGGCCCTGCTCAGCGAACAGATGCTCGATCACTGGGCGGTCAAGGAAGACGTGCGCGAAGCCTTTGCCAAGGCGGTCTTCAGCGCGCAGCTGTTCGGCACCGACGTCACCGGCAATATCGGCGTGCGGCTGGTCAACACCAAGACCGATAGCCAGGGCTTCGATTCGGTGGGCAGCACCATCCAGCCCAGCAGCGCCAGCAAGCAATACACCGATGTACTGCCCAGCGCCACGCTCAACTTCCTGATCGACGAGCAGCGCATCCTGCGCATGGCGGTGGCCAAGGTCATCGCCCGCCCGCCGCTGGACGAACTGCGCACCGGTCGCCGCCTGGACGATCCCAACGTCACCGTCGGCCAGCTCACCGGCAGCGGCGGCAATCCGCAGCTGGACCCCTTCAGGGCCACCCAGCTCGATGTGTCCTACGAGTGGTACTTCCACAAGGAGGCGCTGGCGGCATTGGCGGTGTATCGCAAGGAAGTGGACTCAAGCATCGGCTACCGCACCGACCGCGAAGTCATCAACGGGCTGGATTACCTGGTCAGCGCGCCGTTCAACGGCGGCGGCGGCCACATCAATGGTGTTGAACTCACCTTGCAGACGCCGTTCTTCTTCATCCCGCACCTGGAAAACTTCGGCGTGTACTCCAACTACTCGCTGGTGGATTCCAACCTCAAGGAATTCTCGCCGGAAGACAACCCGCTGCCGCTGAGCGGCCTGGCGCGTAGGACCGGCACCTTCGACCTGTGGTACAGCAACGGCACCTTCGAAGCACGCGTGGGCTACAAGTACCACAGCCCTTACACCGTGGTGTACGGCTGGAACGCGGCACGCCTGGCCCGGCTGCAGAGCGAGGGCACGGTGGATCTGAGCTTGAACTGGCAGTACAGCAAGCAGCTCGGTTTCCGCTTCCAGGCGAGCAATCTCACCAACGAACCGCTGCGCGCCTACACCGACAACCGCCCCAACCGCCTGGCCAATCAGGACGATGGCGGCTACCAGTTGTTCGGCCGGCGCTATCAGCTGGAGGCGACCTACCGCTTCTGATCCCCCCGTGCCTGGCGCGCGCCATCAAACGGGCGCGGCCACTGCGCGGCAGCGAACTGCAACCCCGGTTGCAGTTCCGCACACCCGCCGCGCGGCACGCCGGCCGCATGCAGCACGCTGTCGGCCGCTCTATTGTTGCTTTGCCTGAGGAATCGCATGCGCTCCACACGCCGCTTCTGGATGCCGACGCTGCTGGCGTTGGCCGTCTCCGTCTCCGCCCACGCCGCCGCACCCGCCACGCTGTATCTCGGCGCGGACCTGTCCTACGTCAACGAGATGGAGGAATGCGGCGTTCGCTACCGCGACAACGGCGTGGTCACCGATCCGTTCGAACTGTTCCATGCGCATGGCGCCAATCTGGTGCGCGTGCGGCTGTGGAACGATGCCCGCTGGACCAAGTACAGCGACCTGTCCGACGTCAAGAAGACCATTGCCCGCGCACGCGCGCAGGGCATGCAGGTGCTGCTGGACCTGCATTATTCCGACGAATGGGCCGATGGCGACAAACAGCTGATTCCCAAGGCCTGGGCCAGCATCACCGATACCGACGAGCTGGCCCGCATCCTCTACGGCTTTACCTACGACACGCTCAGTGCGCTGGATCGCGCCGGACTGATGCCGGAACTGGTGCAGGTCGGCAACGAAAGCAATTCCGACCTGATGGCCAGCCAGCCCTGGGACAAGCAGCGCCCCATCGACTGGCAACGCAATGCCAAGCTGTTCAATGCCGGCATCCAGGCCGTGCGCGACATGAGTACGCGTTCTGCGATCAAGCCGCGGGTGATGCTGCATATCGCCCAGCCAGAGAACGTGGAACCGTGGTTCGCCGCCGCCACCAAAGCCGGCGTCACCGACTTCGACTTGATCGGCATCAGCTACTACCGCAAGTGGTCCACCCAATCGATGGCGCAGTTGGGCAAGACCATCCAGCGCCTGCGCGGGCGCTTCGCTGCCGACGTGGTGGTGGTGGAAACCGCGTATCCATGGACCCTGGAATCGGGCGACACCTCGCCCAACCTGCTCGGCGCAGACTCGCTGATCGCCGGCTACCCCGCCACCCCGCAGGGGCAGGCACGCTACATGATCGACCTGACCCAACTGGTGATCGACACCGGTGGCGCCGGCGTCGTGTACTGGGAGCCGGCCTGGACCAGCAGCAGCTGCAAGACCCGCTGGGGCACCGGTTCCTCGTGGGAGAACGCCAGTTTCTTCGACTTCCGGCACGGCAACGAACTGCTGCCTGCCATCGACTTCATGCGCCACCCCTACACCGGTGCGCCGGCCTCCTACCATCCCGGCACGCGTGCGCCGGGGGCGGACAGGCCGGCCACGGTCCGCAAGGAGACCCAGCCATGACCGGCATCAATCGCCGCACACTCCTGCGCGGCATGCTTGCAAGTAGCGTCAGTGCCGCCCTGCCGGTGGGTGCTGCCGGCGCCCTGGCACCGGCCGTTGCCGGCGCCGCAGCGGCGAGCGCGAGCAATACCGCAGCAACCGAAACACTGGGCGATGCCGCGCTGGCACCGCGCGACCGACTGCTGTTCGATTTCGGCTGGCGCTTCCATCTGGGCCACGCCAGCGACCCCGCGCGCGATTTCGAGTTCGGCACCTTCCAGCGCAGCTTCGCCAAGGCAGGCAAGGACACCGCCACCGCAGCGCAGCTGGACTTCGACGACAGCGCCTGGCAGCAGGTGGATCTGCCGCACGATTGGGCAGTGACCCTGCCCTTCCGGCGCGAGCCGATCTCGGCAACCATGACCGAGGAAGACCCGGCCGCCTCGCACGGCTACAAGGCGCTGGGCACCAGCTTTCCAGAAAACAGCGTCGGCTGGTATCGGCGCATGCTGCAGATTCCCGCAGACGACCTGGGCAAGCGCATCTGCCTGGTGTTCGACGGCGTGTTCCGCGATTGCATCGTGTTCTGCAATGGCCACATTGTCGGCCGCAATGCCAGCGGTTACTGCGGCTTTGAGGTCGACCTCAGCGAAGTGCTCGACTACGGCAAGCCCAATGTCATCGCCGTACGCGTGGATGCCACCCTGGGCGAAGGCTGGTTCTACGAAGGCGCCGGCATCTACCGCCACCTGTGGTTGCAGAAGACCGATCCGCTACATGTGCCACCGCACGGCGTGTTCGTGCGCAATACCATCGAATCCGGCAACGCTACCGCGCAGGTCTCCACCGAGGTGCGCAACGACGGCACCGTGCCGCGCCAGTGCGCGGTGCAAACGCGTATCACCGCGCCCGACGGTCGCGTCGTCGCGCAGGCGGTCAGCGCCGTGGTCACCGTTGCGCCCGGCCAGGTGCAGCAGGTCGAACAACACTTGCCACTGGGCCAGGCCGCACTGTGGTCGGTGGAGACCCCACAGCTCTACAGCGCCACTGCCAGCATCCACAGCCAGGGCCGCGCGACCGACGCGGTGACTGCCACCTTCGGCGTGCGCAGCATCGCCTTCGACGCGCAGCGCGGCTTCCTGTTGAACGGCGCACCGCTCAAGCTACACGGCACCAACAATCACCAGGACCATGCCGGCGTCGGCACCGCCATTCCCGATGCCTTGCATGAATGGCGCCTACGCCAGCTCAAATCGATGGGCTGCAACGCGTACCGCAGCTCGCACAACCCGGCCACGCCCGAACTGCTGACCCTGTGCGATCGCCTCGGCATGTTGGTGATCGAAGAAACCCGGCGCATGTCCACCGACCCGGAGGCGATGGGCGAGCTGGAAACGATGGTGCGGCGCGGCCGCAACCATCCCAGCGTGATCCTGTGGTCGCTCGGCAACGAAGAACCGCAGCAGGTCACCGAACGCGGCGCGCGCATCGTCACCCGCATGCAACAGCGCGTGCGCCAGCTCGACCCCACCCGCCCCACCACCTTCGCCATGGACAAAGGCTTCGGCGATGGAGTGGGCCAGGTGGTGGACGTGGTCGGCTTCAACTACCGCACCAGCCAGATGGATGGCTTCCACGCGCGCTACCCGAACATTCCGATCTACGGCAGCGAGACCGGCAGCACCGTGTCGGTGCGCGGCAACTACCGCCGCGAAGACACCCGCGGCTATACGCGCGCCTACGACCTGGACCACCCCTGGTGGGCCAGCACCGCCGAAGCCTGGTGGAGCTATGTCGCCCAACGCCCCTATGTTGCCGGCGGCTTTATCTGGACCGGCTTCGACTATCGCGGCGAACCCACCCCGTACAACCGCTGGCCCAACGTCGCTTCGCAGTTCGGCGTACTCGACAGCTGCGGCTTCCCCAAGGACAACTACTGGTACTACCGCGCACAGTGGACCAGCGAACCGGTGCTGCACCTGTTCCCGCACTGGAACTGGGACGGCCTGCTGCAACCGGACGACAATGGTCACATCGCCGTCTGGTGCCATAGCAACCTGGAAGCGGTGGAACTGCTGGTCAACGGCGTCAGCCAGGGACTGCAGCAGGTTCCTGCCTATGGCCATGTGGAATGGCGTGTGGCCTACGCTCCGGGCGCGATCGAAGCGCGCGGCTATCGCGGTGGCAAGCTGGTGCTGAGCGAGCGCCGCGAAACCACCGGCGCAGCAGCCGCTATTCGCCTGAGTTGCGATCGCGATGCGTTGCGCGCCGATGCCGAGGACGTAGCGGTGGTCAAGGTGGAAATCGTCGATGCCCAAGGTCGCCTCGTGCCCGATGCCGACCACCTGGTGCAGTTCGCGCTGCGTGGCCCTGCCAAGCTGATCGGCGTAGGCAACGGCGACCCCACCAGCCACGAAGACGACAAGGCACCGCAGCGCAAGGCGTTCAATGGGCTATGTGCGGCGCTGCTGCAAACCACCCGCAACAACGGCGATATCGTGCTACAGGCGACCGCGCCTGGACTGAACTCGGCCAGGTTGCGCCTGCGCACAGATGCGGTGAAAGCGCGTACCTGGGTGGTTTAAAGAAGCGGCGGCCCTGCGCCATGCGGGAGGCACCGCATGGCGCAGGACCAATCAGCGCCTCTCATGCATCGTCAGGCCCGTGAACGGCACGCCCCAGCGATGCACTCCCCCACGCGGCGCATGGCCGCGTGGGCTGGTCCGCTTTCATCGCAGGCGCGAAAACGCACCGATACCGGCGATCGCCAGCCGCTCGGCGGGCACCGCCGTCTCCGCGAACGACAACCGCAGGTAGCGGATCTGGCGGACCTCGGGGAAATTCAGGCGCTGGGTCGAGAGCGCATAGGCGATATTGGGCAGTTCGCCGGCACCGGCCGGCTGCCAGCGTTGACCATCTTCGCTGGTTTCGGCGCGATAGCCCTTCGGTGGCGCCGCGCCGTTCATCACTGCGCGCGAGGGCGTGAGGCTGAAGCCAGCGACCTGGCGCAGCGCACCTAGGTCGATGGTTGCCTGCACGGAATGTCCCGGCGTGGGCGCGGGCGTGACCCAGACCGTGCTGGCATCGTCGTCGAGCAGCTTGTCCGCCCCGGGCGCGCTCGCCTCGACGATGCGCCAGCCAGCAGTAGAGAGCACGTCCGGCGCATTCGCCGTCGGCCGCGCAACTGGCACTGGCGCAACGGCACGAAACAGCGCGAATTCGCTGATCGCCGGGCAGACCGGCGCCTCCAGCACCACCAGCCGGACCCGACGCGCGGCGACCGGGCGGTCCAGCCGCAGGATCCGCTGCGCACCGATGCACTGCGCTTCGGCCAACCGCTGCCATTGCCCATCGGTCTCGGCTTCGACCGCGAAGCGGGTGACGCGCACGCCCAGCGGCAGGTATTCGCGCAACCGGACCAGGTCGAAGCTGTGCACCGCCGACAGTTCCAGCGTCAACGTCGGCGTGGTGACCGCATCCGGCGTGGACCAGTAGCTGTCCGGCTGGCGGTCCAACACGCGCGCCGGCTCGAACCCAGCACCGCGCGAGGCGCTGGCACTGGCCTTGGCCCCCTTGGTGAGATCGATGGCGAAGCTGGCGCGAATGGCGTCGCCAAAACTGTGCAGCACCGCCACGTCGTGGTCGGGAATGCGGCCGCGTCGGTCGGGCGGAAGATTGAGGTTCATGTTGGTGCCGCGCGCGACGGACGTGTCGAAATAGCGCACCAGATTCTCCGGGCTGCGCACCTTGCTGTCTTCATCGGCATGGTAGAACCAGCCCGGGCGGATCGACGTATTGGTTTCGGCCGGCCACCACAACGCCGCCCCGCGCACGCCGAAATTACCGTTTTCCTGGGTGTACGGGGCATTGGGCATGGTCGGCCAGCTCGGATCGCCGGCGACACCGTCCTCGTTACCGCCCCAGCGGATATCGGCACCAAGCGGGTCGAAGGTGCAGGCCATCGGCTGGTGCTGATGCACCAACGCGATCATCCGTGGCCAGTTGTAGTACGCAGGCGCATCGATCTTGCGCGATTCGCGCGCTCCACCGTAGTAGCCGTCGCCGCCATTGGCGCCGTCGAACCAGAATTCGAACAGGTCGCCGTAGCCGGTGCAGAGCTCGACGATCTGCTTGCGAAAATAGTCAAGATAGCCGGGGCGTCCATACTCGGCATGGTTGCGATCCCACGGCGAGAGATAGATGCCGAACGCCAGGCCAGCGCGTCGGCACGCCGCTGCCATCTCCCCGACAATGTCGCCCTTGCCGTTCTTGTAGGGCGAGTTCCGAATGCAATGCTCGGTCAAGCGTGTCGGCCAAAGGCAGAACCCATCGTGATGCTTGGCCGTGAAGATAAGACCTTTGAGGTTGCCAGCCTTGGCAGCCGCGACGATTTGATCGGGTGAAAAATCGCTGGGATCGAATTTGCGCGGATCCTCGTCGCCGTAGCCCCATTCCTTGTCGGTGAAGGTGTTCATCGCAAAATGCACGAAAGCGTATTGCTCCCACCGATGCCACCGCAGCTGTCGCGCGCTGGGCACCGCCCCCCACGGCGCCGGTCCACGGGCGTGCGGCACCTGCGCGATCCGAGCCGCCGATGCGCTGTAGCTGGCGGCAACGGCGGCCACACCCGTGGCAAGAAAAGTACGACGGTCGATCATTAGCCCCTCCAACGCTGCACAAGCTTCGATCTTAGCGTTTCCAAAGGTGAAGAGCCCTCCCCCCGAAGCGACAGGCGCGCGTGCAAGGCACCGCGCGCAGGCAGATCTCTACACGGCTGACGTTGAACAACGTCACGGGCAGCCTGCGAACATTCCTGGCGTGATGGCCGAGTGCCCCGCCCCACGCTGCCTTGCTGCCGCTCGCAAGGCGCGGTCGCATGCCTAGGGTAGATCCACATCGCGCGGGAAATAGCGGCGAAACTTCTCTTCCCACGCCTGAAATTGTGCCAGCGTGTATTCATCCATTGGCCGTTCCACCTGTGCGGTCGCCTTGTTCTGCGCTGCGTAGGCAATGCGCTGGGACGACAATTCATCCCATACCTTTCTGAGCGCGACAGGGTCGGAATGCGAGACCAACATCGCCTCCAGCACAGTGGCCTGCGCGATGCGCGCAGCCAGCAGGTCACTAAGCGCCTCGCTGACTGCCTGCATCCATTCCTGCTGTCGGTTATCCATGTTCGGTATCTGTACGCCGGTGTAGCTGGGCACTCTAGACCCGTCGATGACACGGCGATGTGGAGCTGATGCGAGCTTCCGCCAGCTCAGCTGCCGCATGCAGGCGCTCGGACGTACCTCTGCACCGGCCCGCAAGGCCCACCGCCCGCTACCCTTGCGCGTTCAGATTCGGGGGGGGGGACGTCGATTCAGGATCGTGTTGACATTTCCATTGGCGTCGTATTGATACTCAAGCGAAGCAAAGTTTGCATCACGAACCTGTTAAGGCATCTGACTGCCATTGAGTACCAGGGAGTGGCTGACGCTATTGCCGTAGGTAAACTGGCGCGCGGCGCCATTGGGGTAATAGCCAATGCCCGATGCGTAGACGTTGCCCAAGTGATCGCGCACGTCGGTCGGTTGACCCAACGCATTGGGTGCGTAATTGACCGACAACCCAGTCGGATACACCTGATTGGCGAGCGCTCCGTTGGCATCGTAGCCATAGCCAATGGACCAGGTATACCAACTGGTCTGACCCGACGATTCGGACGTCAGCATCCGGCGCTTGGACGGCCTCAAGATTCAATGGTCCCAAGGTTCCCACACGAATCCGCGATGAGCCAAACTTACTTTTTAGTCTTACCGGCTGAAGTCTTTAGTCGTCCAACTCTCCGCATCTTTTTGACTTCTTTGCCAAGCACCGGGTCGTCTCTAAGCTCGTGCAAGAGCATCTGAGCCTTGGCGTCCTTTGATCTAGCTAGAGCAGCCAAAAGTGGGGTACGGTCGAACCCCAAGGTGTCATCCTTAGCGATGCGGATGACATCGTCAATGACACTGTCGTCAGCAGCCACACTCAAGGCACAAGCGGCTGCCCAACGGAGGTTGTCAGGCGAGCTTGTGGCGGTGTTGAGCAAGTCGATTAAAACAGACCAATAGGGACGCGAGTCAGGCACCGCCAACGCCCGGATGATGCCTTCCTTGATTCGGCTCGGGTAACTTGGGCGTAAATGCTCAACAAGAACGGGAATGGCCTCCGGGTAGGGCTTAGCGGTATTGACCAAATCCCAAACAGACTTCACCGGGCATCCAGCAGACTCTAACGCCTGCACCAGCGGTTCTTCTGCTTTCGCCCAAGCAGCACGCTGCTTGGCCATCTCCTCGTCTCGCGCCTTGCGCATGGCCAAGTAATCTTGGTCGGCGGCTAGCTCAGCGATCAACTCAGCTGCGGTTTGTTGCTCTTTCATCGGCAAACTTCTCCAATAACGCAGATCTTAACATCTCCCCGTTTGGCTGCCTCCTTCAAAGGACCAGAGATCTTCGTGTCGGATCGCACATAGAGATTAAAGTCACGGCCAGTTTGCTTCGAAATTTCTGCGTAGTCACGGATCTGAGCGCTGTAGCCTTGGTATTTAACATTCTTGACCTCGCTGATGACAGAATCGGTTACGCCGTCTGGAATTCGGGTTACTCCCCTAACTTCAAATGCCATCTTCGGACCAATATCGACCGCTGCACGCACAGCGCTCTCTCCAGCCTGTCCAATACGCACCATCGCCGCTCCAGCACGAGCAATCTTAACAGGCGGCAAGACTGCAGCAATCTCTAAGCCGGCACCGACCATGGTGCCACCACCCGAGGATGACCAACCCTTGTCGGCCATCTGGCTAATGCTTTCGGCTCCAAATACCGTCCAACTTGCTTTAAGGCCTGCCCAGGCAGCACACGAGACCGGACCGCACCCGTCAGCTCCGGCGTCGATCATTTGGCCGACGCTGTCTCTCCCATCCGGATCAGTGAACCGATACGGATTGTTGTTCGCATACCAGTAGCGATTGAAGTTGGCTGCCAGCACCGAGTCTGCGGCCACCGGATCCACGCTCAGGAACCGCCCCAGGTCCTGGTCGTAGTAGCGCTGCTGCATGTAGGTCAGCCCGGTCGCCCCGTCCATGGCATGACCTGTGTAGCCGATGCCATCGACCGTCTTGCCGATGGGACTGCCATACGGCTGGTAGTCGGTCCGCTCGATCACTTGACCAGCAGCATTCGTCACCGCGATCGGGCTGCCCAATGCATCGGTGTGCTGGAACTTGATCGCCCCTGCGTTACGCGTGGCGAGCAGGCTCCCGTTGAGGTAGACGTATTCGGTGTTGCCCTTGCTCGACGTTTCTGTATAGAACAGCTGACCTGCCTGCGTGTAGACCTGAACAGTCCGCGTTGTCGGTTGCCCGGCCACAGTGCGGCGGCCATACGCATCGTAGACGTAGCTCTCCTTACCCGTGACATCTCGCAGGCGGTTGCCGTAGTCGAAGCTGTAGATCTGGCCGTTCTTGTTCTTGAGGTTGCCCTGCAGGTCGTAGCTCAACCCAACGGTGGTCGCGCCTGCATTGTTCTGAACATTGGTCAGACGGTTTCTGGCGTCATACCAGTAGTTTTTCTCACTTACCCCCGGCAGCTGTGCACTGAGCAGGTTGTCCAATACGTCGTAGGCGTATCGGTTCCAAGCATCCCCACCGAAGCGCCATGATCCAGCGTCGGTCAAGCGATCCAAACCGTCGTAAGCCATGTGCCGGTTGTAAACCGACCCCATCTGCTGATCCAGGATCGTGATGACATTTCCATTGGCGTCGTATTGATACTCAAGCGATGCAACGCTCGCATCACGAACTTGCTGAGGCATCTGGCGGCCATTGAGCAGCAGCGAGTGGCTGACGCCATTGCCATAGGTGAACTGCCGCGCTGCGCCATTGGGGTAATAACCAATGCCCGATGCGTAGACGTTGCCCAAGTGATCGCGCACGTCGGTCGGTTGACCCAACGCATTGGGTGCGTAATTGACCGACAGCCCAGTCGGATACACCTGGCTTGCGAGCGCTCCGTTGGCATCGTAGCCGTAGCCAATGGACCAGGTATACCAGCCGGTTTGACCCGACGATTCGGACGTCAGCATCCGGCGCTTGTTGTAGTTGTAAGCATTGACAACGGACGAGCTGCCAGCATCGTTCCATGTCGTCACTTGTGAAGGCAGTCCATCCGGCGTGTAGGTCCAGTCCTGGTTGCCATTCTTGTCAGGGAACCGCAGCGTCTTGAGACGGTTGCGGGTGTCGTAAGCGCGAGTAACCTGCCGGCCGCTTGCAGCAGCGGCATCCAAGTCGCAACTGGTGGTGCTGGGAAGGTCCAACCCGCTAGCCGACCAGGCCAGGTTGCCTGCAGCATCGTAGGCCATCACTGTTGAGCCGTTTTCGGGCTCGATCACCTTGCATAGCTGTTGGTTTGCGTCATAGACGTAGCTGCGAGCGATGGAGGCAGGTCCCTGGGGGGGCTTGACCGTTAGCAGAACTTGGCCAGAATCAGCAGTCAGGCCATTGACATCGCGTGCGATTGCCTTGAGGCGGTAGCTGCCCGCAGCCAGGTTGTTGAGAGCCACCTGATAGGGCGCGGACGCGACCGTTCCTATGAGCGCATCATTCGCGTAGAACGAGACACTGGCCAGCCCGCCCTCTGGATCGCTGGCATTGGCCCGCACGGTGGCGTTGCCGGGCGCATAGAGTGTCTTTCCATTGACTGGCTCGGTCAGTGATACCTGCGGTGGACGATTGACCGCCTGGACATTGATGACCTGGTTGGGACTGGCTTCACCGAACCAGGTCACGCTCTCTTGCAGCAACCTCCATTGAAAGTTGAGCGAGCCGGCCACCTGAGGCACCGCATTGAATGCGATCCGGACGGACTGCCCTGGGGGAACATCATTGGGCAACTCAACCCTGACGATGCCCCACATCCAGGTATCAGCTGGGTCGACCACCCCCAAGCGGTAGTTTGAGGACCTGCGCCAAGTGACGTTCCCGGTGTTGCGGAACATGACCTCTGCCGGATAGGACTGCCCGACGGTCATCGCTGCGGGCACGGACTGGCTGACAAATACCGAGCTACGGTCAATCGCCGGAACTCGCAGGCTTCCAGACCCTGCGATCGTATCGTTCGACGCACCCACAGGCGACAATCCGTGGATGAAGATTGCCTTACCACCGTTCTGCAGGATGAAGTTTTCATCGATTGGGAACGCGAATCGGTAATTTGCTGCCGACGTTCCGCAGGCAGCCGCTATCCCGCCGTCGCTTGGAAGATTGGCCTTGGTTGCTCCGCCAAAGTTCCCTGACCCAGCGGCGCCTCCAAGATACATGTGCACATCAATGGACTGAGTGAGATTGGTGGAGCATGCCCAGCCGGAGATCACCGTGTTACTGATACCGTCAATGCTTCCTTTGATGACAGACGGAAGAAGATTGATGTAAACCGGGTAACTCACTCCACCAAACCAGGCAACGCCATCCCTCACCATTCGCCATTGAAAAAGAGTGTTTCCCGGTGTGAGAGGCGCACGGACAGCGAAATTAAAGGTAGTGCTCGACGGATAGGCAACGCTCGTAGGCAGTTCGACACGACCGGTTCCCCAAGTCAGGTTATCCGTTGGCCCTTGGCTTCCGAGACGATAGCCCTCTTGCGGCGTCCATGCCTTCCATCCGGTATTTTGGAAAGTTATGCTTGCGGCATATGTCTGGCCCACAACCATTGTCGTCGGCACTGAGCCGCCAATGTATTTGGAATCGTTCTCCTTTAGCTCTACCGGCGTGGGGCACTCATTGGCCGAACCGGCGGTCGATCCATCGGGGCATTTCCGCGCGGCCCATGTGGGCACGGCAATCATGCAGAGCACGATCAAGGCAGCGCTTATCCAGTATGCGGGCAACCTGCGAAGGGAGTGCGTAGGGCCTATTGAGCGCGCGCTCATCGTTGTCGATTTCTTTCGCTCGCTCATCGAGCACCTCGCTCGATCTTGATCGGCTTGCCGAAGACATCCCGGATGATGGACGTCCGGGCAGATTCGGGTAACTCTACAAAAACGGGGGCGTCGTAGACCGGCTGGTCAAATGCTTGGTAGCTGGTCCTCGTCTGCGCGCCACGGGGGTTCGTCACCAAGGTTTGGAGACTGGGGAGATATTGAGTGACGGTCGTCAGCAGCCCCTGCTCGCTATCCTGGGATACCGCCGTCGGCCTCCCCATCACATCAAACTCAGTCCACACGCCAGTGTTCGCAGCTTCGCTATTGCTGGGGTACGACGCAAAGACGGCTCTTCCCTCATGGTCGTAAACGAAGCGTTTGACTCGAAGTGTTCCCGCCACGTTTGCCGCATCGTACTCCCGAATCAGTAGCGGCTGCCAAAGCGCATCAAAGTAGGTAATTTTCTGTGCATTTCCAGTGGTCACGGTCTGGCGCCAATGGCCGGCAGCAATACCATATTCGTCACCGCCTACCCTTTCAAACGCCTGTGCCGTCGAGTTCCAAGCGGTACTGTCACCCGATGGGTAACTCGTGCCAGTTAGCCGCCCCATCGCGTCGTAGCCATAGGTGGTCGCAAATCCGTTCTCGTCGTTGGTTTGACGAATCCACCCGTTGTCGTCCACCGAGGCGGACTTGGCTGTGCCGTCGGGGTTTGCAACGGTCTGGGGGATGCCGCGCTTCCAGCCAGACAGGGTCGTTGCATTCCCGAGTCCATCCTTGACCTGGGCCAGGGTCCCATCGGGATTGTAGGTGTAGGTTGCGATCAGCTTCCCGTTGCGCCGTTGCGTCTGGGGCAACGCATTGCTGCCGTAGTCGACTTGGGAGGTGACGATGCCTGTGTTGACATTACGAGCAATGGCGGTCTGCCCCAAGACCCACGCACCGCGCTCGTCGTAGTACGTCGTATCGTCGGTGCGGCTATGCCAAGGGCTGAATCGCTCAACGCGGGTTGGCCTTGCGAACTCGTCGAAACACGGCTGACCATTGCAATCGGCGATGCGCCAAACGAACTGGTCGCCGTTATCGATCGTGATGACCTGACGCACGGGCCGCTGCCTCGCTGCCACAGTGTTGTCCCCGTAGTCACCAGCCGGATACATGGTCCGCGCCGCGTAAGGCGCCGCATCAAAGGCTGCGTAATCACTCACCTTGCTGCGTTTGGCCGTCGAACCGTTCCAGCCAAAGTCCTGCTGAAGTAACAGGCCTTCATTGGACCAATGGCGATTGCCGAATCGATAGCGGGTAGCTTGGCCCGCCGGGTCTTTGACTGTGATGTCTCGCGTGATGGGCGAGCCCGCGTTGCATTCGACATACTTGGATGGATCGCTTGGATTCGGATTTGTGCCCGGCTTCCAGCAATTGTTCGGGCTGCCGTAGTCGTAGGACCAAGTCAGCCCCTGCGCCGGCAAGCCGGGACCGGAGATGCGCCTGCTGGTCACAGCCATGACATAGAACTGATAGGGAATTTCTGAGTAGGCGTCCTGGATATTGCACATCCTGGGAACCCACGACCTCCCCATCAGCATGGAGTTGAGGGTGTAGTCACTGCGAGCGCCGGTAGGGGCAGTGATGCTGCCTACGACATTGCTGCGGGACCACGGGCGGATGTTGTCGCACCCTGGCGGCTGGCCGTAGGTCACGCGTGCACGGGACAAAGCAACCAGATCGAAGGTCCAGCCGCTGCCGTCAGGCAGCGTCACTGTATCCACAGTATCGCTGTAGCCATAAGACCAAGTTCTACCTCCGGTGCTCACGGAGGTGATGATGCTGCCATCCCCGCCGGCATACGATAGGTCGATGCGACGCCCATCGCTGGCGACAATGCTTAGAAGTTGCCACGGAGCCCCGGGATTCCAGTTGTAGACCACAGTGTTGCCAAAGCGATCGGTCACTCGCGTGGGATAGATCAAGACCTCTTTGCGAACCAGGATGTAGTTTTTGGCTACCATTGGAACGATGTTACCGATGCCGGCTGTTCTCATGCCCACTCCGCCAGCGGACGCCATGCCAACGGAATTGGCCTGCGGAGCAGGCGACGATTTGCTCAAGGGCGGATAGGAGCGCGACACCATATGGTTGAACGCGTACACGCTGCCTTGTGTGTCGACCAGTTCAAACCCTTCCCCGCGCGCACTCGTCTCGCTCGCTCCATCAAGCGAGGCCAGGCAACGCACTGCGGAGCCGTCCTTTAAGACGATGGGGTAGGTTCGACCGTCGCTTGGGCGGAGCGCTTGCGCCGATGCTTGCAGTAGCTCTTGATCGCCGCTTCCTGGCCGGTAGAGAAAGCTTCCCCGCCAGAATTCGGAAGGATCGAAAAAGCCGCCCTGGTTCTCGAACGCCGGAGGAACGCTGTAGCGACTGCATCGGTTGTAAGCCGTCTCCCTGGTCCCGTTGACTACCCAGCCATCCGGCGCGATGTTCCCACCAGGGAAGCCGAAAACCCCGTGCATGTAAGGAATATCCAGGTCCCAGAGCTTGAAGTGTCCCTTTGTGGGACTGCCGACGGAAAACCGACGACCAATGCGCACCTGCAAGGCATTGTTGCCCTTCAGGTCCACGTCGGTTTGAACGATCTCCATCGACCCGGTGTACAGGTTGATGTTTTCCCCAAACAGCTGGCCGCCGGGGCTCCTTACCACTGCGCCCGATTGGATCAACTTGCCATAGTCGTCGTAGACATCCTCGGCAATGCCTGCTGCAGGAAACAATCCTGCCAACGCAGCCAGCATCAATCCAATCGCGCGCAGCTGGCGCCGCTCTGTGCCCAGTTCCATAGCATTTTCCAGGTTAACGACTGCCCGAGATCCGGGTAAACCTCATCGCTTACACGAACTCGCGCGCATGCAGGGCCAAGGCATGAGAACGCATGCCCAGCCAAGCCACCGGCCGGTGTTCGTGTCCAAAGAATCCAGAGGGTGCGCGAAGCGCGACCGCGAGGTCATTCCCCAATCCCCCCACGCCGCCTAAGGTTGCGCGGCGCCAATTTGATGTCAACCGCCTACGATCGCTTGCCAGTGCATGAGGGAGCCGGGGCGCAGAACGGCAAGTGCTTGACGTTATGGGGAATAGCTCACGAAAGACGGTGCCGAGACCGGTTTTCCTACAAAGAATTCAGAAAATTCTGACGCTGTTTTCAGTAGTTATCTGACAACACTCGACAATGCTATTGACGTGCTTACGACACGCAGAACTCGCCACTTCCCCTGTTGCGCAGCTAGCGCATGTTATGAACCCTGAACCCGCCCGGCTATCGTAGGCGGGTGAGGCAGCCGCACCCCTATCCGGATGCCAGCAACGTTACCGAGCGAGGAGCGACGCGTGCCCTGCGGGCAACACCCAGCCATTTCAGGGGTCGTGGCCGGCTTTCCTGCGTAAAAGCCGAGCCAGGCAGGAGCCTCCGTATTGCCATTCAGGATTCGACAGGGCTTTCGCTCTTCGTCCGAAGGCCTCGGCCCGATGGCCGACCGCCCGCTGCAATCCTTGGCCCGCACCCTCGCGACCGATCGCTCAAGGATTTGTTGGCAGGTGCGCTTAAACTTGACCCGTGCCGCCTTGAGGTGGTTCGTTTGGTCGCAACATCCTGTGCCATCCCAGCCGCTCGTCCGTTTCATCGCAACAACGCCGCAACAAACTTCACCGTCCCTTGCCGTTACCGCCCCTGATTGACCGCCACATCCCGGAAGAACATTTCTTGCAAAGCACTGACACAAAAGAAAAAACCAAGAACACCGGTGGGGCTGTAGAGCACACCCCCCTCATGAAGCAGTTCTTCGCCGCCAAGTCGGACTACCCCGACCTGCTGCTGTTCTTCCGCATGGGCGATTTCTACGAGTTGTTCTACGACGATGCGCGCAAGGCGGCGCGCCTGCTGGACATCACCCTGACCCAGCGTGGCAGCTCGGGCGGGGCACCGATTCCGATGGCCGGCGTGCCGGTGCATGCCTACGAGGGCTATCTGGCGCGGTTGGTGGCCTTGGGCGAGTCGGTGGCCATTTGCGAGCAGATCGGTGACCCCGCGCTGGCCAAGGGCCTGGTCGAGCGCAAGGTGGTGCGCATCGTCACGCCCGGCACGGTGACCGACGAGGCGCTACTGGACGAACGCCGCGACACACTGCTGATGGCGATTGCGCGCAGCAAGCAGGGCTACGGCCTGGCCTGGGCGGATCTGGCCGGTGGCCGGTTCCTGGTCAACGAAGTGGACAGCGTCGATGCGCTGGAGGCGGAAATCGCGCGGCTGGAACCGGCCGAGCTGCTGGTGCCGGACGAAGACAACTGGCCGGAGTTCCTGCGTGGGCGCATCGGCGTGCGGCGGCGGCCGCCGTGGTTGTTCGATGCCGACAGCGGGCGGCGTCAGCTGTTGGCGTTCTTCAAGCTGCACGACCTGTCCGGCTTCGGCATCGACGACAAGCCCTGCGCCACCGCCGCTGCCGGCGCGCTGCTCGGCTATGTGGAAGAAACCCAGAAACAGCGCCTGCCGCATCTGACCGCGATCGCGATGGAAGTGGCCAGCGAGGCGATCGCGATGAACGCGGCCACGCGCCGGCATCTGGAGCTGGACACACGCGTAGATGGCGACACCCGCAACACCTTGCTCGGAGTGCTGGACAGCACCGTCACCCCGATGGGCGGGCGCCTGCTGCGGCGCTGGCTGCATCGGCCGCTGCGCCTGCGCGAGGTGCTGATGCAGCGGCACCATGCCGTCGCCATCCTGATCGCCTCTGCTGCCGATGCCGAGGTGCGCGAAGCCTTCCGCGCGCTTGGCGATCTGGAACGCATCCTCACCCGCGTGGCACTGCGTTCGGCCCGTCCACGCGACTTTTCCACCCTGCGCGATGGCCTGGCACTGCTGCCGACGCTGCGCAGCATCCTCGCGCCGCTGGATTCGCCGCGCCTGCAGGCCTTGTTCGCCGAACTTGGCGAACACGATGCCACCGCGCACCTGCTGGTCAGCGCGGTGGCCGAGCAGCCGCCGCTCAAGCTCAGCGACGGCGGCGTCATCGCTTCCGGCTACGACGCCGAGCTGGACGAGCTGCGCCGCCTGTCCACCAATGCCGACCAGTTCCTGATCGACCTGGAGCAACGCGAGCGCGAGGCCAGCGGCATCGGCACGCTCAAGGTCGGCTACAACCGCGTGCATGGTTACTACATCGAGATCAGCAAGGGCCAAGCCGACAAGGCGCCGCTGCACTACAGCCGCCGCCAGACCCTGACCAATGCCGAACGCTACATCACCGAAGAACTCAAGAGTTTCGAAGACAAGGTGCTGTCGGCACGCGAGCGGTCGCTGTCACGCGAAAAACTGCTGTACGAAGGTCTGCTGGATGCACTGGGCAGCGAGCTGGAAGGTTTGAAGCGCTGCGCAGGCGCACTGAGCGAACTGGACGTGCTGGCGGCCTTCGCCGAGCGCGCACAGGCGCTGGACTGGTCGCATCCGGAGCTGGACACCGCGCCGTGCCTGCGCATTGAGCGCGGCCGCCACCCGGTGGTCGAGGCGGTGCGCGAGCACCCCTTCGAACCCAACGACCTGGACCTGCACAGCGACCGCCGCATGTTGGTCATCACCGGCCCGAACATGGGCGGTAAATCGACCTATATGCGGCAGAACGCGTTGATCGTGCTGCTGGCGCACATCGGTAGCTTCGTGCCGGCCAGCCGCGCGGTGATCGGGCCGATCGACCGCATCCTCACCCGCATCGGTGCCGGCGACGACCTGGCACGCGGGCAATCCACCTTCATGGTGGAAATGGCCGAGACCAGCTACATCCTGCATCACGCCACGCCGCAATCGCTGGTGTTGATGGACGAGATCGGCCGCGGCACCTCCACCTACGACGGCCTGGCGCTGGCCGACGCGGTGGCACGCCATCTGGCGCAGAGCAATCGCTGCTACACCCTGTTTGCCACGCATTACTTCGAACTCACCGCGCTGGCCGACGAATCGCATGGCGGCGGCGGTAGCGGCATCGCCAACGTGCACCTGGACGCCGTCGAACATGGCGAACGCCTGGTATTCATGCATGCCGTGAAGGATGGCCCGGCCAATCGCAGCTTCGGCCTGCAGGTGGCGGCGTTGGCCGGCCTGCCGAGGGCGGCGGTGACGCAGGCGCGCCGCCGGCTGGCCGAGCTGGAGCAACGTGGCGGGGAAAGTCACAGTGTGCAGATGGCGCCCGCCGCGCTGGACGCACCGCAGCAGTTCGGGTTGTTCACCACGCCCTCCTCTGCCGCCCAGGAGGCGCTACACGCGCTGGACCCGGACGAACTCACCCCCAAGCAGGCGCTGGAAGCGCTGTACAGGCTGAAAGCGCTGCTCTGAGCGCACCGCCAGGACCACGCGCGGCCCTGGCGATTCCTGCCTGCGCCGGAGAGCGTGCCAAGCGTCTTCCTGCCGACGGCAGGGACGCGGTGAGGTGATGGTGCAACTTCGCATCCGCACGGCAAGACGAAGCAGCGGACAGCTGCTCATCGAAAGATATGTTATATCATTTCATATGCAATTTAATCCCCATGCTCAAGCCGCAGCACGCGTGCCGCACCGGTTGCGCCATGCCGCGCATTGCGCCCCATCCCCTGTCCTGCCTTTTGCGGGCGCGAGGACTCTGTCATGACTGCCGCCCAACTCCCCGTCACTGTGTTGACCGGCTTCCTCGGTGCCGGCAAGACCACCTTGTTGAACCGCATCCTCACCGAGTCGCATGGCTACCGCTACGCGGTCATCGTCAATGAGTTCGGCCAGACCGGGATCGACAACGACCTCGTGGTGGACGCCGACGAAGAAATCTTCGAGATGAACAACGGATGCATCTGCTGCACCGTGCGTGGTGATCTGATCCGTATCCTCGATGGACTGATGAAGCGCCGCGACATCGATGCGATCCTCATCGAAACCACCGGCCTTGCCGATCCTGCGCCGGTGGCACAGACCTTCTTCGTCGATCCGGACGTTGCGGCCAGGACCCGGCTGGATGCCATCGTCACCGTGGTCGATGCGGTGCACCTGCAGACCCACCTGGACGAGGCACACGAGGCGGCCGAGCAGATTGCCTTTGCCGATGTCGTCCTGCTCAACAAGATCGACCTGGTGCCGCCAGCGCAGCTCGACGGCCTGCGCTCGCGCATCCGCAGCATCAACCCCTATGCGCGCATCCATCACAGCACGCGTGGCGATGTGCCGTTGCAGGCGATCCTGGGGCTGCAGGCCTTCAGCCTGGAGCGCGTGCTGGAGATCGAACCGGACTTTCTCGACGCAGACCATGTACACGCGCATGACCAGGCCATCGGCTCGGTGTCGTTGCAATTACACACACCGCTGGACCCGGTGCGCTTCGAGCGCTGGTTCGGCCAGTTGCTGTCTACGCATGGCACCGACCTGCTGCGCTGCAAGGGCATCCTGGAGCTGGCCGGGCAATCGCGGCGCTATGTCGTGCAGGGCGTGCACATGCTCACCGATGGCAGCTTCCTGGACGCCTGGCCGGAAGGACAACCGCGGGTATCACGCATGGTCTTCATCGGCCGCCATCTCGAACGCATGCAGTTGCACGACGGCTTCCATGCCTGCGCGGCATGAACGCAGCGCCACTGCCAGCGTTGCCGTTCAAACCGCGCAAGGCGCGTTCCGGGCTCACCCTGCATCTGGATGCGGTGCCGGTTGCCGTGGTCGCATGCGCCGCGCAGCTGGTCACGGCATGGGGCGATGGCGGCCTGCGCTATTTCGCCCGGCAGCAGACACCGGACTGCCTGCAGGTCCACGCGGGCGCCATCCTGAGCCTGGCCGCCGATGCCGGCGGCGGCGTGTTGAGCGGTGGCGACGATGGCGTGTTCGCCCTGGTCGAAGCACGCTGCATCCAGGTGCTGGCGCGGTTTCCGGGCCGGTGGGTGGAGCATGTGGCAGGCGCTGTCGATGGCAGCCGCGCCTGCGCGGTCGGTCGGCAGGTGCATCTGTGGGAGGCCGATGGCCGCCAGCATGTGCTGGAGCATCCATCCAGTGTCGGCGGCATCGCCTTCGACCCGGCGGGCGGGCGGCTGGCCGCCTCGCATTACGGCGGCGTCACCGTCTGGACCCGCGCGGATGGCCACTGGCGTGCCAGCCCGCAGGCCTGCCGCGGCAGCCACCTGGCGGTGACCTGGTCGCCGGATGGTCGTTTCGTGCTCAGCAGCATGCAGGAAGGCGCCGTGCATGGCTGGCGCGTGGCCGACCCGATGCAGCTGCATATCGGTGGCTACGCGAGCAAGATCCGGCAATGGGGCTGGGTGGGAGCGGCGCCCTGGCTGGTCAGCGGCGGGGCCAGCGCCGCGATCCTGTGGCCATTCGACACTGACGAGGGCCCCATGCAGCGCGCTGCGTTGCAGCTGTTCGACGATGACGCGCAGACCCTGGTCACCGCCATCGGCACGTTGGCCGATCCGCCACGCGTTCTGGCCGGCAGGCACGATGGCAGCGTGCTGCTCGGCGACCCGGGCGACCCGCTGCGGTGGTACAGCCTGCCATCTGCCGGCCGTGCACCGGTCGTGCTGCTTGCCGTCTTGCCCGCACCGCACTGGCTGCTGGTCGCCCACGCCGACGGCGACGTGCTGTGGATGCCCTTGCAGCTGCCATGACGCCGTCATTCCCCGCCGCCACAGCGGCCACGTTGCATTCCCTCAAGCACCCGTTCGCATGACATCTTTCTCGTTTCGTTCCCGCACCCCGCACCTCGCTGCCTGCACGCGCTGGCACCTGCTGACGCTGTTGTCAGCGCTGACGCTGCCGCCAGGCGCAGTAGCGCAGGACACCGGCCGCACGCTGCAAACCCTGGACGAAATCGATGTGCATGGCACCGCATCCGCCACGGACGTGGTGCAGCCCACCGCCAGCCGGCTGGCGCTGTCGCCGGCGCAGACACCCGCCTCGCTGGACAGCATCGATGCGCACGCCATGCAGACGCGCGGGCTGCAGAGCGTGGAGTCTGCCGTCACCCGCTTGCCGGGTGTCACCAGCGGCGGCTCGCCCGGCAATCTGTCCAGCCTGTCGATGCGCGGCTTCACCGGCGACCAGATCACCTGGCTGCACAACGGCCTGTACCTGGGCCCGTCCAGCATGACCGCCCGTCCCCAGAACAGCTTCAATCTGCAGGCAGTGGAGGTGCTCAAGGGGCCGGCTTCAGTGCTGTACGGGCAAGGCGCCATCGGCGGCGTGGTCAATGTCATCGACAAGCAACCACGCTTTGGCCCTGACAGCGTCGATCTGCTGGCAGAAGTCTCGCGATTCGGTGGCCGTGCGCTGGGCATCGGCGGTGGCGGCCAGCTCGGCGACGCTCTGGCCTACCGCGCCGACATCAGCCGCCTATCGTCCGACGGCTTCGTGCACGCCGCCGGCTCGCAGGTGTTCAACGGCAGTGCGGCGATGCTCTGGCGGCCCAGCGACTCCCTGAGCCTGCAGCTGGCGATCGACTACGCCAACGATCATCCCAGTACCTATTTCGGAACCCCGCTGCTGCCGGCCGATGCAGCGCGCGCCCCGCTACGCGGAGTGCTGCGCAGCGCCGATGGCAGCGTGGTGGATGCCACCCAGCGCAACACCAACTACAACGTCGTCGACGCGCAGATTTCCGCACGTCACAGCTGGCCGCAGGCAACCCTGGTGTGGTCGCCAAGCACGCACATCACCGTGCGCAGCCTGTGGTTCGCCTTCGATGCTTCGCGGCGCTGGATCAATGCCGAAAGCTACGCCTACGACCCGGCAAGCCGGCAACTGGACCGCGACCGGTTCTTCGTCTTCCATCAGCAGCACCTGTGGGGCACTCAAACCAGCGTGCGTTTCGACCAGCCACTGGGGCGGCTATCCAACCAGTTGGTGATCGGGCTGGACTACAACCGCCTGCACTTCGTGCGCGAGCGCGGCTTCCCGGACGGCGACAGCGTCGATCCGGCAGTGCCCGGGCCGAGCGGTGTGTTCGGCACGTTGCAACCGCGGCGCAGCCCGACGCAGTGGAGCAACACCGCCGTGTTCCTGGAAGACGCGTTGGACCTGGACCCCCAGCTCAAGCTGGTGCTGGGCGGGCGCTGGGAAATGCTGCAGCTGGAACGTCGCAACTTCGACGCCGCCGGCCAGTTCCAGCCGGCCAGCAGTTTCAGCCGCAGCTATCGGCCGAACAACCTGCGGGTCGGCCTGGTGTATGCGCTGAGCCCGTCGGTGACGCCGTATGTGTCCTATACCACCGGCAGCGACCTTCCCGGCTCGAACATCCTGCTGGTCAATGCCGCGGAGGATTTCGGCATGAGCCGCGCGCGCCAGTACGAAGCGGGCATCAAGGCCGCACGCAGCGACCAGCGCGCCAGTGCCACCCTGGCGTTGTACGACATCCGCCGCGAGAACATCCTCACCCTGACTGGCCAGGACATGGTCAGCAATGTCGGGGCGCAAACCGCGCGTGGCATCGAACTGTCGCTATCGGCGCAGCCCACTGCGCAGTGGGCCGTGGAGGCCAATCTGGCCTATACCGACGCGCGCTATCACGACTTCATCGACCCGGCCAGCGGCCTGGATGTTTCGGGCAATCGTCCCGCCAACGTCCCACGCACGGTCTTCAATCTCGGCTCCCACCTGGACGACATCGCCGGCCTGCCGCTGGAACTGGGGCTGGACCTGCATGGCGTGGGCGCACGCGCAGGCAACCTGGCCAACAGCTTGCAGCTGGAGCGCTACCTGCTCACCGGCGTGTATGCCAACTATCGCCTGAACTCCTCGCTCACGCTGGGCGTGCGTGCCGACAACCTGTTCAACACCGCTTACGTGCAGTGGGCCGATGTGTCCTATCCCCGGCAGGTTCTGCTGGGCCAGCCACGTAGCTACGCGCTGACCCTGCGTGCAGCGTTCTAGCCGCTGGCTGTGGGCGCAACTGGCCACGCTGCACCGCTGGTTGGGAACGCTGCTATGCCTGTGCTTCCTGGTGTGGTTCAGCAGCGGCCTGGTGATGCTGTTCGTCCCGTTTCCCAGCCTCACCGATGCGGCGCGCCGCGCGCAGAGCGAACCGCTGGCGCTGGCCGGCGTCCGGGTGGCGCCAGCGGCCGCGCTGCTGCGTAGCGGCGGTGGCAGCGCCCTGCGCCTGCTGTCGGTCGATGGCGTGCCGCGCTATGTGGTCACCCAAGGCGAACGGCTGACCAGCGTCGACGCCGGCAGTGGTGCGGTGCTCGGCCTGCTCAGCCCTGCGCAGGCACGCGCGGTGGCTGAAGGTTTCGGCCGGCGGCCGGTGCGCACGTTGAGCGGGCCGTTGCAGGTCGATCAGTGGACGGTGCACCAGCGCCTGGATCCATGGCGACCGTTCTATCGCGCCGCGCTCGACGACGCCGATGGCACCACGCTGTATGTCTCGGCGCGCACCGGCGAAGTGATGCAACGCACGCGCGCCGCCGAGCGGTACTGGAACTGGCTGGGGTCCATTCCGCATTGGCTGTACTTCAGCGCGCTGCGTCGCGATTTCGCGCTGTGGGATCGTACCGTCTGGTGGCTGGCGTTGAGCGCCCTGGCCGCCGCGCTGGCCGGCACCGCCCTAGGCATCCATCGCAGTCTGCAGGCACGGCGCCGCCCGGTGCCGGACTGGTCGCCCTACCGCAACCTGCTGCGCTGGCATCATGGCCTGGGACTGGTCGCTGCGGCGATCGTCCTGGCGTGGATCTTCAGTGGCTGGCTGTCGATGGACCATGGCCGCCTGTTCTCGCGCGGCCAGCCCTCACCGCAGGCGTTGCAGCGCTACGCGGGAGGCGACCTGGGGACGGCATTGGCCGCCGTCGCACCGGCGACGCTGCAGCGGCTGGACGGATCCAGCGAGATCTGTTTCCAGCTGGTCGGCGGACAGGTGTGGGCAAGCGGGTACGGCCGGGCCGCCGCCAGCACGATCGACCTTCAGGGCGCCGATCGCACACCGCACCGCTTGACCCGCGCCGAACGCGCGGCGGCCATCGCCCGGGCCGCCGCGCGCGCCTGGGCCGTGGCCGACACCACCACCCTGCCGTCCGACGCACTCTACCGGCAAGCCGACGCCGTCGCAGACGATGCGCTGCGCCTGACCCTGAAAGCCCCCACCGGAGCGCAGCTGTATTTCGATGCCGTCTCCGGCCAACCCCTGCTGCTGCTGGACAGCAGTCGCCAGGCCTACGCCTGGCTGTATTTCGCCGTGCACACCACCCGCCTGCCGGGAACCGCGCAACGTCCGCGCCTGCATCTGGCCATCCAGCTGACGCTGTTGGGATTGGGATGGTGCCTGAGCCTGAGCGGCCTGCTGCTGGGAATACGCTTTCTGCGCAGGCGCGTCGGGCAGCGCGCGCCTGCGCGCCCGGCTAGACCCCTTCCGAGCACCGCGACGAATGGTGGCCGGTAATCAGCCACTGGCCGTCGATCTCTTCGAAGGTGAACAGAAAGCGCGCATGCACCGGTTCGCTGACACCGTCGCGCTCGAACACGAAGGTGTAGAGACCACCGATCACCACCGTGCCCAACTTGGCGCTCACCCGCTTCTTCTGCACGGTGACACCGCAGCTCAGCCCATCGGCAGCCAGAAACGAGGCGAAGTAGGCCCGGCGATCCGCATCGCGCCCACGGATGTCGTCGGACAAGGTCGGCACCAGGATGGCGTCCGGCGCGTACAGCGCCAGCACCGCCTCGATATCCCGCCGCCCGACCGTCTCGGTCCAGTGCAGCAGCATCTTGTCTGCCGCGGCCAGGCAATAGGCGGCCGTGCGCACGGCGGGAACGGGGCGGTGGTCGGCGAGGATGGCATTGGCGGTCATGGCAGGCTCCTGGAGGAAAAGCGGGGCGGATCAGCCCACAGATAAAATGTTACTTTATAACAAATCAAGCCTAGATGACGTAGCCGGCCGCGCCGCCGCGTCCTGTCACGGGCAGCCGGGCCTGGCGCTGTCATCGCGCTGGGTGGCAAGTTGTTCGGCAGGCGTCGAACATTCCGCCCAACTGGCGTCAGCATCGGCGCGCCGTCCATAGCGGCACACTATCGATACGTTTGAATAATTCGAATTCAATAAACGATCAGCGCTATTTATGGTGTAACCCTACTCCTTGCCGCGCCCGCTCGATGCCGCTTCGTTTCCGCCGTGCTCCGCTCGCCACCGTGTATCGGGCACCCCAGCCAGCCGTTAGCATCGGCATGCCCGATGCCACTGCGGACGCGGGAGCCACGCCCCCTGCCGATGACCCTGCCCTGAGCTGCGCATGACCCGCCACAATGATCCGCCAGCACGTGCCGAGAGCTCGGTACGCTGCTCCCCAAGTGCCTACGCACACAGGTAAATGCCATGACAACCGAAGCAAAGTGCCCGTTCAATCACGCCGTCGTCGGTACCGCGACGACCAATCGCGACTGGTGGCCGAACCAGCTGCGCGTGGATCTGCTGAGCCAGCATTCGAACAAGTCCAACCCGCTGGGCGAGACCTTCAACTACGCCGAGGCGTTCAAGCGCATCGACCTGCAGGCGCTCAAGCAGGAACTGCGCGCGTTGATGACCGACTCGCAGGACTGGTGGCCAGCCGACTTCGGCCACTACGGCCCGCTGTTCGTCCGCATGGCCTGGCATAGCGCCGGCACCTACCGCATCGGCGACGGGCGTGGCGGCGGTGGCCGTGGGCAGCAGCGTTTCGCGCCGCTCAACAGCTGGCCGGACAACGTCAGCCTGGACAAGGCGCGCCGCTTGTTGTGGCCGATCAAGCAGAAGTACGGCCAGGCGATCTCCTGGTCCGACCTGATGATTCTCACCGGCAACGTCGCGCTCGAATCGATGGGCTTCAAGACCTTCGGCTTCGCTGGCGGCCGTGAAGACACCTGGGAGCCGGACCAGGACCTGTACTGGGGCCGGGAAACCAAATGGCTGGGCGGCGACGACCGCTATGCGCGCGGTTCGCCCGGCGTGGACGAAGCGCACGGCGTGCTGGTCAAGGACGACGACAGCGAAGTGCCGCACACCCGCGACCTGGAGAACCCGCTGGCCGCCGTGCAGATGGGCCTGATCTACGTCAACCCGGAAGGTCCGGACGGCAAGCCGGACCCGGTCGCCGCCGCGCACGACATCCGCGACACGTTCGCGCGCATGGCCATGAACGACGAAGAGACCGTGGCGCTGATCGCCGGCGGCCACACCTTCGGCAAGACCCACGGCGCTGGCCCGGCCGATAACGTCGGCGCCGAGCCCGAAGCCGGCGAGCTGGAAAGCCAGGGCCTGGGCTGGCACAACCGCTACGGCAGCGGCAAGGGTGCCGACACCATCACCAGCGGCCTGGAAGTCACCTGGACCACCACGCCCGCGCAGTGGAGCAACGACTTCTTCGACCACCTGTTCACGTTCGAGTGGGAACTGAGCAAGAGCCCGGCCGGCGCACATCAATGGGTGGCCAAGAACGCCGACGCCATCATTCCCGATGCGCACGACGCGGCGAAGAAGCATCGCCCCACCATGCTGACCACCGACCTGGCGCTGCGCTTCGACCCGGCGTATGAAGCCATCTCGCGCCGCTTCCATCAGCATCCGGACCAGTTTGCCGATGCCTTCGCGCGCGCCTGGTTCAAGCTCACCCACCGCGACATGGGTCCGCGTTCGCGCTACCTGGGTCCAGAGGTACCGACCGAGGAACTGCTGTGGCAGGACCCGGTGCCGGCCGTCGATCACGCCCTGGTCGATGCACAGGATGCCGCCGCGCTGAAACAGACCATCCTGGCCTCGGGCCTTACCGTTGCGCAGCTGGTCTCAACCGCCTGGGCCTCGGCGTCCACCTTCCGTGGCTCGGACAAGCGCGGTGGCGCCAACGGTGCACGCCTGCGCCTGGCGCCGCAGAAGGATTGGCAGGTCAACCAGCCCGAGCAGCTGGCCAAGGTGCTGGCCACGCTGGAACGCATCCAGGCCGACTTCAATGCCGCGCAATCGGGTGGAAAGAAGATCTCGCTGGCCGACCTGATCGTGCTGGCCGGTAACGCGGCGGTGGAACACGCCTCACAGGCAGCGGGCCAGCAGGTGACCGTGCCGTTCGCACCCGGCCGCACCGATGCGTCGCAGGAACAGACCGATGTCGAATCGTTCGCGGTGCTGGAACCGGTGGCCGATGGCTTGCGCAACTTCGCCAAGCGCCGCTACGCAGTGCCTGCAGAAGCATTGCTGATCGACAAGGCGCAGTTGCTGACCCTGACCGCACCGGAACTGACCGTGCTGGTCGGCGGCCTGCGCGTGCTGGGGGCCAACGCCGATGGCTCCACGCATGGCGTGTTCACCAGCCGCCCCGGCGTGTTGAGCAACGACTTCTTCGCCAACCTGCTCGACATGCGGACCGAGTGGAAGGCCACCTCCGAGGCGAAGGAGCTGTACGAAGGCCGCGACCGCAGCACCGGCGAACAGCGCTGGACCGGCACCCGGGTGGACCTGGTGTTTGGCTCCAACTCCATCCTGCGCGCGGTGGCCGAGGTCTATGCCAGCAGCGATGCACAGGAAAAGTTCGTGCACGATTTCGTCGCTGCCTGGACCAAGGTGATGCAGCTGGACCGTTTCGATCTGGCGTAAGCCGCCGGATCGTTCGATCCGACTCGAGCAACCGCTGACGCCATCGACAAACGCCCCGGACAACCGGGGCGTTTGCGTGTGTTCGCCCTACCAGCTCGCCGCTACAGCGCGTCGATATCGCCTAGTGCATGGATCAACCGGCGAGCGCGCTTGTCGGGCTTGCCTTCCGGTGCCCGGTAACCGGTACGCTCGGCGGCGCGCTGTAGCCGCCATTGCGCGCGCGCCTCACGCGACGGCTCGCCCTCCACGTACAGCGCCTGGGCCACCGGTGCCGGACCGCGCACCTCGCTGAGCGCCGCCACCGTGATCTGGAAGATTTCGCCGCCACGGTCGATGCGCAGCTGCTCGCCGCAGCGCAGGCCACGCGAGGGCTTGGGCCGCTGGCCACCCACGTCCACCTTGCCGGTGTCCACCGCATGCTTGGCCAGGCTGCGCGTCTTGAAGAAGCGCGCGGCCCACAACCACACATCCAGTCTGACCGTCGTGCCCTGTTCCAACTCCGGATTCATGCGCCTTGCTGTCTTGATCTGCCTGGTAACCGATGTTTGGGCAGCCACCGGGAACTCAAGCTGGGCAGCCAGGGCTGCAATGCTGGTTGAATGCCAGGTCGATGATTTGCACGCCCCCATCCGCCCTACGGGCACCTTCCCCCGCAGGCGGGGGAAGGGAGTGGTTGTCCACTTGCAGGAGCGCGCCAGCCCCAGCCCTTCTCCCGCCTGCGGGAGAAGGTGGCGCGCAGCGCCGGATGAGGGGACGCGTCCCTGCTCTACAGCGCATGCGAGCGCGAAAGCGCAACGCCGATGGCACCGCATCGGATCTCACACGGCGATGCTAGTGTGCACAGCTCCTGCTGCGACGATACCCAGCGATGCCCACTTCCGCCGTCCTGACCGAAGGCCCGATCGGCAAGAGGCTGTTGCTGTTCGCGATGCCCATCCTGGCAGGCAACATCGCCCAATCGCTCAATGGCTCGATCAATGCGATCTGGGTCGGCCGTTACCTCGGCGAAGCAGCGCTCACCGCCGCAGCCAACGCCAACAGCATCCTGTTTTTCCTGGTCGGTTCGGTGTTCGGCATCGGCATGGCCTCCACCATCCTGATCGGCCAGGCCATGGGCGCGCGCGACATCGCCCAGGCGCGCAAGGTCATGGGCACCAGCGCCAGCTTCTTCGGTGGGCTCTCGGTCGTGATCGCCCTCCTTGGCTGGTATCTGTCGCCGCAGCTGCTCGCCGCGATGGGCACGCCAGCCGCCTCGCAGGCGCTGGCCGAAGACTATCTGCGGGTGATCTTCCTGGCGATGCCCACGCTGTATCTGTTCGCGTTCCTGTCGGCGGCCCTGCGCGGCACCGGCGATGCACGTACACCGTTCCGCTTCCTGTTGCTGTCGGTGGTACTGGATATCGTCTTCAACCCGTTGCTGCTGTTCGGCATCGGTCCATTTCCGGCGCTGGGTATCGCCGGTGCGGCCTGGGCCACGCTGATCGCGCAGGTGGCCGCGCTGGCCGGGCTGCTGGTGTCTCTGCGCCGGAAGCGCCACATCCTGTGGCTGGGACGGCGCGACCTGCACCTGTTCCGCATCGACACCGCGATTCTGCGCGCGCTCATCGTCAAGGGCGTGCCGATGGGATTGCAGATGGTACTGATCTCGCTGGCGATGATCGCCATGCTGACGCTGGTCAACGGCTTTGGCACCGACACCGCCGCAGCCTACGGCGCGGCCTTGCAGCTGTGGACCTATGTCCAGATGCCGGCGATGGCGCTGGGCGCGGCCTGCTCGACAATGGCCGCGCAGAACGTAGGCGCCGGCCTGTGGGCGCGCGTGGATGCCACCGCGCGCACCGGTATCGCCGCCAATTTCCTGATGACCGGCCTGCTGATCGCGCCGCTGATCCTGTTCGACCGCTGGACCCTGGCGCTGTTCCTGCCCGGCGACAGTCCCGCATTGGAGATAGCGCGCCATCTCAACCACATCTCCATCTGGTCGTTCCTGCTGTTCGGCGTGACCTTCGTGATTTCCGGCGTCGTCCGCGCCACCGGCGCGGTGATCCCGCCACTGCTGATCCTGGCCTTCGCGCTCTGGGGCGTGCGTATCCCGTTGGCGAACCTGCTACTGCCGGAGCTGGGCGCCGATGCGGTGTGGTGGAGCTTCCCGATCAGTTCCGCCTGTTCGATGTTGCTGTCGCTGGCGTATTACCGTTGGGGCGGTTGGCGCAGGGTGCGCATGCTGGCAACGCCACCGGCCCCGGAAGAAGTGGCCGTGCCAGCCGAAGTCTCCACGCACCCGGCCAATCTGGTGGCCGATCCAGCCCCGGTGCCCCCTGCACCCCGGCAACCAACGCGCTGACCTGCGAAGACGCGCCGCGTGGCGGATGCCGCCACCCAGCGCATCCACCGGCGTCACTGGGCCGTCGGATCAACAGCAGACCACCGAGCGGGCTGGCGCAACATCGCTCAGGCAGTCAGTGACCGGCCACCGTCGGCGCAACGCATCTTCCGCAAACGCAAACGGCCGCCCGGAGGCGGCCGTCTGGCAGCGGCAGGTCGAAGGACCTGCCAGCGGTGTGGCTTACTCGGCCTTGGCAGCTGCCTGGCGAGCGGCCTTGGCCTGTGCAGCAGCGGCCAGATCTTCCTTGATGCGGGCAGCCTTGCCTTCCAGCCCACGCAGGTAGTACAGCTTGCCGGCGCGGACCTTGCCGCGGCGCTTGACTTCGACCGAGTCAATGATGGCGCTATGGGTCTGGAACACGCGCTCGACGCCGAAGCCGTGCGAGATCTTGCGCACGGTGAAAGCGGAGTTCAGGCCGGCATTCTTGGTGCCGATCACCACGCCCTCATAGGCCTGCACGCGCTCGCGGTTGCCTTCCTTCACCTTGACGTTCACCACGACGGTGTCGCCCTGGTTGAATTCCGGCAGCTTGCGCTGGATCTGGGCGGCTTCGAAGTCAGCCAGGATGGTCTTGTTGAGTTTGCTCATGGTGGGCACCGCGTGTCTGGTGATATTGGACCGGCAGTCGCCGCACGGCGATTGCTCGAGGTTCGTAGGAGGGCCAGACGCAAGGCTGGCCAGCAAGCCGCATATTGTACCCCAATCAAATCTTCAAGGGCTAGGGGTGCGCCCTTATTTCTCGTCGCCTGGGTCGAGTTCGCGGCGAAACTCTTCCAGCAACCGGCGATCGTGCTTGTCCAACCCGGCCTCGTCCAGCAGGTCCGGGCGACGCAGCCAGGTCCGGCCCAGCGACTGCTGCCGACGCCAGCGCGCAATGGCGCCGTGATTGCCCGACCGCAGCACCTCCGGCACATCGCCCCATGCGTGGGTGGAGGGATGGCTGTAGTGCGGGCAGTCCAGCAGGCCTTGCGGCCCTTCGAAACTGTCCTGCGCGGCCGATTCGGCGTCGTTCAACACACCGTCCTGCAACCGCGTCACCACATCCACCAGGACCGCCGCACCGAGCTCGCCACCGGACAGCACGTAGTCGCCGATGGAGATTTCCCTATCCACCGCCTGGTCGAGGAAGCGCTCGTCCACGCCCTCGTAGCGGCCGCACAACAGCACCATGCGCGGCAACTGCGCCAGCTCGCGGGCGAGCGACTGCGTGAGCGGCCGCCCTTGCGGGCTGAGGTAGATCACCGGTGCCGGCCGCGGGTCGGCGGCCTGCGCCGCTTCCAGGCAGGCCCGCAACGGCTCGATCAACATCACCATGCCGGGCCCGCCACCGAACGGACGATCGTCCACCCGGCGGTAGTTGCCCTGTGCATGATCGCGCGGATTCCAGCCCTGCAATTCCAGCAATCCACGCTCCTGCGCCCGCCCGACCACGCCGAACGCCGCGCACTGCGCGATGAACTCGGGGAACAGGCTGATGACGTCGATGCGCACTGGCAGAGATTCGGGAATCGGGAATGGGTAAGGCAAGAGCGAAGCGGATGGCTTCGATCAGAAATCCGGGTCCCAGTCGACCACGATCAGGTTGGCCTCGAAATCCACCGACTTGACGAAGTCCGGCAACACGAACGGAATCATCCGCTCACGATCGCCGCGCACCACCACCACCACGTCGTTGGAACCGGTGGAAAACAGGTGCGACACCGTGCCCAGCTCGACGCCCTCGACGGTCTGCACCTGCAAGCCTTCCAGGTCCACCCAGTAATACTCATCGGGCTTGGGCGGCGGCAACGCACTGCGGGGAACAAAGATCTCGGTCCCGTGCATGGCTTCGACGGTGTCGCGGTCGGTAATATCGGGGAACACCGCAATCAGGTTCTTGCCCTGATCGCGTCCACGTACTCCACTGAGCACCGATTCCTGGCCGGAGGGCGAGCGCACGATCCACGGCTGGTACCGGAAGATCGCCGTGCGCGGCTCGGTCCAGGATTCGAGCTTGAGCTCGCCCTTGACACCAAAAGCGCCGACTATCCTGCCTAACAGGATGCGGCGCTCGATCGGCTTCATCTGTGTCGACTCTGGGCCAGGCAGTCATGCCCGGCCCTCAGGATCAGGCCGCAGCGGCCTGGGACTTGGCTTCGCGATACAGGTTGCGCACCTTGTCGGTGAGCTGTGCACCGTTGCCGACCCAATGGTCGACACGGGCAGTATCGAGCACGATGCGCGGTTCGGCGCCCTGTGCCACCGGGTTGTAGTAACCCAGACGCTCGATGTTGCGGCCGTCGCGCGCGCTGCGCACGTCGGTCACGATGATGTGGTAGAACGGACGCTTCTTGGCGCCGCCGCGGGTCAGTCGAATCTTGACCATGGTGTCGTTTTCCTCAAGTTGCCCAGTCGCCAGTGTGGCGCGGTAAGCCGGCGATTATAGCCGGCCGCGCCAGCGAAGCCAAGCCACCCCACCCAACTGGGCCAGATCGCTCAGATCGCTTGCCAGGCATGGGTTTGCAGGGCCCGCTCCAGCAGCGGCAACTGCGCGGCATGCGGCACCCAGCGTGCCGACCCCAGCGCCACGATGGCCTGCTGGCCGCGTGCATTGCAGGCGAATGCGCCATCGAAGCGGCCCAGCTCGGCCAGCTCCACCGGCCGGCTCACCTGGGCGATGCCCAAGGTTTTCAGGCCGGACTGCAGCAATTGTTGTCGCGTGCCTAGCAGCGCCGGACCCTGCGGCCACACCACCCCGCCGCGCTCCCACAGCCCCAGATTCCAGAACGCCCCCTCCAGCAGCCTGCCCTGCCGATCCTGCAGCACCACATCGTCGTGGTCCGCCTGCATGGCCAGGCGGCGCAGGTGCAGCAACGGAAACGTGCCGACATGCTTGAGTTCCGGCCGTTCGCGCACGTAATCGGTCACTTGCACGCGCAGCCCGGTCTCGGGCATGTCGGCCGGCGGCGACAGGGCGACCAGCACCTCCAGTGCAACCTCGCGCAAGGGGTTGCGGAAATCGTAGTCGGGCGCGAACACGGTAACGCGCAGGCTGGCATCGGCCATGGCCGATGCTGCCAGCGCGGCACGCAGTTGCGACCGCAGCTGCCGCGGTTCCAGCGCCTGGCCGAACAGCGCGCGACTGCCCTCCTGCAGGCGCTGCAAATGCAGATCCAGCCCCAGCGTGGCACCGTTGCGCACCTGCAGCGTGGTGAAGTGGCCGTAGTTGACCAGCGCTGCGGCGCCAAGTTGCTGCGCGCTGGCCGGCACGCCGTTGCAGAAGATCAGCGACATAACAGTGCCTGCGCCTGCTCCCACCACTGCGTGACCAGTTCGCCAGCCGGTTGCGCGGGCGCCATCCAGGCCGACTGCCCGGCCCAGGCCTGCATTGCGTCCAGGCGATTGTCGCGGGTGGCGGCCTGACGCATCGGTGCAGTCAGCGCGCGCTGCACCGGGTACGGTGCCGGCGGCGGTGCATCCGCAGCGATGGCGGCCTGCACGTAAGGCGTTGCCAGCGCGCGGCCGAGTCGTCCGGAAAATGCGCGGGTGGGCTGGGTCTGCTCAGGTTCGGACGCGGCCAGCGCGTCGGCCCAGGCGCCGGGCAGTGCCGCCTCGGGCGTGCGCAGCAGGCCGGTGCCGATCTGCACGGCGCTGGCCCCCAGCAGCAGCGCCGCCGCAATCCCGCGTGCGTCGGCGATCCCGCCTGCGGCGATCACCGGGATGTCCAGCTGATCGACCAGGCGCGGCACCAGCGCAAACAAGCCGGTCATCTGCCGCTCGGCCTGACCGGCATCGAACGCACCGCGATGGCCGCCGGCCTCCGCGCCCTGCGCAACCACCGCATCGGCGCCAGCGCCCTGTGCCACACGCGCCTCCTGCAGGGTCGTGGCGCAGGCGAACCAGGCGATGCCGGCCGCCTTCAACCGCGCCACCTGATCGGGACGAAACACCCCCATGATCGAAGACGCCACCGCTGGGCGCGCAGCGAGCAAGGCCTCGAACTGCGCATCGACGTCGGCTGGCACAGCGTCGCCAGCCGACTCGGGGACTGGCGGCCCCCATTGCGCGAGAAACGCGCGCACCCGCGCTTCCGCGTCCGCATCGCGCGCGGGCACCGGATCAGGAATCCAGAGATTGATCTGTGCAGGGCCCTTGCTTGCCGCACGGAAGGCCGCCATCCACGTCGAGATGTCCTGTGGCTGCGACAACACCGCGCCCATCGCGCCCATGCCACCGGCAGCGGCAACCGCCGCCGACAGCGGCACCGGGCAGGCGCCGGCCATGGGACTGAGCAGGATCGGCAGGCGTAGCCCGAAGCGCTGCTGAAAGGCATCCGCGTTCGAAGATCTGCTCATCAACACCATCGACAGCCATGGGATGGCGCATGGTACCTGCGATATTCGATGGCGATGCAGACGCGGGTGGCCAACGGATGTTGCCAGACGCGCCGTAGCGCAGAGGTCGGCGCGTCGGGAGCGACAGCGATGGCCGCCCCTACATTTCCGAGAACGGCGTACATCTCACGCAACTCTCGACTGCGACGGCAGCCGGTCCGGGTGTCGCAATCAAGCGCGTCGGCAGGGGGATGCATGCAGGCCAAGCACGCCTGCGACATTGCGCACCGCGCGCAGGGGTGAGGCGATCTCAGCGGAACGGCATGCCGCCGCGGCCACCCATGGCGCCCATCATGCCCTTCATGTTTCGCATCAGGCCCTTCATGCCGCCGCCGGCCAGCTTGCCCATCATCTTCTCCATCTGCTGGTACTGCTTCATCAGCTTGTTGACGTCGGCCGGCTGCATGCCGGAACCGCGTGCGATGCGGGCGCGGCGCGAGCCGTTGAGCAACGCCGGGTTGCGGCGCTCCTTCTTGGTCATCGAATTGATGATGGCGATCATGCGCGGCACTTCCTTGCCGGTGACCTGCTGCTTGACGTTGTCCGGGATCTGGCCCATACCCGGCAGCTTGTCCATCAGCCCATGGATGCCGCCCATGTTCTGCATCTGCTCGAGCTGCTCTTTCATGTCGTTGAGGTCGAACTTCTTGCCCTTGGCGACCTTGGCGGCGAGCTTGGCGGCCTTTTCCTGATCGACGCTGTGTTCGACCTGCTCCACCAGCGACAGCACGTCGCCCATGTCCAGGATACGGCTGGCGACGCGGTCCGGGTGGAACACGTCCAGGCCGTCGGTCTTCTCGCCGGTACCGACGAACTTGATCGGCTTGCCTGTGATGTAGCGCACGCTCAACGCGGCACCGCCGCGAGCATCGCCGTCAGTCTTGGTCAGCACCACGCCGGTGAGCGGCAGCGCCTCACCGAAGGCCTTGGCGGTATTGGCCGCGTCCTGGCCGGTCATGGCATCGACCACGAACAGGGTTTCGGTGGGGTTGACCGCAGCGTGCAGCGCCTTAATCTCCTCCATCATCGCCGCATCGATCGCCAGTCGGCCGGCGGTATCGACCAGCAGCACGTCGACGAAGGACTTGCGCGCATCGCTGATGGCCGCGCGCACGATGTCCACCGGCTTTTGCGAGGCGTCGGAGGCGAAGAACAGCACACCGACCTGGTCGGCCAGGGTCTTGAGCTGCTCGATCGCGGCCGGGCGGTAGACGTCGGCCGAGACCACCATGACCTTTTTCTTGCGCTTTTCCTTCAGGTGCTTGGCGAGCTTGCCCACCGTGGTGGTCTTGCCCGCGCCCTGCAGGCCGGCCATCAGCACGATGGCCGGTGCCGGCACATTGAGATTGAGGTCGGCAGCGGCCGCGCCCATCACCGCCGTCAGCTCGTCGCGCACCACCTTGATGAGCGCCTGGCCGGGTGTCAGCGACTTGAGCACTTCCTGGCCAACTGCGCGCACCTTGATGCGCTCGATCAGCGCCTGCACCACCGGCAGCGCGACGTCGGCTTCGAGCAGCGCGATACGCACTTCGCGGGTCGCTTCGCGGATGTTCTCCTCGGTCAGGCGGCCGCGGCCGCGCAGGCGCTCCATGGTGCCGGAGAGACGTTGGGTAAGGGACTCGAACATGCGCAAGGGACCGCGAAGGGGAAACGGGCAGCGATTATAGCGGCACCGGCCAACACCCCGCCCCAAGCGACCGGCTGCGCGCCAAGCGACACCGACCCGCCGGAGGAGCCCCCCCCTCTGCCAGCCCCCCGCGCCCCGCGGCCGCCAGCTTTTCCCGATTCCCGATTCCCGATTCCCGATTCCCGATTCCCGATTCCCGATTCCCGATTCCCGATTCCCGATTCCCGATTCCCGATTCCCGATTCCCGATTCCCAGCCCCCAGTATGCGAAACTTCCACGATGACAATCGTTCTCATCGCGTTCGCCCTGTACCTGCTGGCTGCGGCCCTGCTCACCCGTGCGGTGCTGCGTGATGGCAACCAGGCGCCCGCGCGCTGGCTGGCGCCGGCGCTGGCGGCAGTGGCGCTGCATGCCGGCTACCACGCGTTGGTGGCCTTGCGCACCGCCGGCGGACCGGACATGCACTTCTTCGCGGCACTGTCGCTGACCGGGCTGGGCATGGCCGGGCTGACCGCGGTGTTCGGCGGGCGCGGCAGGACTGCGGCGGTGGGCGTGGTGGTGTTCCCGCTGTCGGCGATCCTGCTGGCCTGTTATCACGCCTACGGCCACGAGCCCAGCGCGGACCTGGGCTGGCGGCTGGAGCTGCACGCCTGGATGGCCTTGCTGGCCTATGCCACGTTGGGCATCGCCGCGCTGCTGGCGATCATGTTGTGGCTGCAGGAGCGTGCGCTGCGGCGGCGCGACTTCCACACCTGGCTGCGTGCGCTGCCACCGCTGACCGAGCTGGAGACGCTGCTGTTCCGCACGATCACGGTCGGCTTCGTGCTGCTGAGCCTGACCCTGCTGACCGGCCTGCTGTTCGTGCAGGACTTCCTCGCGCAGCGCCTGCTGCACAAGACCGTGCTCAGCATCCTGTCGTGGGTCGTCTTCGGCGCACTGCTGATCGGCCGCTGGCGTAACGGCTGGCGCGGCACCAAGGCGGTGCACTGGACGCTGACCGCAATGGCGCTGCTGGTGCTGTCGTTCTTCGGCAGCAAGTTCGTGATCGAGCTGGTGCTGGGCCCGCGCTGATTGCGATGACGTCGGGTGACCGGCCGTCACCGAGGGTAGACGCAGCCACTAGCCATCCAACGCAGCGCTGACCACCTCCCACGGCCGCTCCGGGCCCGGGTTGGCGAAGCGATAGGCGATGCGACGATGGTAGACCTCGCCCGGGCGCAGGATGGTCGACGGGAAGTGCGGCTGATTGGGCGCGTCAGGGTAATCCTGCGGCTCCAGGCAGATGCCGCGGCCCAACCCGGGGTGATGCGCGTCCAGATGCTGCCCTTCGTAAAGCTGCACCGCCGGCGCATCGCTGCTGATGCGCATCGCCACTCCGCTTTGCGGCGAGTACAGCTCGGCGACGCAGTGGGCGCCTTCCGCCAGTATCAGACATTGGTCATAACCCTGGCCCAGCACGATCTGCGGATGCGCCGGGTCGATCCGTTCGGCCAGCGCGGCAGGCGTGCGGAAGTCGAACGGTGTACCGGCCACTGCGGCAACCTCCCCGGTCGGAATCAATTCGGCATCCACCGGCAGATAGCGGTCCGCCGGCACCCGCAACACCTGCGATGCGGCACGCAGCTGCGGGTCGCCGGACAGGTTGAAATAGGGGTGATGGGTCAGGTTCAACGGCGTGGCGGCATCGCAGCGCGCCTCCAAGTCCAGCTGCAGGGTGTGGCCATGCAGCGCCAGCCGTGCACGCACCTGCAGGTTGCCGGGATAGCCTTCTTCACCGTCGGGCGAGTCGTAGCCCAGCAGCAGCTGGTCGGCGGTGTGCTCGAGCACGCTCCAGACCCGCCGCCCGAAACCGCGCAGGCCGCCGTGCAGGTGGTTGCGTCCCTCGTTGGCGGCCAGCGCATGGGTGACGCCATCGAGCGTGTAGCGCGCACCGGCGATGCGGTTGCCGAAGCGGCCGACCAGGATATTCAGGCTATCGCCATCGCCGGCATAGGCGGGCAGATCCGGCAGGTTCAACACCAGCGGCACCACGCCCTGTGCGGTCGTAAAACGCAGCGTGTGCAGGATGCCGCCATAGGTCAGCACCTCCGCTTCCAACCCGGCATCGCTGCGCAGGGTCAACGCGTGGACCTCGGTCCCGTCTGGCAACTGCCCGAACACTCGCTGCATGGATCGCTCCGCCGCTGATTGAAGTACGCGAGCATAGCCGCCCGGCGGCGGCGCCGGCCATGCACCCGCGCACATCCTGGCCGGCCGAACGATGCCCGGGCATGCATCGGCCTCTGCATGCGGCAGTGACGGCCGGTGCCACAGCGACAGACGGCCCCACACGCACTACCCTACTGTCGCGCCTGCCGCGACGAAGGCGCACGCCCTCGCCCACCGACCAGCACAGGAGCGCCCAGCCGATGCAGTGGATTTCCCTGGCGTTACAAACCTCCCGCAACAGGCTGCTGCCCTCCGTGGTTGCGGCCAGCGTGGCGATCACCGCATTGGCGGCCTCTGCGGCCGAGGTCAAGGTGACTGGCACGCTGCGTGTGGACCAGCCGGGCGCGCAGGTGTCGCGCCAGGTGTTCGGGCAGTTTGCCGAACACCTGGGCACCGGCGTCTATGGCGGGGTGTGGGTGGGTGAGGAGTCCCCGATTCCCAATACCCGCGGGTATCGCAACGACGTGCTTGCGGCCTTGAAGGCCATCGCCGTGCCCAACATCCGCTGGCCGGGCGGCTGTTTTGCCGACGAATACCATTGGCGCGACGGCGTAGGCGCACCGGCCAGGCGCCCGATCCGCATCAACACCCACTGGGGCGGCGTGGAGGAATCCAACCGGTTCGGCACCCACGAGTTCATGGACTTCACCGAACTGGTCGGCACCCAGGCGTACATCGCCGGCAACGTGGGCAATGCGGCACCGGAGGAGATCGCGCAGTGGAGCGAGTACATGACCGCCCCCACCCGCTCCAGCCTGGCCAGCGAGCGCCGCGCCAATGGCCGCGATGCGCCCTGGCAGGTGCCTTACTTCGGTGTGGGCAACGAGCTGTGGGGCTGCGGCGGCAACATGCGGGTGGAATATGCGGCCGACGTGTACCGGCGCTACCAGACCTTCGTCAAGGTGCCGGCCAACCAGACGATCCTCAAGATCGCGCCCGGCCCGAACAACGACGATTATCACTGGACCGAGGTGATGATGCGCGAGGCCGGCAACTTGATGGATGGCCTGAGCCTGCATTACTACACCGTGCCCGGCGGCTGGCCGCCACGCGCCTCGTCCACCGATTTCGACGAGGCCGCATGGATCGACACGCTCTCGCGCACCCTGGTGATGGACGAGCTGATTACCAAGCACAGCGCCATCATGGACAAGTACGATCCGGGGAAGAAGGTTGCACTGGTAGTGGACGAATGGGGTACCTGGTACGCCGGCCTGCCTGGCGCGAACCCAGGCTTCCTGCATCAGCAGAACAGCCTGCGCGATGCATTGGTGGCCGCGCTGAATATCGACATCTTCAGCGCGCATGCCGAGCGCGTGCGCATGGCCAACATCGCGCAGATGGTCAACGTGCTGCAGGCGATGATCCTCACCGACGGCGACAAGATGGTGCTGACGCCGACCTACCACGTCTTCGCGCTGTACAAGCCCTACCAGGACGCCACGCAGCTACCGCTCGAACTGCGCACGCCCGAGTACCGCCACGGCAGCGTACACGTGCCGGCAGTGCACGGGTCGGCCGTTAAGGCCAAGGATGGGCATGTATATGTGGCGCTGACCAACCTGGATGCGGGCACAGCGGCTACCGTCAGCGTGAATGTGCAGGGATTGGCCGCACGCCGTGTCGAAGGACAGATCCTCACCGCCCCCGCGATGACTGCGCACAACACCTTTGCGCAGCCGCGCGCGGTGGAGCCAACCGCGTTCAAGGGGGCACGCCTGCAAGGCAAGGCGCTGACCGTGGCGCTACCCGCACGCTCGGTGGTGATGCTCAGGCTTGAGTGAGTCACTGCCTGCCAATCCCACAACGTCAGACGCGTTGTCGCCTTCATCGGCATTGAACCTGGGCCTCATCGTTTCCCGCGACTCCATCGCCGCGGGGGATGCGGCGCCTGGCGCGGCCAAGCCGAAGATATACCTTGGTATATCGCACAGGTCCTCATGCCTGCTGGCAAGCACATAGCCGCAATGGGAAAATTCACGCTGTCGTCGGCTTGAATCAACGCGACAACACGCGCTTGGCAGCCGCCCATCGTGCAGGGCGAGTGGTGACATGGTGATTGAACAGAACTGGATAGGAAGACGTTTATGGATCCCGACCCGAGCAGGCGCGCGTGCGCGCCCAACAGCCAGCCCGATCAGCCCATGAACGCAACGACGTATCGGGCGCTAGCCCCAAGGCTCTCGCACGCCTGAGCGCGTGAGAGACCTCCCGGCTGCGTGCCCATGGAGGATCTCATGCCATTTCTCTACAACCATCGCACTGATGCTCCGCAAGGCGCACTGCACGCCGCTGCCGCATCCCATGGTGCCGCCGCACTTCGCGTCCTGCTGACATCGGACGGCAATCGGGCAATCGCAGGGGCGCTGTCCACACTGTTCGCATCGGATCGCGGTGCCGATCTGTGCCACCTGCCTTGCGCCTCGCGCAACCGTTTGTGTGAGGCAGAGGGTCTTCCTGCACAGGAGCCCTTACCCACGCGATCGGCCGCAGCCGCCTCGCCGCTGTTCCTGCTTTGGTAGAGGGGCACGGAGAGCGAAGACGCCAACGGTTTCATCAGGGCATCCACGTCCGCCCTCTCCTGGTGCCAAGCCACGGCATCCCCCGTCCTCAGTTGGGAGCGAGGCGGTCAAGCCACGTCCATTCCACATCGACCCACGCCCTGGATGTTCCAATGAAAACTACCACCCTGATCGCGACCTTCCTTTGCGCCGCATTACTGACGGCGTGCAGCGACAAGCATCCTGACGCCGATGCCTCCAATGGTAACGTGGCAGAGGCTGGCGACCTTCAGCGCCAGGGTGCACTGGTGACAGTGCCGGCGGCGTCACCGCTGCGCAAGAGCCTGGTCGTCAGCCCGGTCGAGCAGCAGGCGTTCGCACAGACGATCGACGCGCCCGGAGTGATCCAGGCGGCACCCGAAAAGCTGGTGAAGATCACACCGCCGCTGACCGGCCGCATCGTGCGGCTGCACCACCAACTCGGCGATGCAGTCAGGGCTGGCGATGCACTGGTCACCATCGACTCACCCGACCTGGGTTCCGCCTACAGCGACCATAGTAAGGCGCAGGCAACGCTGACCCAGGCTCGCCAGGAGTTCGAGCGCCAAAAGGCGCTGCAGGACGAGGACATCTCGGCCAAGAAGGATTTCGAGGCCGCACAATTGGCATTGTTCGCAGCCGAAAGCGACGCGCGTGCGATCACCGATCGGCTGGCGCAACTCGGCGCCTCCGCTGCTGGCAACTCCCGACGCGAATACGTCATTCGCGCTCCCATCCCGGGACGGATCGTCGAAATGAACGGCGCGCTGGGCGGTTATTGGAACGAAAGCACTGCCTCCATCATGACCGTCGCAGACCTGTCCACTGTTTGGCTGTCGGCCAGCGTGCCGGAGAAGGACCTGTCGCAGATAGTCGTCGGCCAGGCCGCGCGCATCGTGCCCAACGCTTATGCCAATCAGGCATTCAACGGCAAGGTGCAGTACATCGGCGATTTACTCGACCCCGACACGCGCACGGCGTCTGCCCGCGTCGCCATCGACAACCGCACGGGGCTGTTCAAGCCTGGCATGTTCGCCCGCGTCGGCTTCACCGGCGCCAGCCACCCGGCACTGCTCGCGCCCGCGAGCGCGCTATTGCAAAGCGGCCTCTATACGCGGGTCTTCGTCGAGCAGGCTCCGTTCCGATTCGAATCCCGTGTGGTCACTGTGGGTGTGACCGTCGGCAATCGCGTCGAGGTGCTGTCCGGGTTGAAGGCCGGTGAGCGTATCGTGACCAAGGGCGGAGTGCTGCTCAATGATTGATGCCATTGTCAGCACCTGCTTCCAGCGCCGCGGCATCGCCTGGCTGATCTTTGTCTTTGTTGCGTTGTACGGTGCATGGAGCTGGAAACAGCTTCCGGTCGAAGCCTACCCAGACATCGCCGACGTGACCTCGCAGATCGTCACCCAGGTACCCGGTCTCGGCGCCGAGGAGGTCGAGCAGCAGATCACCATCCCGCTGGAACGTGTTTTGCTCGGTACGCCGGGCATGCACGTGCTGCGCTCGCGTAGCTTGTTTGCGTTGTCGCTCATCACCGTTGTCTTCGAGGACGGCACCGATGGCTATTTCGCCCGCCAGCGGTTGCAGGAACGGTTGAACGAGGTATCGCTGCCTTACGGCGCCATGCCTGGCCTGGATCCTTACACCTCGCCGACCGGCGAGATCTTCCGCTATACGCTGGAGTCCACATCACGAAGCCTGCGCGAACTGTCCGAACTGCAGTTCTGGACCGTCATTCCCCGCATCCGGAAGGCGCCGGGGGTGGTGGACGTGAGCAATTTTGGCGGTGTGACGACGCAGTTCATGCTCGAACTCGAACCCGAGCGGCTCCGCCAGTACGACCTGTCGCTGCAGAACGTCAAGGACGCGATCAACGCCAACAACGCCAACGGCGGCGGCAGCGTCGTCGATCGGGGCGAGCAGAGTTACGTGGTGCGCGGCGTCGGGTTGCTGCGCTCGCTCGAGGACATGGGCAACGTCGTCGTCAAGACCAAGAACGGCCTGCCCGTGCTGGTCAAGGATCTGGGTACGCTCACCTATGGCAACGTCGAACGCCGCGGTGTTCTCGGCAAGGACGACAACCCCGACACAATCGAAGGCATCACCCTGCTACTGAAGGACTACAACACCTCGCAGGCGCTCGCCGGCATCCATGAGGCCGTGCACGACCTCAACGAAAACCTGCTACCGAAGGATGTCAAGGTCGTTCCCTATCTCGACCGCACCTCGCTGATCGACGCCACCCTGCATACCGTGAGCTTTACGCTCGCCGAAGGCATGGTCCTGGTCAGCCTCGTCCTGCTGTTGTTCCTCGGCAGCCCGCGTGCAGCAGCGATCGTCGCATTGACGATTCCGTTGTCGCTGCTGATCGCGTTCGTGTTCATGCACCACTTCAAGATTCCTGCAAATCTGCTGTCGCTCGGCGCCATCGACTTCGGCATCCTGGTGGACGGCGCCGTCGTGCTGGTCGAGAACATTCTGCGCAAGCGCGAGGAGAACGAGGACCGCCCCCTGCAGGCGCAGGACGCGATCCAGGCAACCTTGCAGGTGGCCAGGCCGATCTTTTTCGGCATGGCCGTGATCGTCTGCGCGTACCTGCCGCTGTTCGCCTTCCAGCGCATCGAGTACAAGCTATTTTCGCCGATGGCGTATGCGGTCGGCGCGGCACTCGCTGGCGCATTGATCGTGGCGCTCACGCTGATCCCGGCGCTGGCCTGGCTGGCATTTCGCAAGCCGCGCAAGGTGTTCCACAACCCGGTGATCGACGCGCTATCGCTGCGCTATGCCGGCTTCCTGGAGCGCACCTTGGGCAAGACGCGATGGCTCCTGGTCACCTGCGTGACCGCCGTGTTCGGACTGATCGTGCTGTTCTCCACTATCGGGCGCGACTTCCTGCCGTATCTGGACGAAGGCTCGCTGTGGCTGCAAGTGCAGATGCCGCCGGGCATCACGCTGGACAAGGCGTCGGCGATGGCGAACGCGCTGCGGCGAGTCACGCTGAGGTTCCCGGAAGTGTCCTACATGGTGACCCAGACCGGCCGCAACGACGATGGCACGGATTATTGGACGCCCTCGCACATCGAGGTGAGCATCGGACTGCATCCGTACAAGGAATGGAAATCCGGCCTGACCAAACAGCAGTTGATCGCCAAACTGGCCGAGCGCTACGCGCAGATGCCCGGTTACACGATCGGCTTCATGCAGCCAATGATCGACGGCGTGCAGGACAAGCTCTCGGGCGCCCATAGCGACCTCACGGTGAAGGTCTTCGGCGACGACCTGACTGAAGTCCGCGGCATCGCCAACCGGCTGGCCGGCGTTCTCAAGCGCGTGCCCGGTTCGGCCGATGTTGCGGTGGACGTGGAGCCCCCGCTGCCCAACCTGAAGATCGAACTCGACCGCGCCGCGGCGGCACGGCACGGCATCAACGCAGCCGATGTCGCGGACCTGATCGCCACCGGCATCGGCGGCACACCGATCGGCCACCTCTACGTCGGCGAAAAGAGCTACGACATGACCGTACGCTTTCCAGAGAAGTACCGATTCAGTCCGGATGTGATCGGCAACCTCACGCTGAAGGCGCCCACCGGCGAGCGGGTTCCGCTGTCGGACGTGGCACGCATCAGCACGGTTTCCGGTGAAAGCGTGATCGTGCGAGAAATGGCGCAGCGAAACATCATCGTGCGCCTCAACGTGCGCGACCGGGACCTGGCAAGCTTCCTGAGCGACGCGCATGCCGCCGTCGCGCGCAACGTCCAGTTCGACCACAAGCGCATCCAGATCAAGTGGGGCGGCCAATTCGAGAACCTGGAGCGGGCCGAGGCACGACTGGCGCTGATCCTGCCGATGACGCTGGGCATCATGTTCCTGCTGCTGTTCGGCGAGTTCCGCAACCTGCATCAGCCCTTGCTCGTGCTGGTTGCGGTACCACTGGCGATGCTCGGCGGATTGGCCGCGCTGCATCTGCGTGGCATGACGCTCAACGTGTCCAGCGCAGTTGGATTCATCGCGCTGTTCGGCGTGGCCGTGCTCAACGGCGTGCTGATGATCGCGCAGATCAACCGGCTGCGCCACGAGGAAGGCAAGTGCCTGCGCGACGCCGTACTCGAAGGCGCACGCAGCCGCATGCGCCCGGTATTGATGACCGCGACGGTCGCCGCGCTTGGCCTCACGCCGGCCATGCTTGCCACGGGACTGGGCAGCGACGTGCAGCGACCGCTCGCCACCGTCGTCGTGGGCGGCCTGCTGACCGCCACCGCCCTGACCCTGGTGCTGTTGCCCGCGCTCTACCACCTGATCGAAGACCGCATCGCGCGGCGCAACGCCAGGACCGCCGCCCTGATCGCATCCGAACAAGGAGCGCAACGATGATCCGCACGGTTCGTTGCACCACGCTGGCGTTGCTGCTGGCGACGACGGCAGGCTGCGCCGTCGGGCCGGACTTCCAGCGTCCGGCGACCCCGGTCACGCATTCCTACGTCGCCGGGACGCTACCCGAGCAAACCGCCTCGGTATCCGGCCTCGCCAGCGAGGCGCAACGCTTCGCGCATGGCCAGGAGGTGCAGACACAGTGGTGGAAAGCCTTTGGCTCCCCAGAACTCGATGCGCTGGTCGCTGCCGCGCTGCAGGCCAATCCCGACCTGAAGGCGGCCGAAGCCGCACTGCGCGCCGCGCGCGAGACGGCGGCCGCGCAGCGGGGCGCCTTCTGGCCCAGCGTCGATGCCGGCGTCAATGCGACGAGGCAGCAGACACCGGGGCCGCTGGCGGGACCGCTGGTGGACGCGAACGTCACGCTCTACACACTGCACACCGCGCAGCTCAGCATCGGCTACGTGCCGGACGTGTTCGGCGGCAACCGGCGGCAAGCCGAAGCGCTCTCCGCCGAGGTGGACGTGCAGCGCTTCCAGCGCGAGGCCATCTACACGACGCTGGTTTCCAACGTCGTGAACGCGGCGATCGAGGAAGCTTCGTTGCGCGCGCAGATCGCCGCGACGCACGACCTCATCGGTCTGGCAACGCGACTGCTGGATATCTCGCATCGTGAACACCAGGCCGGCCAGATCGGTGGCGCCGACGTCGCCGCACAGGAGGCGGCACTAGCGCAAGCACAAGCCGCTTTGCCGCCGCTGGAGAAGCGACTGGCCGGGCAGCACAACCAGCTCGCCGTACTGGCCGGACGGCTGCCCAGCGAGCAGGCCACCCAGCATTTCGAGCTAGCCTCACTCTCCCTTCCGTCAGAACTGCCAGTCAGCTTACCGTCCCGCTTGGTCGAGCAACGGCCAGACATCCGTGCGGCCGAAGCGCAGTTGCACGCGGCCAGCGCGCAGATCGGTGTCGCCACGGCCGCGCGGTTGCCCAACCTCACGCTGACGGCCACGTTGGGAAGCTCGGCACTCAATGTCTCGCAGCTCTTTCGCAGCGGTAGCGGGCTCTGGTCGGTTGGCGAGGATCTGCTGCAACCGATCTTCCAGGGCGGAACGCTGATGCACCAGCAACGCGCGGCTGAGGCGACCTATGACCAAGCGGCGGCGCAGTACCGCAGCACGGTCTTGACCGCGTTCCAGAACAGCGCAGACGCTTTGCAGGCCATCGTCAGCGACGCAGACACCTTGCGTGCTGCCAGCGCCTCCGACGCCGCGGCGAAAAAGAGCCTGGCAATGGCCCGTCGTCAACATGCGCTGGGAGCAACGACACAGGCGGAAGTGATCCTTGCCCAACAAACCTGTCAGCAAACCGCACTGACATTCGTCCAGGCCCAGGCCAGTCGCTACACCAACACCGTAGCGCTGTACGTGGCGCTTGGGGGATGGTGGCAGGAGCCGGAAGCCACCGACAGACAAATCAACGCAGATCACCTCGCACGGCCTACCGGCGACTGACTCGCGGATGCCCCGGCTTGCCGGCGATCAGAGGCAAGGCATCAACCAAGGCTTCGACCACCAGTGGAGCATGCCAGCGCTTGCCTAGACAGACCGATTTCAGCACCATGACCGACGCCCCGCTGGGCTGGATCCAATAGCGGCCTGACAAGCGTCCGCGCAAGAGATGCAGATTCACAACACCCCTCGAAGTCTTCTGCGAGGAAATCCCTAACAGCGCTGCGACTCAGAGTTGAATCCGCCAGGGTATTCCATGCACGCCGATCACACGCAGCCGCCCTCACCACGAGACCATCGCATTCTGAAAATTGCGTTGATCGCCGTCGTCATGGCGGCCATCTTCGTGGCAGACACCACCACGCGATACGAGGTCGCGGTGGCCGTGTTCTACACGGTGGTCATCTTTGTCTCGGCACGCACCCTACGTCGTCGAGGGTTGATTGCACTGGCTGCTGCGTGCATCGTGATGACGACAACCAGCTTCGCTCTGACACCGCACGGGAATCTGGAGGCGGGCCTGATTAATATGAGCATCAGCATCGCGGCGATTGTGATGATCTCCATCTTGATCCTGAAGGCGGACGCTGCGCGAACGGCGGCGCACGAGGCGCAGGCGCACTTGATGCGGATCGCGCGCGCCAAGAGTCTGGAAGGGCTGACCACTTCCATTGCGCATGAAGTCAATCAACCACTCGCGGCCATCGTGACCAGTGGCAATGCCTGTCAGCGCTGGCTGGCGCAGGAGCCACCAAATCTTGACAAGGCACGTCAGGCACTTGACCGGATACTGGGCGACGCCGGCCGTGCAAGCAGCATCATTGCCCGCGTACGCAGCCTCACCCGTGGGGAGCACCCACACAGGAGCACGTTCGATTTCAACGAGGCCATTGTCGAGATCATCGCTCTTTCTCAGGCCGAAATGGTGCGCACCGGCATTCACCTGACGACCGAGCTAAGTCCCGACCTACCTCCCGCGTTGGCCGAGCGGATTCAGATACAGCAAGTAATCGGCAACTTGCTATTGAACGCCATCGAGGCATTGGCCTCAGTCCCTGAGCCAACGCGAAGCATGCGGATCACGTCGGAGACCAAGGAAGGCGCCATCGTATTCAGCGTTTTTGATTCCGGCACGGGCATCCCAACTGGGGTGCACGAGCACTTGTTCGAAGCCTTCTGGACCACAAAGCAAGAAGGCATCGGGATCGGCCTAAGTATCAGCAGAGCGATTGTCGAATCCAATGACGGGCAAATATGGGCCGAGCCAAATGTGGGCAGCGGTGCAGTCTTTCGATTCAGCGTGCCGGGAACTTCGCAGGAGAAGCACCTATGACGAAGCAGTCGACAATTGCATCGGACACTCCGACTGTCTATATCGTTGACGACGATATCTCAGTCCGCGCAGCACTCGAAGATTTGTTGGCCTCGGTCGGGCTGAGGGCGCTGACCTTTAGCTCGACCAAGGATATTCTGGCCTACACGATGGAGGATGTGCCGGGGTGCCTTGTTCTGGATGTCCGCATGCCGGAACAGAGCGGCATGGACTTCCATCGAAAAATGGCCACCCTGGGAATGACGCTTCCGGTCGTGTTCATCACAGGCCACGGCGACATTGCCATGGGGGTCGATGCCATGAAAAATGGTGCGATCGAGTTCCTGACAAAGCCCTTCAAGGATCAGGCATTGCTCGACGCGATTCATAACGGCATCGACAAGGATCGTGAGCGACGCAGGATCGCAGCGCTTGCATCCGAGCTTCAAGCAAGATGGGCGTCGCTGACGACCGGCGAGCAGGATGTGACGCGCTTGGTCGTACAGGGCCTTTTGAACAAGCAGATCGCATCACGGTTGAATATTAGCGAGATTACCGTAAAGGTTCGACGAGGGCACGCCATGCGCAAGATGCAGGCAAGGTCGTTGGCAGAACTGGTGAGGATGACCGAGAAGTTGGCAATCTAGCGGATGAGGGCACCCGCGGGCGAACGCGCTACCGCGATCACAGGTCATCGGGGGCGGTAGTTTTCGGCCGTACCGTCAGGACGCTACCCTGGACGCACAAGGACGGCGCCATGTTGGCAGGGCACAGCGAATATCGTAAACCGGTGGCGCTTGAGAGGGCGATACACAGTCGCCAGGCGCCGGCGACAGAGAGTCTTCATCCAGTGTCAGGCGTTAGCCGCAACACCTTTCAACAGGTCGATGAGCTGGCGCAGGCGATACGGCTTGGGCAGGAAATCGACCCGCGCCGGCAAAGGCGGCAGTTGTGCCTTCGCAAAGCCCGAGGCCAGGATCACGCGTGCCTGCGGCAACAGCTGTGCCACTTGCTCGCTCAATTCGATGCCCGACATGCCGTTGGGCATGCGGACGTCGCTAAACACCACATCGTAGGGTCCGTGCTCGCGCAGCATGCGCAACGCAGCATGACCATCGTCGGCGGTATCGACGGTGATGCCTGCATCGCGCAGCGCTTCGCCGATCAACTCGCGCAGTTCTTCCTGGTCTTCCACCATCAGCAGGCGTAGGGATTCAGTCATGCTTGGCCTCCTCGACGGCCGGAAGAAACAGGGTCACTGTGGTCCCGCCTCCCGGTGCGGTCTGAATCTGCGCAAATCCACCGGACTGGGATGCAAAGCCGAACACCTGGCTCAAACCCAGGCCGGCGCCTTTGCCCACGTCCTTGGTGGTGAAGAATGGTTCGCTGGCGCACTGTGCCACATGCTGCGGCATGCCCGGGCCGTCGTCGCGCACTGCGATGCCAACATAGCAACGCGCCACGCCATGTGGATCCGATGGCGCCACGCGCCACTGCACGGCCGTCTCCAATGTAATGGTGCCGCCGCCAGGCATCGCATCGCAGCTGTTGAACACCAGGTTGAGCAGCGCCGATGCCAGTTGGCTGACATCAACGCAGATCTCAGGCACTGCATCGGACAGCGCCAACGTCAGGCCGGTTCCAGCCGGACACGCACGACGCAACAGTTCCAGCGTCCGCGTCACCACCACGTTGGCCGCCTGTCGTTCGGGTACCAGGTGTTGGCCGCGTGCAAAGCACAACAGCTGCCGCGTCAGCAGCGTGCCACGATCCACCGCCGTCTGCGCCGCCTCCACCAGCATGCGCGTGCGCGCATCATCGCCGGTACGCAGCGCAATCAATTCCAGGCTGGTCATCATCACCGTGAGCAGGTTGTTGAAGTCGTGCGCGATGCCCAGCGTCAGCCTGCCCAACGCCTCGGTCTTGTGCAACTGCGACAGTGCCTGCTGCGCTTGTTGCAACAGACAGTGCGCTTGGTGGCGTTCGGTGACGTCGCGTGTGATCTTGGCAAAGCCGACCAGCACGCCGAACTCCTGCACCGGTTCGATCACCACGCTGGCCCAGAAACGGCTGCCATCCTTGCGCAAACGCCAGCCCTCTGCGGCCAGTCGCCCCTGCTGCTGGGCAAGCTCGAGATTGCGCATGGGCTCGTCGCGCTGCACGTCTTCAGGCAGATAGAAGCGCGAAACGTGCAATCCCAGTACTTCGTCGGCGCAATAGCCATGGATGCGCTCGCCGCCAGGATTCCAGCTGCGCACATGCCCCGCAATATCGAGCATGTAGATGGCAGAATCGGAAACGCTCTGCACCAACAGCTGGCACTGCCGGCTGTCGCACGACAGTGGCCCTGCGTCCTCGATGGCCGTCCCCGCATCCACCTGGCACTGTCCCCCGGGAAAACGCGCGACCTTAGTGACATATACGTGAAGATTGCGTGCAAGCCGACACGACAGGAAACACCTTGAAATTGCGGCAGATGGGTGCACGAACCTTATCGGCTACCATGACCACCCTCCCCGTTTGGTCCTTGCCTCATGCAGAACATCTCGACCCCACGCGACCGCTGGATCTGGGTGATCGCAGGGGCCTTGATGGCCGGAACCCTGAGCGCAGAATTGGTGACGCCGCTCGGCTATGCAGTCTGGCTGACCTACTTCGTGGCCGTCGGCGTCACCGTATTCCAGAACCGCCAGCAGGCCCCCATCGTGGTCGGCGTACTGTCGTGCGTACTGCTGGCAACCGGCTTTCATCTGGCTCCGCCCAGCACCAACTCGAGTTTCTCTTCAATCAATCGCAGCATCGGCGGCGTGTCGTTCCTGGCGATGGCGTTTGTGGTGATGCAGGCGATTCGCGCCCGCCGCCAGGCCGAAGTGGCCTTGTGGCTGCAGCAGGCAGAAAACACCGTGGAAGCCAGCCTGCGTGGCGAACAGAGCCCGCAAGAGCTCGCCGATGCCGCCATGCGCGCGCTGTGCGACGTGCTGGATGCGCAGGTCGGCGCGCTGTATCGCATCGAAGGCGATCGCCTGCGCCTGACCGGCGGTGCCGCGCTGCCGGTGGACATGCCGTCCTCGCTGCCAACCAATGCCGGCCAATGGGGTGAAGTCCTGCAACGGGCGGCGGTGCGCCGGGTGCGCGGCGTGGAGGCCGGGCATCTGCAGATCGTCACCGGCCTGGGACAGAGCGCCTGCCAGGAGCTGTTGCTGGCACCGGTCACCGCCGATGGCCAGGTGATCGGCCTGCTGGAGCTGGGCCGTGTCAGTGATGCGCGCCCGGCCGCCATGCGCGAGGAAGATCTGCTGACACGCTGTGGCGAAAACATCGGCCTGGCCTTGCGCACCGCGCTGCTGCGCGCACAGTTGATGGCCCTGCTGGAAGAAACCCAGCGCCAGAGCGAGGAACTGCAGACGCAGCAGGAAGAATTGCGCGTTGCCAATGAAGAACTGGAAGAACAGAGCCGCAGCCTGCAGCAGTCGCAGAGCGATCTGGAGCAGCAGCAGGCCGAGCTGGAACAGACCAACGTGCAGCTGGAAGAGCGCACCCAGGCACTGGAAGCGCAGAAGCAGGCCTTGCTGGTGGCGCAAGGCCAACTGGTGCGTAATGGCAACGCATTGGCGACCGCATCGCGCTACAAGTCCGAGTTCCTGGCCAATATGTCGCACGAACTGCGCACCCCGCTCAACAGCGCGCTGATCCTGGCCAAGCTGCTGGCCGACAACAAGGACGGCACGCTCAGCGCCGAACAGGTGAAGTACGCGCAGGCGATTCTGTCTTCCAACAACGACCTGCTGGCGCTCATCAACGACATCCTGGATCTGTCCAAGATCGAGGCCGGGCATGTGGAGCTGGCCGATGAAACCATCGACACCGGCAGCATCGTGCAGCGGCTGCGCGACACCTTCGAACCGCTGGCGCGGCAGAAGGGACTGACGCTGGAGATTGGCGCCGAGATCGGCGCCCCCAGCCACCTGGTGGTCGACAACCAGCGCCTGCAGCAAATCCTCAAGAACCTGCTCGCCAATGCGGTCAAGTTCACCGAGCACGGCACGGTGCGTCTGTCGATCCAGGCGCATCCGCCCGGGCGGGTGCTGTTCAAGGTGGAAGACACCGGCATCGGCATTGCACGCGAGCAGACCGAAGTGATCTTCGAAGCCTTCCGGCAGGCCGATGGCAGTACGCGGCGGCGCTACGGTGGCACTGGTTTGGGTCTGTCGATCTCGCGCGATCTGGCGCAACGCATGGGCGGTGGCATCGGTGTGGACAGCGAGCCGGGACGCGGCAGCTGTTTCACGCTGGAGCTGCCCATCGACGGTGCGCCTGCCGAGAGCGTTGCCGCCCCGCAAATCGACACTGTTACGGCTGGGCCAGCAGTTGCAGCGGAGTCCGCACAACGCCCACACGCAAGCGTGATCGCTCCCGCATGGCTTGGCGCTGCCAGCACCGCCATCTCTTCCATGCCGCCGTTACCGATTCCCGCCGCAAGTGCCGTGCCGCTGCAGCCTGCTCAGGACGATCGCGATCAACGGCTGCGGCCGGGCCGCCTGATCCTGGCAGTGGAGGACGACACCCGCTTTGCGCAGGCGCTGGTGGATCTGGCGCATGAACTGGATTTCGACTGCGTGGTGGCGCCCAGTGCCGAAGAAGCGCTGCGCCTGGCCACCGAACTGCGCCCCAGCGGCATCCTGCTGGACATCGGCCTGCCGGATGCCTCCGGCCTGAGCGTGCTCGAACGCCTCAAGCGCGACCCGGCCACCCGCCATATCCCGGTGCATGTGGTGTCCGCGCTGGAACGCAGCCAGATTGCGCTGAAACTGGGCGCAGTGGGCTACCTGATAAAGCCGGCCACGCGCGAATTGCTGGCCGGTGCGATCCGCCAGCTGGAAGAAACCAACGAACGTGCAGTGCGACGCTTACTGATCGTCGAAGACGACAGCGCCTTGCGTGCCAATCTCCAACTGCTGCTGGCGCGCGACCAATTGGAGATCGTGGCCGTGGGTACGATTGCCCAAGCGATGGAGCAACTGGCAAGCTCCACCTTCGACTGCATGGTCACCGACCTGGCCTTGCCCGACGGCAGTGGCTACGACCTGCTCGAACGCATGGCCGGCAACGATGCAGTGGCCTTCCCACCGGTGATCGTCTACACCGGCCGCGCGTTGACGCGCGACGAAGAGCAGCGCCTGCGCCGTTATTCCAAGAGCATCATCATCAAGGGCGTGCGTTCGCCCGAGCGGCTGCTCGACGAAGTGACACTGTTCCTGCACAGCGTGGAAGCCTCGCTGCCCAGCGACCAGCAACGCCTGCTGCGCGAAGCGCGTCGCCGCGATGCGGTGCTCGACGGTGCCACCGTGCTGCTGGCCGAAGACGATGTGCGCAACATCTTCGCGTTGTCCAGCGTGCTCGAACCGCTGGGCGTGACGCTGGAAATCGCCCGCAATGGGCGCGAAGCACTGGAACGCCTGGCAACACGCGACGTGGACCTGGTGCTGATGGACATCATGATGCCGGAGATGGATGGCCTGACCGCGATGCGCCAGATCCGCGCCAATCGGCAATGGCAGGATCTGCCCATCATCGCGCTCACTGCCAAAGCCATGGCCGACGACCGCGAACACTGTCTGGAAGCCGGTGCCAACGACTACATCGCCAAGCCCATCGACGTGGACAAGCTGGTGTCGCTGTGCCGGGTCTGGTGCTCGCGGCAATGAATCCGGTGGAACTGTTCGACCTGGAGCTGCGGGTGCTGCTGGAGGCGGTTTACCAGCGCTACCACTACGATTTCCGCGATTACGCGATGTCCTCGCTGCGGCGGCGCATGCGCCATGCAATGGCACGCTTCGAGTGCGCGCGGGTGGCCGATCTGCAGCACCGCCTGCTGCACGAGCCGGACACCTTCGCACAGGCGATGCAGTTCTTCACTGTGCAGGTGTCGGAGATGTTCCGCGACCCGGCGTACTTCCGGGTGCTGCGCGAGCATGCGTTGCCGGTGTTGCGCACCTATCCTTCGATCAAGCTGTGGGTGGCCGGCTGCAGTACCGGCGAGGAAGTCTGGTCACTGGCAATCCTGCTGCACGAAGAAGGCATGCTGGAAAAAGCGGTGATCTACGCCACCGATATCAATCCCGAGGCGCTTGGCATGGCCGAAGCCGGTGCCTACGGCATCGACCGCATAGCGCAGTTCAGCCGCAACTACCTGGATGCCGGAGGCCTGGGCTCGCTGTCGGATTACTACACCACCGCCTACGACGGTGCGGTGTTCGACCGTCGTCTGAGGCGCAACATCGTGTTCGCCGATCACAGCCTGGCGACCGATACGGTCTTCTCGGAGGTGCATCTGGTGTCGTGCCGTAACGTACTGATCTATTTCAACCGCAGCCTGCAGGACCGCGCGGTGGGCCTGTTCTTCGAGGCACTGGTGCACCGCGGGTTCCTGGGTCTGGGCAGCAAGGAATCGCTGCAGTTCGGTGCGCATGCAAGGGCGTTCGAGCCCTGTGCGCGCGAACAACGCCTGTATCGGAAGGCCGCATGAGCGCCCGGCCCGGGCACCTGCGATTCGATGCGATGGTGATCGGCGCGTCGGCTGGCGGCGTGTCTGCATTGCAGGCATTGTTGTCCAGCCTGCCGGCGACGCTGCCGATGCCGGTACTGGTGGTACTGCACCTGCCGCGCGACCGCGCCAGTCACTTGGCCGAACTGATGGATGCGCGCTGCGTGCTGCCGGTGCGCGAGGCCGAAGACAAGCAGCCGTTGCTGGCAGGCACCGTCACCATCGCTCCGCCCGATTACCACCTGCTGGTGGAAAGCGGCACCAGCCTGGCGCTGTCGATGGATGCACCGGTGCTGTTTTCGCGCCCGGCGATCGACCCGCTGTTCGAATCGGCCGCCGATGTGTTTGCCGAGCGCCTGCTGGCGATCCTGCTCACTGGCGCCAGTAGCGATGGCAGCGCCGGCGTGGCGGCCGTGCGCGCCGCTGGCGGCACGGCCTGGATCCAGCTGCCCGACGATGCGGCCTCCCCTTTGATGCCCGCCTCTGCGCTCGCCCACGCCGGCGCCGATGCGGTGCTCACCCTGCAGGCGATCTGCAGCGAACTGGAAACCTTTCACCCATGAATCTCATCGCGACCGGCCCTGCTGCACCGGGCGAGGAACCCGCCAAGATCCTGATCGTGGACGATGTGCCGCAGAACCTGGTGGCGATGGAAGCGCTGCTGCAACGCGGCGGCATCGAAGTACTGTGTGCCGCCTCCGGTGCGCAGGCGCTGGAGCTGCTGCTCGAACACGACGTGGCGCTGGCCCTGCTCGATGTGCATATGCCGGAAATGGATGGCTTCTCGTTGGCCGAGCTGATGCGCGGCTCACAGCGTACCCGGCATGTGCCGATCATTTTCCTGACCGCTTCACCGAGCGACCCGATGCGCGCTTTCCAGGGCTACGAGACCGGGGCAGTGGATTTCCTGCACAAGCCCATCGAGCCGCAAGTGATCCTGAGCAAGGTCAACGTGTTCATCGAGTTGTATCAGCAGCGACGCCTGCTCAAGGCACGCAACGCCTCGCTGGAACGCGCGCTCACGCTCAACGAAACCATGATGGCGGTACTCACCCACGACCTGCGCACGCCGCTGTCGGTGATCCTGTTGTGCACCGACAAGCTCAGTCTGGACGTGGAGGCCGACAGCTCGGCGGCACGCACGCTCGACCATCTTGAAAGCAGCGCGCGCCGCATGGCGCGCATGGTCGAACAGTTACTGGATTTTTCGCGCCTGCGCACCGACGGCTTACCGATGCAGTTCGGCCCCTGCAATTTCGGCGAGGTGGCGCATGGCGTGGTCGGCGAAGTGGCGCAGGCCAATCCGCATACCACCATCGACCTGCGCACCGAGGGCGACCTGCAAGGCGATGGCGACGGCGATCGGTTGGCACAGGTGGTGTCCAACCTGGTCGGCAATGCCGTGCTGCATGGCGGCCAGCATCCGGTGCAGGTGCATCTGGACGGGCGCGAGGCCGACACGCTGCGGCTGTCGGTACGCAATGCCGGGCATCTCCCGGACAGCCTGATGCCGCGCCTGTTCGAGCCATTCAAGGCGAGCTTTCACGCCAGCCAGGGTCTGGGGCTGGGTCTGTTCATTGCCGACCAGTTCGTCAAGGCGCACGGCGGTACCTTGCAGGCCCGCAACGAAGGCGACGAGGTGGTGTTCGAAGCCCGGCTGCGCCGCCACAACCTGGCCGCCTGACCGCCGCGCGGGTTCCGGTGCCCGCACCTCACAGTGGGCACCGACCGCATTCTGCAGGGGCAGCCACCCACCGATGGAGGTCCTGCCCGAGCAGCGAAGTTTGGGGGCTGCCATCGGCCAAACCCAGCCAGCGCCAGCCATCCGCAGCCGTGCGAGCAAGCCCGACCGGCGTTGCCAGCGGCATACAGCGCGTGACAGCCAACTCAAGCAGTGCCGACCGGCCGCAGGCACCGTATGCTCGTGCGGCAAGTGCGCTGGATGCACGCTCCTGCCCGCACTGCGTCCCACGTTCTTGGTCGCACTAACATCCCTTGCTCATCCTCGGGTGCACGCCATGCACCCTGTCTGCGGAGGTGGTTATGTCGTATATTGATGGGTTTGTGCTTGCCGTGCCGACGGCCAACAAGGACGCCTTCATCGCGCACGCCCGCATGGGCGATGCGCTCATCATGGAATATGGCGCGCTGCGCGTGGTGGAGTGCTGGGGCGATGATGTCCAGCACGGGCAATGGACCGACTTCTATCGCGCGATCCAGGCCACCGAGGACGAGACCGTGGTGTTTTCCTGGATCGAATGGCCGGACAAGGCCACCCGCGACGAAGGCATGCGCAAGATGATGGAGGACCCGCGCATGGACCCGTCGGTCAACCCGATGCCCTTCGACGGCAAGCGCATGATCTACGGCGGCTTCGTTCCGACCGTGGTGCTGGGGCAGTCGGCCTGAGCACGCGGCGTGGGCTCCAGCCGCAGTGCACCATGCAGTACGGTGCGGCTGGGGGCATGACGCCGCCGTCGCGCGTCGTGGTGGCTACACTGGCGGCCTGTCGCCGCGTTCGCCGCCACGGTGGCGCAACCAGGCGAGCGCCCTGCCCGACCACCGGAGACCCTGCATGACCGACGCCCCGCTGCTGATTGCCTGCCCGAGCTGCGCGTCAATGAACCGCATTGCGCGGGCGCGTCTGCACGATGCGCCCAACTGCGGCCACTGCCATCGCCCGTTGTTTCTCGGTGCGCCGGTGGCCTTGTCAGGCGTCGATTTCGACAAGCACGCCGTGCGCAGCCAGCTGCCACTGGTGGTGGATTTCTGGGCGCCGTGGTGCGGGCCATGCCTGAGCATGGCACCGCAATTCGCCGCGGCCGCAGTGACGCTGGAGCCGCAGGTGCGGCTGGCCAAGGTGGACACCGACCTGCATCCGGCGCTGGGCACGCGCTTTGGCATTCGCAGCATTCCCACCCTGCTGGTGCTGCGCGGCGGGCACGAGATCGGCCGGCATTCCGGCGCAGTGAGCAGCGCGCAGATAGTCAGCTGGGTGCGTTCAGTCCTGAGCCAACGCTGACCTGAAAAGAACCAGCGGCGCCTCCACGCCGCTGGCTTTGCTGGTGCAACAGGCAGGGGTTACTGCCAGTTGACGTTGACTGACACGCCCACGATGCGCGGTTCGTTATAGACCGCCGCCATGTAGTTTTCGATCACACCCTTGACGTTCTTTTCGTTGGTGATGTTGCGCGCGAATGCCGCCACTTCCCACGCTCCGTAGCCGCCGGTATAGCCCAGCTTGAGGCCGCCTTCGAAATTGCCGTCGGCGCGGAACTCGGTGGAGTCGTACAGCACGAAGCTGGTCTCGCCCTGCCTGTTCCAGTCGGTGGACACGAAGAACGCACCGTCGTTGCCCACCGGAATATCGTAGCGCGCGGCCAGGTTGAGGTTGTACTTGGGCGCATTGGGCAACGGGTTGCCGTCGATCTGCGCAAAGGTGTTGGCACCCACGCGGATGGTGGGGTCGTTGACCGTGCACACCACCACGCCATTGAGCGCGCACGCCTGCGCAAACACGCGCGTGTCGTTGATTTCGCTATGCAGCAGGCTCAGGCCGGCGGTGAGCGACAGGTTGGAGATCGGGCGCCAGTCCAGATCCGCTTCCAGGCCGTAGGCCTTGGCCTTGTCGGCGTTGAAAAGCACGCCGTTGCCGTCCGAATCGTTGCCGTTGAGCTGGATGTCATCCACGGTGTAGGTGAAGCCGCTGACATTCAAACGCAGGCGATTGTCGAACAGGCTGCTCTTGATGCCGGCTTCCCAGGACAGGATGGTTTCCGAATCGGCGGTGGTGAAATCCGAATTGAATACCGCGCTGCGGCCCTGGATGGTAGGGCCGCGGAAGCCGCGCGCAACGCGTGCATACACACTCAGCTCCGGGTTGAACGCATACATGGCGCTGAGGTCCCAGCTAGGCTGGGTGTCGGACAGGCGCACGTCGCGACGGCCGCGGTAGGTCACCACGCCGGCGGCGGTGTCGGCGCTCTTGAGCAGGCGGGTTTCCTTGCTGTCCTTGGTCTGGCGGATGCCGGCGGTCAGCGTCAGTGCGTCGGTGGCCTTGTAGCTGAGCTGGCCGAAGCCGGCCCACGAGGTGTTGGTATTGCGCAGGCGCACCCAGTTGTTGGGATTGCGCGCGGCGGTCTGCAGGAAATACGCACGCTGATAGAAATCGGTGGTGTCGCGGCCGTCGAAGTAGAACGCGCCTACCTGCCATTGCAGCGCCTGGTCGCCTTGGCTGGCCAGACGCAGTTCCTGGGTGTACTGGTCCAGGTCGCGGATCTGGCCCATCGACTGACCGAACCCGTTCGGCACGCAATTGACCGGGAAGTTGGCCGCCGCACCGCCATCGGTGTCGCCACGGCTGTAGCCGGAGGTGGTTTCGTAGGCGGTGATCGAGGTCAGCGACACGCCGCCGAAGTCGTAGATCGCCTTAAGTGAGCCGCCGTCGGTCTGGTACGCCTGCGGATTGTCGTGCGCTTCATCGTAGGCCACCCGATCGCGCGGCACGTCCACGGTGTCGCTGCCACGGGTGACCGCATTGCGCAGGAACAGCGTGGAGGTACCGTCGTAGTCCCGCGTATGCACCGAGCCCAGCACCGAAAACGCCTCGTTGGGCTTCAACAGCACTTGCAGGCGCGCGTTGCGGTCGTTGTAGCCGCCCATCGCGTCCTTGCGCGGGGTGCGCGTGCCGTCGGCGCTGCTGCCGGCGAAGGTGTTGTCCACCCAGTCGTCGCGATGCTGGTACAACGCCGAGACGCGGAACGACAGCACATCGTTGATAGGCCCGCCGAAGCCGCCATCCAGCGACACCGTGTTGTAGCTGCCGTAACTGGCATCGAGGCGGCCGGTATAGGTGTCGCTGGGCTTGACGGTGTCGAACTTGACGATGCCGGCGGTGGTGTTGCGGCCGAACAGGGTGCCCTGCGGGCCGCGTAGCACTTCGACCTGGTCCACGTCGTAGACCGGGTTGGACTTGAGCACCACATGCTCCAGCACCACGTCGTCCTGGATGATGGACACCGGCTGCGAGGCACCAAGATAGAAGTCGATGTTGCCCAGGCCACGGATGTAGAAGCGCGGGAAGATGCGCCCGGTGGTGGTCTCGGCATAGAAGCCCGGCACGCGGCCGGACAGCGCCAGCAAGGTGTCGTCGCCACCGGCGGTGTACTGGCGCATGGCCGCGCCCTGCACCACACCCACCGAGATCGGCACCTCCTGCAGGTTCTGCTCGCGGTGCTCGGCGGTGACGGTCACCGCATCCAGCGCCGTCGGGCTGCCCTCACCCTGGCTTGCCGGTGTTTGCTGCGCCGATGCGGCGGCCGCCATCGAAGCCAGCAGCAGGCCGGCGCAGGCGCGTGCCAGCGGCGTGCGCTGCACTACGGTGCGGCAGCGCACGGCATGCGAGGTAGCGGGCGTCAGCGACGGCGAGACAGGCGAGTACAGCGGCATGCGGGTGAGTCCTTGGATGAGTGAGGCGAGAATGAGTCCGTTCGGCATGGGCATGCCGGAAGGGGCGCAGCAGGGTGCCGCGCGCACGATATGTCAGCGATGTTGCAGCGAGGTGGCAGCTACGGCTCCCCCCTGCAAACCGGCGGTAGATCGCTGCGTTTTCAACGCACGACCTGGTACTGCATGCTACGCAGGGCACGCAGGCGGCAATCGCAACAGGCCGTTTTGAGAAAGCTGGATAGCGGCTCGTGCAATGAGTGCCGCTGCCTGCAGGCACACGCACTGCCATCCGTCACGGCCACCGCGCTACGCGCGCTTCAGCGCACTGCAGTCGAGCATCTGCCCAACCGTATTGAGCAGGTCGTTGAGACTGAATGGCTTGGGTAGCAGGGCCATGCCGTCGGCAAGGAACTCCTGCCGGGTGATCGCGTTTTCTGCATAGCCGGTGATGAACAGGATCGGCAACCCGGGGCGCAGCGTGCGCGCCACGTCGGCCATGTCGCGCCCGTTCATGCCCGGCAGGCCGACGTCCGACACCAGCAGGTCGATCGGCACCTCGGTGCGCAGATGGGTCAGTGCGCCGTTGGCATCTTCGGCTTCCAGCACCAGGTAGCCGGCATCGGTGAGGACTTCGCTCACCATCATGCGCACCACGTCGGTGTCGTCCACCAGCAGGATGCGTGCATTGTGCGTGCGCGGGTTGCTCGCTACCGGCGCCGGCGGCAGCTCGCTGGCGGTCATCCCGCGCGGCAACAGCAGCGTCACCGTGGTGCCCTTGCCCAGCTGGCTGGTGATGCGCGCGGTGCCACCGGACTGACGGGCAAAGCCATAGGTCATCGACAACCCCAGGCCGGTGCCTTCGCCGATGGGTTTGGTGGTGAAAAACGGCTCGAACACCTGATCGAGGATGGCCGGTGCGATCCCGCTGCCGTTGTCGATCACCTTCACCGCCACGTAATCGCCGTCGTCCAGCTCGGGGTCGTCGTGGGCGGTATGCGCGGCGGTCTGCACGCGGATACGGCCTTGCCCCTGCACGGCATCGCGGGCGTTGATGACCAGGTTGAGCACCACGTTTTCCAGCTGGTTGGCATCGGCCACCGCCACCAACGTGGCCTCGGCCAGCTCCAGGTCCAGCACGACGTTCTCTCCAATCGAACGGCGCAGCATGTCTTCCAGCGAGCGCACGCGCAGGTTCACGTCGAACGGCTGCGCATCCAGCGATTGCTTGCGCGCAAAGGCCAGCATGCGCTGGGTCAGCGCCGCCGCGCGGTGCGCCGAACCGGTAGCGATTTCGGCAAGCCGTGGCACCCGTTCGACGCGATTGGATTCCACCGCCAGCTGGATCATGTCCAGGCCGGAGATGATGCTGGTCAGCAGGTTGTTGAAGTCGTGCGCGATGCCGCCGGTGAGCTTGCCCAGCGCTTCCATCTTCTGCGCCTGCAGCAGCTGGATCTCGGTGCGCTGGCGCTCGGCGATCTGGTGCGCCAGTTCGGTGGTGGCGGTATCCAGCTCCTGACGTTGCGCGCGCTCGCGCTGGCGCTGCTCGGTGACGTCTCCAACCATCAGCAAGCCCAGATCCGGCTCGCGGTATGGCGAGACCCGCCATTCGGTCTCGCGCGGCTTGCCATCGCGCAGGATGGTCAACGCCCCGCTCCAGCGTTCGCGCTGCGCCAGCGCGGCGGTCAATGCCTGCACGGTGGCCGCCTGATCCGAGGCTGCGGCACGGATCGCCTCGCTCAGGCTGGCCTCGCCAATCAGCCGCTGGAAGGCCGCGTTGCTCTCGTGCATGCGCAATTGCGCGTCCACCACCGCGATCGGTGCACTGATGTGTTCGAAGATCTCGCGAAAGCGCGCCTCGCTGACGCGCAACGCATCCTCCGCTTCGCGCGCGCGCAGCAGCGTGCGCAGCGTGGCGACCAGCACATTGGGGTCCACCGGATGGATCAGGTACGCATCGGCGCCGGCATCCAGCCCGGTAATCATGTCGCCAGTGGCGATCGAGGCGGCCGAGACGTGCACCACCGGCAGCAACGCGGTGCGCGGCGTGGCTCGCAGCGTGCGCACGATGTCGAAACCGCTCATGTCCGGCAGGTTGACGTCCAGTACCACCGCCGCGAAGGGCTGGGCGTCCAGCCTGGCCAGGCCTTCGCCACCGGTACCGGCCTCTTCCACCACAAAACGATGATGCTCGAGCACGCGCCGCACCGAATAGCGCGTCACCGCGTTGTCGTCCACGACCAGGATGTGCTGGTTACTGGCCAAGTGCCTTCTCCGCTGCCGGCGTCACCGGCAGCACCACGAAAAATTCCGACCCCTGCCCCACCACGCTGTTGATACCCACCCGCCCGCCCAGCAATTCGGCGAAACGCTTGCAGATCGACAGACCCAGCCCGGTGCCGGTCAGGCGCTTCTGCAACGGCGAGTCCACCTGTACGAAATCCTCGAACAAGGCCTCGTGAAGCTCGGGCGCGATGCCGATGCCGGTGTCCTGTACGCTGAAGCGCACATGGTGCTCGTCCTGCAGCTGCGCCATCACGCGCACCTGGCCTTGCGGGGTGAACTTGAGCGCGTTGGAGATGAAGTTGCGCAGGATCTGCGCCAGCTTCTTGTCATCGGTGTACAGCATCGGCAGCACCGGCGGATCTTCGAAGATCAAGGTGGTGGTGCCGACATCGGTGAGCGGGCGGAACATGCCGCGCAATGCGGCGAACAGGTCCATCAGGTCGAACCAGCCCGGCGAGATGGTGATGCGCCCGGCCTCGATCTTGGCCAGGTCCAGCAGGTCGTCCACCATCTCGCTGAGCTCGCGCGTGGAGGCGCTGACAAAGCGCACCTGCTTGAGCTGTTCGTCGTTGAGCGGACCGTCCATGCCATCTTCCAGCAGCCGGGTGATGCTCAGGATCGAGCCCAGCGGGGTGCGGAACTCATGGCTCATGTACGACAGGAAGCGGCTCTTGAGCTCGGAAACGTCACGCAGCTGTTCGGCCTGCTGGTCCAATTCCGCATACAACGCGAGCACGCCCTGGTTGGTTTCTTCCAGTTCCTCGCGCAGGGCCTGGTTCTGCTGGCGCAGGGCGTCCAGCTCGGCCATCGGATCGTTGACCGGTATCGCACCGGATGCAGTCATTGCATGGCTCCCAGGCGCATGACGAAAACGCAGGCATCGTCGCGGCCGCGCGCGTAATCGCGCATCAGCACCGCCGCAATGAGACGTGGATGGCGCGACAGCAGCCCCGGGTGATCGCGCAGGTTCCAGCGCGATTGCAGGCCGTCGCTGTGCATGACCAGTACCTTGCCGGCGGCCTGTGAAAAATCGAACGGTTGCGCCTTGCGGAACTGCACGCCGACGATGCCCGGATGCGAGGGCATGCCGCGCACGCCGTCGCCATCGCACAGCATCGCGGCGATATTGCCCACTCCGGCAAAGCGCGCCCTGCCGGTGTCGGCATCGAACTGCATGACCGCCACCGCGCCGCCACGGCTGCCGGACATGGCGGCATGCAGCCGCGCCAGACGCTCGCTGGGCTCGCCGCTGGCCACCGCAGCGGCATGGGCGCCCGCATCGGCGGCATCGGCCGCGCCCGGGCCGTGGCCCAGGCCATCGATCACGGTGACGGTGACGCGCTGCGCATCGACGCACAACTGCCAGGCGTCGCCGCAGACGGTTTCGCCATGCAACGGCAGGCGGATCGCACCGTAAGGCAGGTCCGCCGCGGTCTCGGGAGCGGCGTAGACGCGCGCCAGCACCACCGCACCGGTCGCATCCGAATACGCATCCAGCAGGGCCGCCTGCCGCTGTACGGCGCCAAGGCCATTACCGGGCGTGCTGCCGGTGGAATAGCCGTCCGGCAGGCAGTCGGCAAGCACGAAGCCCGGGCCGTGATCGAGCGCGCACAACTCCACGCCAGGACCATCGCGGCCAGCCACGCGACACAGCTGCACCTGCCCGCCACCGGCATGGTTGAGCAGGTTGGTGCACAGCTCGGTGGCCACCAGCGCCACGCGCCCGCAGGCGGCTTCGTCGAATCCGCAGGCCTGGGCCAGCGCCACCGCGGCGCGGCGCACCTGCCCTACCTGGGTGATCTCTTCGACGCGGATCAGCTGGGTGAGCGCGCCGGCAACCGTCACTTCCATTTGGTGATGGTGATGCGGGTGCCCGTGCCGGCTGCACTCTCCAGAACGAAATCGTCCACCAGGCGCCGGCTGCCGGACAGCCCCAACCCCAGTCCGCTGCCGGAGGTCCAGCCATCGGTGAGTGCCAGATCCAGGTCCGCAATGCCCGGGCCTTCGTCGCGGAAGGTCAGCTGCACGCCCTTGCGGATGCCGCTCTCCACCAATGCCCAGTCCATGTCGCCGCCACCGCCGTAGATCACGGTGTTGCGCGCCAGCTCGCTGGCCGCAGTCACCAGCTTGGTCTGATCGACCAGCCGCAGCCCGCATTGCACCACCAGCTTGCGGACGGTCTGTCGTGCCAGCACCACGTCCTGTTCGGTACGCACCGGTTGCGAGCCGGCCGTCATGAATGCCGGTCGGGTTGCTGCAGCAGGCGCATGCCACGTTCGACGTCGAGCGCGGTGCGTACCGACGGCAGGGTCAACCCCAGCTCCACCAGAGTGATCGCCACCGCCGGCTGCATTCCCACGACCACGGTCTGCGCACCCATCAGCGCGGCCAGACCCGAGATGGTACTAATCATGCGGCCGATGAACGAATCGACGATCTCCAGTGCGGAAATATCGATCAGCACGCCGCGCGCGGAAGTGAAGCTGATCTTTTCCGACAGGTCTTCCTGCAGCTGCAGCGCCAGCTGGTCGTGCATGTCCACCTGGATGGTGACCAGCAACAGCTGGCCCATGCGCAGGATCGGGATGCGCTCCATGTCAGCCTGCCTTGCTCACGGTCAGACCGGTGCGCTTGAGCGCCAGCGCCAGCGCCAGCGCATCGGCCAGGTTGGCCTTGGTCACGATGCCCTGCAGGTCCAGCCCCAGGTGCACGATGGTCTGCGCAATCTGCGGGCGTACGCCGCTGATGATGGCGTCGGCGCCCATCAGCCGGATCGCGGTGACGGTCTTGAGCAGGTGCTGCGCCACCAGGGTGTCCACGGTAGGCACGCCGGTGATGTCGATGATGGCGATCTCAGCGCCGGTATCGACGATGCGCTGCAGCAGCGACTCCATCACCACCTGGGTACGCTGCGAATCCAGCGTGCCGATCATCGGCAGCGCCAGCACCCCGTCCCATAGCTTCACCACCGGCGTGGACAACTCCAGCATCTCTTCCTGCTGGCGCACGATGATGTCTTCGCGGGTCTTCTGGAACGTCTTGACGGTGTACAGGCCCAGGCGATCGAGCAGCTCGGACAGCGCCCACAGCTGCTGGCCCAGCTCGTCCGGGGCACTGGCGTATTCGCGCTGCACCAGCGCAAACAACACGCGCTTGAGTGAGAAGATGAAGTTGGCGGTTTCCTGCGAATCGAAGCCGCGGGTGGCGCGGTCGCGCGAGAGGGTTTCCAGGAAACGACGGACCTCGCTCCATTCGGCACTGTCCAGGCTGCTACCACCGTCCTTCAACGCGGCCACCAGCAGGTTCAGGAATTGTGCGCTCTGGGTTTCCAGCTCCTGCCGGGGCAGGCGCGCATCGTTGCCCACAGCGGAGCCTAGCCAGGCCGCCAACAAGGCCTGTTCCTGGCCACGAATCGTGTCGATCGAGCGCTGCTGCAATGCCACCATGAGATCACCCGCCAGAAGATTAAAGAAAAAGCCAAGCATGCAGGCCGGATGCGCCCTTGACGACGCGGCGCCCCCACGCCGATGCGCAGCAGGGTAAAACAATTCAGATTCGGCAACCAGCGAGCCAACCTGTCGCAGTCAGCCAGGGCCGGAATGCGTTGCGACCGCGCAGCAGCGCTGGCGTCACGGTCATGGGGCCTCGGACACGCGTAGAGCGTGCATCGCGTCCTGCGGGGCCAGGTTGCCTGTTCGACGCCGCAGCCGGATCCGACGTCACAAAATCGCTCCACGCGGCCTCGTGTCCGGCTGGAATCTTTTGTGGGCGGCTCTGGATAGCGGGTCGTGGCGAAGCGATGCCGTCACACCATCGTGCAAAGACCCGCTAACCGCCGCGACAGCGCCGCGCGTTGCTGGCGACGGCACCTGCAATGTCGCCCACCGTCTCGCGCCGCACCGCGGCCTCGCGCAGCGCCATGGGCACCCCCTCCGAGACGGCGCAGGTTCGGTCGATGATGTGCTGCACCTCGCCAACACGCAGGCCCAACTTGGCCGCCAGGGCCAACAGGTGGGTTCTGCCAGGCGCAAGCGCCTCGCCCATCACCGACGTCTGGTGATAGCCGCCCGGGCCAGGATTGAAGGTCAGGTCGTAGCCTGGCGCGAAATCCCAGCGATGCTGCGCGTTCATCCGCAGCGAGAAATTCCTGGCGTGGTCGTCCCGGTTATTGAACACCACGTTGAATACGCACAGCCGGAAGGCGGCCATCACCTCATGGGCGTTCTGGGTGAAAAAAGCGGTGGCGCGCAGCACGGTCTCATAGTCCAGGCAGGGGACGCGGAAGTCGGCATGCAGGGCACCCGCCAGAGAATGCACAGGCACCCGTAACTGTCCCACCCGATCAAACCGCTGGGTGCCGAAGGCCGCGAGGTTTTCGCCCAGTGCGAAGTATTCGGTCGGCCCCATGACGATCCCGCATTCGCGCGCCATCTGCGCATAGACGTGCTCGATGGCACAGACCTCGCGATGCTCGGAGTGGGCTGGAAACTTCACCAGCCAGGGCTCGCCAGCGGCATCGTTGGCGGTGCTCACGATGCGGGTCGTGGCGTCGAACATGACCAGCGCCTTGGGACGGGCGCCGTGTGGCGAGCCACCGGCCTGGGCCAGCATGCGCAGCGCGACCACGTCGTCGTCGGCGAGGTTCTGCGCCGCCTGCGCCAGTTGCTGCAAGCTCCACTGGGCCGCGCGCGCACCATCGTCGCGTGGCGGGACGAACGTCAGCGCACCCATCGCACTCGCGCCGATGAAGGCCAGACGGTCCAGTGGCGAAACGCGCGCCGGGTCAAGCCCGGCCTTGCGAAACAGGCGATCCATCAGCAGCAGCCCCCAGCCATCGGGCAGGCAGTCGTAGACCAGGCCCGGCAGGTAGCCGACGTCTTTCGGAAACGGCCCGTAGGCCTCGGCCCGCAGCCTCAGGTGCCTGGGTGAGAACTCGATACCGTTGGCAAGCGCGTCTGCCGAATACTCGAAGATGATCCGGCGCCCGTCGTCTGCCAAGGTGCCCAGGGGCCAGTGCTGGGCCCAGCCTTCGTAGCAGACGGTGAGCTTCTTCATGGCCGGCCCTTCGACGCAGACCTGAGAGGATGGCGAACGCGCTGTCGCTGCGCGGCCTGCGCCTTCTCCATGGCGGCGATACTGGCGGTCGGCTGCAAGCTGAACAGGTCGGCAAGCGCATCGACAAGGCCCAGGGCATGGACGATGCGTACCATGGTCTCCAGGGTCGTGGCGCCAGTGGATTCCAGGGTCTTGATGGCGCTGCCCGATACGCCGGCGCGCGTGGCCAGCTCCGACTGGGTCAGGGACTGTGCGATGCGTTGGGAACGCAGGCGCTGGCCCAGAACCTCCATAAGCTCCGGGACAGTGGCAAAGCTGACGTCGCGCATGAGCCCCCCCTCTTTAAGGGGCCTAATTGTAGCTGATAACGTCAGTTTTCGCAAATAAGAGTTTGAATAAAATCCTTTAAATGCGCCACAGGAAGACTGGCCCGGCGGAGTTCTACGGTATCGACGCCGTCATCGGCTACATCGCGCCGTTCGCGCGGTCCTGGCGATGGCCTGGCCTACAACCCATAACGCTCCAGGGCCTGCAGGTGCGGGCGCGGGTCCTGACCGCAGGCTTCGGCCAGCCGCAGCCAGCACATCGGGTGCGGCCACTGCGCGGTGGTGGCGAGCAAGGCGCCATGCAGCTCCAGCGGTGCAGCCGCCTCCGGGAGCGCCACGGTGAACAACACGCCCTGCAGGCCCGCGTCGGCGTTCTCCGGATCGAAGCGCTCCGGGTCGGCTGGGTCGATCACCCGGTAATCGTCGCGGCTATGCACCCACAGCGTCCAGCCACGCGCCTGGATGTCCGCGCGCAGCGCCTCGATCGCCGCTTCTCCGGGATGCGCACCATCCACCAGCCAGCTGCTGCCATAGCCACCGGGCTGCAGCACATGCACCTGCGCATAGGTCGGCACGAACCGTTCGCGCTCGGCGGCGTCTTCCGGCGGCGCGTGCAGCAGTTCGGCATCGAACACCACCCAATCGCCAACCTGCTGCCGCCGATGGGCGGGCGCGTTCTCGACGATGCGTGCGGTGACCGGGCCCGTGCGGCGGGCGTAATACTCGACCGCTTCGCCATCGTCCACGCAACGCACGATCACCCACCCCAACGCCTCCTCGACAACGCCCTCGGCGCTGCACAGATCCAGACCGACCGCCTGCGCCGATGCCCGTACCGCCGCCCAATCCTGTGCAGCGCTGGCGGCGGTCATATGGTCCCAGTGCGCGGAACGCGGTTCGTCCATCAGCCGCGTGAGCTGCCAGTAGACGGCCGCAGCATCGGCAAAGCGGCCGGTCTCCAGATACATGCGCGCCAGCAACCCACGCGCGCCATGCGAACCGGGCGACTGTTGCAACAAGTCCATGCAGGCCTGTTCCAGTGCCGGCCAGTCGGCCAGTCGCTGCGCCAGCTGCGCCTGGCACCACAACGCCACCACCGGCACCTGCGGGCGATACAGCTGCGCCAGCCGGCGCACGCCGGCCTCCTCGCCCCGCCCCAGCAGCAGATGCATCAGCCGGAAGGTCGGGCCGGTTTCGCGATCGGCATGCCGCTGCACGAAATCCCACAGCAGGGCGATGGCCTGCTCGTCGGCGGCACAGGCACTCAATGCCGATGCCGTGGTGTCGACCAGTTCGGCATCGTCGGGCCGCTCGTCCACGGCCTGCAGCAACCATTGCGCTTCACGCTCGGGATTGCGCACGCTCTGCTCGCCCTGCCGGTTCAGCCACTCCAGCAACTGCCCGGCAGGCACTGGCGACGGCTCGCCCGTCGGCGCGGCGTCGATGCGCGCCGCCAGACCATCCAGCAGCTGCGCCGCGCCGCGGTCCCGACGCAAGCGGGGCAGCTGCGCACGCGCCAATGCCAGATGCCGCCGCGCGGTCCAGGTCGCGCCGCGGCGCAACGCCAGCTCGATCGCCAGCTCGGCCGCTTCGATCAGGATGCGGTACGCTCCGACCTGGGCGTAATGGTCCAGCATCGTCTGCAGCCGACCACCCAGCTCCCAGGTATTGCGCTCCGGCGCACGCGCCGCCAGCAGCGCCACCGCGCGCAACCAGTGCAGGCGGTAACGCGGTGCCACCTCGCGCCACGGCAGCAGGGCCTCCAGCGCGGCATCGTCGCGATACAGCAATGCCAGCGCCCGTGCCTTCTGCAGGCGACGCGGCTGGCTGCAGTTGGCCCACTCCACGCCCTCGCGCGCTGCTTCGCGTTCACGCTGCTCGATCAGCGCCAGCGCCGCTTCCGCACGCCCTAGCGACAACAGGATCGAGATGCGCATGTCCGGCACGCCATCGTAGATCTCGCCACCGTGCGCCAGGATGGTCTGCGATTGCTGTTCCAGATACTGCAGCGCCGCTTCGCCGCGCCCATCGTCAAGCAGCGCATCGGCCTTTTCGCAGCTCAGGCATTGATAGCACGACCAACCCGGATCGATACGCGCCAGGGTTTCATCGCAGACCTCGATGCGCTCGTCCACCCACCCCGGGCCGTCGACATTGGCGTAGCAGGCGGCCAGGTCCTGGGTCACGCAGATCGACTGCGGGCATTCCACCGCATCGGGGCGATGCGCACGCTCGAACAGCGTCACTGCATCGCCCAGCGCACGCTCGCCCTCGCAGAGATTGCCGACCCGGTTGCGCATCTCCCAATGACCGACGAACACCTCCAGCCACGGATTGGCGAGCGTCCTGCCCAGCGCGCGCGCTTCCGGCAACAAGGCCTCGGCACGCTCGATCTGCAGATCGCAGATGTAATCGGTCAGGCGCGTCAGCAGCTGGGCGTTCTGCGGCTGCCCTGCCTCGCTTAGGTCGTCCTGCAGCTTTTCCACCCAGTTCCAGATTTCCACGGCGTTGTTCCTGCGGTGCAGCGCTCAGTGCGCCAGCAGTTGGGTCACTGCCTCGGCGAGATCGCCCAAGGCCTTGTTCAGATCCGAACCGCCCGCTTCGGTGCTACCGGGCGGCGACGGCGTGCGCCCTTGCGCCGACACGATCACCTTCAGTGCGCGCAACAGCTGCGCCGCCACTGCCGCCTGCGGATTGCCTTGGCGCCATGCCGCCAGCAAGGCCTGCAAGGCCGGATTGTCGAGATTGAGATACAGACGCCGGGTCTGGCGCGCGTCGATGCGTGCGGTGAACTGCCGCGCCAGCCGCAATGCCGCAGTCGAGACGCGCTTGTCGTTCTCATCCTGTTCCAGGCGGTGCTTGAGTTCGGCCTCGCGGTCGGGCACCACCACCAGGGGTAGCGCTTCGGGGCTGAAGCGTGCCGGCACCAGCGCTTCGCCATCGCCCAGATGCTGCTCCAGCCATGCCAGTTCGTCGGCAGGCAATCCCTCCAGCCGAAACAGCTGCCGATTGCCCTGCTCGGTTCCCAGCTCGACCAGGCGCACACCCTTGGCCTGTGCCCAGCGGCGCAGGAAAGGCACCACCGCATAGCGGTTTCCGTACGCCACCGGCACGCCCATCGCACGGAACAGCATCTCCTCGAAACCGCTGTCGCTCTCCAGGATCACGTGGACCGCGCCGCGCGAGGGCAGCTGGTGGGCCGGCAAATCGCCCTGCGAGGTCGGCACCCGCACATGCTCCAGCAACAGGTCGAACAGGCGCTCGTCACACAGCGCCGCGCCCAGCAGCGCTTCGTTATGCCTGAGCAGGATGCGCCGCCAGGCCTCCGGCTGCTGCCGTGCGACCTCCGCCAGGCCCTGCACCAAGGCTTCGGACAAGGCATGCTGGACTGCACCGTACACCGCATCGCGCTGCAGCTCCTCGCGGCTGGCGGTTGGCGTCAAGCGGTCCGATTCGATCACTCCACCGATGAAGCCGGCCCAGGACGGGAGCAATTCGCGCGCGTTGTCGTCCAGCAGCATCCCGCGCAGGAACACCGACAGAGTGCGGTTGTCGCTGGTGCCATAGGTGGCGCCATCCTGTACCCAGAGCAACCCCACCGCATCGCTGCTGTCGTGCGCGCGCACCGGCAAACAGCACAGCGGTTCGAAGTTGCGCTCGAAACGCGCCGCGAACTCGCGTTGCAAACGCCAGCCCTGCACCGGATGCAGCGGCACCGCAGCATGCATGCGCCACGGCGGCGGCTCGGGATTGAGGGATCGCGCCTGCGCACCCACCCAGATCGGCTCGCGCAACAGCGCGCAGTACCGCGACAGAATCTCGTGCAGCCGCGCGTCATGGGCCAGCGCCAGGTACTGATCGTGCAACTCCAGCACCACTTCCGTTCCCACCTGCGCACGCGCCGGGATCACGCTGACCGTGTACTGCTCGGCGGTGCTGGACACGTAGCAATGACCCAGCGTCGGCGTCTGGTAGGAGGTGGTGCGCAAGGTCACACGCCGCGCCAACACGAAGGCCGACAGAAAGCCCAGCCCGAACATGCCGATCAGGCCGCTGTCTTCGTGCCCACCCTGACGCAATCCACGCGTGTAACCCACGCCCACGGTCGCCAGGTAGTCGTGGATTTCGTGCCGGGTCAATCCTGCACCGGTATCGACGATGCGCACGATGCCCTGCGCAGGATCGGCGTAGACATGGATCCGCGCCATCCCGGTCCACCCGGGTTGTTCCAGCCGACGCCGCAGGATCGAATCGTGCGCGTTCTGCACCAATTCGCGCAGCGCCACCACCGGCGTGGAGTACAGGTATTTGCCCAGCACGGACATCAGCCCAGTGAGATCGACCCCGGCACGGCGGATCTGTGAGGCGTCCGTCGCCTCGGGGGTGTGATCTTGCATGATCGTCATCGTTTCTGGAGCGATCACATCCATCCTCGGAAGCGCCGCGCGGAGTGGAAGAGCAAGCCGGCAAGAGTAACCCCAAGCCACTGCCTACGCGCGCCCGGTCCTTCCAGATGCACCACACATCGCCGAAACCGGCCCCCACCCGGCTGCCACGACACGCGCCATGGCCCGACGTTGCTGCCGGACCATGGCGCACGCCTGCTCAGCGCTGCAGGGTTTCCATCGGTGCCTCGTTGAAGTGCTGGCGATAGCCCTTGGCCAGCGCCGAGCGACTCCCGACCCCCCAGCGGCTGGCCGCCTGCAACACGCTGCCGCAGCCACCTTCGGCCAGCAACTCGTCGCGAATGCTCTGCATGCGATAACGCCGCAGCACCTGCGTCGGCGACAACCCGGTGGCAGACTTGAAGGCCTGCTGCAACGCGCGGCCGGTGACGCCGATCTGCGCGGCCACCTCGTTGATCGACAGGTCCGAGCGGTGTGCGTTGGCAATCATGTAACCGTAGGCGCGCCGGTACTTGGCGGGCAACCGTGCCGAGATGTCATCGCTGACATGCGCCGGCGCCCCGCTCTCCAGCAACCGCGGTGCCTGCACTTCGCTGCGCAGGCATTGCACCGCGCCCAACGCATAGCGGTTGTACAACAACAGGGCCTGTTCGGTGCGCCCCAGCGCCTGACTGATCTTGGCCTGGCAGTATTCGAACTCAAGATTCCAGCGCGGCGCGTGATGCCGGCCGGCACCGGCCAATGCACGCTCGGCCAGGTCGGCGCGCCCCACCGCCAGGGCCGCCAGCGCCAGCTCCACCTGGGCGTCCTGCCGCGCGCAGGGCGGGCAACCGGTTGCCGCTGCCGGCAGTGCATCGATCTGGGCATCGAAGCCGAAGGTGTCGCCGCCGGCGATCCGCAACAGATTGCGCACATGGCGCATGCGCTGCGCCAGGACCGGCATGGTGGCGGTCAGATCGGCGATACAGGCGCGCAAATCGCTGGGTTCGAAGGCATGCGCGGCATCTTCGTGGCGTAGCGTGGCCTGCCAGAACACATGGTCGCTCATCCGGTCGGCGCGGCGGATACGCAGTTGCGCCAGCATGTCCAGACGCAGCGCGGACGCAATCCGCTGCCATTCCGATGCATTGACCTCCAGCTCCGACAGCACGTCCTGGGCACGCTCCAGGGTCTGCAGGGCGAGCGTGCTCTGACCCAGATGGAAATGCGTCAGCGCCTTTCCGAGCAAGCCTTCGCCGCGCAGGCAGGCCGGGGTGTCGCGATCCATCGCCAGCTGCGCGAAGCAGTTCAGCGCCGCGCTCAGACGGCGCTGGCTCAGCATCAGCCAGGCGGTGTTGCGGCACGACAGCAGCCGCAACTGCCGCTGCTGGCCCCGCACGGCCTTCAGCGCATGGCGGTAGGCGTCCTCGGCTTCCTCTTGATACTCCAGGATCAGCAGCGCATCGCCACTGGCGCCGAGCAGGGCAACCTCGTCATCGGGCGTGTCGGGCGCGGCCTGTCCGTCACGTCGTTGTTGAAGATGTTGCAGACCTTGTGGCCAGGCACCTACCAGCATCCTGCTCGTATAGATAGGAAGACGGTCTGCGTAGGACAACGCAGAAATCGCTGCGAAGTACGTGGAAAGGATCATGCCAAGCTCTCTCAGTGGGGGATGCGCAAAAAACCGCAATGCGCCGTTGTATTGGCGCAACCGATTGTATGCAGCCGATCCAATGGAAACCCTCACTCCCGAACGCGCTAAACATCAAAAATTCTCAACCTGTCTTCCTGCACGCGCCGCAGACGTTTTGCTGTTGGATGGGGTATCTGGCATGCGGAAACCCACGCCATCTGCCGAACACGACACGCCGTATGGCGGCGTATTGCCCTGCGAGAAGCCGCGCACGCAGCCCTAAACTATGTAAAGTTCTCTCAGGATGTGCGACATCAACGACAAGTTACCGGTGTCATTACATTTCCCACGTCTGTCCTGCTGATGTCGCCCGCGCGTGGTGTGCAGCCGCGTCGTCACCCCGCGCTACAGCTGCCTCATCATCCATCTCCGCCCGGCGTATTCCGCCAAACGGCAGAATCTCTGCTGAATCGCAATAGATTGGTCTAGACCTTTCCAGACCTTCGTCGGATTCCGCGCTCGTCGTCCGGAATGACCTGCCCGCCTCTGCAGCACACTGCTCATGCCTGTTTGGTCAGAGTAGCGTTACGCGTACATGAGCGCACATTAAAGCCCGGTGACTCCAACCCGAAGAAAAGTACGCGGGAGTGAAACTTTCCACTCCCGCAATGGTACATACCAATGCGTCCGAGTTCGACCGGACACATTCCCTGTCAACTGGATGGTATGGCGATGCACTTCTCGTTCCTGGTCTGCACGGCCTTCCCGCCCGGCGCCTGGCGTCGGTTTGCCGGACCCGTCCTGTGCGAGATCGAGCAGGGGGAAGATACCTGATGCACGGCAACCCTCCGGTTACCCAGGGGTCGGTGTTCCTGCTGAGCCAGGACGCACGCCTGACCTCGCAGATCCACGCCAGCCTGGCCACCCTGGCTGCGCACTTCGCGGTGTTTTCCGACGAACTGGAACTGTTGCGCTTCCTGCGTCATTCCCCCTGCGAATTGCTGATTTTCGATGCAACCTGCGTGGCCTGCGACGAGAGTTCCGTGCTGGCGTGGCAGCGATGCCATGGCGATCACCCGATGCCGTTGATCGTCCTGGGGCGCTTCGATTGCGCCAACGACATCCTGGCCTGGTACCGCGCAGGGGCGCAGGAAGTGCTGGCGCTGCCGGTTAATTCGCACGAACTACAGGTGCGGGCGACACTGGCAACCGCCCCGATGGCTGCCGCCTGTGAGCAGGCGCAGCAGCTCAACGTCGGCCCCTATCGCCTGATCCGTGAGCAAAACACGGTCTACCTGCACGGCAAGCCGATCGTCCTGACGGCACGCGAGTTTTCGATCGCCTGGCTGCTGTTTTCCAGCCCCGGAGTCTGCTTTCGTCGTTGTCAGCTGGCCAAGGCCGTGTGGGGCAGCCATACCGAATTCACCGACCGCACGATGGAGCAGCACATCTACAAGCTGCGCAAGAAATTGCAGCTGTGCAATCACACTGGCCCGGTGCGCATCAGAACCGTGTATTCGCACGGCTACAAGCTGGAACTTGCCCTGCAGGACAAGGATGCAACGCTACCCGGCAAGGGCAGCAACCAGAGCCCGGGGCATCATTCGGCGGCCTGCTGAGCGAGCCGGCCTACAGGTCCGGTGCCGCGTAGCCGCACCGACGCCGTTCCAGCACCGACGTCGTTCCAGCACAGACGTGAGGCGCGCCTTGCCGGGCCGCATGCCGTTGCCAGTGAAAAGAAAGACGGCGCAGGCTTCCCTGCGCCGTTTCCGTTCGCCCAGGCAATCGGGTATTACTGCTTCGGATCTTCGCCGTATTCGTTCGGCCCCGGCGTGCCTTCCAGGCACATGAATACCAGCACGACAAGGCCGCCCACGTGCGGTGCCTCGCAGGGAGCCGGCGAGGCCACCCCAGCCCGGCGGCCTCAGTCCGCCGCCGCCTCCAGCGCCTGGCTCAGCCGCTCGACCGCGACGATCTCCATTCCCTTGATGCTGGAGGTCTTGGGGGCGTTGGCACGCGGCACGATGGCGCGTTTGAATCCGTGCGTGGCGGCCTCCTTCAACCGGTCCTCGCCATTGGGCACCGGGCGGATCTCGCCGGACAGCCCCACCTCGCCGAAAGCGATGGTTTTTTCCGACAGTGGCCGGTCGCGCAGCGAGGACAGCACTGCCAGCAGCACCGGCAGGTCGGCGGCGGTTTCCTGCACGCGGATGCCGCCGACCACGTTGACGAACACGTCCTGGTCACCGACCACGATGCCGCCATGACGATGCAGCACCGCCAGCAGCATCGCCAGCCGGTTCTGCTCCAGCCCCACCGCCACCCGACGCGGGTTGGACAAGGGCGAGGCGTCCACCAGTGCCTGTACTTCGACCATCAGCGGCCGGGTACCTTCGCGCGTCACCATCACGCAGCTGCCCGGCTGTTGCGTGCTGCCGCCGGACAGGAAGATTGCCGACGGGTTGGAGACCTCCTTGAGTCCCTTTTCGCCCATCGCAAACACGCCCAATTCGTTGACCGCGCCGAAGCGATTCTTGAAGGCACGCAGCAAGCGGAACCGACTGCCGCTCTCACCTTCGAAATACAGCACCGCATCGACCATGTGTTCGAGCACGCGGGGGCCGGCGATGCCGCCCTCCTTGGTGACATGCCCGACCAGGAACACGGCGGTGCCGGTTTCCTTGGCGAAGCGCACCAGCCGCGCCGCGCTCTCGCGCACCTGGCTGACCGAGCCTGGCGCGGCGGTCAGCGATTCGGTCCACAGCGTCTGCACCGAATCGGCCACGATCAGCTTCGGTCGCGCCGCGCTGGCATGCTGCAGGATATGTTCGATGCCGGTTTCGGCCAATGCATTCAAGCCTTCCAGCGGCAGATCCAGGCGCACCGCGCGCCCGGCGACCTGGGCCAGCGATTCCTCGCCGGTGACGTACAGCACCGGCAGCGTGCCGGCCATGCTGGCCAACGCCTGCAGCAACAGCGTCGATTTACCGATACCGGGGTCGCCACCGATCAGCACCACCGCGCCTTCGACCAACCCGCCGCCCAGCACGCGATCGAACTCGCCGATGCCGGTGGACACGCGCGCCTGTTCGGTCTGCCGTACATCCTTCAGCGCAGTGATTTTGGGCGCCTCGGCCTTGCCAGCCCAGCCGCTGCGCCGTGACGCCGCTGGCGACGCCTTGCCGCCGGCAGTGGCGCTTTCGAGCACGATTTCGCTGAGCGTATTCCACACCCCGCACTCGGTGCACTGCCCCTGCCACTTGGTGTATTCGGCGCCGCATTCGCCGCAGACATAGGCCGTTTTCGCCTTCGCCATGGATGTTGACTCGTTCGACAATGCGGCAGCATAGTCTGCCGCTGTCGCATCCGGCGAGACGTAGGAAGATCCGCGCGACAGGATCGGCAGCGCGCCGTCGGACCACCCAAACCGACGGCGCGCTGCCCTCAGCAATTGCCGACCACGCGGAGGCCACCGGCGCTGTATTGCCGCCAGAGACCATCGATGCCATCGGCCAGACGGTCGATGTCATCACGCGTGTGCGTGCACATCAGGCTGATGCGCAAGCGTTCCTGGCCGCGTGGCACCGCAGGATAATGCACGGGATTGATGAACAGACCCTGCTCATGCAGATAAGCACTTGCCCTCCTGATATCCATTTGCGGCGGCGTCGGCACGATCAGGATCGCCGAGTCGGTATGCAAGGTGAAGCCCCAGGGCAAGGCGTTGAGTGCCGCCAGCGCATAGGCCACGTTGTCGTGCAACGCCTGCATGCGCTCAGGCTCGCTTTCAATGACATCAAGCGCGCCATGCACCGCCGCGATGGTAGGCGGCGGCAGTGCCGCAGAAAACACGTACGAGCGCGACATGCAGCGTAGATATTCGATCAATGGCCGCGATGCGCAGACGAAGCCGCCGCTGACCGCCAGCGCCTTGCTGAAGGTACCCATCAGCACGTCGATCTGCGAGGCCACGCCGAAGTGCTCGCCTGCACCGCAACCATGCGCGCCGATAACGCCGGTGCCATGCGCATCGTCGACCACCAACAGCGCGCCATAACGACGACAGAGCGGCGCAATGCGGTCCAGTGGTGCCAGATCGCCGTCCATTGAATAAACGCCCTCCACCGCCACGAACACATCCTGTCGACTGGAGCGGGGCTTTGCCAGCATTGCCTCCAGACGCGACACATCGTTGTGCGGAAAGCGCTTGGCGGGAATGTCACCAAGCCGCAGGCCATCGAACAACGAGGCATGCGAATATTCATCGTAGTAAATGCAATCGGTACGCCGCGCCAGCGCCCCGGGCAAGGCCAGATTGGCGCTGAAGCCGCTGGAAAAAATCATCGCATCTTCTTGCTGCTTGTGCGCCGCCAGGCGTTCTTCCAGCTGACGGGTAATGCGTAGATATCCATTGAGCAATGGCGGGCCACCGATGCCGGTGCCGTATTGATCGATGGCGCGCATCACCCGCTCGCGCACCTTAGGATGGGTGGCCAGTCCCAGATAGTTGTTGGAACCAAACATCAATAATCGCTGTACTCCCACGCCATCGCGATCATGCACCAATACTTCCCGGCCAGCCGCCGAGCCGATCACGCGGTGATAGGGCATCCGCCCATCGGCGCGATCCTGTCGCACCATTGTATCGATATACACAGCGCGTTGTGCGAGCGTCAAATCACGTCCGTCGAACAGCGCTGCGGGATCGAAGTTCTCGCCGCTACGCGGCATTTCAAAGTCCGTGCAATCTACTGCAGAATTCATTGAACACCTTACATTTGCCGTATCGCCGGCTATCGGCCTGCACACAGTTGCAGCCGAACAAGATTGCGCGCCCCAAGCGTAAAGATGCAATCCAGGATTAAGTCTGCCAGCGTAAATACTGCGTAATTCAAGGGCAATGAAGTAAATGCATTTAGCCTACAATTCAATAGTATTATTTATTTATCCATATAAACTATGGGCTGAAGCTGAAAGTCAAGGCAGATCAACTTCACTAGCGTCCCAGCAGACGGCCGCGTCGCCCGCACTGCGCTTGGTCCAACTACTGCCACCTCAGCGCCGTGTTACACCGCAAACGGCAACCGCACCTGCTACGGGCATTGACTGCCCGCAGCGACATCTCGGATGCAAACATGCGGCATGCCCGACAGTGGCAGACTCAGTGGACGACTGCCCGGCAAACAACACACATGACAACGACCACCACGCTGCAAGCGCCGACTTGGACAGGCGCAAGCCGGCGCCTGCCCATCACCGTGCCCGGTACAACTCGCTCAACCGATCCGGCTTGCCGGCGATACGCTCCAGATGCGGATACAGCAAGCCGCCGTGGTAATCGAGACGGACGGTCTCGTAGCGATCGCCACGCTTGACCAGCAGCTCGATCGGCGACGTGGTGCCCTTTGCGGCCTTGATCGCGTCCTTGATGACCTCGCCCCCGAACGCGCGGCCGTTGACGGCCGCGATGGTGTTGCCGCCGACCAGCCCCGCATTGAATGCCGGGCTGTCCCATAGCACCTCGTTGATCTCGCCCGAGCTTTCCAGCGACAAGCCGATCGAGTAGGTCAGGCTCACGTCGTTCTCGTTACTCTCGTAGTTCTTGATGACCAGGTTCGGCTCGTCGGTATAGACCAGCTTCCAGCCATTGGCCTCGATCCCTCCATTCAAGGAACCATGCCCGTCCATGCGGCTGCGCAACAGGCTGGCCCAGTCGTAGGCAGCCACGCCGTTGAGAGTGGCGACGATGTCGTCGAAGGTGTACGGGTTGACGTCCCAGTCGCCGTTCTTCATGCCGAAGAAGGCCTTGCCGAAGTCGTCGATCGAGCGCTTGTTGTTGGTCAGTGCACGCAGCTTGCTGTCCACCTCCAGCCACATCATCTGCCCGCCGGAATAATAGTCTTCCGACATCTGATAGCTGCGGTAGGCCTTGGGCCGGCGCAGCGACATGGTGGGGTCGTTGGTGGTGTCCTGCACCGTGCGCCAGGCCATGCCCGGGCGACCGCGCTCATAGGTTGCAGCCACGCCGGCCAGCATGTCGCGCGCCTGCTCCTGCGTCCACAAGCCCGAACGCGCTGCCATCACCTCGCCCCAAAACTGGGTCTGCCCCTCGTACAGCCACAGCAAACTGTCGCCCATGGGCACATTGAAATTGGGCGTTGCCAGGTCGGCGCCGCGGCGGTACTTGCCGTTCCAGGAGTGGTTGAATTCGTGCGCGAGAAGATCGCGTCCGGTCCAGCTCTTGTCCCACTCGGTGAAGTAATTGGTCGGGCCGCTGTTTTCGCTGGAGCGGTGGTGCTCCAGGCCGATGCCACCCAGCTTCTTGGTCAGCGCCAACAGGAATTCGTAATGATCGAAATGGCGCGCGCCATACAGCTTGTCCATCTGCTGCACCAGCGCCGCGTGCGCCTTGATCTGCTCGGGCTTGGCCTCCAGCGCCTTGGCCTCGTCGGCGAACACGTTGAGATAGACCGGCTGCTTGCCGGCGCTCAGCTCCACCCGCTTGTAGTACTTGCCGGCAAACATCGGCGAGTCGACCAGATCGTCGAAATCGATCGGCTTGAAAGTGACCGTGTCGCCCACGCGGCGATCGGTCTCCAGCGCGGTGGCATAACTCCAGCCAGCCGGCAGGGTGACGCTGGCCTGCGCCTTGATGTTGCGCGCGAAGTACCCAGCCGGATAGATCGCCGTGGTGTTCCACTGCAGGTTGAGCATTTCCGGGGTCATCATCACCCGGCCCTGGTTGGGGGCCTGCGGCGAGAGGAACTTGAACTCGGCCGTCAGCTCGGTGGCGCCCTGCGGCACATCCACCTTGAAGGCGTAGACATCGAATTGGTCGCGCGTCCATGGCACCACCTTGCCATCCACCTTGACCACCAGGCCGGCAAGCTTGTCGATCGGCCCGGTCGGCGAGTGATTGCCGGGAATCCACTGCGGATACAGCAGCGTCATCGGGCCAGGCTTGGCCGGCATGCTGGTCCTGACCTTGAAGATGCGGCGCACCAGGTCGGTGGCATCGACGTCGATCTTCAGGGTGCCCTCGAACGGCACGTCCTGTGGCGGCGCGGTTTGCGCCGCCGCCGGCAAGGACAACGCCGCCAGCAGCGACACGGACAACAGGGTGGGCATCTTCATCGCAACTCCGCAGGGGACCTGGAACAGGCAAGCCCACGATGCTAAGCGGCAACGGGCGCCTGCCCGCATGCCATTGGTCATGCCACCCACGAAATCGTGCATCCAAAAAAGCCGCCAGGCGATGGGGGCTTTTTGGGGTCCGGCCGGCAGCCGTCTCAATGCATCATATTGACGTTCATGTTGTGCAACACCCACAGCGAGCCGACGATCACGATGCCGATGATGAGCAACGAGAACAGGCCCACCTGGACGTTGGAACGCTGCTCCGGCGAGCGGTCCATGTGCAGGAAATAGACCATGTGCACCAGCATCTGCACCGCCGCCATCAGCGAGATCACGACCACGGTCACGCCCTTGGAGAACGCGCCGCTCATCACCATCGCGAACGGAATGACGGTCAGGATCACCGCCATGACGAAGCCGATCAGGTAGGACTTGAGACCGCCAGCATGTGCATCGGCGGTATTTTCGGTGTGGTGGTGATTGGCCATTACAGCGCTCCCAGCAGATAGACGACGGTGAACACACCGATCCAGATGATGTCCAGGAAGTGCCAGAACAGGCTCAGGCACGCCAGGCGCGTGCTGTTGCGCGCGGTCAGGCCGTGCCTGGAGATCTGGATCACCAGCACCGCCATCCACAGCAGGCCCGAGGCAACGTGCAGGCCGTGAGTCCCCACCAGGGTGAAGAACGCCGACAGGAACGCGCTGCGACCCGGGCCTGCGCCTTCATGGATCAGGTGGTTGAACTCCCAGATTTCCATGCACAAAAAACCGATGCCCAGCAGCGCGGTGACGGCCAGCCAACCATACAGGCCGCCCATCTTGCGCTTGTGCGCGGCGATCATCGCAAAGCCGAAGCTCAGGCTGCTGAACAACAGCAGGAAGGTTTCCACCAGGACGAACTTGAGATCGAACAGCTCCTTGGCCGTCGGCCCGTCCACCGTGGCGCCGGACAGCACCGCGTAGGTGGCGAACAGGCCGGCGAACAGCAGGCAGTCGCTCATCAGGTAGACCCAGAACCCGAAGACGGTGTTGCCACCGGCGTCGTGATGTTCGTGGTCGTGATCGTGGCCACCCGCGTGGGCGGCGTGGTCAAGCGTGGTCGAGGAAGCCATGGTCATACCACCTTCGCGGGCTGCGCCGCCTGTTGCTGTTCGAGCAGGGCAAAGCGTGCGTTCTCGATCCGCTCCACTTCTTCGGCCGGCACCCAGTAATCGATGTCGTTATCGAAGGTGCGCGCAATGAAGCTGCCGATCATGCCCACCAGGCCGACGATGGCCAGCCACCAGATGTGCCAGGTCAGGCCGAAGCCCAGCAGCACGCTGAAGGCACCCATGTACACGCCCGCACCGGTGTTGCGCGGCATGTGGATGGCTTCGTACTTGGACGGACGCACCCAGCCCTTGCCGTTCTGCTTGTCGGCCCAGAACTGATCGCGGTCGTCGATGTGCGGCAGCACGGCGAAGTTGTAGAACGGCGGCGGCGAGGAGGTCGCCCATTCCAGCGTGCGGCCATCCCACGGATCGCCGGTGTAGTCCATGTGCTCCTTGCGCTTCCACACGCTGTAGCCGATCTGCACCAGGTTCAGGAAGATGCCCATGCCGATGATCGCCGCACCCACCGCAGCGACGTACAGCCACGGCGCCCACTCCGGGTGGTTGTAGGTGTTCATGCGCCGGGTCATGCCCATGAAACCGAGCACGTACAGCGGCATGAAGGCCACGAAGAAACCCACGATCCAGCACCAGAACGAGGCCTTGCCCAGCTTCTCGTTGAGCTTGAAGCCGAACGCCTTGGGGAACCAATAGGTCAGGCCTGCCAGGTAACCGAACACCACGCCGCCGATGATGACGTTATGGAAGTGCGCGATCAGGAACAGGCTGTTGTGCAGCACGAAGTCCACGGCCGGAATCGCCAGCATCACGCCGGTCATGCCGCCGATGGTGAAGGTGATGATGAAGCCGATCGTCCACAGCACCGGCGAGGTCATGTGCACGCGGCCGCGGAACATGGTGAACAACCAGTTGAAGATCTTCACGCCGGTCGGGATCGAGATGATCATCGTCGTGATGCCGAAGAAGGCATTGACGTTGGCACCCGAGCCCATGGTAAAGAAGTGGTGCAACCACACCACGAACGACAGCACGCCGATGCACGAGGTCGCGTACACCATCGAGGTATAGCCGAACAGGCGCTTGCGGCTGTAGGTGGCGATCAACTCGGAGAAGATGCCAAACGCCGGCAGGATCAGGATGTAGACCTCCGGGTGACCCCAGATCCAGATCAGGTTGACGTACATCATGGCGTTGCCGCCACCGTCGTTGGTGAAGAAGTGCGTGCCCAGGTAGCGGTCGGCACCCAGCAACGCCAGCGCCACGGTCAGGATCGGGAACGCGGCGATGATCAGGATGTTGGTAATCAGCGCAGTCCAGGTGAAGATCGGCATGCGCATCAAGGTCATGCCCGGCGCACGCATGCGCATGATCGTCACGAAGAAGTTCACGCCGGTCAGCAAGGTGCCCAACCCGGAGATCTGCAACGCCCAGATGTAGTAGTCCACCCCGACGCCCGGACTGTATTCCAGCCCCGACAACGGCGGATACGCCAGCCAGCCGGTCTGCGCGAATTCACCCACGCCCAGCGAGATGTTGATCAACGCCGCGCCGGCCACGAACAGCCAGAAGCTCAGCGAGTTCAGGAACGGGAACGCCACGTCGCGCGCACCGATCTGCAACGGCACGATCAGGTTCAACAGGCCGGTCATGAACGGCATGGCCATGAAGAAGATCATGATGACGCCGTGCGCGGTAAAGATCTGGTCGTAGTGGTGCGGCGGCAGCACGCCTTCGCCACCGTTACCGGCCAGCGCCTGCTGGGCGCGCATCATCGCCGCATCGGCAAAGCCGCGCAGCAGCATGACCAGCGCCACGATGATGTACATCACACCGATGCGCTTGTGATCCACCGAGGTGAACCACTCCTTCCACAGGTAGCCCCACAGCTTGTACTTGGTGAGGGCGCCCGCGATGAGCAGGCCGAGCAGGCCGGCACCACCCAGCGCGACCATGATGATCGGCTCGTGGTACGGAACTGCCTCGATCGTAAGTTTGCCTAGCATCACTTGTCTCCGGAAGTGCACATGGCGACCGGCTCTGCAGCCGGTGCCTGATGGTCGCCGTGGTTGCCCTTGTTATGGCCCGGACCATTCATGTATTTGTCGACCAGCGCGCGGAACATGCCCTCCTGCACCGACGAGTAGTAGGTGACCGGATACTGTTCCTTGTCGTTGCGATTGGCCGCCAGCACCTGGTATTCGGCTGCGTTCAATGCGGTCGGCGACGCCTTGACCTTGGCCACCCACGCCTCGAAGCCGGCCTGGTCGAGCGCATGCGCCTTGAAGCTCATCTTCGAGAAGCCGTGGCCGCTGTAGTTGGTGGACAGGCCGAAGTACTCGCCCGGCTCGTCGGCCACCAGATGCAGCTTGGTTTCCATGCCCGCCATGGCGTAGATCATGGTGCCCAGGTGCGGAATGAAGAACGAGTTCATCACCGTGTCGGAGGTGATCTTGAAGTTCAGCGGCGTATGCACCGGAAACGCGATTTCGTTGACGGTAGCGATGTTCTGGTCGGGATAGATGAACATCCACTTCCAGTCCAGCGACACCGCTTCGATGTTGATCGGCTTGACGTCCGAATCCAGCGGCCGGTACGGGTCCAGCGCGTGCGACGAGCGCCAGGTCAGCACCGCCAGCACCAGGATGATGACGCACGGGATCGACCACACCACCACTTCGATGGCGGTGGAGTGCGACCAGTCCGGCTCATAGCGGGCCTTGGTGTTGGAAGCGCGATACTTCCACGCGAACGCAATCGTCATCACGATCACCGGGATGACCACGATCAGCATCAGCACCACCGAGGTGATGAGCAACTGCTTCTCGTCGTGGCCGATCTGGCCTTTCGGATTGAGGATGGCCGAGTTGCAGCCTGCCAGCAGCAGGAACGGCAACATCAGGCCTGGACGAAGTAAACGCCCGAGATGTTTCAGCGGAATCATCGGTCGATCCAAGTGCGAAGGAACGCCAGCCTCGTTCGTCGTATCCGGTGGGGGGACTTGTCCACGGCTGCGCTTTTTGGATGGAAGGCGCCGCGCAGACCGAAGACACGGGTTAGCTGCCTAATTTTAAACTTTGCTGCACCTGCACGAAACCCATTGGCAATGATCTGCCGCAATAAAATACGTGCAACGTTGTGCGACATGTTGTCGCAGCGCAGGCAAACGTCGCAGTGCGCCCTGGCACCTGCCCGCAACGATCTGAAAGTGACCTGCGCACAGGCGCAGCGACGGCGCGGATTGACTACACGCCTGGCAAAACGCAACCGGGCCGGCCAAGGGCCGACCCGGTGCGAGCGTGCTGGTGCCGGAAATAGGAATCGAACCTACGACCTACGCATTACGAATCGCTGCGTGCGCAGTTTGCCATGATTTGGTATCAGATGGCCTAAGTGCGCTTACAGCAAGGGAAAACCGCGACCTAATGAGGCTTCAGGGGCACTTACGGCGCGTCTGAACACGGCACCTTGTGGTGCGAAACCGTGTCCGTGCCGTGGCCCCGCCACTCACGGAGCCAGCATGAAGTCGAAGATCACCCAGTCCCTCGTCGAAAGGGCGCCCCGGCCCGAGCCGGGCAAGTCGGTCCTATACGCTGACACCGAGATGAGGGGGTTCTACCTCATCGTCACCGCCACCAAGCGCAGCTTCTACGTGCAGTCCCTCGTCAACGGCCGCCAGGTCAGGACGAAGCTGGGCGACCACCCGGCGATGGACGCCAAGCAGGCCCGCGACGCCGCCCGGCAGACGCTGGTCGGCATGCGCGGCGGGGTCAACCCGAACGAGGAGCGCCGACGGGCGCGTGCGCGCGGGATCACCCTGCGCGAGGCGCTCGACCTCCACCTGGCGGCCAAGCCGCTGTCCCCGAGGACCAAGGACGACTACCGCTACAACTGCGAGCAGTACCTGTCCGACTGGCTCGACCGTCCGTTGGCCGAGCTCGGCGCGGACCGCTCGGGCGTGCGCGACAGGCACCGCCGGATCACCGATCGGCACGGCGCACCCTCGGCGGACAACGCCTTCCGCATCTTCCGGGCCGTGTACAACCGGGGTCTGCGGGAGCACCCGGACCTGCCGCCGAACCCCTGCGGGAACGTTGACTACCACGGGCTGCGGCGCCGCAAGGTGGACGCCCCGGCGGACAGGCTCAGGGCGTGGGGCAAGGCGGTGCTCGGCCTCCACCCGGTGCGGCGCGACCTGCACCTCTTCATGGTGCTCACGGGCATGCGGCGCACGTCGGCCTGCGAGGCCCGCGCCTCGGACCTGGACCTCGCCTCCGGGCGCCTGCACGTGCCCAAGCCCAAGGGCGGATCGACCAGAGCGTTCGACCTGCCGCTGTCTGGGCCGCTCGCCGACCTGCTCGGCCACCGGGTCGAGGAGAACCCTCGGCTGCACAGAAAGACGCCGTGGCTATTCCCCGCAGAGTCGAAGTCGGGTCACGTCGCCGAGGTCGCGCAGCACGAGTTGGACGGACTGACGGGCCACGCCCTGCGGCATACGTTCGCCACGCTGGCCGTGCAGGCGGGCGTCCCGCTGCTTGAGCTGAAGTACCTGCTCAACCACGCGGCGAGCAACGTCACGATGGGCTACATCCATGTCGGCCCCGAGCACCTGCGCAAGCACCAGGAGACGGCGTCGCGATACATCCTCGAACAGCTCGGCCTCGAGCACGAACCGGGACAGTGGCCGCCGAGGCTCAAGGAATAGCCGCACGGCCTCACCAGGCGGCCCGTGTCGTGTCCGGGGCCGAGCGGCCTGATACCGAGCAGCCAGGACCGAACCGGACGACACGGACACACCGGGGAGTCCGGGCGCAATGCTGGTATTAACGTGAGCGCGCCTCTGGCAGTATTTGATTCGTCGGCGCCACCAGCCGCCGACGCCAGGCTTTCGGTGGCCTACAAGACCGAGACCCGCCCCGCCGACTGAGGGGAGCAAACGGGTCCATCTCTGCGACGCAAAGCAGGCAGTCCCCGCAAGGCACGTCGCCGTGCGGGGATCGCACCTGCACGGAGTCCAGAAGATGGCCTACGAACCCAAGAAGTTCTCCCCCGCGGAGCTCGCCGAGCTCCACGCACTCCCCGACGACTCGCTGCTGACCGCCCAGGAGGCGGCGGCCTTCCTGCGCCTGAAGTACGGGACGTTGGCTTGGTATCGCTGCCAGGGCGGCGGCCCGACGTTCACCCGAGTCGGGCCGAAGCTGATCCGCTACAAGCTGGGCGACCTGCGCGACTACGCGAAGGGCCAGCCGATGGGCGAAGGCGTCCGGCGCGCCGCAACGGCGATGCTCGCCGCACGCACCGCCAACGCGGAGGGCTGACCGATGGCCGCACATGAAAACGCCCACGGCGTGCTAGACCGTGGGCGTAAGGGTGCAACCGACCGGGAGACGGAGCCTGCCAGAGCTCACGGGGTCAATGATGCCGCGGGGTCTGCCGCCTCGACGCCATCATTTGAGGCCGCGGCCCAGTACCGCGACGTCCGCCTCGACCTGATTCCCCTGCGCCGCCGCGACAAGATGCCCGCCGATAAGCGGTGGCAGGAACGCGCCTACGACCAGGGCGAGGTGCTGGAGCGTGCGAGGCGCGACGGCCTTAACCTGGGCGTGCGCCTTCCCGCCGACGTGGTCGTGGTGGACGTGGACCCGCGCAACTTCCCCGCGGGGCGCGACAGCCTGGCCGAGCTGGCCGCGACCTTCGGCCTGCCGCTCACCTCGGCACCGCACGTCCTGACCGGCAACCTCGAACACCCCGGCCACCACTTCTACTTCCGCAAGCCCGGGGGCGCCCTGCTGCTGGACAGCGTGGACGGTTTCGCGGGCGTCGAGTTCAAGTCGCTCGGCCGCCAGGTTGTCGCCCCTGGCTCGGTGCACCCGACCGGCGGCGTGTACCGCTGGGCGCCAGATTCGCCCCCGCTGCACCGAATGCCGGATCTGCCCGCAAGGCTGGTCGAGGCGGCGCGCAGGCCGGAGAGGAAGCGAACCACGGGCGCAGGCGAGATCACCGCCGAGCAGCTGGCCGCTTCGCTTGAACACCTGGACCCGACGGACTTCCGTGAGCACGACGCATGGTGCGAGCTGATGATGGCGTGCCACCACGCCACCGACGGCGCGGGGCGGCAGGAGTTCATCGACTGGAGCACGTCCGACCCGAAGTTCGCGGACCACGAATGGATCGTCGGCCGCCGCTGGGACTCGCTGCACGCCGGCCGCGACGACGCTGTGACCATCGCGACGCTGCGCAGGCGCCTCAACGAGGCCGGGTCCGACATCGCGCCGCCCGACGCGGCCGACGACTTCGACGTGTGGGACGAGGTCGAACCGATCGAGCCGCGCGCCCGCAGGCGCTTCCTCAACGTGAACGACCTGAAGGCACTGCCGCCGCCGCGGTGGCTCGTGCCCGGCCTGCTGGTCGAGGACAGCGTCGCGGCCATCTACGGCGCGCCCGAATCGGGCAAGTCGTTCCTTGCACTCGACATCGCGATGGCCGTCGCGGGCGGCGTGGACTGGCACGGCCGCCGGGTGACCGACGGCGGCGTCCTGTACGTCGCGGCTGAGGGCGCCTCTGGCCTCGGCAAGCGCGTCCGCGCGTGGGAGATCGACCGCGGCATCGACGTGGGCACGTTCCCGCTCTGGCTGGACCACGGCGAGATCAACCTGGCCGCCGAGCGCGACGGCGGCGTCCGCGCCTTCGTCAGCGACGTGGTCGAGGAGCTCGGGCCGCTGCGCCTGGTTGTCATCGACACGCTGAACCAGACGGCCGCGGGTGCCGACGAGAACTCGGCGAAGGACATGGGTCGCTACATCGCGAGCATGAAGCGCATCCGCGACGAGACGGGCGCGACCGTCGTGGTCGTGCATCACTCCGGTAAGGATCCCGGCAAGGGCATGCGCGGCAGCTCGTCTCTGCTCGGTGCAATGGACACCACGGTCGAGGTGATCCGCGACAAGGAAATGCGCGCCATCACCGTGACCGTGCACAAGCAGAAGGACGCGGAGCGCGAGCCGCCGATGCGGTTCAATCTGGAGCGCGTGGACCTTCCAGGGGAACCCGACTGGAACGGCAGGCCGCCGTCGTCGCTCGTGCTCCGTCCGACTTTGATGGTCGACGCGACCTCCGACGTCGGGGGCGAGGCGACGGCGGACGACGGGCTGACTGCCCTGGCGTGCGAGCTGGGCGCAAAGGACGGGACGGTGAAGGCATCCGAGCTGCTCGACGCCGCCACCAAGCGCCTGGGCATGAGCAAGAGCTCAGCGCAGCGCGCGGTGGCAGACAAGATCCCCGAGGGTCGCATCGACGCCGTGCGCGCAAGCTGGGGCGGTCGCCACTTCTGGCTGTGGTGCGAGCGCGTCGGCAAGCACTCCACGGCGCCGAAGGTGGTGCGGGTCGAGGCCACGTCATGAACGCCCGCGAAGTCTCCTGAAGTCTGATTTTGGAGTCTCGAGACTTCGGAGACTTCGCGACGTCCTGAAGTCTGAAGTCTGTTCCGAATCAGCAGCTTATGCGCCCACTCGATTCGCAGACTTCGGACGAGAATTCGGCCACGGCAGACGAGACTTCGCAGCTTTCACTTTCTTAAGAAAGTGAAAGCGAAGTCTGCCCGGAGTCTGATTCTTGAATAACTCCACAAACAGTGAGCGCGTGGACGGATGCGTCCAACCTTGCGTGCCGTGTCCCTCGCGCGCGAGGCGAACTTTCCAGGTCGTCCCGCCGATGCGCGCCGCCTAATCAGACATGAGAGGGCCGACGCCATCCAAGCCATTGATCCGACTGCTTGAACGATGGCGTGCCTGCGCGCGTAAGCACGACACCATCACGCCGTAAGCCACTTTTCACCCCGGAGGCGACCGTGCTTTCCATCCCGAACACCTTCACGCCCGAGCGGCGCGAGCTGTTCTTCCAGGTGCTGGAGGACACGTGCTCGCCCAAGCAGGCCGCCGCCGCGGCGGGCATCAGCAGGCAGACGGCCTTCTACCACAAGGCCAACGACATCGAGTTCCGCACCCGGTGGGAGAAGGCGGTCGAGGTCGCCCTGGACGCGCTGCTCGACGAGGCCTACAGGCGCGCGGCGATCGGCTACGACGAGCCAGTCATCCACCAGGGACGACTCGCCACCACCGCAGACCCGGCGACCGGCGAGGAGCGGCCGCTGACGGTGCGCAAGCACAGCGACAGGCTCCTGGAGGTCCTCCTGAAGTTCCGCTACGGCGAGCAGATGGCCGACAGGCTGCGCGTCAGGGTCGAGGACACGGGCCTCTCGGCCGACGCCCTGCTGGCGATGCCCGCCGACGAGCGCGCCCAGCTCGTGGCGCTGCTCTCCAAGTACAACGCGGCGCGGCCGCACGACGAGGAGCACGACGATGAGTGACAGGCTGAGCGTCGCCGAGGCCCTGGCCAAGGCGGAGCAGATCGAGGTCATGCTGGGCGCGATCGAGGGCACGGCGCCCGAGGCGGTCGAAGCGATGGGCGGGCGCGACGCCCTGGCACGCCGCAGCGAGATGACCTGCCTCGGCCCCGTGCCGCGCCTGGACGCGGACGAGTGGGAGCGCATGTCGCTGGAGTACGAGGCGCGGCGCGAGCATGGCAGCGTCAACCGGGGGCACTAACGGGCACGCGGTCGCCGTGGAGGTGGACGGGGTGCGATACCCCTCCGCGAGGTCGGCGGCCCAGGCGCTCGGCATCGGGTACAGCACGGTCACCGCCCGCGCGCACGACCCCAGGCACCCGAGCTACCGCTGGCTCGGCGCCACGCCCGGCCGGCGGGAGCTGACGCCCGAGGACAGGCGCATCGCAAGGCCCCTCACCGAGCCCGAGCGGTGGCCGAACGACGGCGGCGCGCGACGCGCCCCCGTGATGGACCCCAACTACGACCCGCCCAGGGTCGTGCGCCGGGTCGGCTGGCTCCGCTGCATGTGCTGCGGGCGGTCCCACTTCTCCGAGGACGTGGCCCGCGCCCGCATGTGCCAGGAGTGCGGCGGCGTCGGCGGCATGCCGACTGGGCCGCGTCCCGACTGGGACGCCTGACATTCCATCGGCGGGCGGCGCGACGACAAGCCCATGATCCGCAAGCCGCAGTGACGGCGGCAGATCCGAGGGAAACACGCCTGGAGAACGATGGCGTCCGCGGCCAGCGCACCCCGACACATTGAACGCATCCGGTCAGCGCATTGGCGCGCAGACCACCCCACGGCTGGGGATGCGCTCGTGACAGGCGACCGGAGGACCACAACCCACCGGAGCACACGAGCAATGAAGATCGAACTCAGCGACACCCCCCTCCTCAACACCCAGCAGATCGGCGATCTCGCCTCGACCCTGGACCTGCTGCACAAGCGCACCCTCGCCGCGATCGAGCGGCTGAACAAGGACATCGCGGCCCGCAAGCAGCAGATCGCCGCGCGCTGGAAGAATGCCCCCGGCATCGGCATGGCCGACGTGGCGCGCTTCGCCGAGCACGAGACCCTCGCCAGCGTCCGCGAGATCAAAGACAACTCCAAGGCCGAGCTGGACAAGATCATGAAGGAGGCCGGCGCGCCGCACGCGCAGCTGGTCGGCCAGCGCCAGTTCTACGACTCCCCGGCCAAGGTCCTGGCCCGCGCGGCCCTGGGCGACCCCAAGCGCACCGAGTACCTCCAGCAGCTCCAGCACGCCGGCCCAGCCGAGCTCGGCCACATGGCCCAGGTCGCCGTCGGCACCCGGAACGTCGCCCTGGCCTCGGCCGTGCTGTCCCTGATCGACCGCCTGCCCACCAAGGACCGCCCGGTCGGCCCGGTCGAGCTGGCGACCGCGATGAGGCAGGACGACTTCCTGAAGGTGCAGGAGTACATCAAGTTGGGCGACGCGCGCCTCCAGGGCATCCTGGTCGCCATCCGCGCCTGGAACGCCGGCCGCTCGAACCCGCTCGGCTCGGTGCAGCTCGCCATGCGCGAGCGGGACATCGACCACGACCTGATCGGGGGCGACGGCGATGACTGACCGACGCGCCCACTACCCGCCGTGCCACCCGGCGATGCTGGCACTCGCCGCCCTGGTCGCGGCGATCCAGCACAGGTGCGACCCGTTCCCCGAGCTTGAGGCCGCCGCGGCCCGCAACGGCGTGGCCGTCGGCTCCGAGGAGTTCGACGAGGCAGCGGCGCTGGCCGGGCAGCCCTACTGCCGCGCGCTGGACCTGTACGTGGACCGCGAGACCAAGCGCAGGGCTGACGCCCTCGGGCCGGGGATGGCGCACCTGGCCTTCCTCCCGGCCTGACCCGAGCAAACCCGGCCGGGTTGGTTAGGTGCGCAGAGGGCAACGGGTGGCCCGGCCGTGTTTCGGAGGGGATGTCTTCACGGCATCCCCTTCTTTTTCATGCACTTGGGATCCCCCACCCGCCGACGGGCAATTAGAACCCTGAATTTTGGACCTACCCCGGCTCCCGTATCTCACCCGGCGCGACACGATGCCCCTACAACCCAACCGTAGGAGAGCACCATGAAGCTGGAAGATATGCCGACCAAGGAACTGCTGGCCCTGCACAACCGCATCGCCGACAAGCCCGCCGGCCCGAAGACGTTCGCGACTCGGGCCAAGATCGTCGCGCGGATCGAGCAGATCGCGGCAGCCAAGGACATCGACCTGGCCGCGTCCGGGCAGCCGAAGAAGCCCAAGGCGGCCGCTAAGCGCGCAGAGCCGAAGGCCGAGGTCGTCGAGGCGCCCGAGGCCACCGAGAGGAAGCCGCGCGGCCTCGGTGTCGGAGCGCTCGCCCGCGCGATCCTGATGGACCCTGCCGGCTACCCGCACGCCCTCATCGCGGCGATGGTCAATGCACAGGTCGAGGGCGCGGCCGCGACGGACAAGAGCGTCCGCTGGTATGCGAACGACATGCGCAAGAAGGGCGTCGAGGTGCCGCCCCGCCAGAAGCACCACCCTGCCGAGATGGACGAGGAGCAGTCGGCGGCTGCGCTGCGCACCGTGACCGTTGTCAGCGAGGGGGGCGAGTGAAGTCAGTCCTCGCCGCTCACCAACCCCGCAAAGCGGGCAGCCCCGAGGATGTGCGCCTGCGTCGCGTCCTTGACGCGCGCCTTCATCATCGCCGAATCGACAAAGGCCCACACCTCGTCGGCGGACACTTCGGGCGGGGCGAGTCCCGCGCACATCGCGAAGAACTGCTCGACGTCCACGAAGGACACCCGGACTCTCTGGTCATCCGCAATCTTGATGACGAGGTCTTGGCTGCGAAAAGCCCCTTGCGACCTTGGTCCACACACGAAGTAAAACGCACCAAGCCCAGCATGCGCCACTTTGAGTGCCGCATGGCCGACGTCGTTGGGACTGAACTCCTTATCCTTGACCTCTGCCGCATAGGTCACCACCTCATCGGAAAGGACATCGACGTCGAGCACCTCGTTAGACGAGGAGCCGGCCTGATTCACGGGGTGGACCTTGATCTCGAACTCCCGGCCAGTTCCGCGACCCAGCAGGAAGAACGCGAGGCCGGTCACGATCGCGCACGACTCGCCCTCACAGGACTGCGCGACCGCGGCGCTCACGAACTTTGTCAGGACCTTGTGGAGCGTGGCGTCGCCGTCGAGTTCGGCGGCCTCTCCGACCAGCGACTCGCGCTGCATCGTGTAATAGATCGCGTCGATCAGCGCGTGCTCGGCGTCGGCCGCGTCTCGCAGGTTGCCGAGAATGTCGATGCACTTCCCGAGGATGCTGCGGTCGTACCCGCGCCGCACGGCGTTCTCGGCGGTGAGAGCGGTGTATCGCGCGGGCTTGTTCAGGTACGGCTCGTTGGAACGGCCGAGCTTGCCCGCAAGCTGGTTCGGGTCGCGGTCAAAATCCACCACGACCTTGTGACAAAGGGAGCGGGAGTCGAACGCGCCATTCAGGTCGGCGCCTGCTTGCAGCGCAAGCCCGTTGGCGCGGCCATTGGTCGCCTTCGCGAGCAGGTTGGTGAGCAGGATGTAGCGATAGGTGAGGTGGCGCCCGAGCATGACGTCCGAGATGGCATCGCTCTTCACGTGTTGCGGCTGAAAACCGTCAGCCTTCGCGGCCGAAAGTGCGCTCTTCAGCTTCTCGCGGGCAGCCGCGTGGTCAATAATGGCCTGCGTCAAGTTGAGATTCCCCCTAGTCTAGGGAATCGGACGTTGCCCGATGACGCGAGGCAAGTCAAGATGAATAGCGGATGCCGATCCGTCCCAATGGTTTTGAGAGGTTATCGATGAAGGCTGTATCCCTTTTCACAGGCGCCGGTGGCATGGACGTCGGGTTCCGCAACGCGGGGTTCGAGGTCGCCTGGGCCAATGACTTCGACAAGGATGCCTGCGAGACCTACCGCCTCAACCACGGTGACCACATCCACCATGGCAGCATCGATGACCTGATGCCCGAGCTAAAGGCTCTGGGGCGCGACGGGGACGTCGCCTGTCTGTTCGGCGGCCCTCCGTGTCAGGGCTTCTCCGTGGCCGGCAAGATGGATGCCCACGATCCGCGCAGCAAGCTTGTCTGGTCTTACATGGAGGCGGTCAAGCTGATTCGACCCGCCGCCTTTGTCATGGAGAACGTCAAGTCACTAGCCACGCTTGAGAAGTTCAGCGCGGTACGAGAGGGTCTCTTCAAGGAGGCAAACAAGCTGGGCTACAACGTGGAGCTGGTGGTCCTCAACTCCAAGGACTTCGGCATCCCACAGGGCCGCGAGCGCATGTTTCTAGTCGGCTTCCGTGACAGGCCCAATCGCTTCCGCGACTTGATCGACGATCACAGACGCTCGGCTCCGAAGCTCCGCGATGTTCTGCTAGGAGTAGGCAAGATCGGCTCACCCACTAACAACCGGATATGCCGCGCGAAGGTCACCGCCGCCGCGAGTCCCGTGATGCGCCGCTCACCGTATGCAGGGATGCTGTTCAACGGGCAGGGGCGGCCGCTTAACCTCGACGGGCACGCGTCCACCCTGCCCGCGAGCATGGGCGGCAACAGAACCCCCATCATCGACGACGCAGCGCTCTACGGCAACGAGACGCCGTGGGTCGAGGATTACCACGCCCACCTGATGGATGGCGGCGACCCGATCGACTGGCAGACGGTGCCCGAGCGACTGCGCCGCCTCACCGTGGATGAGGCTATCGCGATCCAGACCTTCCCGCGGGACTACAGGTTCGCCGGCCCGCAGAGTTCGGTGTTCAAGCAGATCGGGAACGCGGTGCCATGCCTGCTCGCCGAAGCAGTGGCCTCAGTGGTGTTCGAGCTGCTATCCGAAAGCCCCAGCGCGACGAAGAAGCGGCGACGAACGTCCGACGAATTGGAGCTGGAAATCGCTTGAAGAGAGGCCGCCGACGAGGCGGCCTTTTCATTTCTGCGGGACTAACCGCGCGCGATGATGCGCCGTCCATAAACGAATTGACGCCTGCAAACAGGGTCTCCACTTGCTCTGCTCCAGCTTAGTCGCAGGGCTGTGAAAGCGAGAGTGGCAGCCAACCCGGCTGCCCTTCAACGACTACAAGCAAGCTCTAGCCCAAGCATCAGCGATGTTGTCCCGCCCCTCAAGGATCACGCTCTTGCCGCCCGAAACGAAGCGCCGAAAGCCGGTGTACCCGCCGAGCTCGTTCTTGCCGTTGACCCGGCCGCAGACGACAACACCGAACTCCTCGGTGTAGTTGGCGCGCACCTCCTTGAACTGTGCGGCGTCCGGGTCCTTCAGCTCGGCCCTCACAGCGCGCTCGGCCGCCACGATCATCTCAGCGCCGAACCACTTCTCGTGCTGCGCTTTCTTCTCCGCTACCGTCAGCGGGCGCTCCGGCTCTGGCTTCGACACTTCTGCCTGCTGGGCTTGCTTCTGCGGCGCTTCGGCCACTACGGCAGGCGTGGAGGCATCTGCAGGCTCGCTGCGCGGCACCAGCCCTGACCCGATCCAGGCCAGGACAACAAGGACGACTAGTAGAACCCCTACGCGCTTCATGTGCTTCCCTTCGGCTTTGATGAATAGTCCATTTTGGACTATTCCAATCCGAACTTTAGCGTGTGATGACCATCAAGTCATCGCACGATGCCTCAATCGACGCACAACTCCGACTACCAGCTTCTGCTAGCCGTTCTCAAAGCGGCTCGTAAGCGTGCGGGAGTGTCGCAGGTCGATTTGGCTAGCCGCTTGGGCAACACACAGACTTTCGTCTCGAAGTGCGAGCGCGGTGAGCGTCGCATTGACGCCGTGGAGCTGGTCGAGTTCGCCGAAGCACTGGGAATTGCACCGCAAAACCTACTTGCCGAGTATCTAGAACAGCGCGGCGGCTCGTCTTCAGCGAAGGCGCGCAAAGGCAAGAAGTCGCACGGGAACTGAGCATTCGTGCTCAAACCGTGTTCGTGCGCATCCCTGAAAAGCATTTAGGCCGCCCGAAGGCAGCCTAAGTGCTTGATGTACATGGTGCCGGAAACAGGAGTCGAACCTGCGACCTACGCATTACGAATGCGCCGCTCTACCAACTGAGCTATTCCGGCGAGCCGCCAATTGTAGGAGCGTGGACAGCGTGCGGTCAATCTCCAGCAACTGGCGCGCCGGCTGGCGGCACATACCTGCCCCGCTCAGCTGACCAGGCGCAGCCGCAGCTCCTTGGGCAATGCGAATACCATCGATTCCGGCTCGCCCTGCAGTTCGGAGACGCCCGCCGCGCCGAGCTCGCGCAGCCGCGCCAGCACGCCATCGACCAGCACCTGTGGCGCCGAGGCGCCGGCGGTCAGGCCAATGTGCTGCTTGCCGACGATCCAGGCCGGATCGATCTCGCTGGCGTTGTCGATCAGGTACGACTCCACCCCGTCGCGCCGGGCCAGCTCGCTCAGGCGATTGGAATTGGAGCTGTTGGGCGAGCCCACCACCAGCACCAGATCGCACTGCCGCGCCAGGTCGCGCACCGCATCCTGGCGGTTCTGGGTGGCATAGCAGATGTCGTCGTGCCGCGGCCCCTGCATGGCCGGATAGCGCGCACGCAACGCCTCGATGATGCCCATGGTGTCGTCCACCGACAGCGTGGTCTGGGTGGTGTAGGCAAGATTGTCCGGCTGGTCGATCTGCAGCGTGGCGACCTGCTCGATGTCTTCCACCAGATAGATCTTGCCGGCGCCGCGTTCGCGGCTCCACTGCCCCATCGTGCCTTCCACTTCCGGATGCCCGGCGTGGCCGATCAGCACCACGTCGCGGCCGGCCCGGCAATGCCGCGCCACCTCGAAATGCACCTTGGTGACCAGCGGGCAGGTGGCGTCGAACACCTTCAGCCCACGCCGCTCGGCCTCCTGGCGCACCGCCTGCGAGACGCCGTGCGCGCTGAAGATCACCGTGGCCGCATCTGGTACTTCGTCCAGTTCCTCGACGAAGATCGCGCCGCGTTCCTTGAGATCGTCAACTACAAAACGGTTGTGCACCACTTCGTGCCGTACGTAGATCGGCGCGCCCAGCGTCTCGATCGCACGCTTGACGATCTCGATCGCGCGATCGACACCGGCACAGAAACCGCGGGGATTGGCGAGCAGGACGTCCATGACGGGCATTCTACGGCAATGGGGAAGTGGGATCGGCTGGAATGATAGAAGCCGGCAACCGGCTTCAGCCTCGATTCCCGATTCCCGGTTCCCGATTCCCGTGCTTGTCGAACAGACCGAACACGGCGATTCCGATGGCGCCCCCCACGATCGCCGAATCGGCGATGTTGAAGGACGGCCAGGTGTGGCTGCCGATGTACCACTGGATGAAATCGACCACGTGGCCGTGCATCAGCCGGTCGATCACGTTACCGATCGCCCCGCCGATCACCAGCGCGTACGGCAGTGCGCTGCGCCAATCCGCGCGCGCGGTGCGCGACAGCCAGAAGGCAAGCAGGCCGCTGATGCCCACCGCCAGCGCGGTGAAGAACCACAGCTGCCAGCCGCCGGCATCGCTCAGAAAACTGAAGGCCGCACCGGTGTTGTAGGTGCGGTACCAGTTCCAAAAACCCTCGATGACCGGCACCGGCGTGTACTCAGGCAGGCTGGACAGCACCCAGGCCTTGCTCCATTGGTCCAGCCCGATCACCACGGCCGACAGCAACAGCCAGATCAATGCGGAGGGTTTAGGTCTTGCGGTCATGAAATCACCTTAGGTGGTGCGACTCCCGGGGTCGGGAGACGCTGGCCGACGGGCACATCGGCAGGCAGCGCCGGATGCGCCAAGTACGGCCCTCATCCGGCGCTGCGCGCCACCTTCTCCCGCTTGCGGGAGAAGGAGTATTGGAACCGACTCCCGCTTGCGGGAGAAGGAGTATTGGAACGGACTCCCGCTTGCGGGAGAAGGAGTATTGGAACCGACTCCCGCAATCAATCCATCAGAACCAACGACGGTTCTCGCCGGGGCCTTCAATGTTGCTGACGCAGCGGCTGCACAGCTCCGGATGCCGCAGGTCGCTGCCCACGCTGGCCTGGTGGTGCCAGCAGCGCACGCACTTGGACTTGGTGGTCGGCTGTGCACTGACGAAGATGTCGTCGGTGCTGGCCGCAGTCACGGTCACATCGCCACTGATGAACAGGAAGCGCAATTCCTGGCTCAGCGGCTGCCAGCGCGCGGCGGTCTGCGCATCGGCGGCCACGGTGATCTCCGCTTCCAGTGCCGCGCCGATGGCGCCATTGGCACGCATCGGCTCCAGCACCTTGGCCACCTGCTCGCGCAGGGCCAGCAGCTTGTCGAAGTCCGCACTGGTCAAGGCGGCATCGGCCGGCAACGGCGCCAGGCCGTCGTACCAGGTGGCAAACAGCACGTTGCCGGCATGCTCGCCCGGCAGATAGGCCCATAGCTCGTCGGCGGTGAAGCTCAGCACCGGCGCAACCCAGCGCACAAACGCCTCGGCCACGTGATACATCGCGCTCTGCGCCGAACGCCGTCCGCGCGAATCCTCGGCCATCGTGTACAGACGGTCCTTGGTGACGTCCAGGTACAGCGAGCCCAGGTCCACGCTGCAGAAGTTCAGCAGTGCCTGCACGATCTCGGCGAAGTCGTAGCGCGCGTAGGCGGCCACGATCTTTTCCTGCAGTTCGTATGCGCGATGCACGATCCAGCGGTCCAGCAGCACCATGTCCTCCAGCGCCACCAGGTGCTGGCGTGGATCGAAGCCATGCAGGTTGCCGAGCAAAAACCGCGCGGTATTGCGCAGACGACGATACGCATCGGCATTGCGCTTGAGGATTTCCTGCGACAGCGACATCTCGTTGCTGTAGTCGGCCGAAGCGATCCACAGGCGCAGGATGTCCGCGCCCAGGGTCTTCATGATGTCCTGCGGCTCGATCCCGTTGCCCAACGACTTGGACATCTTGCGGCCGTGCTCGTCTACGGTGAAGCCGTGGGTCAGGCACTGCTTGTACGGTGCCGCCTTGTCCATCGCCACGCCGGTCAACAGCGAGGACTGGAACCAGCCGCGATGCTGGTCCGAGCCTTCCAGGTAGAGGTCGGCCGGCTTGGGCAGGCCGCGGTCCACCAGCACTGCCTCGTGGGTGACGCCGGAATCGAACCACACATCCAAGATGTCGGTGATCTTGTCGTAGTCGGCGGCCTCCTCGCCCAGCAGCTCGGCCGCGTCCAGCGTGTACCACACGTCCACACCGCCCTGCTCCACCCGGTCAGCCACCTGGCGCAGTAGTTCGGTGCTGCGCGGATGCGGCTCGCCGGTTTCGCGGTGCACGAACAGCGCGATCGGCACGCCCCAGGTGCGCTGGCGCGAAATGGTCCAGTCCGGGCGGCCCTCGACCATCCCGGCGATGCGCGCCTGGCCCCAGGACGGATACCAGGTCACGCCTTCGATGGCCTTGAGCGCATCGGCACGCAAACCGGCCTTTTCCATCGAGAAAAACCACTGCGGCGTGGCGCGGAAGGCGATCGGCGTCTTGTGGCGCCAGCAGTGCGGGTAGCTGTGCTCCATCTTGCTCGCCGCCAGCACCACACCGGTGTCGCGCAAGGCCTCGATGATGATCTCGTTGGCCTTCCAGATATGCAGCCCGGCCAGCACGGTGTCGCCCAGCGGCGGGGTCGACGGCAGGTACACGCCGCGCCCGTCCACCGGGTTGATCTGCGCGGCGCCATAGCGCTCCAGCAGGCCGTACTGCTTGGACACCTGGTAGTCCTCCTGGCCATGGCCAGGCGCGGTGTGCACGGCACCGGTGCCGTCCTCGGCCGACACGTGGTCGCCCAGCAGCAGCGGGATCTCGCGCTCGGCATAGAACGGGTGCGCCAGCAGCAGTTGCTCCAGCGCCGCACCCTTGGCATGGCCATGCACCACGACCTCGTCCACGCCGTAGCGGGCCAGCGCCTTGGCCGCCAGCGCCTCGGCCACCACCAGCCAGCGCGGCTGGCCGCGATCGACCGGGCCTTGAACCAGCACATAATCCAGCTCCGCACCCAGACTCACCGCCAGCGAGGCCGGCAGCGTCCAGGGCGTGGTGGTCCAGATCGGCACCGCCACACCCACGCCGGCCGGCAAGCGCGCGCCGAAGGCAGCAGCCATAGCCGCCGGATCACGCGCCGGATAGGCGATATCCACCGTCGGCGACACCTTGTCGGCATATTCGATCTCGGCCTCGGCCAGCGCCGAACCGCAGTCGAAGCACCAGTGCACCGGCTTCACGCCACGGGTGAGGTGGCCGTTGTCGACGATCTTCGCCAGCGCACGGATCTCGTTGGCTTCGAAGTGGAAATCCAGCGTCTTGTACGGGTTGTCCCAATCGCCGATCACACCCAATCGCTTGAAGTCGCGGCGCTGCAGATCGATCTGCTCGGTCGCGTATTCGCGGCACTTCTGCCGGAACTGCGCAGCATCGAGCTTGACGCCGACCTTGCCGTACTTCTTTTCGATCGCGATCTCGATCGGCAGGCCATGGCAATCCCAGCCCGGGATAAACGGCGCATCGAAGCCAGCCAGATACTTGGACTTGACGATGATGTCCTTGAGGATCTTGTTGACCGCATGGCCGAGGTGGATCTGGCCGTTGGCATACGGCGGGCCATCGTGCAGCACGAACAGCGGGCGCCCGGCCGCGTTGGCGCGCAGCTGCGCATACAGCCCCTCGCGCTCCCAGCGGTCCAGCATCGCCGGCTCGCGCTTGGGCAGGTCGCCGCGCATCGGAAATTCCGTCGCAGGCAGATGGAGAGTGGCTTTGTAGTCTTGGGTCACAGGAATCTACCGTTACGCTGCGTTGTCTGGAGTGTCGGCACGTGTGCGTGCAGACGCTTGTGGATGGCTCACGGGTGTTGCAGAAGGCGCATGCTCAAGCAACACGGCACGCGCCTGTTCGGCATCGCGATGCATCTGCACGGTCAGCGCCTCCAGGCCATCGAACTTTTCCTCGTCGCGCAGCTTGGCGACGAATTCGACCTCCAGATGCCGGCCATACAGATCGCCCTGAAAATCGAACAGATGCGCCTCCAGCAGCGGCTCCACGCCAGCCACGGTCGGCCGCGTGCCGAAGCTGGACACCGATGGCCATGGCTGCGCGGCCACGCCATGCACCCAGGTTGCATAGATGCCCGACAGCGCCGGCGTGCGCGAAAACCGCAGATTCGCAGTGGGATACCCCAGCGTGCGCCCCAGCTGTTTGCCGCGCACCACCCGTCCTCCGATGGCATACGGGCGGCCGAGCAGATCGGCGGCATGCGCAAACTCGCCTGTCACCAGCAGCTCGCGGATGCGCGTGGCGGAAATGCGCTCGCCATGCAGATGCACCGGCGCGATCTCCCCGGCCGCAAATCCGTGCTGTTCGCCCAGGGTGCGCAGCAAGGCGATGTCGCCGCCGCGGCGATGGCCAAAACGGAACTCCGGGCCAATCCATACCTCGCGGGCGCAGAGCCGGCCAACCAGCGCCAGGCGCACGAAATCCTCGGCACTCATCGCCGACAGGTGGCCATCGAAGCGGATCAGGCCCACGCTGTCGGCGCCGAAGCCGAGCAAGCCTTCGATCTTGGCGCGTGCCAGGGTCAGCCGCGGCGGCGGAGCGGCCGGGGCGAAGAACTCGCGCGGCAATGGCTCGAAACTCAACGCCACCGCCGGCACGCCCAGCGCGCGCGCGCGGTCAACTGCGTGTTGCACCAATGCCCGATGCCCCAGGTGCAGGCCATCGAAGGCGCCGATGCAGACCACGCTTCCGTGCGGGAACAGCGTCCCGCCCTCGACGTCTCTAAACAGCCTGCTCATTCCTCGATCCAAACAGATGCCGGCCTGTGGCCGACCCTCGTTGATGCATAACGCGTAAGTATAGCCGTGCCTGTCAACCCGCATGGCCCGCACCGAGCACGCCAGCGCTTACCGGCACGACGCCGAGCCGGCCCTCAGCAGGCACCGCGCAGGCAGGCGTCGGCTGGCAACCGACCGTCGGCCGTCACCGTCGGCACGCACTACAGTGGACTTTCCACGCCTGCACGGTCCTTGCCGACTCCAGATCCAGGCAGCATTCGCCCAGGAATCACCGCAGAACTCGAAATCCACACTCAGCTCTCGCGCAGATGCCGTGGCCGCAAGCCCAGCGCCAGCTGCGCCATCACGTAGGTGAGCCCGCCACTGCCAACCAGCACCGCCAGCCAACCGATCCGCTGCCATTTGTCCATCCCGGTGAACGACGGCAACCACCACAACAGGCCCAACAGCACCACGCCCATCGCCGCACACGCCAGCGCCAGACGCAGCACATAGCCGCCCCAGCCCGGCCGGCGCTGGTACACGCCAGATTTGCCCAGCCAATACCACAGCAACCCCAGGTTGAGATAGCTCGACAGCGCACTGGCAATTCCCAGCGCCAGGTGCAGCCCCGGCTGCTTGCCCAGCGCCTGCATCACGCCCTGCGCCTTGAGCTCGGGCGGCACCATGAGCTGGTACAGCACTGCCAGCAACACGACGTTGAAGACCATATTGGCTACCAGCGCCGCCACGCCGGCGCGCACCGGGGTGCGGGTATCCTGGCGCGCATAGAACGCCGGCAGCACCACCTTGAGCATCGCGTACGCCGGCAGGCCGAAGCTCAGCCCGTACACCGACATCGCCGTCATCCGGGTATCGAAGGCAGTGAACTGGCGGTACTGGAACAACGTTGCCACCAGCGGCTCGGCCAGCAACAACAACCCCAGCATCGCCGGCATGGCGATCAGCAAGGTGGTCCGGAAGCCCCAGTCCAGTGCGCCAGAAAACGCGGCGCGGTCGGTCTTGACGTGATGCCGCGCCAACGCCGGCAGGATCACCGTGCCCAATGCCACGCCAAACACGCCCAGCGGCAGCTCCAGGAAACGGTCGGCCAGCGACAGCCACGACTGCGAGCCGTCGATCAGCCTGGCGGCGATGACGGTGTCCAGCAGCAGGTTGATCTGCGCCACCGAAGAGCCGAACAGGGTCGGCACCATCAGGGTCAGCACCTTGCGTACGCCCGGATGCCGCCAGCCCCAGCGCGGCAGGGTCAACAGATGGATGCCTTTGAGCGAAGGCAGCTGGAACAGCAACTGCAGCATGCCCGCCGCCAGCACCGCCCAGCCCAGCGCAAGGATCTGTTTCTCCGGCGTCCCGCCCAACCGCGGCGCCAGCCACACCGCCCCGGCGATCATGCACAGGTTGAGGATCACCGGGGTCAGCGCCGGCATGGCGAACTTCTGGAAACTGTTGAGCGCCCCGCCAGCGAGCGCGGTCAGCGAGACGAACAGCAGGAACGGGAAGGTCAAACGAAACAGATCCACCAGCAGGCCATGCTTGGCCGGGTCCGTATCCACTCCACTGGAGAACAGCGTGGCCAGCTGCGGGGCGAAGATCAGTGCCAGCGCGGTGACCAGCAGCAGCACCCCGCCCAGGGTACCGGCCACGCGCGCCATCAGCTCGCGCAGCTCCGCATGCGGGCGGGTCTCCTTGACTTCGGTAAACACCGGCACAAAGGCAGTGGCGAAGGACCCTTCGGCAAATAGCCGACGCAGGAAATTGGGGACCCGGAAGGCCACCCAGAATGCATCGGTCACCGCATTGGTGCCGAACGTAGTGGTGATGACCTGGTCACGTACCAGCCCCAGCACCCGCGAGACCATGGTCATGCTGCTGAACGAGAGCAGACCCCTCACCATGCGGGGTGTGCTCATGGGTGATCCCTCTTGACAACTGACTTGACGTACATATCTGGGTCCATCATACTTTCGCGCTTGCTTTTTCCACCACACCGATTTTTCAGGAAACCACCACCGTGGCCAATATCAAGTCCGCCAAGAAGCGCGCCAAGCAGACCGTTGTGCGCAATGAGCGCAACACCGGACAGCGCTCGATGCTGCGCACCGCCGTCAAGAAGGTGATCAAGGCCCTTGACGCCAACGATGCTGCAGGCGCCGAAGCCGCTTTCGCCGTTGCACAGCCGATCCTCGACCGTTTCAGCGCCCGCGGCCTGATTCACAAGAACAAGGCTGCCCGTCACAAGAGCCGCCTGACCGCGCGCATCAAGGCCATCAAGGCCGCGTAAGCGATCAGCTGCAACGTCGCCGGAAGCCTGGCTTCCGGTGGCACAGAAAAACCCGGCCTTGGCCGGGTTTTTTGTGTGTGCGTGTGCGCACTCAGCCTGCATTGCGTGCCTCGAGCTCGTCCTCGCGCTGACGATCGAAGAACGCCATCACGTCCTTCATGATCGGGAAGGTGCCGTCGCGGCCCAGCGCCGAGACCAGATACCACGGCGCCGTCCAGCCCAGTTCGGCCACGATGGCCTCGGCAGCGGCGCGCGCCTCGTCCTCGAACATCAGGTCGGCCTTGTTGAGCACCAGCCAGCGCGGCTTCTTCAGCAACTCGGGATCATGCCGTTCGAGCTCGCGTTCGAGGGTGCGCACCTGGTCGGCCGGCGACACACCGTCCACGCCACCATCCATCGGCGCCATATCCACCAGATGCAGCAGCAGGCGGGTGCGCTGCAGATGGCGCAGGAACTGCGTGCCCAGGCCGGCGCCATCGGCGGCACCCTCGATCAGGCCCGGCACGTCGGCGATCACGAAGCTGCGATAGGCCTCCACACTGACCACGCCCAGATTCGGATACAGCGTAGTGAAAGGATAGTCGGCCACCTTTGGCGTCGCCGAGGACACCGCGCGAATCAATGTGCTCTTGCCGGCGTTAGGGAAGCCCAGCAGGCCCACATCGGCCAGCAGCTTGAGTTCCAGCTTCAGCAGCCGCTCCTCGCCCTCTTCGCCGGTGGTGGACTGGCGCGGCGCGCGGTTGACCGAACTCTTGAAATGCATGTTGCCCAGACCGCCCTTGCCGCCCTTGGCCACCAGCAGGCGATCGCCGTGCTGGATCAGGTCGCCGATCACTTCGTCGGTCTGTACATTGATGACCACGGTGCCGACCGGCACCACGATGACGCGATCCTCGCCACCCTTGCCGTAGGCCTGGCGGCCCATGCCGTTCTCGCCGCGCTGCGCCTTGAAGGTGCGCTCATGGCGGAAGTCGACCAGGGTATTGACGTTCTCATTGGCCACGATCCACACGCTGCCACCGGCACCCCCATCGCCACCATCCGGCCCACCCAGCGGAATGAACTTCTCGCGGCGAAAGCCGACACAGCCATTGCCGCCATTACCGGCGGTGACCAGGATTTCTGCTTCGTCGACTAACTTCATGGGATGACAACCGGGAATGGGGAATGGGGAATGGGGAATCGGCACAGCGAATGTCCGCCTCCTGCCAGCAAGACGGCTCGCCGGCATGGCTGCAGAATCCGGTCGGGGTGCAGAACCGCTTTTCCGATTCCCCATTCCCGATTCCCGGCCTTCAAACGCAAAACCCCGCCGAAGCGGGGCTTTCCGTCTCGTTCGCCGGGCAGCGATGCCTGACGGACTGGCCTGCATGGCGCGGGCGATTACGCCTCGGCAACCACGCTGACGGTGCGACGCTTCTTCGGACCCTTGGTGGAGAACTCCACCTTGCCGTCGACCAGCGCAAACAGCGTGTGGTCACGACCCAGGCCGACGCCGGCGCCCGGATGGAACTGGGTGCCGCGCTGACGCACGATGATGTTGCCGGCGTCGATGGCCTGGCCACCGAAGATCTTCACGCCGAGGTACTTCGGGTTGGAATCGCGACCGTTGCGCGAGGAACCTACGCCCTTTTTATGTGCCATGACTGGTTCTCCTTACTTCTTGTCGCCACCGGCGATGCCGGTGATCTCGATTTCGGTGTAGTGCTGACGGTGTCCCTGACGCTTCATGTGGTGCTTGCGGCGACGGAACTTGATGATGCGCACCTTGTCGGCGCGGCCGTGGGCCACGACCTTGGCGGTGACCGAGGCGCCCTTCAGCGCATCGCCCAGCTTGATGCCATCGCTGTCGCCCAGCATCAGGATGGTGTCGAACTTGATCTCGTTGCCTGCTTCGACTTCGAACTTTTCCACACGGAGCGTTTCGCCCTGCGCGACGCGGTATTGCTTACCGCCGGTTACCAGAACTGCGTACATGACCAGGTGTTCCTCTGTAGTTATTATGGTCGCCTGACTTGCCCATGGGGCAGACAGGAGCGGGATTGTACTGGCCTAACGGGTTTCGGGTCAACCCGCAAGCACCGCTGCGGCAGCAGGCCCGACCCGGGCCGTGGAACGCATCATCCGGCCGCCACAACGGCCCCGGCAGACTGGCATTTGGGGCAATTGCCCTCATCTAGGTCGGCGGGTAGGCTGATCGACTGCCACTCATTCCTGCTGAGCACGCTCGCATCACCGCCGGTTCGCCGGCCCGACATCGGATCCCCCATGGCGATGGATTTCATCCGCATCCGCGGCGCGCGGACGCACAACCTCAAGAACATCGACCTCGACCTGCCTCGCGACAAACTGATCGTGATTACCGGCCTGTCCGGCTCGGGCAAGTCGTCGTTGGCGTTCGACACCATCTACGCAGAAGGCCAGCGCCGCTACGTCGAGTCGCTGTCGGCGTATGCGCGCCAGTTTCTCAGCGTGATGGAAAAGCCGGACCTGGACCACATCGAAGGCCTGTCCCCGGCCATCTCGATCGAGCAGAAGTCCACCTCGCACAACCCGCGCTCCACCGTGGGCACCATCACCGAAATCTACGACTACCTGCGCCTGCTGTACGCACGCGTGGGCCAGCCGCGTTGCCCGGACCACGGCTTCCCGCTGGAGGCGCAGACCGTCAGCCAGATGGTCGACCACATGCTCAGCCAGGACCAGGAACAGCGCTACATGCTGCTGGCGCCGGTGATCCGCGACCGCAAGGGCGAGCATGCGCAGGTGTTCGAACAACTGCGCGCGCAAGGCTTCGTGCGCGTGCGCGTGGACGGCGAGCTGTACGAGATCGATGCGGTGCCAGCGCTGGCACTGCGCCAGAAGCACACCATCGAAGCGGTGATCGACCGCTTCCGTCCGCGCGAAGACATCAAGCAGCGCCTGGCAGAAAGTTTCGAAACCGCGCTCAAGCTGGGCGAAGGCATGGTGGCGGTGCAGTCGCTGGATGACCCGGCTGCAGCGCCGCATCTGTTCTCCTCCAAGTACAGCTGCCCGGTGTGCGACTACTCGCTACCGGAGCTGGAACCGCGGCTGTTTTCGTTCAACGCGCCAGTGGGCGCCTGCCCGAGCTGCGATGGCCTGGGCGTGGCCGAGTTCTTCGACCCGGACCGGGTGGTGGTGCATCCGGAGCTGTCGTTGTCGGCCGGTGCGGTGCGCGGCTGGGACCGGCGCAATGCCTACTACTTCCAGCTGATTGCCTCGCTGGCCAGGCACTACAAGTTCGACGTGGATGCGGTGTGGAATACGCTGCCGGCCAAGGTGCGCCAGGCGGTGCTGTTCGGCAGCGGCGATGAGGTCATCAACTTCACCTACTTCACCGATGCGGGCGGGCGCACCACGCGCAAGCACCGCTTCGAAGGCATCCTGCCGAACCTGGAACGGCGCTACCGCGAAACCGAGTCGCCGGCCGTGCGCGAGGAGCTGACCAAGTACGTCAGCCAACAGCCCTGCCCGGCCTGCAACGGCACCCGCCTCAATCGCGCCGCACGCAATGTGTTCGTGGCCGATCGCCCGCTGCCCGAGCTGGTGGTGCTGCCGGTCAACGAGGCGCTGGGCTTTTTCCAGGGCCTGTCGCTGCCGGGCTGGCGTGGCGAAATCGCGGCCAAGATCGTCAAGGAGATCGCCGAGCGGTTGGGCTTCCTGGTCGACGTGGGCCTGGATTACCTCACCCTGGAGCGCAAGGCCGACACCTTGTCCGGCGGCGAAGCGCAGCGGATTCGATTAGCCAGCCAGATCGGCGCCGGCCTGGTCGGCGTGATGTATGTGCTGGACGAACCGTCGATCGGCCTGCACCAGCGCGACAACGAACGCCTGCTGGGCACGCTGACCCGGCTGCGCGACCTGGGTAACACCGTGATCGTGGTCGAACACGACGAAGATGCGATTCGCCTGGCCGACCATGTGCTGGACATCGGCCCCGGCGCTGGCGTGCATGGCGGCGAGATCTGCGCGCAAGGCACCTTGAAGGACATTCTGGAATCGCCACGCTCGCTGACCGGGCAATACCTGTCGGGCAAGCGACGCATCGAGATTCCCAAGCAACGCCACAAGCCCAACCCGAAGATGATGCTGCATCTACGCGGGGCCACCGGCAACAATCTCAAGAACGTCGACCTGGATATTCCGGCCGGGCTGCTGACCTGCATCACCGGCGTGTCCGGCTCGGGCAAGTCCACGCTGATCAACGACACCTTGTTCTCGCTGGCCGCCAACGAGATCAATGGCGCCTCGCATCCGGTGGCGGCCTACCGGGAGATCGAGAATCTCGACCTGTTCGACAAGGTGGTGGATATCGACCAGTCGCCGATCGGGCGCACGCCGCGCTCCAACCCGGCCACCTACACCGGACTGTTCACGCCGCTGCGCGAACTGTATGCCCAAGTACCGGAAGCGCGCGCACGCGGCTATTCGCCCGGGCGTTTCAGCTTCAATGTTCGCGGCGGTCGCTGCGAAGCCTGCCAGGGCGATGGCCTCATCAAGGTGGAGATGCACTTCCTGCCGGACGTGTACGTGCCCTGCGATGTGTGCCACGGCAAGCGCTATAACCGCGAGACGCTGGAGATTTTGTACAAGGGCTACACCATCAACGACGTGTTGCAGATGACCGTGGAAGATGCACTGTGCCTGTTCGAACCGGTGCCATCGATCGCGCGCAAGCTGGAAACGCTGGTGGACGTGGGCCTGAGCTACATCAAGCTGGGCCAGAGCGCGACCACCTTGTCCGGCGGCGAGGCGCAACGCGTCAAGCTGTCCAAGGAACTGTCGCGGCGCGATACCGGGCGCACCCTGTACATCCTCGACGAGCCGACCACCGGCCTGCATTTCCACGACATCGAAGCCTTGCTCGGCGTGCTGCACAAGCTGCGCGACGAGGGCAACACGGTGGTGGTGATCGAACACAATCTGGATGTCATCAAGACCGCCGACTGGATCGTGGACCTGGGCCCGGAAGGTGGCCACCGCGGTGGCACCGTGCTGGTGTCCGGCACGCCGGAAGACGTGGCTGCCGAACCAACGTCCTATACGGGACACTTCCTGGCCAAGATGCTGCCGTCGGTGACGGCGCGCCAGACGCGTCCGGCCGCCGTGGCCAACAAGCCCGACGCGCGCCCGCCGCGCAAGGTCAAACCGGAGAAGGTGGCCAAGGTCGCCAAGTCCGCCACCAAGAAAACTGCGAACAAGAAGGCAAGCCGATGAGCGAACACAAGGTGCTGGCACGCGTCCCGATCAGCGTGCGCTGGCGCGACATGGACAGCATGGGCCACGTCAACAACGCCAAATACATTTCCTACCTGGAAGAGGCGCGCGTGCGCTGGATGTTGGGCGTGCAAGGCGTGTCGATGACCGACCCGATTGCACCGGTGGTGGCGGCGACCAACGTCAACTACAAGCGCCCGCTGGTCTGGCCCAACGATATCGTGGTGGAACTGTTGGTCGAACGCCTGGGCAGCAGCAGCATCACCATCGGCCACCGCATCGTCGACCAGAAGGACGACGCCGTGCTGTATTCGGACGGCAACGTGGTGGTGGTGTGGATCGACACCCAGACCGGCAAGAGTGCTGCACTTCCGGACGCGGTGCGCAGCGCCTGCAGCTGAGCCAGAACGGCACTGCCGGCAGGCGTGACCCGACCTCAAGGAGTTCCGAATGAGCATCCAGATCCTGGACCATGGCCGTCTGCGCGAGCTGCGCCTGACACGTCCGCCGGTCAATGCCTTGGACAGTGCGCTGTGCCAGGCGCTGGGCGCGGCGGTGCGACAGGCCGGCAGTGAAGCCGATGGCATCGTGCTGTCGGGCGGGGAGCGGATCTTTTCCGGCGGCATGGATGTGCCGCAACTGCTGGCGCACGGCACCGACCGCGCCGCGCTGCTGGCCAGTTGGACGGCGTTCTTCGACGCTGCCCAGGCGCTGGTTAACAGTCCGATTCCAGTGGTGGCGGCGATCGGCGGGCATGCGCCGGCCGGTGGCTGCGTATTGGCGCTGTGCTGCGATTACCGGGTGATGGCGCGCAGCGCCGACACCGCCAAACCGTATGCGATCGGCTTGAACGAAGTGCAGGTGGGCCTGGCGGCACCGGAGGGCATCCAGCGCCTGCTGCGCCGGGTAGTGGGCGCGCACCGTGCCGAACGCCTGCTGATCGCCGGGCAGCTGCTGCCGGCCGAACAAGCGGTGCAGATCGGCCTGGTGGACGAACTGGTCGATGGTGAACTGGTCACCGCGCGCGCGGTGGCCTGGCTGCACGCCCTGCTGCAGCTACCGCGCCAGCCGATGCTGGCCACGCGCGCGGTGGCGCGCGCGGACCTGCGCGCGGCACTGGCCCCGGAGCTGATTCAACTGGAGCGCTTCGTAGATGGCTGGTACGCCCCGGATGCGCAGGCCGCGCTGCACCGCCTGGTGGCGCGCCTGCACAAGGCCTGAGCGCGGCCACGCCACGGGCGAGCGCCCGGCGGCCCGCTATAATCGCGGCCCATCGCACGCCCCAGGCCAGCCCCTTGTCCGCCAACGCCGAACCCGTGGTCTCCGAACTCATCAGCCTGTTGTCGCTGGAGCGCCTGGAAGACAACCTGTTTCGTGGCCAAAGCCGCGACATCGGCACCAAATACGTGTTCGGTGGCCAGGTGCTGGGCCAGGCGCTGGCGGCAGCGCAGGCCACGGTGGACAACGGCCGACAGGCACACTCGCTGCACGCCTATTTCCTGCGTGCCGGCAACATCGACCACCCCATCGTCTACGACGTCGACCGCACCCGCGATGGCGGCAGTTTTTCGGTGCGTCGGGTCACCGCGATCCAGCACGGCAAGGCGATCTTCTTCTGCGCGGCCTCGTTCCAGGAACACGAAGATGGCGCCGAACACCAATCGGCGATGCCGGTGGTACCACCGCCGGAAGACATCGAGCCTGCGGCCGCCCTGGCCCCGGAGGTCCTGGCCAGGCTGCCGGCCAAAGTGCAGCGCTGGCTTTCGCGCGGTGGCCCGTTCGAGTTTCGCCATGTGTTCCCGCGCGACGAACTCAAGCCGCCCAAGCGCCCGCCGTTCCAGCAGATGTGGCTGCGCCTGACCGATCCCATCGGCGAGGACGTCGGCCTGCACCAGGCGCTGCTGGCCTATGCCTCGGATTTCCAGCTACTGGGTACCTCCACATTTCCGCACGGCATCAGCTACTACACGCCGAATGTGCAGATGGCCTCGCTGGATCACGCACTGTGGTTCCATCGCCCGTTCCGCACCGACGACTGGCTGCTGTACGCGCTGGACAGCCCCACCGCGCAAGGCGCGCGTGGCCTGGCGCGCGGTCAGTTCTTCACGCGCGACGGCGTGCTGGTGGCCAGCACCACGCAGGAAGGGCTGATCCGGGTGGTGCCCGATGGCAGCGCCGCCGCCGTGCCGGCCACGCGGTAAGCGCCAGCGCGCCACAGATACCGGAGGGGCGCCTGGGCACCGCATCTCCCGAACCGCTAGAAGGTACGCAACGCCAGCCTTCACCTTGCGGGCTGCACGGACCGCACGCTTGCCTGCATGCCCGTGAAGCGCACGCGACCATTGGCACTTCCCCGCATTCCCGCTACGCATCTTGAACCGGCGTCGCAGTGGCGCCATCTGTTCCGGACCCAACGGCGTTTTCCACCATGCGCAAGATCTTCAGCAGTCAACGTATCGAAACCGCCGAAGGCGTGGCCAACCTATTGCGCGATGCCGGAATCGATATCCGCATCAGCAATGGCCGCTCCTATCAGAGCAAGCGCGGGGGCCAGTTCAGCTACCTTGAACAGGGCAATGCGCAGGCACACCCCACGGTGTGGATCGTGCACGCCAACGATCAACCGCGCGCGCGCGACCTGCTGCGCGACGCGCGGTTGCTCGATACTACCCGCCGCGATCTGCCAAACGTGGAATACACCTTTCGCGAAGGCGAAAACGGCTCCAGCGCCAGCGCGCGCAGCCGGGCCTGGCGCATCCGCCTGGTATTGCTGCTGGTGATCGGCGCGGTGGCCATGGTGGTGGTGATGCGCCATCGCAACGCACCGGCGCCGGGGGCGCAACCAGCTCCCGCCGCGTCGCAGCCCTCGCCGCATGCAACGCCACCGGCAGACGAGGACGAGGTACGCGTGCGGATCCAGCCGGCGCGCTGAACCGGCGGGTTGCGGTGACCAGGCCTCATGCAGGACGCTCGCTGGCACTGCGGCCAACGCATCACCTGCGCTGCAAGGCGCTCACCGGCACGCCAGTAGAAACGGCCCCCTGCTTGCGCAGGAGGCCGTCGGTCGATCGGCGCCTTGTTAACCTGTTGCTATCGCTCTACTGCTTGCTGACGGGCGGCTGCCCCGGCTGCGACAACACCGCCGGGATACGGCTGGGCGTTGCCGGCATCAGTTGCTCGCTGCAGGCCTGGCCGGCAGTGGATGCTTGCCATGCCCGCCGGGCTCGCCCGGACCCTGCTTGCCACGCAATTTCGAAGCCGCATCGAACTCGGCCTTGCTCAGCTTGCCGTCCTTGTCGGTATCGGCCTTGGCAAACCACGCATCGCGATGCTGCTGCATGCGCAGCTCACGGTCGGCACGATCGATAAAGCCATCCTTGTTGACGTCCATCTGGTCGAAGCGCGCAGCGAATTTCGGATCGGCCTTGGCCTCCTCGCGGCTGATGCGCCCGTCCTTGTTGGTGTCGAACTTGGCCAGCCACGCGCCGCGACCTTCGCGCCCGGGGCCACGGTGGCGCGGGCGCTCATCGCGCGAGAGCTTGCCGTCCTTGTTGGTGTCCAGCGTGTCGAACTGCGCGGCCAGCGTCGGGTTGGCGGCCGCTTCACCGCGATCGATCACGCCATCGCCATTGCTGTCGAGTTTGGCGGCACGCGGCGCATCGCCGGATCCCGGCGGCGTGGCGGCGACGACTGCGCCGGTGGACAGCGCGGCCAGCACGGCCAGGGCAAGAAAGGGTTTGCGGGACGTCATGAGACACTCCTGATCTGTGGGAACCACACGCGGCACCTGCATGGGCCGCATCGCGTGGGTGGCGCCGCCGGATCCACCGTGCGCTGCCACCAACACCCACATCAACGTGCCGTCAGCGCGTGCGTTGACGCCGGCATCGGCCGTATTCATCCGGCGGACAGTCGCCGCTGTTGCGACGCGCAGGCGCTATCCTGCGCGCATGGCCATCCACGCCGACACCCGCGACGACCTGCGCCTGTTCCAGACCGGCGAGCATCCCTGTGGCTACTGGTCGGACCGCCAGGCGCGCGACCTGGTGCTGGACCCGCACGACCCACGACTGGGAACACTCTATCCGCAGGCCCTGGCATGGGGATTCCGCCGCTCCGGCGATCTGGTCTACCGCCCGCATTGCGAACGCTGCCGCGCCTGCGTGCCGGTGCGCATCGCGGTGGACGCGTTCCACCCTGATCGCAGCCAGCGCCGCTGCCTGGCGCGCAACCAGGACCTGGTGGTGCGCGTGGTTGCCGCCGAACGCAGCGACGAGCAGCTTGCGCTGTACCGTCGCTATCTCACGCACCGCCATCCCGGTGGCGGCATGGACGCGCATGGCGCCACCGAGTTCGATCAGTTCCTGATCGGTGGCTGGTCGCACGGGCGCTTCCTGGAAATCCGCCAGGCGCCTGTCGCGCATGGCCCTGGGGAATTGCTCGCCGTGGCGGTCACCGATGTCACCGAACACGCCCTCTCGGCGGTGTACACGTTCTATGCGCCCGAGGCGGCTGCACGCAGCCTGGGGACGTTCGCCATCCTGCAGCAGATCCAGTGGGCACAGCGCGAGCGACGCGCACATGTCTATCTGGGCTACTGGATCGACGGCCACGCCAAGATGCACTACAAGCGCCGCTTCAACGCGCTGGAAGCCTACGACGGCCGCCACTGGCGTGGATTGCCTGCCAGCGCGCCGGCCCCGTGAGCCGCCAAACGGCGCCATCGGCCTGTCGCATTGGCCATGCGAGAATCGGACGATGATAAAGCCCTTCCTGCTGCTCGCGCTGACCGCGCTGTGCGCCGCCTGCAACCATCGCGTGCCTTCCTCCACGACAACATCCGACCCATCGCCCGCCAAGCCGGCGACAGCGCCACTGCGCATCGCCACCTATAACACTTCGTTGTATTCCAACGAAGCGGGCGGCCTGATCGCCGAACTACAGGGCGACAGCGCACATGCGCGCAAGATCGCTGCCGTGCTGCAACGCGTACGCCCAGACCTGGTGCTGCTCAACGAATTCGATTTCGATCCGCAGCACCGCGCCGCCGATCTATTCCAGCAACGGTATCTGCAGGTGGCGCAGCCGGGTGGTGGCACGCCGTTGCGTTATCCGTACCGGTATCTGGCACCGGTCAATACCGGCGTCCCGAGCGGATTGGACCTGGACAACAGCGGCCGCGTCGGTGGCGATGGCCGCAGCCGCGGCAACGATGCGTGGGGCTTCGGCCTGCATCCAGGCCAGTACGGCATGCTGGTGCTATCGCGGTATCCCATCGATGCGCAGGCCGTGCGCAGTTTCCAGCTCTTGAAGTGGAGCACGTTGCCGGGTGCACTGCGGCCGATCGATCCGACCACGCGGACCTCGTTTTACAGCGACGCGGTCTGGGCGCAGCTGCGGCTATCGTCCAAATCGCATTGGGACGTGCCGGTACGCACGCCGCTGGGCGTGGTGCATGCGCTGGTGTCGCACCCTACTCCACCGGTGTTCGATGGCGCGGAGAAACGCAACGCCGCACGCAACCACGATGAGCTCGCCCTGTGGCGCGCGTATCTGGACAACGCGGACGACAGCCGGCGCTGGCTGTGCGACGACAACGGAACCTGCGGCGGCCTGCCTGCCGATGCGCGCTTTGTCATCCTGGGCGATTTGAACAACGATCCGGTCGATGGCGCCGGCCGCCACCAGGCGATCCGCGCGCTGATCGATCACCCGCGCGTTCTTCAGTATCCCGCTCCGCTCAGCATCGGTGGTCCGGAAAAGACCGCCCACTACGCCGCGCAAGGGATCACGCACGCCGGCGACCCGCACCAGGTCACCGGCGACTTCGGCCCGCAGGCCGGCACCATGCGCCTGGACTACGTGCTGCCGTCACGCCAGTTCAGCCTGGCTGGAAGCGGCATTTTCTGGCCGGCAAGCAGCGCGCCGGAAGCGGCGATTGCCGATGGCAGTGACCATCACGCAGTGTGGGTGGATGTTGTTTGGTAGCCGGGAGTGGGGATTCGGGATTCGGAAGGGCGAGTTCCTGGTCCGTCTACGTTTTTCGCACTTGCCTGGTAGGCCGACGCAGGCACGTGCGGCGATCAGCCCTGCAGCTGGATCGTCAACGCCGCAGCCGCCACGCGCGCCTTCTCGCGTGCGTCGTCGATGCTGCCGGCACGCGCCAGCGTCACGCCGACACGGCGGTGGCCATCCACGCGTGGTTTGCCGAACAGGCGCAGCGCGGTGTCCGGGTCGCGCAGCGCATCGGCAACCGAGTCGAACACAGGCACACCGTTGCCATGCGCCAACAGTGCGCAAGAAGCCGACGGGCCGCCCTGGCGGATCACACCGCCGTCTTCTGCGCCGACCGGCAGGCCGAGAATCGCGCGGGCATGCAGCGCGAATTCGCTCAGGTCCTGCGAGACCAGCGTGACCAGCCCGGTGTCGTGCGGGCGCGGCGAGACTTCGCTGAACCACACCTCGTCGCCCTTGACGAACAGCTCCACACCGAACAGGCCCCAGCCACCGAGGTCGTCGGTGATGGCTTTTGCGATCTGTTGCGAGCAACGCAATGCGGCGGCCGACATCGGCTGCGGCTGCCAGCTCTCGCGGTAATCGCCGTCCTGCTGCCAGTGGCCAATGGGGTCGCAGTACGAGGTGCCGCCAGCGTGCCGCACGGTGAGCAAGGTGATTTCGTAATCGAAGTCGATGAAGCCTTCGACAATGCAACGGCCGGCACCGGCACGCCCACCGGTCTGCGCGTACTCCCACGCGGCATCGATATCGGCCTCGCTGCGCAGCGTGCTCTGGCCCTTGCCGGAGGAGGACATCACCGGCTTGACCACGCAGGGCAGGCCAACCGCAGCGATCGCCTCGCGATATTCGGCAGCGGTGTCGACGAAGCGGTATGGCGAGGTTGGCAGACCCAGCGTTTCGGCGGCCAGACGGCGGATGCCTTCGCGGTCCATGGTCAGGCGTGCGGCGCGCGCGGTGGGGATGACCTTCTGGCCCTGTTCGCGTTCCAGCGCCACCAGGGTTTCGGTATGGATCGCCTCGATCTCCGGCACGATCAAATGCGGCCGCTCGCTGGCGATCAGCGCGCGCAGTGCCACGGGGTCGAGCATGTCCAGCACGTGCGAGCGATGCGCCACCTGCATCGCCGGCGCATGCGCATAGCGGTCGGCCGCGATCACCTCCACACCGAAGCGCTGCAGCTCGATCGCCACTTCCTTGCCCAGTTCGCCTGAGCCCAGTAGCAGCACGCGGGTGGCGGAAGGCGACAACGGAGTGCCAAGTGTGGTCATGGGGCGTTATCCGGATCGAAGGGGGCGGCCATTTTAACGGGCCGACGGCACGACCGCCGGTCGGAGAATCCTTCAGATCTGATATCACTTTGATATCTTAACTTCAAACCACAAAGACGCCCAACCATGAAAGAGAAGTCGCTCGGTTCTTTTCCCGGCATTCCGGTGATCGCTATCAGTGTCGTCGTCCTGTTGCTGGCCGCCACGGCACTGATCGCCGCAGGCATGGGCCACCTGCCGATCCTGTCCATGCTGCCAGCCATTTTGATCGCTGCCGGCAACGTGTTCGTTCTGGTCGGCCTGTACACGCTGGAGCCGAACCAGGCGGCCGTCCTGAGCCTGTTTGGCAAGTACGTCGGCACGGTCAAGGACCAAGGTGTGCGCTGGAACAGCCCCTTCTACGCCAAGCGCCGGGTCAGCCAGCGCGTGCGCAATTTCGAAAGCGGACGGCTCAAGGTCAATGAACTGGACGGCAGCCCGATCGAGATCGCTGCGGTGATCGTGTGGCAGGTACTGGATGCCTCCGAGGCCGTGTACAACGTGGACGACTACGAAAGCTTCGTGCATATCCAGTCGGAAGCCGCATTGCGCGCGATGGCCACCAGCTACCCATACGACCAACACGAAGACGGCCAGATTTCGCTGCGTAGCCACCCCGCCGAAATCAGCGAACAGCTCAAGCGGCATCTGGACGAACGGCTCACTCAAGCCGGAGTGGATGTGATCGAGGCGCGCATCAGCCACCTGGCCTATGCACCGGAAATTGCCCAGGCCATGCTGCAGCGCCAGCAGGCCAACGCGGTGATCGCTGCACGTACCCGCATCGTGGCGGGCGCGGTCGGCATGGTCGAAATGGCGCTGGCCGAGCTGCAGAAGAACGGCGTGGTGCAGTTGGACGAAGAGCGCAAGGCGCACATGGTCAGCAACCTGCTCAACGTGCTGTGTTCTGATCGCGGGACCCAGCCGGTGGTCAACGCCGGCTCGCTGTATTGAGGTGATGCAATGAATATCATGGTGCCGCTGGTGGTTGCGCTGTCGGGCTTGCCCGCGCTGGCGATCGCCGCCTCAATCGGAGCGAATGACGACGACCGCGCGCGTGGTCTGGGCCTGCGCTGGGCGTTGATCAGCCTGGTGATCCTGGTTGGCGCCGCGTGCCTGTATTGGGCAGGCGACAACCGCGCCGGCATCTATGCGGTGGTGATCGGCATGATTATCGGCGTCAATACGCTAATTGTGTCGATGGTCATACACCTGCGCCGCCACGGCAACCGCAGTGGCGGCCAATGAGCGAAAAGAAGGCCTATCCGCTGCGCATCAATGCCGAGGTGCTGGCCGCCGCGCAACGCTGGGCCGACGACGAGTTGCGCAGCCTCAATGCGCAGATCGAATACCTGCTGCGCGATGCGCTGCGCAAGGCCGGGCGGCTGCCGAAGCCGCGCGATGACCAGGAACCGTTGACCTGATGTCTGCGTGCGAAGGTCTGTCGGCCGCTCTCAGTCCAGGGCAGCCACACCAGTTACCCGAGGATCTACGCAAGTTGGCCGAACCCCACGCCTAGCCCTACCCTGTTGCGATGCGCCCGACCCAGACCCTGCTGCTCAACACCACCGCCATCGAACTGCTGCCCGCCGCCCTGCTGCGCGCGCGCAGCAATGCCGACGCACGCGTCCTGGCGCAGGCCAACTGGGTGCTGCGGCGCAAGCGCGATGGGCGGTATCTGGCGGCACAATTGCCGCACGGCCTCATGCCGCTGATTCCGCGGCTGCCACGCGAACCGGGGCTGGACGAGGCGCTGGACCGGCTGCAGGCCGCCTCTGACCGCGCGCAATCGCCGCACGGCACGACGCTGGCCATCGAGGGCTTGCAACGCCGCCTGGGACAACTCGGGCTGGATGCAGATGACTATGTGCAACGCACCGGCCTGCAGCTGATCGCCGAGCCGGCGACATTGCACCATGCCGGGCGCGATCGCTTCGGGCGGCCGCTATGGCTCAGCAGCGGCGCGGTGCGTGCGTGGCACCTGATGCGCGCCGCAGCGTTGCGCGCGAACATCGTGCTCGATGCGATCTCCGGCTATCGCAGCCACGATTACCAATTGGGCATCTTCGAACGCAAGTTCGCGCGCGGGCTTGCCCTGGACCAGATCCTGGCCGTCAATGCCGCGCCTGGTTTCAGCGAACACCACGGTGGCGACGCGCTGGATATCGGCACCCCGGGCCAGGCGCCGGCGGAGGAATCGTTCGAGGCCACGGCCGCCTTTGCCTGGCTGAGCGACCATGCGCCGCATTTTGGCTATCGCCTGAGCTACCCACGCCACAACCCACACGGCATCGTCTACGAGCCGTGGCATTGGCGCTGGCACGCCGCTTGAGGCGTCGCCACGCCGCGCATGCGGCATCTGCTCACTCCTGCGAACGCGGCGTCGGCACCTTGGCAGCCATGCTGAAGTCGGCGATCTTCCACAGGTAGAACGCGGCGTAGGTGCGGTACGGCCCCCAGCGTTGTCCGCGCTCGGCAAGTTCCTTTGGCGTGGGCATCTGTTCGTGCTTGTCCACGCGTTGGGCCCCCTTGCGCACGCCCAGGTCATCAATGGGCAGCAGGTCCGGGCGGCCCAGGCGGAACATCAGCATCATCTCCACCGTCCAGCGGCCGATGCCGCGGACCGGCACCAGCGCTTCGATAATGGCTTCATCGGGCATGAAGGCCAATCTGCGCAGCGAAGGAATCTCACCGGCGAGCTCACGCTGCGCCAGGTCGCGCAGCGCCAATGCCTTGTTGCCGGACACACCGCAGGCGCGCAGCGCGGCATCGTCCACGCGCGCAAGCGTGTCGGCATGCAGCCGGCTTGAGTCAACCGCCAGTTCCACCCGCGCCACGATGGTGGACGCCGCCTTGCCGCTGAGCTGCTGGAACAGGATCGCGCGCGCCAACGCATCCACGGGGTCGAATGGTTTGCCCCAGCCCGGCTGGGGCGCGATGGGGCCGATCCGCTTCATCCATGCACCCAGCGCGCGATCGCGCCGGGCCAGATGGGCGAAGGCGGCCTCTACCTCGAACCCGCGGGCGTGACGCGGCATCTCAACGCCTCAAGGCGCCGATGGCCAGCACCACCCAGCCCAACATCAGGCTCACGCCGCCCACCGGAGCCAGGCTGGTCGGCCAGTGCAGCAAGGCGCCACCGACCAGGCTACCGGCGAACAGCAACGTCCCCAGCAACAGCAGATACAGCCCCACCCGCCCGAGGACACGCGTTTCGGTGGCGCCCAGTACGGTCAGCACCGCGCCATGGCCAAACGCGTACAGCGACGCCAGCTGCAGCCGCGACTGCAGCAGCGCATCGGCCACGCCATGCGCGGCGTAAGCCGACAACCCGACCGAAATCGCGGCAAGCAGGCCGCCGCAGAACGCCAGCAGCGAGGGGTGTTTTTTACGACGATCGAGCAAGGACATGCAGGCAACTTCCCTGGCAGCGCCGTAGCGCAAAAAAAAGCGCGCCGCAGGACTGCGGCGCGCTTTGGTCTGGATCAGGTCATCGCGGTGGGACGATTACTTGATGGCCCAGTAGACATCGTAGGTACCGTCCTGGGTGAAGGACTTGTCCACGCCACCCTTCCAGGCTTCGTACGGGCGCTCGGTCACGTCCATGCCGCTGGTGGCGGCCCAGGCACGCAGCGAGTTACGTACGGCATCCAGGCCGGCCATATGCCCTGCGTAGGTCGCAAACGCCGAACGGTGTGCCGGAGTGCGCTGGTACTTCACCGGTGCCTCGGACGGGATGGTGAGCTTGAGCTCCTCGCCGGTGGCAGCGACCGGGGTCGCATCGACCGGAGCGGCAGCCGCAGCATCATCCTTCTTGGCATCCGTCTTGGCGGTGTCGGTCTTGGCATCGGCCTTCGGCGCGCCACCGGCACGCTTGCGAACCGGCTGCACAACGTCGAACGCGTACTTGTCGGTGGCGAAGTCGGTGGTGACGATACGCACAGGCCCGACAGCTTCCAGGCCATTGGCGTCCATCACGCGCTTGATCCACTCCTGGTTGTCCTTGATCGACTTCTTGATCGTCTCGTTGTCACGATCGATGTTGCCCGCAGTGACGACCAACAGGTCCTCGGCCGGCACGTCGACGACCTTCAGATCGCTCAGCACGGGCTTGCCGTCCAGTTCCGCGCGGTAGTCGAAGTTCGGCACCGTGGCCAGCGCCGTGGCCAGACGCGCCAGGCCCAGCTTCAGGTCGTCGCCAACATGGCGACTGACATACAAGCCAGCGTAGCGACCGAACAGGTTCCAGCCGTACTTGACGCTGTAGTCCTGGGTGATCTTGACGTTGCGGTTGTTCTTGCCGGTCGGTGCCAACGTAAAGTTGGTGACCTTGTCGTAGCCCTTGGTGGGATCTTCGATCGCGATCTCGACACGCTCGTTCTTGACGGTGTTTTTGATTTCCCAGCTGCCGTTGCCGATGTAGCCCTCGGTGGAGCTGTACTCGACGCGTGCACCCTTGCCCTCTTCCGGGCCGGCCAGCTTCAGCTGGATCTTCGGGTCGCGCAGCACGAGCGGGTTCCAATCCTTGAACCGACGGAAGCTGTTCACGGTGTCGTAAACAATCGTCATTCTGCGGTTGGTCTCAACACTCTCGGACATCTGCCGCTCCGAGGGCAACACCAAGCCCACCACGACAAACAAGCCAGCCACGATCCCCAAGGCGATCAGGAACTCGATAATACGGGTCATTCAGGAGGTCTCCGGGGCCGATCCCACGGCCGGGTTGAGTGAAGCGAAGCCACCATCCTAGCAGGCTTCGGCAAAGATGTTCAGTTGTGCGACGGGTAGCGCGGTCTTGCGGTGTCATCCGGCGCGCGCGATGGTGCCGGCGAACGCCGTTTTCCGAGCCTGCACAGGGGTTTGAGGCGATGTAGCGACGCCATCATGCACACCGCGCGCGGCGTGCGCGGCGTGCGCGTGATGCGGCCATGCCGGCAGACGGCCGCTTCGGCACAGGCTGCGCAGGGCGGGACATCCTGCCTTCACACCAACTGCAGCTCGAACGCCTTTAGCACCGCGCGGGTGCGGTCGCGTACGCCCAGCTTGGACAAAATATTGGAGACGTGATTCTTGATGGTGCCCTCGGCCACGCCCAGCGAATTGGCGATTTCCTTGTTGGAAAAGCCGCTGGCCATCAGCCGCAGGATCTCGGTTTCGCGGTCGGTGAGCGGATCGGGCCGGTCCAGGCTGACGAATTCATTGTGCATGTGCTCCAGGCCGGACAACAGGCGCTGGGTCACCGCCGGCTGCACCAGCGAACCGCCATCGGCCACGGTGCGGATGGCACCGACCAATTGCTCCAGCGAGACATCCTTGAGCAGGTAGCCCTTGGCACCGGCCTTGAGACCGGCCAGCACCAGCTGGTCGTCGTCGAAGGTGGTCAGGATGATGGTTGGCGGCAGCGTGCCGTTGTGCGAGAGCATCTGCAATGCCTCCAGCCCGGACATCACCGGCATGCGCATGTCCATCAGCACCACGTCGGGCTGGATCTGCGGAATCTGCTCCACCGCCTGCTTGCCATCGGCGGCCTCGGCCACCACCTCGATGCCGCCGTCCAGCGCCAGCAGCGAGCGGATCCCCTGGCGCACCAGGGTTTGGTCGTCGACCAGGCAGACACGGATCATCTAGAACACTCCTTGAAGGATGGCCGCAGGCATCAGTGCCGGCGCGCCTGGAACCGAGATACGCAGGCCGAAGCCGCCACCCCGCCGGGTTTGGATCTCCACCTTGCCACCATACTGGGTGAGCCGCTCGCGCATGCCGCGCAACCCATTGCCCGGCGACACCGTTTCGGCGCCGCGGCCGTCGTCGCGCGCATCCACCAGCACGCAGTCGCCGTCGCGGCGCACCTGGATCCACAGGTTGCGGGCGGCGGCATGGCGCACTGCATTGGTGATGATTTCCTGCGTGCAGCGCAGCAGCACGTGCGCACGCTCGGGGTCGTCCAGGGTCAGCGGCTGGGAAATATCCAGGTGGATATCCAGCGAGGGCACCTGGGTGACCAGCGGGCGCAGTGCCGCCTCCAGGTCGATCGCGCCGCTGTCGCGCAGCTGGCTGACGGCCTCGCGCACGTCGGTGAGCAACAGCCGGGCCAGGGTGTGGGCCTGGCGCACATGCTCCTGGGCCTGGCCTTCGGTGATGTGGCCGGCCACTTCCAGATTGAGGCTGAGTGCGGTCAGGTGGTGGCCGAGCAGGTCGTGCAGCTCGCGCGAGATGCGCGTGCGCTCGTTGACGCGGGCACTTTCGGCCAGTAGCGCACGGGTGGCGCGCAGTTCGGCATTGAGGCGGCGCTGCTCCTCGCGGGCCTCGGTCTGCTGCCGCGCGACCAGGCTGGTCACGAAAATGAACATCGAGAAGCCGCCGTACAGCAGCGACTGCATCAGCGCGCCGGAGACCGGGAACCCGAGCAACAGATGGTAGACCGGCAACACCGCCAACTGGCTCAGTACCAGCCACACCACGCCCACGCGCAGCGGCAGCAGCCAGGGGATCACCCCGGCGGTCACCATCATCAGAATGCTGCCCAGCCCGGTCCTGGTGAGGTAGCTGACCGCCAGCGCACAGACCGTGAGCAATAGCAGGATCAGCCGGTCGTACCAGTGCGCGTGGCCGCCACTGCTGAGCCCGCGCGTCACCCAGAAGTAGCCGACCCCGAAGCAGACGAAGAACGCCGACATGGTCACCGCCTCGAACAGGCTGCGGTGGTCGGCTTCATCGGCGGGCGCCCAATAGATGAACACCAGGGGCATGGCGATCATCGCCCAGGTGAACAGGCCGGCGAAGCGCAGGACGCGCGTATGACTGAGGTATCCCAACATGCCTGCATCTTAAGCCCAAGCGGTGCCGCTGCCCTGCTGCCGGAAGTCATGTCTGCAGGCTCGCCCATCGGCATCCCCGGCCGGCTGGGCGATGCCCGGTGCGGGTCCTGCGCCGGGCCGGTGACACCGTCCAGGTCGCCGCCTCAGGCCACGCATGCAATAATCCGGTGCAGATCCGATTTCGGATCGAACGCGTTACCCCACGGAGACCTAATGTCGATCGTCATCCGCGACGTGCGTGAGCACGAGCTCGATTCCGTCCTGGCCCTGAACAACAATGCCGGACTGGCGATCCTGCCGCTGGATTCAACCAGGCTGCAACGCTTCTATACGCAGGCCGAGTACTTCCGCGTCGCCGAGCGCGACGGCAATCTGGCCGGGTTCCTGGTCGGGTTTGGCAGCGGCAGTGCCCATGACAGCAGCAACTTCGCCTGGTTCCGGGACCGTCATCCGGAATTCTTCTATATCGACCGCATCGTGGTGGCCAGCCGCCGTCGCGGCGGTGGCGTCGGCCGGGCGTTCTACGCCGATGTGCAGAGCTACACCGAGCTGCGCTACCCGCAGCTGGCCTGCGAGGTATTCCTGGACCACGGCGCCGATGCGGCACTGCTGTTCCATGGCAGCTTCGGTTTTCGCGAGGTGGGCCAGAACACCATGCCCGACGTGGACGTGCGCGCCAGCATGCTGATGAAGGACATGTGCAGCTATCCATGGGTCAAGGAGACCTATGGCGGCAACCTGCCCGAAGAATTGCCGTGGGTGGGTCGGCCACGCCTGGCCACCGCCAACCCAGCGACGGGGGCCTGAGCGTGGCCAGCGTAACGGTGGACTTCGAACAGGCCGGCGAACTGAAGATCGGCCAGGTGGGCATCGCCAACCTGCGCGTGCGTACCCTGGATGTGCCGCGACTGGTGCAGGAGATGCGTGAGCGCGTGACCCGCGCGCCCAAGCTGTTCGGGCGCGCAGCGGTGATCCTGGATTTCGGCGGGCTGTCGCAGGTGCCGGACCTGGCCACGGCCAAGGCGCTGCTGGACGGCCTGCGCGATGCCGGCGTGCTGCCGGTGGCGCTGGCCTACGGCACCAGCGAGATCGACCTGCTGTCGCAACAGCTCGGCCTGCCATTGCTGGCCAAGTTCCGCGCCCAGTACGAAGCGGCGGCGACAAGCCCGCCCCCCCCGCCACCGCCCGCCCGTGTCGAGCCGCCGCCCCCGGCTGCGCGCCCCGCGCCTGGCCGCATGCAACGCACGGCCGTGCGCTCGGGCCAGCAGCTGTATGCGGAACACTGCGACCTGACCGTACTCAATACGGTGGGTGCCGGGGCGGAAGTCATCGCCGACGGCAGCATCCATATCTACGGTACCCTGCGTGGCCGCGCTCTGGCCGGCGCGCAGGGCAACCCGGACGCGCGCATCTTCTGCCGCGACTTCCACGCCGAACTGGTGGCCATCGCTGGCCACTACAAGGTGCTGGACGATGTTCCCATGGACCTGCGTGGCAAGGCCGTCCAGGTCTGGCTGGAGCAGGATCAGATCAAGATCGCTGCGCTTGATTGACGCGGCCCAACCACAGAAATACTCGGAGAAATCCTTTGGCTGAAATCATTGTAGTCACCTCCGGCAAGGGCGGCGTCGGCAAGACCACCACCAGCGCGAGCCTGGCCTGCGGGCTGGCGCGGCGCGGCAAGAAGGTCGCCGTCATCGACTTCGACGTCGGCCTGCGCAACCTTGACCTCATCATGGGCTGCGAGCGGCGCGTGGTGTACGACTTCGTCAATGTCGTGCACGGCGAAGCCACGCTCAAGCAGTCGCTCATCAAGGACAAGCGCTTCGACAACCTGTACGTGCTGGCTGCCTCGCAGACCCGCGACAAGGACGCGCTGACCCAGGAAGGCGTGGAGAAGGTACTCAAGGACCTGGCCGCCGACGGCTTCGACTACATCGTTTGCGATTCGCCGGCCGGCATCGAAAAAGGCGCGTTCCTGGCGATGTATTTCGCCGACCGCGCGGTGGTGGTGGTGAACCCGGAAGTGTCTTCGGTGCGCGACTCCGACCGCATCATCGGCCTGCTCGATTCCAAGACCCGCAAGGCCGAGGAAGGGCAGAACGTGCCGGCCTTCCTGCTGTTGACCCGCTACAGCCCGGGCCGCGTGGAAGGCGGTGAAATGCTCAGCATCACCGACGTGGAAGAAGTACTGGGCCTGAAGGCCATCGGCGTGATTCCCGAATCCGGCGACGTGCTCAACGCCTCCAACAAGGGCGAGCCGGTGATCCTGGATGCCGAATCCCCGGCCGGCCAGGCGTATGACGACGCAGTCGCCCGCATCATGGGCGAGGAGCGCCCGATGCGATTCATATCCGTGGAGAAGAAAGGCTTCTTCAGCAAGCTGTTCGGAGGCTAAGCATGGGCCTGCTCGATTTTCTCAAGAGCAAGAAAAACACCGCCGAGACGGCCAAGAACCGCCTGCAGATCATCATTGCGCAGGAGCGCAACCACCGCGGCGGGCCGGATTACCTGCCGTTGATGCAGCGCGAATTGCTGGAAGTCATCAAGAAGTACGTCAACATCGATGCCGATGCGGTGCGCGTGGATCTGGTCAAGGATGGCGAACACGACGTGCTGGATATTTCGGTCGCGCTGCCGGAAGACGGCGACAAGTAAGCGCGGCCATGGATGCCGGCGCGCCGTCTGCATCCGAGGGCGCGCTGTATGGCAATAGCCACGTCATCCTCCCGACGGTACCGTGGCAGCACGGTGCCGTTTTGGTTTCTGCCCACTGCGCGCCAGCCGCGTACCTGACCATGAGCCACTGCGCGTGATCCCTGATCCTGATACCGACTCCAACACGCCCAGCGTGCTGCGCGTGGCCGATATCGGCCTGGATGCACCAGCCGCCCTGCTGGCCCGCTACGGGCTGCGCCTGCATCGGGTGGCCGCCGGTGCGCCGATCCCGGGCAGCTTCTGGGGTGAACCGGAGGCCGGCATCATCGGTTGCGATGTCTACGTGCGCGACGACACGCCGGTGCACTCCCTGCTGCACGAGGCCGGGCATCTGATCGTACTGCCGGCCGACCAGCGCGCCGCCGTGCATACCGATGCCACTGACTCGGTGGATGAGGAAGATGCCACCTGTTATCTGCAGATCCTGCTGGCCGCGCAATTGCCCGGCGTGGGCAGCGCGCGCCTGATGGCCGACATGGATGCCTGGGGGTACACCTACCGTCTGGGCTCCACCCGCGCCTGGTTCGAACAGGATGCGGAAAACGCGCGCAGCTGGCTGGATGCACGTGGTTTGCTGCCTGCCCTGGAGCGGTGACCGGACGCGTGCCGTTAGCGGCCGCCAAAGGGGCGCGGACGGCGAGTGGGAACCGCGATGCTTACCTCGTTCTCGATTCGCCTACCGCAGCCGCACCGGACAGGTCCAGCGTGGCCACGGTGCCCTGACCTGTATCGGATTCGAGTTGCAGGTGCCAACCCAGGTGCGCGCACAGCCGACCGATCAGCTCCAGGCCGATGCCATTGCCCTGGCGTGCATCGCCGCGCGCCAGGCGCGCGTAGATGGCGCTGATCTCCTCCGGCGTCATGCCATGCCCGGGATCGGCGATGCGCACCACGCCGGGTGCGGACAGCCCGACGCGAATGACGCCACGATCGCTGTTCTCGATCGCGTTGCGCAGCAGGTTGCCGATGGCGGTCTGCACGATGGCCACCGGGGCGGTCAGGCTGCACGCAGGGAGCGGGTCGATGACCACCTGCAGATCCTTGTCGACACACAGGTGTGCATGGTCGGCGACGATCTCCGGCAGCAGTTGATCCAGCCGCACGGCATCACTGCTGCGCACCAGCCGCCCCGGATCCTTTGCAAGCACGAGCAGCAGGGTGATGAGCTGCTCCACCGAGGCACTGGTCTGCGCGATGCGCTTGAGCTGGTGGCAGACCGCCGGCGGCGTGCCCGGTTGTTCCAGCGCCAGTTCCACCGCATTGCCGATCACCGCGATCGGCGTGCGCAGCTCGTGGCTGGCGCTGTCGATGAAGGCGCGTTCGCGTTCGACGAACTGGCGGTTGCGTTCCAGGTAATCGTTGAGCGCATCGGCGATGACGTAGAGCTCGGCACTGCCCTGCACGCCCACGGTGATCTGCTGTGCACGGCGTTCGGGACGCAATGCGCCGATGTCGCGCGCCAGCTCGGCCAGCGGTCGCACCAGGCGGGTCATCGCGTAGCGGCCCATCACCACGCTGATGCCGATCAGCGCAATGCCGGCCGCCAGCATCCAGCGGGTGAGGAATTTCTCCAGCGCTTCGAAGTCGGTGATGTCCAGCACCAGCGCCAGGCGGCCTGCCTGCGGGGTATCGCGCACCATCACCGCGCTCTGCCGTCCGCCGATCTGCAGCTCGTCGTGCAGGCCCGGATGCAGGGTGCGCAGGATCGGCGGCACCGGTTCGGCCCCGTCGACGCGGTAGAGCCGCAAGGTATCGGAGTCTTGCCAGCGGTACGCCCGGTTGCGCGCACTCCGCTCCAGGATGCTGTCCAGTTCGGAATTGAGCAGCGCGCGCCAGACCCCGTGCTCGGCGCGCTCGTGCAGGTATTGCGCGGTGGCGAAGACCGCCAGCGTCATCAGCAAGGTGTAACCGAACAGCCACACCATTACCCGGCGGCCCAGCGGGGGTTGCCTAGCCATCGCCACGCTCGCCGCCATCACCTCCATCGCCGCCGTCGCTGCGCTCGGAAACGGCCAGGCGATAGCCCAGGCGTGGCAGCGTGTGGATCAGCTTCTGCGCGAACGGGCCATCCACACTGCGGCGCAGTTCGTAGATATGCGAGCGCAGCATGTCGCCATCGGGCGGGTCGTCGTCCCACAGTGCCTGCTCCAGACGCTGCCGGGTGACCGCTGCGGGGCTGGCCTGCATCAAGACTTCCAGCAATTTGCGACAGGCCGGATACAGGTGCAGCACCTGTCCGGCACGGGTGGCTTCCAGCGTATCCAGATCCAGCCGCAGGTCGGCCACCTGCAACACTTTGCTGCGGCGCCGCCCCTGCGCACGCGCCAGCAAGGCGTCGATGCGCACCTCCAGTTCGGGCAGCGCGAACGGCTTGGTCAGGTAATCGTCGGCACCGGCACGGAAACCGGCAATCTTGTCGGGCAACTCGTCGCGCGCAGTCAACATGATGACCGGCAACGCGCTGTGGTGTTCCTCGCGCAGGCGGCGCAGCAGTTCCGGGCCGTCCATGCGCGGCATCATCCAGTCCAGCACCAGCACGTCGTAATGCTGGGTGGTGGCCAGATGCAGGCCGGTAATGCCGTCGGGCGCCGCGTCCAGGGTGTGGCCGCGCGCTTCGAAATAGTCGAACAGGTTGGCAACCATGTTGCGGTTGTCTTCGATCACCAGCAGCCGCATGCACGCAGTTCCAGGACAGCCCGGCAAGGGCGGTCCTGGCATCCTAACCGAGCATGACCACGCCCGGTCGCACGGCGACCCGCCGCACGAGGCAATGGCGCGGGCGCCGAAGCGCCGACAGAATTCCGACCTGCCCGACCGCTATGGTCTACCCCCCTTTTCGACAAGGCGTGCGCGTGTCGCCTGCCATTTCCGTGTCCGTGCGCCGTCGGCGCGCCCTGGTCGCCGCGCTGGTCCTGATCGTGATGAGCCTGCTGGCCGGGCTTGGCATGCGACAGCCCACGCCACCGGACGAGCCGCGCTTCGTACTGGCGGCGCGCACCATGGTCGAAAGCGGCCAATGGCTGCTGCCGCATCGCGGCAGCGAGTTGTACGCAGAAAAACCTCCGGTGTTCATGTGGCTGCAGGCGGCGACCTATGAGCTGGTACCGCACTGGCCGGTGGCGTTCCTGTTGCCCTCGCTGCTGGCTGCGCTGGTCACGCTGTGGCTGACCTGGGACCTGGCACGCCTGCTGTGGAACCGGCGCGTGGCCTGCCATGCGGTACTGGCCCTGTTCGCAGTGCTGCAGTTCGGCCTGATGGCCAAGCGCGCGCAGATCGACATGGTGCTGGTGGCGCTGACCACGCTGTCGCTATGGGGCATGCTGCGACACCTGCTACGCGGGCCGGACTGGCGTGCCTGGGTGGTGGGGCTGTGCGCGGCCGGCGTCGGCACGGTGACCAAGGGAGTCGGATTCCTGCCCTTGCTGCTGTTGTTGCCGTGGATGGCATTGCCGCGCCGGCACTGGTGCGTATTGCCGGCGCGCGCCTGCGCCGGACGCAGCTGGTTGCTGGTGTTGCCGGCCTTCGTGGCCGGCACGGCGGTGTGGCTGGCACCGTTGTGCATCGCCTTGTTGCGCAGCGACGACCCGCAACTGCACGCCTATGCGCACGAATTGCTGTTCAAGCAGACCGGCACGCGCTACGCGCACGCCTGGCACCACGTCAAACCGGCCTGGTACTACCTGCAGGTGATCGCCACGCTGTGGCTGCCGGGCTGCCTGCTGCTGCCCTGGCTGCTGCCGGCGTGGTGGCGGCGCTTGCGGCGCGGCGATCCGCGCTATGTGCTGTTGCTTGCCTGGAGCGTGCTGGTGCTGCTGTTCTTCACTGCCAGCCCGGGCAAGCGCGAGGTCTACCTGTTTCCGATACTGCCGGCGCTGTGCGTGGCCGCAGCGCCGCTGCTGGCCGGGTTATTGCGCCGCCGCGGCATCCGTCGGCTGCTGACCGGCTATGTGCTGCTGCTTGCACTGGCCGGGCTTGTGCTGGGCGGCGGCATCGCCTTGCATCTGCACTGGGCCGAACGCAGCGCCGTGCAGCGGGGGATGGATCTGGCCACGCTGCGGCCGGTGGGTGTGTGGCTGATCGGTCTGGGGGCGGCAGGTCTGGTGGCGATCGCGTGGTCGCGCGGGCGCCGCGCCGGCACCGCCGTGGTGGCCATGACGGCAGCGCTGTGGATGGTGCATGGCCTGGGACTGATGCCGGCACTGGACCCATACAGCTCATCGGCGCGCGTGATGCAGCGCGTCGCGCAGCGTCTTGGCCCGGACGCCGAACTGGGCATGCTGGCCTGGCGCGAACAGAACCTGCTGCAGGCCGATCGCCCGGTCACCGACTTCGGTTTCAAGGCCAGTTGGCAACAGCAATGGGCCAAGGCCGGGCCGTGGCTGGCGCAGGCACCGGAAAAGCGACGGTTGTTCGTGCTCAGGGAAGCAGTGCCGGCGTGCATCGACCATGCCCAACGCATCGATATCGGCGAATCCAATCGCAACCATTGGCAGTTGCTGCCGGGCACCGCGTGGCATGCGGGTTGCATCACCGACGCATCCAACACCGAATCCGCCGCCGGGGATGCCGACACAGACTGAACGCGCGTTGTCGGCGCAGCGCCGGTCCGACCACTCTCCGACACGCCGGTTTCGAAGATGCCCGACATCGCCCCGGCCACCTCCTGCCATGACCACGCTCCACGCCTACGTCCCCGTCCTCAGCCGCACCACCGGCATCGCGCCGACGCGTTTTCTTGCCGTGCATCTGTGGTTACCGCTGGCGGGCGTATTGCTGGCCAGCGCCGTGCTGATGGGCGCCGGCGGCGATCAATGGATCGCCGATCTGGTGTACCGGATGGAGGGTGGGCAGTGGATCCTCAAGGACCACTGGTTCACCAGCGGCGCGATTCACCGCCTCGGCAAATGGCTGAGCACCGCGGCCGGAGTCGGCGTGCTGCTACTGGCCGTGGCAGCGTGGTGCCGGCCGCGCCTGCGGGGCTTGCGCTGGCCGCTCGCCTACCTGGCCGCATCGGTGGCAGCGTCGACCTTGCTGGTGTCGCTGCTCAAGTCGTGGACCGCGATGGATTGCCCCTGGGATCTGAGCCGCTACGGCGGCACCCGCGCGCTGATTGGCCTGTTCGAACCGCGCCATGGCCTGGCCGCCTCGGGATGCTTTCCCGCCGGGCATGCCAGCGCCGGTTACGCCTGGGTCGCGTTGTATTTCTGCGCGCTCGCCGTGCGTCCGGCCTGGCGCGTGCCGGGCCTGCTGGTGGGGCTGGGCGCAGGCCTGGTGTTCGGCGTTGCACAGCAGCTGCGCGGCGCGCATTTTATGTCGCATGATCTTTGGTCGCTGGCGGTGTGCTGGCTGACCGCGCTTGCGCTGTACTGCCTGCTGCTATCGCGTCGGCGCCAGGCGTCTGCGGCACTGTTGTCATCGGGGGAATCGGCATGAGCACCTGGTCACCGGAATCGCACGGGCGCAGCGGCGTGCGCGCGCTGACATGGCGCGTTCGTCCGACCGTCTCGGCCGAAACACTGATCCTGCTGTCTAGCTTGTTCTTTGCAGTGGTCTGCAACCAGTTGTTCTGGCGCACGGCAATGGCCACCCACCCAGGCAGTGTGGGCTTTGCCCTGTCGTTGCTGGCACTGCTGGTCGCCGTGCATGCCTTGCTGCTGGGTCTGCTGGTGTGGCGCTGGAACGCCAAGCCGCTGCTGACGCTCTTGCTGTTCACGACGGCGCTGGCGGCGCACTACATGGACAGCTACAACGTCTATCTGGACGCAGACATGCTGCGCAACGTGCTGCATACCGACCACAAGGAATCGCGCGAACTGCTCACCCCCGGGCTGGTCTTGCCGCTGCTGTGCTACTTCCTGATTCCCACCGTGCTGCTGTGGCGCACCCGCCTGCGCGTGCGCAGCGTTGGCAAGTCATTGCTGTGGCGGGCCGGCTTCCTGCTGGCCGTGGCCGTGGTGGGCGCAGGCGGTGCCATGCTGTCGTTCCAGGATATCTCCGCGCTGATGCGCAATCACCGCGAGGTGCGCTACCTGGCCACGCCGATCAACTACATCGTCGCGCTGCGCCAGAACCTCAAATCCGATTCGCCGATCCAGCATGCCCCCAAGCAGCCGATCGAGCACGATGCCATGGCCACCCCGCGCGCGGCCGGCAGCCGGCCGCGCCTGTTGCTGGTCGTGCTGGGCGAAACCGCGCGTGCACAGAACTGGGGCCTCAACGGCTATGCGCGGCAGACCACGCCGGAACTGGCGCAGGCCGGGGTCATCAATTTCCCGGACATGCATTCCTGCGGCACCAGTACCGAAGTTTCGGTGCCCTGCATGTTCTCGCCGTTCGGCCGCCGCGATTACAACGAAGACAAGATCCGCAGCCACCAGTCGTTGCTGCATGTGCTTGAGCACGCCGGTATTTCGACCCTGTGGCGCGACAACCAATCCGGTTGCAAGGGCGTATGCGACGGCCTGGAACTGCAGAAACTCGACGACGCCACCACGCCGGGGCTGTGCGCCGATGGCCGCTGCATGGACGAAATCCTGTTGAGCGACCTGGCGGCGCAGGTGCGCGCCAAGCCGGGCGATCGGGTGGTGGTGGTGCATCAGCTCGGCAGCCATGGCCCCAGCTACTTCGAACGCTACCCGGCCGCATTCGAACGCTACAAGCCGGTCTGCAAGACCGCCGACCTGGGCAGTTGCAGCCGCCAGGACATCGTCAACGCCTACGACAATTCCATCAGCTATACCGATCATTTCCTGAGCCAGGCCATCCACACCCTGCGTGGCCTGCCCGACTACGACACCGCCATGATCTATCTCTCCGACCATGGCGAATCGCTGGGCGAAAAAGGGCTGTACCTGCATGGCGTGCCGTACGCCATCGCGCCGAAGGAACAGACCCATATCCCGATGGTGATGTGGTTCTCGCCGGAATTCGCCCGCAATCGTGGCCTGGACGAGACCTGCCTGCGCCACCGCGCCGGCCAGTACACCGACCAGGACGCGCTGTTCCCCTCGGTGCTGGGTCTGATGCAGGTCAAGACCAGCATCTACGCACGCGAGCGCGATGTGTTCGCGCAATGCATGACGAAGGCCGGCTGACCCAGCGTGCCAACAGGCTGCCGCCACCATGGTGCCGGGGCCGATCGGCCACACCCGGGTAGCGGCAGTCCCTGACCGGCGTTGCGCAGCCGAATAGGGCTGCCACTGCCGATGCCGGGATTGCGCACTGACCACACCCGGCTGAGTCGCCGCTACAGCGATGGAGGCGGCGCTGCCGCTTGCCCTGACGCCTGGCGCGCTCTAGCCTTCGCCGGACTTCACCGCAAGGACCCTCCGTGAATCCTCGTCTGCTGTTGCTGGCACTGGCTGTGGCCGCCGGCATCTTGTCGCTGTCGGCCTGCCGCCGGGATGCGGCGCCGCCAAGCGCACCGGCCGCGACCAAGGCCGCGCCTGCCGAAAGTGCCGATGCCTTCGTTGCGCGCATCAATGCCCAATACAAGGCCGCCTATCCGGAGACCACCGCCGCGCAGTGGCTGTCGTCGACCTACATCAACGGCGATTCGCAATTGCTGGCAGCCAAGGCCAACGAGCGCTCGCTGGCGCAACTGGATCGCTGGATCGAACAATCCAGGCAGTACGCCGGCACGCCGATGTCCGCCGACAGTGCGCGTGCCCTGCAATTGCTCACGCTGATGAGCGCCCTGCCTGCACCGCGCGATGCGGCCAAACTGGCCGAACTCACCCGCATCGCGGCCAAGATGGAAGGCGACTACGGCGCCGGCAGCTACTGCGTGGGCGAGGGCGAGCAGCGCCGCTGCCGCCAACTCGGCGAGCTGGAACAGGTATTGGCCAGCAGCCGCGACTACAACGAGCAACTCGATGCCTGGCAGGGCTGGCATGGCACCGCGCAGCCGATGCGCAAGGACTACCAGCGCTTTGTCGAGCTGGCCAACGAGGGCGCACGCGGACTGGGGTTTGCCGATGTCGGGGTACTGTGGCGCAGCGGCTACGACATGCCGCCGGCGCAACTGGCCAGCGAAACCGACCGGTTATGGCAACAGGTCAAACCGCTGTACACGCAGCTGCAGTGCTACGCGCGTGGCAAGTTGGACACCCAGTACGGCAAGGACAAGGGCGAGCTGCCCGGCGGGCTGTTGCCGGCGCACCTAATGGGCAATATGTGGCAGCAGGACTGGAGCAACCTGTGGGATCTGCTGCAGCCCTACCCCGGTGCCGGCGATCTGGACATCACCTCCGCCCTGGAAAAACAGTACCAGGGCAATCTGAGCGCGCTGCTGGCACGCAACACCGGTGGCGATGGTGGTACCGCCGCACGCTTCAACGCCGAGCGCCAGGCACAGCTGCGCACCGCCATGCAGATGACCGAGCGTGCGCAGGACTTCTACACCTCGCTGGGCATGCCCAAGCTGCCGGAGACCTATTGGCAGCGTTCGCAGTTCATCAAGCCGCTGGACCGCGACGTGGTCTGTCACGCCAGCGCCTGGGACATGAACATGGGCGGCGAACCAGGCCAGAACACCGGCGCGGAAGTGCGCACCAAGATGTGCATCAGGCCCACCGAAGAAGACTTCACCACCATCTACCACGAGCTCGGCCACCTTTATTACGACCTGGCCTACAACCCGTTGCCGCCACTGTTCCAGAACGGCGCCAACGATGGCTTCCACGAGGCGATCGGCGACACCATCGTGCTGGCGATGACGCCGAAGTATCTGCAGTCGATCGGCATGGTCGGCGAGCAACAGACCAGCCGCGAAGCGGTCATCAATGCGCAGATGCGCATGGCCTTGAGCAAGGTGGCATTCCTGCCGTTCGGCCTGATGATCGACCGCTGGCGCTGGGGGGTGTTCGATGGCTCGATCACGCCGGAGCACTACAACCAGGCCTGGTGGGACCTGAAGGCCAAGTACCAGGGCGTGGCGCCGGTGAGCGCGCGCGGCGAGGAGTTCTTCGACCCCGGTGCCAAATACCATGTGCCAGGCAATACACCGTACACGCGGTACTTCCTTGCGCACATCCTGCAGTTCCAGTTCTACAAGGGCCTGTGCCAGGCGGCCGGCCACCAGGGCCCGCTCTACGAGTGCAGCTTCTACGGCAACAAGGACGCCGGGCAGAAATTCTGGTCCATGTTGCAACGCGGCTCCAGCCAACCGTGGCAGACCACGCTGAAGGAACTCACCGGCAGTGACACCCTCGATGCCGGGCCGATGCTGGACTATTTCGCGCCCGTGAACGACTGGCTGAAGCAGCAGAATCAAGGCCAGCTGTGCGGCTGGCAGGCGCCCGCAACGGCCGCCACCGCGCCAGCCTCCCCGGCACCTGCCCCCTGAAGTCGCGTCGGTCGCGTGGTCGGAAACGCGGTCGCGCGCGCCGGGGTGCTGCGGGCAACACCCCAGCGCGCGCGGCGTTTCCCAGGGAACACGCCGCGCCGGCAGCGCTCAGTTGAGCTTGCTGCCCGCCTGCAAACGCTCGCTCAGCCGGGTCTTGAACTGCTCGAACTCCATGCCGTCGGCCTGGGCTTCGGCATGTGCGGCGTCCTTCAACGCGTCCGAATAGGTCAGCCGTACCGGTGTGCCCTGGCGCTCGTGCAGTTCGGCTGCGCGCATGATGAGCGCCAGCACCTGCGCGGCACTGGTGCTTTCACCGGCGATGCGGCCGTCCATGCCCAAAACCCATTCGCCGTCACGGCGGACGATGCCGGCCAACAGCGTGCGTTGCTGGTCGCGCAGTTCGGCGTGCGGCTCGATCGGCGAGACCGGCGCGGGATTGGCGGCGGCCTGGTTGCGCTGGCGCTCGGCGGCGCGTTTGCGGGCATCGCGGCGCAACTTGGAATCGGTGGACATGCAGGCTCCTGTCAGGTCAAAGGTGGGTGGCCGGTTCCGGCGGCGCCGCGGCGTCGGCCGTCTGGCGATCGCGCAAACGGCGGCCGCTGCGGCGCTCCCAACGCCAGAATAGCCAGCCAAGCAAGAAAAAACCGGTCATGCCGATCGCCAGATGCAGGGGACGCGCGCTCAGCAGCGGCGACAGCACCCCGGCCACCAGCGTATTGGTCATCAGCTGGGTGAAGGCCTGCAGCGAGGACGCCAGGCCGCGCTGGTGCGGGTACATGTCCAGTACCGCCAGCGCCAGGATCGGGAAGATCAACGCCATGCCCACCCCGGCCAGGAAGATTGGCAGCACCGCCCACGGCAGGGCGATCTGCACCACTGCCAGGGTGTAGCCCAGGTTGGCCAGCGCGGCCACCCCGCAGCAGATGAAGCCGATACGGATCTGCCGCACCGGCTGCATGCGCCCGGCCATCCGCCCGGACAGGAACGACCCCAGCGTCATGCCGCCGATGGTGGGGATGAACAGCCAGGCGAAGTCACCCTCGCCCAGTTGCAGGTGTTGCATGAGCAGCACCGGCGCCGAGGCGATGTACAGGAAGATGCCGGCAAAATTGAACGACCCGGCCGCAGCCAGCCGCTGGAACCGCGGATTGAAGCCGATCCGTCTGTAGTCCTGCAGCAGGCGTTTGAACTGCAACGGGGTGCGTGCCTCCACCGGGTGGGTTTCCGGCAGCCAGATCAGCGTGGCCACCAGCAGCACCAACCCGAACGCGACCAAGAACCAGAAGATCAGCGGCCAGCCGGCGCCACTGAGCAGAATCCAGCCGCCGATGATCGGCGCGATGGCCGGCGCAATGCCGAAGATCATCGACACCTGGCTCATCAGCCGTTGCGCGTCTGGCCCCTGGAACAGGTCGCGGATCACCGCCCGGCCCACGATCATGCCCACGCCTGCGGACAGGCCCTGCAACGCGCGGAATGCCAGCAGCGTGGGCAGGTCCTGAGACAACGCACAGCCGATCGAGCCGGCGATGAACAGCACCAACCCGCCCAGGATCACCCGCTTGCGGCCCCAGGCGTCAGACAGCGGCCCGTGCGCAAGGCTCATGCCCCCGTAGGCCAGCAGGTAGACGCTGATGGTCTGCTGGATCGCCACCTGGTCCACCGCCAGGCTGCGGCTGAGCCGCGAGAACGCCGGGAAGATGGTGTCGATGGAGAACGGGCCGAACATCGCCAACCCGGCCAGCAGCAGCGCCATGCGTCGGGTGGAGGAAACAACAGAGGTCATGCGCAACGGTATCCGAAAAGCTCGCCAGCACGCGCACACCGGCATTGGCGGTCAGGACACCGACTGCTCCGATGCAAACGAAGGCAAACAACCGGACATGTTACGCCAACGCCTGCAGCGCTGAGTCACCGCTCCCGCCCCGCGTCGCCCCGACCGGTCGAGTTCGTCAGGATGATGGCAGGGTCTGCTGCGCCCTCTCCTGCACAGCGTGGATTGGCCACGGTTGCACACCGCACCGGCCGCTCGACACGACGCGCCCGGCACCGTTACTGCCGATCGCGCGGCAGCAGCTCGTGCGAACGCCGCCATTGCGCGATGGTCTGGTCGGCCACCACACGCCCGCGCTCCAGGGTCACCACGCGCTCGGCCATGTCGAGCGTTTCGCGCCGATGCGCAACGATGATCCGCGTGATCTGCATCGCCTGGATGGCCGCATTGACGCGGTGTTCGTTCATCACATCCAGGTGGCTGGTCGCCTCGTCCATCACCAGGATGCGCGGCGATCGGTACAGGGCGCGCGCAAGCAGCACACGTTGGCGCTGACCACCAGACAACCCGGTACCGGCCTCGCTCAGCGGCGAAGCGTAGCCCAGCGGCATCTGCTCCACCTCCTCGTGCAAGGCGGCAATCCGCGCGCAGCGCTCCACCTGGGCCTGATCCGACTCCGGATCGAAGAAGCTGATGTTGTCGGCCACCGATCCGGTGAACAGCAGATCGTCCTGCATCACCGTGCCGACCATGGCGCGATACTGCGGCAGCGCCGCACTGGACAGCGGACGACCACCAATCCTGACCTGGCCGCTAGTGGGTTGCAGCAATCCCAGGATCACCCTGACCAGGGTCGTCTTGCCGCAGCCGGAGGTGCCGGTGATGGCGACGCACTCGCCGCTGTCGATGCGCAGGGTGAGGTCCTCGAGCACCGCCGGGATGTCGTCGGCATAGCGAAAGCCCACCCCGCACAATTCGATCGTGGTCTCGCTCCACGACGCGGCCTCTGCAACCTGGCCGGCATTCTCGCGTGGCTGGTGAACGATGTCGGCGACGCGTTCGAGATGAACCCGCAACAGGCGAAATTCCACGAGCCGGTCGATCAGCTCCGACAGACGCCGCGAAAATTGCTCACGGTAGGCAATGAAAGCCAGCAGCATGCCAAGCGAGAGCTCCGAACGCAGGATGGCCAGGGCCGCCAACCAGATCACCAGCACGCGCTCGACCCCGAATAGCAACAACTTGGCTGACGACTGCAGCACCTCGTACTGGCCCAGACGCAGCTGCGCATTGGTCTGTTCGGCCAGCAGATGGGTCCAGTCCATCTGCCGCACGTGCTGCCGACCAAACAGCCGGACGCTTTGGATCCCGCGCACGCTCTCCAGGAAATGGGTGTGCTGCCGGGCGTCCCAGACCAATTGTTCGACCGCCGCTTCGCGCATCCTGCCGAGCCAGAACAGACGCGCCAAGGCGTAGAGCACCACCGCTGACACGGAGATCGCGCTGAGCGCGGCGCTGTAGACCAGCATCAGGCTGAACGTGCCGACCACCAGAACGCCATCGACCAGCGTCTGCGTGAAGCCGGTGGTCAAGGTGCGCTGGACCTGCACGATGGAGGCGAAGCGCGACTGGATCCCGCCCAGGTGGCGCTTCTCGAAATACGGCAGCGGAAGCGCAAGCAGGTGCGCAAACACCTGCCCCAACCATTGGAAGCCCAGTTGCGCCGAAACGGTGGCGATCAACCATCCGCGCAGCAGGCTGATGCCGCCTTGCACGACCACCAGCAACAGGAAGCCGGCGCCAAGTACGTGGATCAGGCCGGTATCGGCAGCCGGCACGGCCTGATCCACCAGCCACTGCAGCTGGAACGGCATGCCCAGACTGAGCACTTCCAGCGCGAACGCCAGCGCCAGTATCTGCCACACCGCCCGCCCCAGCCCGTGCACGCGACCGATCAACGAGGACAACGCCACCGGCGCCGCAGCGCGGCGTGGGCGGAAGTCGGTGGTCGGGCTCAGCTCCAGCGCAATCCCGGAAAAATGCCGGGCAAATTCGCTCCATGACAGCGTTCGCGGCCCGTTGGCCGGATCATGGATCTGCAGGCGCCGCGTCCCGACGCGCTTGAGTACCACGAAATGGTTCAGATCCCAATGCACGATGCACGGCAGTTGCAGATCCGGCAGTGCATCCATCTCCAGGCGCAGTGCGCGCGCCTGCAGGCCCAGCGCCTGTGCGATCGACACTAAACTGGCCAGGTTCGTCCCCTGCCGCGACAGCAGGAAACGGCGGCGCAGCTCTGCCAGACCGACATGACAACCGTGGTAGTGCGCCACCATGGCCATCGCCGCCAGGCCACATTCGCCCGCCTGCCCCTGCAGGATCATCGGCAGTGCACGCGTGCCGGACAATCGACGCAACTGCGCCACCCACCGGCTCACCGCAGCGTACCGCGCAGACTGGAGAGCGGCTCGAAGGCCCACTGCGAAAAGCGCCGCCACTCCAGTTCGAGCGTGCCCCGCACCCCCATTCCCGGGCGCAGGATCGCCGCCAATCGGGTATTGGCCGATGCATCCCCGACCAGGCGTACCCGCACGCGATACATCGGATCGATTCCCGATGGCGCACCGCCGCTCGGGGACTCGGGCACCGCCGCCACCTCGACGACCCGCCCGGCAAATTGTCCGTAGTGCTGATAGGGCAAGGCATCGAAGCGTAACTGCACGGGCATGCCGGCCCCAATCAGTCCAGCGGCACGGGACGGCGCGAACAATGCAACCTCCACCGTTGGTAGCGGCGGCAACAGATCGGCCAGGCGCTGCCCCTGGCCGACCGCCTGCCCGGGCTGTACCGGCCGCAACGCAACGCGTCCGGCGCGCGGCGCGCGCACTTCCCAGCGCGATGCCGCGGATTGCTCGATGACCGCACGCCGATCCTCCTGAAGATCGGCGCCTGCAACCGCCAGCTGCGCGCGCACCTCCACAGTCGTCTGTCGCACGCTGCTCTCGGCCTGTACGACCGCATCGGCCAACGCCATGCGTTCGCGTTCCAGTTCCAGGCCGTGCGCGCGTTGATCGAGCACATCGGCCAACCGCTCATCGGCGAACTGCTCGCTCACCAGGCCACGCGCCAGAGCGATGCGGTAGCGCTGCTCGATGCGCTCGGCCAACTGCAGCCGGTGTCGCAACACCTGCAGTTCGTGACCCACCTGCTGCTGCCGGGCGCGCAGCCCGGCCAGCGACTGGGCGGCCGCCTGCTGCCGCAACCCGCCCTGCGCACGCAGTTGCTCCAGCGCCTCGGTCGCCAGACGTTGCCGCTCTGCCAGCGCCTGAGCAGCCTGCAATCCCGGCCGCCCGGGATCATCGCGATGCTCGGCCGACAGCTCGAACAACATCTGGCCAGCCGAGACGGTTTGCCCCTGCACGGCCCCCACCCGCACGACCACCCCCGGCTGCGGCGTGGTCATCGCGATCACCCCACCCGCAGGAGTCACAGTGCCAGACAAGGTCTGGCTGCGCGCGAAGCCCAGGCGGAAGAACCCCACCACCAGCAGCAACACCGTCACCACCACCACCAGCACGCACCACCGCACTACGCGGCGCTGCCGCAACACCACCGGTCCCAACCGATTACGTTGCAGGTAATCCACGGCCTCGCGCCGGAACAGCGTCGTCATCCGACGGTTGTCGCCAGCGGCCGCCGATACCGAATGCAGACACTGCGGCAGGGCACCTCGCGCGCCGACGCCCGCTCCCAAGGGACTTGCACGCTCATACCAGCACCGCGCCGTGTGTGGGCCCGTTCTCCCAGAAGGCCAGCTGCTGCAGCCGATCGAACAGCATCGGTGGCAGCACGCTGCGGCGCGGCACATAGTCCACGCCACGCCGGACGCGGTGCAGGCCAGGCGCCTGCAGCGCGGCATCGAACCGGTCTGCATTGGCCTCCACGCTGTCATAGTCGTGAGCGAACGCGGGCAACTGCAAGAACGCGTAGACCTGCTCCATCGCCTGCGCCGGGCGCTGTGCCAGGGTTTCGTAGCGCAACAGCAGCAGGCGGCTCGCATGCTCGCCGTAAAACGCCTGCCGCAAGCCATCCAGCGCATAACCGACCACGCCTCGCGGAGAGGTCAGCAGGTCCGCGCGCATCGTTATCGAATCTTCCGGATCGTACCCGAACACCGAAGACAACCGCAGCGGCTGTGCCTGCGCCAGCCGTTCGAAACTATCCACAATCCAGCCGACATCGCGTACGCAACAGACGACACGGCCTTCTGGAAACAGGGTCGCCAGGCCGGATAAACGGCTACACCAGGCACGATTGGTATCCAGGACCGTCTGCACGCCCGGGCGATCCTGGTGATAGGCATGGAAGACCCCACGTAACAAGCGTATGCGCTGCGCGTCGTCGATCTGCACACTGGAAGGATATTCTTCGCTCATGCCCATGAGCATCGCCGCATACAACCGCGCCACCGGAGAGGTGACATCGGCATGCACCTGCGGATTTTGCCGTAGCAACGCCGCCAGGAGCGACGAACCTGCCCGTGGCAAACCGGATATGAAGTGATAGTCCAAACGCGCAGTGCTTCCCGTCTGATGGATCTGCACTCGTCGCAACACGCTGCCGCGACGATGCAGTGCGCGTCAGGGTTGCACGGTGCTGTGTGACCTGATCTGTCGGGCAGCGCAAAGACACCGCGCTTTGCGAATGTGTTCGATCGCCGGTCTGAACATAGGTGTCGTCTGAATATGATCGCAATCACATTTCCCTATGTTCGACACCTCTTCCGGCTGTAGCAGTTCGCTGGCAGAGACATGCTGTCGTATCCCGCTCCCGGTACAGGCCGGCGCAGCGCGCATTGTGCAATCCTGGATTCTGAAATCGTCGCGGCAAACGCTCCGCGCCCAGCAGTTGATCCACCTGCTGTTCTTTGGGCGGCAAGCCAAGGCGGTCATCCGGTTTCTCCCTTCGAACCGGATGACGTCAGTCAGCGGAGGGCTTACTCACGAGGACTTCATGATGAAACGATTGAACACGTCCCAAGCCGAGACATCGGACGCGCTGAACCGCCGCTCCGCCGACCAGGACCGGATGCAGTTGCTGGACGAGCGTTTTTGGAAGCATGTTGGCGGCGGGGATGCCCCTCACGGCGGGGACTACCCTCCGATGGAATACAATAAGCCGCCACGCAATCCATAGGGTTGACCCCATCTGGTAGGGCAACCAAGGTGCGGCCCGCCTGGACCTGGCGGCGCCATCCAGGGCCACGGATCGGGGGGAACCCACTCCCGGGCCGGCGGCTCGCGCGGTCTTGCCCAGCCAGCCTGGACAAGACGATAAACGTTTCGACCAAACCCACCGCCCTGGCTATACTACCGGCGCAACACGGTGGGAGAAGCGGCACTGCCGCTGCCGAAGGCGCAACAGCCCGTAATCGCTCAGGCTCGATACCATCTTCAACACAACTCTGGAGAGACCGGCCGATGCCGGCGCCGAAGGGGCACGGAATGCAGGCAGGCCCAGCGCCAGGCCGCGTTCTTAAACTCTCAGGCAAAAGGACAGAGGGGCGCGAGGAAGACCGCCGCTGCGGCAGGTGATGGCGCGCCCACGCGTGTCATGCCGGTCGCGGTGCTTCCGACCTTTCGCATGCCCTCTGCCCCGGATGCCCGCCATGTCCCACACTCCGTCTTCCCTGCGCGACCTCGAACACCACGGCGCGTTCGTCGAACGCCATATCGGCCCCAACGACGCAGAAATCGCGCAGATGCTGGAGGTGGTCGGCCACGCCAGCCTGGATGCGCTGACCGATGCCATCGTACCGGGCAATATCAAATCGCCGGCCGCGCTCGCGTTGCCCGAGGCGATCACCGAGGAAGAAGCGCTGGCCAAGATCCGCACGATCGCCAGCAAGAATCAGGTACAGCGCACCTTTATCGGGCAGGGCTACTACGGCACCCATACCCCGAAGGTGATCCTGCGCAACATCCTGGAAAACCCGGCCTGGTACACCGCCTACACGCCGTACCAGGCGGAGATTTCGCAGGGCCGGATGGAAGCGCTGATCAACTTCCAGACCCTGTGCGCGGACCTGACCGGCATGCAGATCGCCAATGCCTCGCTGCTGGACGAAGCCACCGCCGCAGCCGAAGCGATGACGCTGGCCAAGCGCTCGGCCAAGTCGAATTCAGACATCTTTTTCGTGCACGACGCCGTGCATCCGCAGACGCTGGAACTGCTGCGCACGCGCGCCGAGCCACTGGGCATCGTGCTGCGCGTCGGCACCCCGGAAGAAGCGCTGCAGGCCGAATGCTTCGGCGTGCTGCTGCAGTATCCGGACAGCTTTGGTCACATCGGCGACCACGCCGCGCTGGCCGATGCGGTGCACGCGCAAGGTGGCCTGGTCGCGGTAGCCACCGACCTTCTGGCGCTCACCCTGATCGCCGCACCCGGCGAATGGGGCGCGGACATCGTGGTCGGCAATTCGCAGCGCTTTGGCGTGCCGTTCGGTTTCGGCGGCCCGCATGCGGCCTTCATGGCCTGCCGCGATGCCTACAAGCGCTCGATGCCCGGCCGCCTGATCGGCGTGTCGATCGACGCTGCCGGCAACCCCGCGTACCGCTTGACCCTGCAGACACGCGAGCAACATATCCGCCGCGAAAAGGCCACCTCCAACATCTGCACCGCGCAGGTGCTGCTGGCGGTGATGGCCTCGATGTACGCGGTCTACCACGGCCCCGAGGGCCTGACCCGCATCGCGCGCCGCACCCACCGCCTGGCGGCGATCCTGGCCGCTGCCCTGCGCAGCGCCGGTGTCAGCGTGGGCGAGCGCTTCTTCGACACGCTGCACGTCAAGGCCATCGATGCCGATGCCATTCACGCCCGTGCGCGTGCGGCCGGCATCAACCTGCGCGCCATCGACAGCGAAGCGGTCGGCATCAGCCTGGACGAAACCACCACGCGTGCCGACGTGGTCGCGCTGGCCGCGCTGTTCGGCGTACAGGTGGACGATGCACAAGGATGTGCGAGTGTCGCGGAAGGCAGGATGCCGGGAGCGACGGTGGACGCACTCGATGCAGCCACCGCCGATGCACTGCCGCCAGGCCTGCTGCGCAGCAGCGCGTTCCTGACCCACCCGGTGTTCAACACCCACCACAGCGAACACGAACTGCTGCGCTACATGCGCTCGCTGGCCGACAAGGACCTGGCAATGGATCGCACCATGATCCCGCTGGGCAGCTGCACCATGAAGCTCAATGCCACCGCCGAAATGATTCCGGTGACCTGGCCGGAATTCGGCGCGATCCACCCGCTGGCCCCGGCCGAGCAGTCGGCCGGTTACGCGCAGCTGATCGACGAACTGGAAGCGATGCTGGTCGAGTGCACCGGCTACGACGCGGTGAGCCTGCAGCCCAATTCCGGCGCGCAGGGCGAATACGCCGGCCTGCTGGCGATCCGCGCCTATCACCGCGCGCGCGGTGACGCGCATCGCGACATCTGCCTGATCCCCGAATCCGCGCACGGCACCAACCCGGCCTCCGCGCAGATGTGTGGCATGACGGTGGTAGTCACCAAGTGCGATGCCAACGGCAACGTGGACGTGGATGACATCCGCGCCAAGGCCCAGAAGTATTCCGATCGCCTGGCCGCGCTGATGATTACCTACCCGTCCACCCACGGCGTGTTCGAAGAAGACGTGGTGGCGATCTGCGAAGCGGTGCATGCGCACGGCGGCCAGGTCTATACCGACGGCGCCAACATGAACGCCCTGGTCGGCATGGCCAAGCCCGGCAAGTGGGGCTCGGACGTGTCGCATCTGAACCTGCACAAGACCTTCTGCATCCCGCATGGCGGCGGCGGCCCGGGCGTGGGCCCGTGTGCGGTAAAGTCGCACCTGGCGCCGTACTTGCCTCGTGCCGGCATCCATGCCGGCGAAGGTCAAACTGCCGCCATCCATGGCGGCGGATTCAACTCCGAAAGCGGGGCAAGAGACTTCCAGCGCATCGGCGGCATGGTCAGCGCCGCCAGCTACGGCTCCGCCTCCATCCTGCCGATCAGCTGGATGTACGTGACCATGATGGGCAGTAGCGGTTTGCGCAAGGCCACCCAGGTGGCATTGCTCAATGCCAACTACATCGCCAAGCGCCTGGCGCCGCACTACAAGACGCTGTATACCGGCCGCAACGGCCTGGTCGCGCACGAATGCATCCTGGACATCCGCCCGCTGGAGAAGACCAGCGGCATCGGTGCCGAGGATATCGCCAAGCGGCTGATCGACTTCGGCTTCCACGCACCGACCTTGAGCTTCCCGGTCGCCGGCACGCTGATGGTGGAACCGACCGAAAGCGAATCGCAGCACGAGCTGGATCGTTTCATCGACGCGATGATCCAGATCCGCGAAGAGATCCGCGCCATCGAGGATGGCCGCCTGGACCGCGAGGACAACCCGCTCAAGCACGCACCGCACACTGCAACCCAGGTGTCGGCGAGCGAGTGGACGCATGCCTACCCGCGCGAACTGGCCGCTTTCCCGCTGCCCAGCCTCAAACAGCAGAAATACTGGCCGCCGGTGGGCCGCGTGGACAATGTCTACGGCGACAAGAACGTGATGTGCGCCTGCATCCCGGTCGATGCGTATAAGGAAGACGCCGACGCCTGAGCGGCGTGCCCGTCGCGTTCGTCCAAGACCCGGCCGGTAACGGCCGGGTTTTTTTTATGGGCTATCGCAGTGGCAAGCAGACGCGGCACGCTTGGCTGCCTGCACACGCATGCCGGGACATGACACACCACACGTCGCTGCCGTGCCTGTTCACGCTCGTGCCCGGTTTTGACTGTTGAACGTGTCACTCAGATCGGCACACGGCTGGCGGCCGCGTTTCCCACGCGCGTGAACATTCGTTCGCATGTAGACACATGTCATTAACGGCCACGCTCCCAGGCTCGATGCAATAGCTCGCCTCTCAAGCCCGCCAACCTGGAGTTCCCATGGCCAAGTCCCCCAAGCCCGCACAGTCGTCCGCTACTGGCAGTTCTTCAAATGCGCACGATGTGCGCGGCATCGGCGATGAATTGCATCAGAAGGCCGGCGGTACGCATCCGCAGTTGACCACCAACCAGGGCATTCCGGTTGGCGACAACCAGAACTCGTTGCGCGCCACCCCACGCGGGCCGACGCTGCTGGAAGACTTCATCCTGCGCGAGAAGATCACCCACTTCGATCACGAGCGCATTCCCGAGCGCATCGTGCATGCGCGCGGTAGCGCTGCGCACGGCTACTTCGAGCTGACCAAGTCGTTGAGCCAGTACACCACTGCGAAGATCTTTACCGAAGTCGGCGAGAAGACACCGCTGTTCACGCGTTTTTCCACCGTCGCAGGGGGCGCCGGCTCGGTGGATACGCCGCGCGATGTACGCGGATTTGCGGTGAAGTTCTACACCAAGGAAGGCAACTGGGATCTGGTGGGCAACAACATCCCCGTGTTCTTCATCCAGGACGCGATGAAGTTCCCCGACCTGATCCACGCGGTGAAGATGGAACCGGACCGCGGCTTCCCGCAGGCCGCCAGCGCGCACGACACGTTCTGGGATTTCATCTCGCTCACGCCAGAATCGATGCATATGGTGATGTGGGCCATGAGCGACCGCACCATCCCGCGCTCCTTGCGCATGATCGAAGGCTTCGGCATCCACAGCTTCCGCTTCCTCAATGACAAGGGCCAGAGCACCTTCGTCAAGTTCCACTGGCGCCCCAAGCTCGGCCTGCAATCGACCATCTGGGACGAGGCGGTGAAGATCGCCGGTGCCGACCCGGACTTCCAGCGCCGCGACTTGTTCGAAGCCATCCAGAACGGCGACTTCCCGGAATGGGAACTGGGCGTGCAGCTCTTTACCGAGGCGCAGGCCGAGGCCTTCCCCTTCGACCATCTGGATTCGACCAAGGTCATTCCGGAAGAACTGGTGCCGTTGCAGATCGTCGGACGCATGGTGCTGGACCGTTGGCCGGACAATTTTTTTGCCGAGACCGAGCAGGTGGCGTACTGCCCGGCCAACATTGTGCCGGGTATCGACTTCAGCAACGATCCGCTGCTGCAAGGCAGGCTGTTCTCCTATCTGGACACCCAGCTGAGCCGGCTGGGCGGGCCAAATTTCCACCAGATTCCGATCAACGCACCCAAGTGCCCCTTCGCCAACAATCAGCGCGATGGACACATGCAGATGGGCGTGCCCAAGGGCCGCGTGGCCTATGAACCGAGTTCGTTACAGACCGATGCGCCACGCGAGGCGCTGCGTGGATTCCCCAGCCATGCCACGCCGGCCGAGGATGGTGCGAAGGGTCGCGTGCGTGCAGAGAGCTTTGCCGATCACTACAGCCAGGCACGGCTGTTCTTCCGTAGTCAAAGTGCGCCGGAACAGGCGCATATCGCTTCGGCGCTGGTATTCGAACTATCCAAGGTGGAGACCGCACACGTCCGCGAGGCCATCGTCGGCCACTTGCGCCATATCGACGAAAGCCTGGCCAAGCGTGTCGCCGACGGCATGGGCATGACGAGCTTGCCGCCGGCCCCGCCTGCCGCTGTCGCACCCACCGACATGCCGTTGTCGCGGGCCCTGCAACTGATCGGCAAGATGAAGGACACCTTGCAGGGCCGCACGGTGGGCATCCTGATCCACGACGGCTCCGATGCTGCGGCGATCAAGGCCGTGCGCAAGGCGGCCGAAGCCGCAGGCGCCACGGTCAAGATCGTGGCGCCCAAGCTTGGCGGCGCCAGGCTCAGCGATGGCAAACAGCTCGCAGCCGACGGGCAGCTGGCCGGTACGCCATCGGTCGTGTTCGATGCGGTGGCGGTGCTGTTGTCTTCGGAGGCGGCCAAGCTGCTCACGCGCGAATCGGCCGCGCTGGATTTCGTCAGCAACGCCTGGGCGCACCTGAAGGCGATTGCCTTCGACGATGGTGCGCAACTGCTGCTCAAGGCCGGTAACGTCGGCAAGGACGCAGGCATCGTCCCGGCCGCCGACACCAAGGCCTTCATCGCTGCGGCCAAGACGCGCCAGTGGGCGCGCGAGACCAAGGTGCGCATGTTGGCGTGACCGCACCTGCTTCGGCTGTACAGGCTCGGGTGTGAACGACTCTACGTCGTTCGCGCCCAAATCGTTGGTATCTGATCGCGCCTCAGAGTCGCGATGGTTTGAAGTCTCGATTGCTCTGGGCGCGTTGCCCCGGGACCCTAGACACCGCGGAAGAGTCAATTGCAAAGCGGCTGGCCGGCAGGTTGGCTGCATGGCCCTTGCCCGCCCACCGTCGCGGGACACGCCGTGAATCCATCCATGGAGACTCCTATGCGGCATCCCTGCCGCATAAGGTCCCGCAACGGTGGGCAGGCAAGGGCCAGTCGAAATGGTCGGTGTGCATGGTCAACGCAAGCGCATGGCGCGTGCCGTTTGCTCGGCAAGCGATAAGGGCGCCGCGTGCCGACTGACTCACCTGCTGCACCTTCGCCCTGTCGGACGCGCTACGAAGGTTCGGCAGGAAACTGCGCAGCATTTGCCAACGCGCGATACTCGCGCGGCGTCATGCCCACTGCCAGCTTGAATTGCCGCGCAAACGCGCTCTGATCGCTGAAACCGCAGGCGTGGCCGATTTCGGTCAGGCTCTTGTGGCCGTGCAGCAGATGCATGGCCATCTGCAGGCGCAGCTTGGCCAGTACCTGCTGTGGCGTGAGTTGGAAGACCTTGCGGAACGAGCGCTGCAGCTTGGACATCGAGAACCCGGTGATATCCACCAGTGCCTGCATGCGCACGTTCTGCGCATAGTTGGCGTTGAGATAGGCCAGCGCCAGGCGCAGCTTTTCATACTGCGATTCGTGGCCATCCTGCGGGCCCAGATCGCGCGAGATGCCGATGATGCCCTGCACCTTGCCCTCCACCAGCAGCGGACGCTTGCAGGTCAGGCACCAGCCTGGCTCGCGATTGGCGAACAGATGCAGTTCCAGCAGGTTGTCGATCACCTCGCCGGCCAGCACCTGCTCGTCCTGATTGGCATAGTTGGCGCCAAGCCCGCTGGGGTAGACCTCGGCCACGCGCTTGCCGATCAAGTCCTTGCGTGATTTCAGACCCAGCCGCCGCAGCATGGTCTGGTTGACGTGGGTGTAGCGGCCCTCGCGATCCTTGACGAAAAACAATACGTCCGGCACTGCATCGAACAACGCTTCCAGATCGGCAGGATCGATGCTCTTCATGCAGGACGTGGGACTCGTGACCAGGAAAGACGCGGCGACAAGGCGGCGGCGCAAGCATGCTTGCGAACACCCTCCACGCGCGGCCTCATGATACGCCGCGCAGGCCGCGCGGCCTGCCCACGCTCAGCGCGGCTGTTCGGCCACGGTGGCCGTGGCTGCAGCGGGGCCGGCCTTGGCGTTGTCGAGCGAGGCGCTGGTCGCGCCCATGCGATCGGCCGGCGTGCGCCGCCCCGCCCAGCCCTGCACCACGGCCGCTCCGGCACGCGAGCCGACCTGCACGCGCAGGCGCGCGCCCTCGGCGGGGGCGACGAATTCAACATCGCAATCACCCACTGCCATGCAGCTATCGGCCGCCAGCGGATCTACTGGCTGCCAGCCGCGCTCGGCGACCGCTTGCGAAAAGGCGCGGTAGCTCATCCCCGGCTTGAGCGTGGCCGGCAATGGCACCAGCAACTCGCCGCTGCCGGTCGCGGCCGCCACGGCAGCGGTCTCGGCCGCTGCACGCACAGGCGCCGCACCACTGCCCGCATGCGGCGGCGCGGCGCTCCAGGCAGGACTGACGATCAGGGCAGAGCCGAGAATGGCGAGACGGACGAAGCTACGCATGCGAAAGATCCTTGCGATCCTGGCAGGGATTTGAGAAGTTAAGGAAACGCTATGTTGCCACGCCGGCAAGATGCCAGGGGGAATGCCGGCCCCGTACGATCAGCCGGCGTTGCCTTGCAGGCAACCGGCTGGCACCTGCCGGGTACCGGCACCTGCTGCGATGACGACCACCAAACGCGGCCCGGCGCTGCTGCAAACCCGATACGCAAAGGCCTGACCAGGCAGACGGAAGCGGCGGCGATCAATATGGTTGCGCCACGCGCGGCCATGGCAGGCATTGTCCCGCTCGCCTCTGCCAGGCCGGCCGCAGCGCCGTGTAGAACTCCCTGCACGCCACCAGGCGGCGTGCAGGGACGGCTTGGTCACTGGCCGATATGCTGCTTCAGCCAGCCATTGACGGTGTCGTGCCACAGAATGCTGTTGTCCGGCTTGAGCACCCAGTGGTTTTCGTCCGGGAAGTACAGGAACTTGGACTCGATGCCCTTGCGCTGCAGGGCAGTGAACGCGGCCAGCCCCTGTTCGACGGGAATGCGGAAATCCTGCTGGCCGTGGATCACCAGCATCGGCACCTTCCACTTGTCCACATGCAGCACCGGGTTGAACTTCTCGTAGCCGGCCGGGTTTTGCCACGGCGTGCCGCCGTTCTCCCATTCGCTGAACCACAATTCCTCGGTGGCGTAGCCCATGGTGCGGTTGTCGAACACGCCGTCGTGGTCGACCAGGCACTTCCACGGCGAGCTTCCATCGCGCTCGAACCAGTTGCCCGCCATCCAATAGACCATGTAGCCGCCGTAGCTGGCGCCCAGTGCGCAGGCCTTGTCGCCGTTGAGGAAGCCGTATTGCTTCTGCGCAGCGGCCCAGCCCTTCTGCAGGTCTTCCAGCGGGCGGTCGCCCCAATGCTGGCTGATCGCATCGGTGAACGCCTGGCCGTAGCCGGTGGAGCCGTGGAAGTCGATCATCACCACCGCATAGCCCTGGCCGGCGTAGGTCTGCGGATTCCAGCGGTTGCTCCAGCCGTTGCCGAAGCTGCCCTGCGGGCCGCCGTGGATCAGGAATGCCACCGGGTAAGTCTTGCCTTCCTGGTAGTTGTACGGCTTGACCACGTAGCCGTAGACGGTGTCGTTGTTCCAGCCCTTGAACTGGAACTGCTCGTAGTCGCCGAACTGCACGTCCGGTAGCTGCTCGCCTGCAGTCTGGGTGATGGCACGCAGATTCTGGCCCTGTACGTCGCTGACGAAGATCTGGTCACCGCTCTTAAGCGAGCTACGCGTGAACGCCAAGGTGTTTGCGGCCAACGACGGCGCATGCACGCTGCCCTCGCCCACCAACTTGGTCGGCGTACCGGTGGCGATGTCGATCTTGAACAACGGATGCTCGCCGAGCTCGTCGGCGCTGGTGTACAGGCTGAAACCGTCGTCGCTCAACACGATCTCGCCGGCCGAGCGGTCCCACTTCGGCGCAATCTCGCGGGTCTTGCCGCTGGCCACGTCCATCGCCATCAAGCCGAAGCGGTCGGCCTCGAAGCCGGGGCGCTGCATGGCGCGGTAGTACAGCGTCTTGCCATCGGCGCTGAACACCGGGCCGGCGTCCCAGGCCGGGTTGGCCGCGGTCAGGTTGACCGGTGCGGACTTGCCGCTGGCATCCAGGCGATACAGGTCGAAGTTGGTCTGCCACGATTCGTCGTTGCCGGAGGGCCTGCCGGCGGCCTTGGCGTTCTTGCCCGCTTCCGGGCCATGCGGCTGCGGGATGCGCACGCTGGCCACCACGCTGCTGCCATCGGGCGACCAGGTGTAGTCATCGTTGCCACCAAACGGCTTGGACGGCGCATCGCCAGCCAGGGTGGCGCTGATCGCCGACGCGCCGACGACCGGCTTGGCGCCTGCGGCCGGCAACTCGGCCACGAACAAGGTATTGCGACTGCCATCGTTCCAGGTGTCCCAATGGCGGACGAACAACTGGTCGTACACCACGCCGCTGGCCTTGCTGTTCTTGCGCTCACCCAGCTTCTTCTTGGTGCAGCCCAGATCCGAACCGCAGTCCTGGAACACGCCGGCACTGAAGACGATGCGCTTGCCAGTGGGCGAGAGCTTGAAGCTGTCCACGTCCACCGCAAAGGCGGTGAGCTGTTGCGGCGTGCCGCCGGCCAGCGGTTGCGCGTACAGCTGCTGGCTACCGGACTTGCTGCCGAGGAAGTACACCGTCTTGCCATCCGGCGACAACGCCGGGCTGTTGACGTTCCAGCCTTCCGGGGTGAGCCGCTTGGGCGGCAACGCGTCGCGCGTGCGCAGGTTGCGCACCCACAGGCTGGTGGCCGGCTTGCCGTTGGCGGTCTTGGCCTGGCGCTTGGCGAAGACCAGCACGCTGCCATCGGGGCTGAGCGTGGGCGCGGACACCCGGTCCAGCGCCACCATGTCGCGCACATCGAAACCGCGCGCGGCGGACAACGTTGGCAAGGCGGCCAACAGGCACAGGGGCAACACGGCGTAACGAAGCTTCATCGAGATTCCCGTAAGGGCAAAACGTCGATGGTAGGCGTTGCTGCGGCGCACGCGCAAAGGAAGGAGGTCATGCCCCTGCCATCTGCACCACCCCTGCCGTCGCCAACGGCAGGGGCGGCCAGCGGGTTCAGAAGCGGTGCGACAGGCCCAAGTACAGCTGCCTGGCCGGGGTACGGTCGTTGAGACCGAAGTTGGCACCCACGTCCAGCTGCAGCAGCGGATTGAGCAGGTAGGTGGCGGCGACGTCGGCCGATGCCTGCTCAACGGTCTGTGCCGGGTCGCGATTGATCGAGGACCACAGCTCCACCGCCACCGACAGGCGCGGCGTCAGCGGTCGCGCCAGGTTGACCAGGTTGACGATCGCCAGGTGCTTGCCGCTGCCGTCGCTATCGGCCAGCCAGTCCAGCTCCGGGCCGAAGGTCAACGAGAAACTGCTCGGCAGCACGAAGTTGATGGGCAACGCCAGGCCACCTTCCCAGGTGTCGTTGCCCAGGCCCGTGCGTGCGGTGGGGGCCTTGACGAACGGCAGCAGCGCCACGCTGGCGGTATCGCTTTCGTACACGCGCGCCTTCATGCGCAGGTAGACGTCGCCACCGCCGCTGAGGCTGCTGCGCTCGCCGGTCGCACGGTCGGTGGTCTTGACCTGCACCTGCGGGGCCCAGTTGAGTTGCAGGTCGATGCGGTCGCTGACGCCATACTTGAGCGTGGGATTGGTGAAGTACGACGTTTCCGTGCGCGTGCCGGCCTGGGTGTCGCGGGTGTAGTTGCCGATGTCGGTTTCCAGTTGCCAGGCGCCGGTCGGCACGGTGCAGGTGGCGTTGGCCTTGGTCGGGCGGTCGGTACACAGCGGCGCCTCGGTGGCGTCCTGCGCCTGGGCCTGAAGCGCAACGCCGGCGAGAACGCCGGCGATGACGACGGCAAGCAGCGGCAGGCGACGCGTGGCAGCGGAATGGGGCGAGCTAAGGGTGTGCATTGCAATGATCCAGGGTGAACCGCTGACACGATCGGATAATCGGCAGCGTGAATGAAGTGAAGAAGCAGGGTGCAGAACGGCAACGTGGCCGGACAGGCGTCCCGGCGGCCGGACAGTCGCGCGCAGGGGGCAGCTGCCCGGCCTGCTGCGCTGGCGGTGCACGCCCTCGGCCACGCGATGCGCTACTGCATCGGGCAAGGCAGACGGCTGGCGCTCGCTGTTCCAGCGTTATCGAAGCGACGGCCTTGCGTCGCGGTGCGTCATCGAGTCGATCCAGGCATGTTGCAGTCCAGGCGCACCATCCGTGCGGGAGACGGCACGATAAGGATCTGTGGCATAAAGGCGCTATGCCTCTGGCCTGGGCGTTGCGTAAAGCCGACGCAAAGTGCGCGCCAGCAACGGCGCGCCAAATGGTGGCCGCCCGTCTCTGCGCGCGGCGGGCAGGCTGTCCTCGATCCGGGCGCGCTGACTCTTCAAGCCGCGCACGCCCCGCGCGACTGCACGAGGCGTCCCGCAAGGATGGCGCCTGCATCACGTGCGCCATCGCCTTGCGCTAGGCGGCCGCCTCGCCGCGCTTGCCCACGCGATACAGCAGCCAGCCGACCAAGGCCAGAATGACCAGGCCGAACCACTGGTTGAGCTGCAACGCAGCCGGCAATGCCAGCACATCGGCGCGGCTGGACAACACGATCGGCACGGCAATGGCGATCCCCATCAAGGCCTCGCCGGTAATCAGGCCAGCGGCGAACAGCACGCCCGGACGATGCACGCGGTCGCGGCCGTCTTCATCGTCGGCACGAATGTTGTGGAAGCGCTCGACCAGATGCGCGATTAACCCGCCCAGGAAGATCGGCACCATCAGCTCCAGCGGCAGGTAGATACCGATCGCCGCTGCCAGCACCGGCACGCGAAAGCGCTTGCCGGTGGCCTTCAACCATTCGTCCAACGCGATGATGGCCGCGCCCACCACCGCGCCGATGGCGATCATGCTCCATGGCAACTGACCACCAAACAGGCCCTTGGCCACCGAGGCCATCAGCGTGGCCTGCGGCGCGCCCAGCGAATTGGGATGCTGCGGCGTGGCCGGGCCGATACCGTAGGCCTGCGCCAGCAGGTTCAGCACCGGCGCCATGATTAGCGCGCAGGAAAACGCACCGATGCCCAGCATCAGTTGCTGCTTCCACGGCGTGGCACCCACCAGGTAGCCGGCCTTGAGATCCTGCAGGTTGTCGCCGCCCACCGCCGCCGCGCAGCACACCACCGCGCCGATCATGATGGCCGCCACCGCGCCCAGGGGCGCGGCGCCGATGCCCACCGGTACCAGGCCGCTCTTGCCCAGCAGCAGTACCAGCACCGCCGAGGCGAACAGGATGGTGGAGATGGTGATGCCGGAGACCGGGTTGTTCGACGAGCCGATCAGCCCGGCCAGATAGCCGGACACCGACACGAACAGGAACCCGGCCACGATCATGATGATGGTCATCGGGATCGACACATGCCACTGCTGCACGATGGCCTGGTACAGGCCCAGCAGTGGCAGCGTACACACCACCAGCGCCACCAGCATCCACTTCATCGGCAGGTCGCGCTCGGTCTCGGCCACCACGCCGCCACCGCTCTTGCGCGCGGCGGCAAAGCCGCTCTTCACCCCGGACAACAGCGACTTGCGCAGCGAGAACAGCGTCCACACGCCACCGATCAGCATCGCGCCCACGCCCAGGTAGCGGATCTTCGCACCCCAGATGCCGAACGCGGCATCGGCCGCCGGCGCACCGGCCAGGCTCTGCGCCAATGCCGGATCGCTGCCCATGAAGAACTGCTGGTAGAGCGGAATGGCGATGTGCCAGGACAGGATCGAACCGGACAGCACCACGATGCCGACGTTCAACCCGACGATATAGCCCACGCCCAGCAGCGCCGGCGACAGATTGGTGCCGAGATAACCCACCACCCGGCTGCTGCCCAGGTAGCTGGCCTGCGCCCAGGTGTCCGGGATCACCCGCAGGCCGCTGGCGGCGGCCAGTTTGACCAGTGCGCCGATGGCACCGGACACCGCCAGGATCTTCAGGCCCGGGCCAGGATTTTCGCCGGCCTTGAGCACTTCGGCCGCGGCCTTGCCCTCGGGGAACGGCAGCGGGTCTTCGACGATCATCGAGCGCCGCAGCGGCACCGAGAACAGCACGCCCAACAGCCCCCCCCATGCCGGCGATGCCCAGTACCCACCAGTACTTGAAGTCCGGCCAGTAGCCCATGATGACCAGCGCCGGGATGGTGAAGATCACCCCGGCGGCGATCGACGAACCGGCCGAGGCACCGGTCTGGACGATGTTGTTCTCCAGGATGGTGCCGCCGCCGAGCAGGCGCAGCACGCCCATCGAGACGACTGCCGCCGGAATGGCGGTGGCGATGGTCAGGCCGGCAAACAGCCCGAGATAGGCATTGGCGGCCGAAAGCACCACTGCCAGCACGATGGCCAGCACGACGGCGCGGAAGGTGAGCTGGCGCGGTTGCGCGTCGTGGCGCATTGGGCATTCCCCTGTGGGCAAGATATCCGCACCACGCTAGCGCCTGCGCCGATGCGCGTCCAGCTGCGGCGCGGCGTGACAGGGGGCGTGCCGTGGCGTGCGGCGTAAACAGGATCGGCAGCAACGCCTTGCGTGCCAGCGCAAGGGGCGGGTCGATTGCAGCGAATCGTCACGCGGCAGCGGCGCAGGACGTGATCCGGCTGATTGCGATCACCAGACACCTCCGGATGCACCGCACCTTAGATCGTCACTGTGGAAGATCCATGCCGCCGGCATCGCAAACCCCGTCCCGGGACCGGGACCGGGACCGGGACCGGGACAGCTTCAGGCTTGCTCCCAGCGCGAGGACACCGGCACACAGGGCACGGCGCGTTCGAACCGCCACGCCTGGAGTGACGCAGCGGCACGCACTGTTCAGTGCAGCAACTCGGCAAACGCGCGGTCGGCCTCGATCACATCCGGCAGCGCCGCGAACAAGGCGTCCAGGTCCACGCCATCCATCAACGGCCCACGCACCGCTTCCAGGGCCGCCGGGGTAGCGCCGCCATGGGCATGCAGCGCATCGGAGACCTGTACCGCCTGGGCAACCAGCAGCGGCATCCGCGCGCCATCCGGCGCCGCCGCAGGGCGCACCTGGTAGGCGATCGCATTCTGGATCACGGTCGGCAACTGCCAGCGGCGCGCCAGCTCGGCACCGACCTCCGGATAGCCGAAGCCAAGTTGCAGGGTCTCTTCGGCGGCATGGCCGGCCGAGGAACTGTCGTGGTTAATGCGGCTGGCGTAATCCGGCGCACCGGACTGGATCAGCAGCTCGCCGATGTTGTGCATCATGCCGCAGGTGAAAGCGGTCTCCGGATCGAGCCCGTGCTGGCGCGCCAACAGGCGGCAGATGCCGGCCACTTCGAAACTGTGCCGCCAGAATGCCTTGAGGTCGAAACCCGGGCCGGCCCGGAAGGCCCCGGTCATCGCCGAGGCCAGCACCAGCGTGCGCAGTGTATTGAAGCCCAGGCGCATGGCGGCATCTTCCACGCTGGTGGAGTCGCGCAGGCCATGGAAGCGCGCCGAATTGGCCAGCCGCAGCACCTTGGCGGCGATCACCGGATCGCGCTCGATGGTGTGCGCCAACGTATCGATATTGGTGTCCGGATCGTCGAACTGGCGGATCAGGTCCTGCGCCACCTTGGGCACGGTGGGCAAGGTGTGCAACTGGTCGAACAACGCCTCCAACTTCATGATCGCCTCACAGGTAAACGGACAGGCCGCGCGATGCGCGCGGAAGTGCATGGTGTAGCACAGACCGGTTGGTCCCCGGTGACTGGGGCGTGGACGGGTTCATTTGTGTGTGAGCACGCGGGGCATGAACCCGGCAGGCCACTTCGCACTGCCTGGGAACGGGCTAACCATCGCGCAATTGGTCGTCAGTAATACCAACGCGACGTGCAAGCATCACTGCCGGATCCGTGCGATAACATCCTCGCTAGCCACGACCCACCGCCACATCTGCACAGGGAAACGCATATGAGCGATGCCCAAGAATCCCGTTATGCTGCCCTGGCGCGCCGTGTGGTGGAGGCGCATGCAGCGCAGCTGCTGCACGATGTGCAACGGATCAATGAGCGCACGCTGCGTGAGCTTGGTCCATTGCCGCGTGGCGGACTGCCGGTACAGGTCAAGCGCAAGCCCAAGCCGGCACCCTGGGCGCAGTCAGTCCAGCATTCCACACCACCGCATGTCGACGCGCGCCCTGTACCGCGCGTGCCCATTGCCGAGAGGAAAAACCTTGCCATGTCCCGGCCTGCTGCTCCATCCGTTGAAAACGATCTGCCTGCGCCTCTCGTGCCGCAGGAACTGTGTGAAATCCTTCAAGAGTATCCCGAGTTGATTCAGCGCTTGCAGGATGTCCTGGATGACTACGTTAGAAGGCCCAATCCAATAACTCCGTTCGATGGGGCCATCTGGGCACTTGAAGGAAGGCTCGAGTCGTTTATCTCCGAAGCCCACGAGGAGCTTGAATCAGCAAAGCTTGAAGGGGTTTCGCAAAGGATTGAGATTGCAAAGAATAAAGACTTCGCCGTTGGTTATGCCCGCTTCAATATGGGGGCAATGTCCGAATTGCGCTCTTATCTTGAAGGTGAGGAGAGTCGATGAACGATTACAAGCTCCCCATCGATCAGCACGAGCGAGTGCTTGAGGAAGAAATTTTTCCGAAAACTGGTTGGGCAAAAAGATCATCATTCGATACTCCCAGTGCCGTGATTCTGGCAGGCCAGCCGGGTGCAGGTAAGGGAGGGCTCGCCAGAACAGCAGAGCTTGAGCTGAATGGAGATGTCGTAAAGATTGATCCAGATGAGTTGCGTGCCTTCCACCCGCAAGTATCAGCCCTTCGCAACGCACACCCCTACACCTGGTCCGGTTACACCCAGGCCGATGCCAGCCAATGGGCCGAAGAGTTGCTGCAGGCCACGGTGGAAGGCAAGAAGAACCTGATCTTCGACACCACGCTCAGCAACGGTCAGTGGAGTTCGGAGTTAATCCAGCAATTGCAGTCACGCGGTTATGTCGTCGAAGTGCGGGCGATGGCTGCACCCAAGCTGGAAAGCGAGCACGGCGTCGACTCACGGTTTTCTCAGCAGCTCGATCTGGAAGGCCATGGCCGCTACGTCCCCGAAGGCGCCCGCGACGCGATCTACACCAAATTGCCGCAAAGCCTGGATTTCGTGCACACGCAGACCACCGCGCCGATCCGCATTTTCAACCGCCAAGGCACCGAGGTCTATGACAGCCGCAGCGATGCACGCCCGCCGGGCCAGGCGCTGGAAGCCGCACGTCATGCGCGCCTGAGAGGGTGTTTACATAATGATATAATAGTGCCATCTCATCACAGACAGTCATCGAAATGGGCCGCCCACTGAAGATTCAAGTCGAAC
>NZ_MDED01000004.1 GCF_002939885.1 Xanthomonas cucurbitae
CGAGCAGCATAATTGAAAAGGATAGGAACACCCTGACTCTTGGCATTTACATCCGCCCCCCGCTCCACCAGCAGCTTCACGCTCTCCCATTTGTTTTGAGTAAGGAATGCTTGCAAAAGCAACGTTTCGTCGTTTGCATTTCTCGTGTTCGGATCGCCGCCATGGTCCAGAAGCAGCTTCAAGTAGATCGGATCATCCTGCTTGGCAGCCCATACCATTGCATTATCACTTCTAAAATAGCGGCCTACGCTCCCGTCCTTGTATGTTTTAACAATTTGATCTGGCTTGCGTGCATTTGGGTTGGCTCCGTTTTCTAGCATTGCACGTAGGCCTTGAGGTTTCTGCGTGAGGATCGGCCACATCAGTAGTGGCTCTCCCTCAGTAGAGAAGGTCACATCGGGATCGACATGCTCCTCTTTCATCAACCGGCGCACTTCCTCGACGTTGCCATGTTCGGCGGCCAGCGCCAGCGCCTGTGCCTTGGGATCGGGAAAATACGCGCGCAGCGGGTACGCCGACTGCTGCGCAGGCGCAGGCAACGACACGCCGCCGCAGCTGGCGCAGACCAATGACAACGACAGAACGAGGAGTCGTAGCAACCTGGACACGGTGCATCCTTATGAAGCGGTGAAGGCGACCAACGCTTCTCTGCCGGCCGAAGATGGCCTTAGCCTAGACCTGGCAAGCGGCCTGTGCAAAGCGCGCGGCATGGCGTGTGTCAATCCCGCCGAGATCGCGCTCCTACCCGCACTTCTCGCAAGGTGAGACGGGACGTTTCCACCGTGGGGATGACGAAGTCATAGATCACGCGCAACGACGGTCGCGTGAGCCTGCTCATGATCTCCTCGCCCGTAGCAGCGTTGTACTTGCCACGGCGAGGGATGCATCCTGCCCGCCGCCAGGGGCGGCTCACGCAGGTCGTTGGTCAGGACAACAGGGCATCGCTGGAGAGGGTCGACGCTGAAAACCGTCGGCCGTTGCCAGCGTCGACGTCAAGCGCGAGCGCGATCGATAGGCAGTGTCGGGCATGCAAACAGGTGCTTGCCCAGCATCCGCTTCGGTCCTCACACCCGGCCGAATACCAGCGTGCCATTGGTGCCGCCAAAGCCGAAGCTGTTGGACATCACCGTGTTCAAGCGCGCGTCCTGCGTCTGCCGCAGGATGGGGAAGCCTTCGGCACGCGGATCGAGTTCGTCGATATGCGCCGAACCGGCCATGAAGCCGTCGCGCAGCATGAGCAGGCAGTAGATCGCCTCGTGCACGCTGGCCGACCCCAGCGAGTGACCCGATAGCGCCTTGGTCGAGGACAGCGGCGGCACGTGGTCGCCGAATACCTCGCGCACGGCGCCCAGTTCGGTGACGTCACCCAGCGGCGTGGAGGTGCCATGGGTGTTGAGGTAATCGATCGGGCGATCCAGGGCTTGCATGGCCATGCGCATGCAGCGCACCGCGCCTTCGCCGCTGGGCGCGACCATGTCCGCGCCATCGGAGGTCACGCCGTAGCCGATCAACTCGGCATGGATGCGTGCGCCACGCGCAACGGCGTGGTCGTAATCCTCCAGCACCAACATGCCGCCGCCACTGCCGATGACGAATCCGTCGCGCTGCGCATCGTAGGGGCGCGAGGCCACCGTGGGGCGGTCGTTGAAGCCGGTGGACAGTGCGCCCATCGCATCGAACATCACGCTCATGGTCCAGTGCAGTTCTTCGCCGGCACCGGCGAACATCACGTCCTGCGCGCCGTGGCGGATCAGATCGGCGGCCGCACCGATGCAATGCGCCGAGGTCGCGCAGGCCGCCGAGAGCGAGTAGCTCAGGCCGCGGATCTTGAACGCGGTGGCCAGCGAGGCGGACACCGCCGAGCACATCGTGCGCGGCACCATGTAGGGGCCCACCTTGCGCACACCACGCGCGCGCAGCAGATCGGCGGTTTCCACCTGCCATTGGCTGGAGCCGCCGCCGGAACCGGCAATCACGCCGGTGCGCACGTTGCTGACCTGGTCGGCGCTCAGGCCGGCATCGGCGATCGCATCGCGCATGGCCAGATACGCATACGCCGAGGCATCGCCCATGAAGCGTTTGAGCTTGCGGTCGATCAACGCCTCCAGGTCTAGCGCCACGGCGCCGCCAACCTGGCTGCGCAGGCCGGCCTGGGCATGATCGGGCAGGGCGGTGATGCCGGAACGGCTCTCGCGCAGTGCGGTGGAGACGGTGTCCAGGTCATTGCCCAGACACGAATTGATGCCCATTCCGGTAACGACAACGCGACGCATCAGAAGCTCTCCGTGGAAGTGAACATGCCCACGCGCAGGTCCTTGGCGGTGTAGATCTCGCGCCCATCCACCAGCATGCGTGCATCGGTCTGCGCCATCACCAGCTTGCGGTTGATGACGCGGCTGACATCGATCTCGTAGGTCACCAGGGAGGCGGTGGGCAGCACCTGTCCGGTGAACTTGACTTCGCCGCAGCCCAGCGCGCGGCCACGGCCGGAGGCGCCGAGCCAGGTCAGGAAAAAGCCGGTCAGCTGCCACATCGCGTCCAGGCCCAGGCAGCCGGGCATCACCGGGTCGCCGATGAAGTGGCAGCCGAAGAACCACAGGTCCGGACGCACGTCCAGTTCGGCACGGATCACGCCCTTGCCATGCGTGCCACCGGTGTCGTTGATCTCGGTGATGCGGTCGAACATCAACATCGGGTCATTCGGCAACCGGCCGCTGTCGGGTCCAAACAATTCCCCACGCGCGCTGGCCAGCAATTGGTCGCGCGAATACGCACTTTGACGAGTCATGACGAACAGTGTCCTGCAAGGAGCGAGAGTCGAGGCCGGCAAGGGTGCATGAGGCCGCGCGGTTCAATCAAACGTTTTATCCGTACGCAGGCGTGCTGTTTTCAGTCATTGGCCTGGTGCGCACTGCCGCGACACCGGCGCCTGGACGGGATCCGGAGCGGGCCAGGCGGTGCCACCTCGCCACACTGGGGTTAGCCGGTCGCAGGGCCCATAGGGCAGCTGCGCAAGCGCGGCCGGCGGCGGTCGTGTCCGCTTGGCAGCGGCCTGGCCGTCATGCGCGTGCGACGCCCGTGCTCAAGGTGTGAGATGCCGCTGCTCTATCATGAGCCACTCCCAGTGGAGAGACCCCAGCTTGATGCGCAAGATCGTGCATGTGGACATGGATGCGTTCTATGCGTCCGTCGAACAGCGTGACGATCCAGGCCTGCGCGGCAAGCCGGTGGTGGTGGCCTGGCGCGGCGCGCGTTCGGTGGTGTGCGCGGCATCCTACGAAGCGCGTACCTTCGGCATCCGCTCGGCCATGCCGGCCCTGCGCGCCGAGCGGCTGTGCCCGGATGCAGTGTTCGTGCCGCCGGATTTTGCGCGCTACAAGGCGGTGTCGCGGCAGGTGCGCGAGATCTTTCATCGGCACACGGATCTGGTCGAGCCCTTGTCGCTGGACGAGGCATATCTGGATGTCACGCAAGCCAAGACCGGCATGCAGCTGGCCACCGAGATCGCGCAGCTGATCCGCCGCCAGATCCGCGAGGAAACCCGGCTCACCGCCTCGGCCGGCATCGCGCCGAACAAGTTCCTGGCCAAGATCGCTTCGGACTGGCGCAAGCCCGATGGTCAGTTCGTCATCGCCCCCAGTCGGGTGGACGCCTTCCTGCTTCCGCTCAAGGTCAACCGCATTCCCGGCGTGGGCAAGGTGATGGATGCCAAGCTGGCAGCGCTGGGCATCGTCACCGTCGCCGATCTGCGCCAGCGTCCGTTGGAAGAATTGCAGGCGCAGTTCGGTAGTTTCGGTCACAGTCTGTACCGTCGCGCGCGCGGCATCGACGAACGCCCGGTGGAGCCGGACCAGGAAGTGCAGTCGGTGTCTTCGGAAGACACCTTCAGCGAAGACCTTGCCCTCGATGCACTCGACCTGCACATCCTGCGCCTGGCCGAGAAGACCTGGCTGGCCACACGTCGCACCGAACGCATCGGGCGTACAGTGGTGCTGAAGTTGAAGACCTCGCATTTTCGCATCCTCACGCGCTCGCACACGCCGGAGCAGCCGCCTGCCTCACTGGACGCACTGGCGCAGATCGCCTTGGCGCTGACACGGCGCGTGGAGCTGCCGGCCGAGACGCGTTACCGCCTGGTCGGCGTTGGATTGGGTGGTTTCAGTGCTGCCGAAGAAGGCGCGGTGCAGGGGCAATTGTTTGGCGAGGTGCCGCAGGCGTAGGGCAGTGAGCGCTGCCATGCAGGCGTTGCATCAGTGTACGAGCGGACAAGGACGCGCATGCACCGACATGGCGTGAATCCGGCACTGCGTACACTGACATGTTCCCTGTACGAGGCCATGTGCATGTTTGCGTATCCGCTGGTGATCTTCGATCTGGACGGCACCCTGGTAGACAGCGCGCCCGACATCGGTGAGGCGCTCAACGCCACCTTGCAGGAATTGGGGCTGCAGCAGTTCAGCCAATCCACCATCCGCAGCTGGATCGGCGAAGGTGTGCAGGTGTTGCTGGCCACGGCATTGCGCGAAGCCGGCGGCACCCATGATGCTGCGGTGGAGATGCCGGTGATGATGCGGCACTACGCCGCCAGCCTGCTGCACAACCCGCAGTTGTATCCCGGCGTTGGGGAGGCAGTGCACGGCCTGCGCGATGCCGGTGCAACGTTGGCGCTGTGCACCAACAAGCCCTCGCGCTTCATCGCTCCCTTGCTGGAGCACCTGGGCATCGCCGCGCTGTTCAGTGCCGTGCTCGGCGGCGATTCCCTGCCGCAACGCAAGCCCGACCCGGCACCGCTGCTGCACCTGGCCTGGCAGTTCCAGCTCCCCCCGCAGCACTGCCTGATGGTCGGTGATTCGGGCACCGATGCGGCAGCGGCAAATGCCGCCGGCATGCCGTTGGCGATGGTGCGTTACGGCTATCTGCGCGGCTTCGATCCGCAGACCTCCGGTGCGGTGGCCATCGTCGATGACATGCGCGAGCTGCTGGCGCTGCGCTGACGCACTGCCGGCACATCTCGATCGCAATGCAACTTGCCAGCCGCACCAGCCCACTCGCGTTCAGTCGCCGCGCGCGGTGTCCATCCCCGTATCGTCATCGCGCAGGTCGCCTGCAGCGTCGTGCAGGCCGTCGTTGTCGGTACGCGCGTAGTGCACGGTCTCCACCGGCCCACCGACCGCGCGGCCGCGCACCGGCAGCAGTGCGCTGGCGGCTTCATATTCGGCCAGCAAGGCATGTCGGCGCGCTTCGGGAACCTCTTGCCAATGGCAGTCCGCCAGTGCCCCTTCTAGCGAATACAGCAGGTTGAGGCTGGGCTTGAATCCGGCACGGCGCACCTTGACGAAGGCGCCCACCGCACCCACCGCCTGCAGATCCTGCTGCGTGCGCAAGCCGACCTGGCGCAGCCAGGCCGCGCTCTTGGGGCCGATGTTGCGCAGCCGCTCGGTGGTCACGTCAATGCGCCGACGAAGACCTGCGCAATCGCTTCCAGGCCGCGCTGGTCGTCTGCATCGAATCGGTCTAGGTGCGGACTGTCCAGATCCAGCACGCCGATCAACGCATCGCCCTTGACCAAGGGAATCACCAGTTCTGAGCGCGAGGCCGAATCGCAGGCGATATGCCCCGGGAATGCGTCCACGTCGGCAATACGCTGGGTCTGTCGGGTAGTGGCGGCTGCGCCGCAAACACCCTTGTCCAGCGGAATGCGCACGCATGCCGGCAGGCCTTGGAACGGCCCCACCACCAGCTCGCGGCCGTCGTAGAGGTAGAAGCCGGCCCAGTTGAGTGCGGGAAGCGAGTTGAAGATCAGTGCGGCCAGGTTGGCGGCATTGGCGATCCGGTCCTGCTCGCCGTGCACCAGGGCCTGGGCCTGGGCGGTGAGCTGGGCGTATTGTTCCGGCTTGCTGCCGGTCAGCGATGAGGTAGCGAACATGCGCGAAGTCTAGCAGCGGCGGTCTGCCGCGGCGTTGCGACGGTGGCGCTGGCTCTGCGCGGCAGCGGCGGACACTGTTTTCCAGCGGCATCGCCACCCGGGCAAGCATGTCAAAGGCTGACGATCCAGATCCAGATCCAGATCCAGATCCGCCTCCCGCCTCCCGCCTCCCGCCTCCCGCCTCCCGCCTCCCGCCTCCCGAATCCCGAATCCCGAATCCCGAATCCCGAATCCCGAATCCCGCCTCCCGAATCCCGAATCCCGAATCCCGAATCCCGAATCCCGATTCCCGATTCCCGATTCCCGATTCCCGATTCCCGATTCCGCCGCCCAGACCCGCGTTATGCTGCGCGCCCTCACGGCAATGGCGGCGCGGCCGCAGGATCAGGCGCATGCAGTACCCGGCGTTCTACGTCACCGGCACCGACACCGGTATCGGCAAGACCATGGCCAGCACCGCGGTGCTGCATGCCTTGCGCGCACGCGGCCACACCGCAGTGGGCATGAAGCCAGTCGCCAGCGGCTGTGCGCGCACGCTGCAGGGGTGGCGCAACGAGGACGCGCTGGCGCTGCAGGCGGCCAGCGATCCGCAGCCGGAGTACGCCACGCTCAATCCCTACGCCTTGCCTGCGCCACTGGCGCCGGAATTGGCAGCCGCAGATGTCGGCGTGACCCTGTCGCTGGCGCCGATCGCCCACGCGTTCGCGCAGCTGCGCGCGCAGGCGCAGATGGTGGTGGTCGAAGGCGTCGGCGGCTGGGCCGCGCCGCTGAGCGCGGATCTGGATCAGGCCGATCTGGTGCGTGCGCTGCAGTTGCCGGTGGTGCTGGTGGTGGGTGTACGGCTGGGCTGCATCAACCACGCGCGCTTGAGCGCCGCCGCCATCGCCGCCGACGGGCTGGACTGCGTCGGCTGGATCGCCAACGAGGTGGATCCGCAGATGGAGCGGGTTGAAGAGAACATCGCCATGCTCGGCCAGCGGCTGGCAATGCCGTGTTGGGGGCGGATCCGCTGGCGACCCGGTGCCGATGCCGCCAGCCAGGCGCAAGGCCTGCAGCTGCCGGCCTAGCCTGCGGCAGTCATCGCGACATGTCGCTGTGACCGGTGCGGTGCCTGACCGCGTCGCGTGCGCTTTCGGCAACTGGACGTTGCGCCGTCGTTGCCGTGCGGCCGGCTGGGGTACGCGCATTGCGGCCGCCTGCATGCCCCCACTGCATCCTCACACCACATGCCCGGGCATCGAAGATGCCCGACGGCAATCCATAAAAAAGCCCGACAGAGGGAGGGATCTGTCGGGCCGGATTGCATGGGGGGAGGGACCCATGCAAAGACGCTGAATGTTGTTGGCCGTTACTTGCGCCGGGTCTTGCCTGCTGCGCCGGCCTGGTCACTGCCGGTTTCGAACTGCTGCCGGGCAAATTGCCCAAGTTCGCTGGACATCTTCAACCCCATCCCGACCACTTCCTGGTTCGCCGATGCCAGCCGTTCCAGGTTGTCGCGGGCCAGTTGCAGGCCCTTGGGCCAGAGCGTCTGGTAGGCACCCAGATTGCGCGCCTGCGCGAATTCACCGAAGAAGCGGGTGGTCGCGTTGACGTTCTGCTCCAGCGTGTCCAATGCCAACTGGTTGGCACGTGCTGCGGCAGCGGCGAACTGACCGGTGAAGCTGTTTTCGAACTGCGCCGACATTGCGAACCCCTTGGGGAAGGCCGTGATCGTGTGTTGCGTTGAAGCATACGCAAGGATTGCTGCGATGCAACAAGTTTTCTGAAATATTCCCAAACACCGAAAAAATCGCTTCTGATTCAGTGAGTTGCAAGTAACTCGAAAACGACGAAGCCGCCTGGTCGGCGGCTTCGGATGGTGCAGCTGCGCAAGAAATCAGCCGCGATAGCGGCAGCCGGAGGTGCAGGTCTCGTGCACCACGATCTCGCTCAGTTGTGGCAGCGCGGGCTTGAGCTGGTTCCAGATCCAGATTGCCAACTGCTCGCTGGTCGGATTCTCCAGCCCCTCGATGTCATTGAGGTAGTGGTGGTCCAGGCGGTCGTAGATCGGCTGGAAGGCCGCCTTGATATCGCCAAAATCCATGATCCAGCCGGTGTCCGCCCCCGGTTCGCCGCTGACATGCAGCTCGACCCGGAACGAATGCCCATGCAGGCGCGCGCATTTATGGCCGGGCGGCACGTTGGGTAGCCGGTGGGCGGCTTCGAGCGTAAAGACTTTGAAGATATCCATGAGGATGATTCGGCAAGCAGTAGGTAAGGAAGGGTGGGTGCCGGCCCGACGCCGGATCACGCAACGGCCTGGGCAGGCGGCGGCAAACAGGACAAGGGCCGCATCGCGGCCCTTGCTGGTTAACCGATGTGGTCAACCGACGCTCAACGCTCAGGCGCCGCGGTTGGCCGGACGGCCGTTGCCGCCACGCCCACCATCGCGCCGGCCGGCACCTGCGCCGGCATTGGCCTGGCGCTGGCCGTTGCCGCGCTGCCCACCCGGCTTCTTCGGGCCGGCATGCGCGTGCGCCTGGCGCGGTGCATCGCCATGCGGACGACGGGCATGGCTCTTGCGCGGTGCGCGGTCGCCACCCGGCTGTTCGGCACGGCCCGGCGCGCTATTGCCCCAGCGGATCGGGGTCTGCGGCTCGTAGCCCGGCACGTCGCGGATCTCCACGTCGCGGCCCAGCATGCGCACGATCTGGCGCAGCAGCTTGGCTTCGTCCTGCGCCACCAGCGAGATCGCCTCGCCGGTGGAGCCGTTACGGCCGGTGCGGCCGATGCGGTGCACGTAGTCTTCGGCCACCATCGGCAGGTCGTAGTTGATGACCTTGGGCAACTGGTCGATATCGATGCCGCGCGCGGCGATGTCGGTGGCCACCAGCACGGTCACGCGGCCGGCCTTGAAGTCGCTCAGCGCACGCATGCGCTGGCCCTGGCTCTTGTTGCCGTGGATCGCTGCGGTCTTGATGCCGGACTTTTCCAGGAACAGCGCCAGCTTGTCGCTGCCGTGCTTGGTGCGCGCAAACACCAGGGTCTGCTCGCGGCTGTCCTGCGCCAGCAGGTGCAGCAGCAGGTCGCGCTTGCGCGCGCCATCGACCGGGTGCACGCGGTGGGTGATGCTCTCGGCCACGGTGTTGCTTGGGGTGACCTGGATCTGCATCGGGTTGCGCATGAACTCCAGCGCCAGCTGCTTGATGTTCTCTTCAAAGGTCGCCGAGAACAGCAGGGTCTGGCGGTTCTGCCGCGGCAGCTTGGTCAGGATGCGCTTGATCGACGGCAAAAAGCCCATGTCGAGCATGCGGTCGGCTTCGTCCAGGATCAGCACTTCGATGCCGGACAGGTCCACGCTGCGGCGCTCGATATGGTCGATCAGGCGGCCCGGGCAGGCGATCAGCAGGTCCACGCCACGACGCAGCGCATCGAGCTGGTTGCCCATGCCCACGCCGCCGTAGATCACCGCGCTGGGAATGCGCAGGTACTTGCTGTAGCCGCGCAGGCTGTCGTGCACCTGGGTGGCCAGCTCGCGGGTGGGGGTCAGGATCAGCGCGCGCGGCTTGCGCGGGCCATTGACCGGCTGCGGCGAGGTGCCCAGGTGCTGCAGCAGCGGCAGGCCGAACGCGGCGGTCTTGCCGGTGCCGGTCTGTGCGCCGGCCAGCAGGTCGTGACCTTCCAGCACCAGCGGAATCGCCTGCTGCTGGATCGGGGTGGGGGTTTCATAGCCCTGCTCGGCCAACGCGCGCAGCAGGAAGGGCGCCAGGCCCAGGGATTCAAACGACATCAGGAAGCTCCAAGTAAAGCGCTGCCACCAGGCCGGGCCCGGAGCGCAAACGCAGTGCAGATGCAAAAAGGTGAGGCTCGGAGCGTTCCCGTGAACCGCGCTGCGAGATGGTGGAACAACCCGATCAAGGAGCGATGGGTTTGTCGGCACCACGAAAGGCGTCGGGTGGGGCGGGCGAGCGGGTCGATCGATCCTGGCCTCGCCGGCGGTCCCAAAGGGAAACGGACGGCCGCATGCAGACCCGGCCAGTGTACGCGCGATTGGCGCGCTGCACAAAAGTTCCGTTTCGCGGTTGGGGTGCGAGTCAGTTGTTTCAGCTGTAACGGGTGTTGCAACAGGTCGTACAATCGGCTGATCCGCTACTGCACAGGAAGATCATGAAGCTAGGTTCCCTGAAGGAAGGCGGCCGCGACGGCAGCCTGATCGTGGTCTCCCGCGACCTGGGCAAGGCCGTGCGTGCCACCGGCATCGCGCCCACCCTGCAGCGTGCGCTGGAAGACTGGAGCAACATCGCGCCGCGCCTGAATGCCCTGTCCAACGCGCTCGAAGACGGCAGTGCCGATGGCGTCTTCGACCTGGACCCGCAGGCGCTGGCCGCGCCGCTGCCGCGCGCCTACGAGTTCGTCGATGGCAGTGCCTATCTGCCGCATGTGGAGCGCGTGCGCCGCGCCCGCAATGCCGAGGTGCCGGAGAGCTTCTACACCGACCCGCTGATGTACCAGGCCACCAGCGCCGGATTCTATGGCCCGCGCGATGCCATCAAGGTCGTCAGCGAAGACCACGGCATCGACCTGGAAGCCGAGCTGGTGGTCATCACCGACGATGTGCCGATGGGCGCCTCGACCGCGCAGGCGGCCGGGCATATCCAGCTGATCGGCCTGGTCAACGATGTCTCCCTGCGCAACCTGATTCCGGCCGAGCTCGCCAAGGGCTTTGGCTTCGTGCAGTCCAAACCGCGCTCGGCCCTGTCGCCGGTGTTCGTCACCCCCGACGAGCTGGGCGATGCCTGGCGCGGCAACAAGGTGCATCTGCCGCTGGTGACGCATATCAACGGCGCCTGGTTCGGGGCGCCGGAGGCCGGCAACGACATGCAGTTCGACTTTGCCCAGCTGGTGGCGCATGCCGCCAAGACCCGGCCGTTGTCGGCCGGCACCATCGTCGGCTCGGGCACCATCGCCAATCAGGACACCACGCTGGGCGCCTCGTGTTTCGCCGAACAGCGCGTGGTGGAAACCTTGCGCGACGGCAAGCCGAGTACGCCGTTCATGTCCTTCGGCGACGAGGTGCGGATCGAGATGTTCGCCGCCGATGGCAGCAGCCTCTTCGGCGCGATCGAGCAGCGCATCGAACGGCAGCCGCTACCGTGACGCGGGCGGCTGCGGCTGCGGGCGGCGGCCACCCATGAACACGGTCCTGGAGCTGTTTTCGTACTGGCGCTCCAGTGCGGCCTATCGCGTGCGCATCGGGCTGCAGTTGAAGGCGCTGGACCATGTCATCCACCCGGTGCATCTGGTGCGCGACGGCGGTGAGCAGCATGCGCCGGCCTATGCGCAGCTCAATCCGCAGGAGCTGGTGCCCACGCTACGCCATGGCAGCGTGGTGATCGCGCAGTCGCTGGCGATTCTGGAGTATCTGGAAGAGGCGTTCGCAGGCACCGCCGCGCTGCTGCCATCTGCGCCGGCCGAGCGCGCCCGCGTGCGCGCATTGGCCCAACTCATCGCCTGCGACGTGCATCCGCTCAATAATCTGCGCGTCATGCAACTGCTGGAGCGCGAGTTCGCGCAGGACGCCGCGCAGCGCCTGCACTGGACCCGGCACTGGATGCAGTGCGGGTTCGCCGCACTGGAAGCCCAGCTGGCGCGCGATGCGCACACCGGGCGCTTCTGCCATGGCGACACCCCGGGGCTGGCCGATTGCGTGTTGATTCCGCAGCTCTACAACGCGCACCGGTTCGATGTCGATCTGGCGCCGTACCCGACCTTGCAACGCATTGAGCAGGCTTGCCTGGCGTTGCCGGCGTTCGATGCGGCGCGGCCGGAACTGCAGGCTGACGCGGTGGCGTGAGAGCAGAGGTTGCGGCCCCTCATCCGCCCTTCGGGCACCTTCTCCCGTGGTACGGGAGAAGGGCAGTGCGCCACGCCTCTGATCTTCACTTCTCCCGTAAGTTGGGAAAATGCCAATGCGGCATGCCTCTGATCTTCCTTCTCCCGCTTGCGGGAGAAGGTGGCGCGCAGCGCCGGATGAGGGGCGCTTGTCCCACAGGTCCGCCCTGGACCATCAACAGCCAGTGACCCCAAGCGCCGCAAGATCACCGATCTTCGCCGCCAAACCGATCAGATGAACCCGTGACTGATCTTCGGGGCCGATGCCGCCTCGTAGTCGGCATAGGGGTCGTGTTCGCCGGAGCCGCCTTCGGACAGGCGGAACTTCAGCGCCAGGCCATCGCGCGAATCGGCCGCGCGCAGCGCTTCCTCCTGCTCGATCTCGCCCGACTTGACCATCCGGAACAGGCACTGGTCGAAGGTCTGCATGCCTTCTTCCAGCGACTCTTCCATCGCCGCCTTGACCTCGTGCACCTGGCCGCGGCGTAGCAGGTCGCGGATCATCGGCGTGTTGAGCAGCACCTCGGTCGCCGGCCGGCGACGTCCATCCGTGCCCTTGACCAGGCGCTGCGACACCACCGCGCGCAGGTTCAGCGCCAGGTTCATCAGCACGTTCTTGTGCGCACTTTCCGGGAAGAAGTTGAGGATGCGCTCGATGGTCTGGTCGGCATTGTTGGAGTGCAGCGTGGCCAGGCACAGGTGGCCGGTCTCGGCGAACGCAATGGCCGCCTCCATGGTCTCGGCATCCAGGATCTCGCCGATCAGGATCACGTCCGGCGCCTCGCGCATCGCGTTCTTCAGCGCGCTCTGGAAGGCATGCGTGTCCAGCCCCACCTCGCGCTGATTCACGATCGACAGCTTGTGCTTGTGCAGGTATTCGATAGGGTCCTCGATGGTGAGGATGTGCCCGGTGGTGGTGCTGTTGCGGTGGTCGATCATCGAAGCCAGCGAGGTGGACTTGCCCGACCCGGTCGAACCCACCACCAGCACCAGCCCGCGCGGGGTCATGATGACGTCCTTGAGCACCTGCGGCAGGTTGAGCTCCGCGATGCTCGGGATCCGGCTGCGGATGGCACGGATCACCATGCCCACCTCGCCGCGTTGCTTGAACACGTTCACGCGGAAGCGGCCGGCATCGGGCAGGGCGATGGCCATGTTGAGTTCCAGCTCGCGCTCGAACTGCGGCACCTGGCCTTCGTCCATCAATGAGTAAGCGATTTTCTTGACCATCCCCGGCGGCAACCCGGTATTGCCGAGCGGGTAGAGCTTGCCTTCGATCTTGATGTACACCGGCGCGCCGGTGGTCAAGAACATGTCCGAGGCATTCTTCTCGGTCATCAGCTTCAGGAAGTAGCCGATATCCATGCGCAATGGTTCCCCAACAAACAGCAGCGTCTCGTTGCAAGTCCGCTGCTGGCTTCCGACAATAGCCGTGCTCGAGACTTCTCGCTACGGCTCCCCTAATGACGGCTAGCTTCGCATACTTGCGGCGATCCCTGTACGGCATCGCCTGTTTCATGGTTCTTTCCTCTCCGGTCGCCGCCCAGGTGGCTCCGGAGCTCACCGCCGCCGAACAGGCCGTGCAGCGCGCCACCCAGGCCGATGCCGACCAATACGCCCCGGATCTGGTCACCCTGGCCCGCCAGGAACTGATGCAGGCCCAGCAAGCACAACTGGACAAGCGCCAGCGCAAGCAGGTGCCGCAGATCGCCTTGCGTGCCGCCGCCGACGCCGATCTGGCCAAGGCCCGCAGCGAGGAAGCGGTGGTCAGCGCCCAGCTGGAGCAACGCCGCAAGGAAGTGGCGCAGCTGCAGAACACCCTCAACACCGGGGAGGGCGCCCGATGAACCTGCGTCCCTTGCTGTACCTGGGTGTGTTGAGCCTGGCGACGCTGCCGCCGCTGGCCGTTGCGGCCAAGGACGACCCGCAGGCCGATGCGCTGAACCGGCGCCTGGCCGTGCTGCAGAGCGATCCGCAGACCGGCGACCTGGCCCGCTACGAGCGCCTGCAGGCGCAGCAGACCGTGGCCGCGCTGGCCGAGGCCAAGCGCCGCGACCGCGACGAACTGCTGTTCCTGGCCGACCGTCGGGTCGAGATCGCTGAATTGACCGCGCGTACCGCGCTGGCCCGGCGCGAGCTGGACCGGCTGGAAGGCACCCGCAACGATCTGCTGATCGAAGCCAGCCGCCGCGACGCGGCGCGAGCGCGTCAGGAGGCCGAGCGCCTGCGCGTGCAGGCGCAGATCCAGACCGAAGAGGCCGAGCGCATGCGCCAGGCGGCCGAGCAGGAGACCCTGGCCCGCCAGGATGCCGAGCTGGCCTTGACCAGCGTGGCCGGCAAACAGACCGCCAAGCTCAACGCCGCCCAGCAGAAGGCCGTGCAGCTGGCGCACGAGGAGGCCGAACTGGTGGCCGGCGCCAAGTTGCCGCCCGCCAGGTTCGACAGCCGTGGCGAGGTGTTCTCGCTGGGCAGTGGTTCCTTCGGCGGCAAGGCGGCCTTGTCCGGCGATGCGGCCGGGCAGGTCAAGGCCCTGGCCGAATACCTGAACATCGGCAAGAAGGGCCGGGTCAGCATCGTCGGCTTCGATAGCGATGCGGCCACGGCCAAGAAGCGTGCCGAAGCGCTGCGCGATGCCTTGGTGGCTGCCGGCGTGGCAACCGCACGGTTGCAGGTCAGCGGGAGCAAGGGGGCTGCCAGCAAGACCCGCGCCGCCGAGGTCGTTGTCGCACCCTGATGCCAAGTGGTTGGAAGTTAAGGCCTTTTAACCCGGGCATGACGGCCGGTTGAACCGCGGTCGCCGAATCGGCCGAGGAATGCCAAAAGCGGTCGTTCCGGTCTTGAACCGCTCCCGCGACCGGGGTAGGGTCGTATCCCCGGGCAGCAACTCCGCCGCCCGGGCAGTACGGAGGGCCGGGCCAGTGACGCAGAGGCACGCAACGACGCAGATGGGTGAAATGGCTGGTGGTGGTTTCGCCCGTGTGTCGGCCTTTGCACTGCGTCGGTCTTCCATTCCCAAGTGGCGCCCCGTGCCGTTGTCGGCCGGGGCGTTCTTGTTTTAAGTGAAGGAGGTAACGCCATGTTCGAAGGGCAGCCGCAGACCGAAATCGATGCATTGATGAAGTCCGATCCCACGTTCAAGCAGCTCTACCAACGCCACAAGCTATTGAACAAGAAATGCATGGATGCCGAACTCGGGGTGCTCCCGATCGACGACGTCACCTTGGGCCAGATGAAACGCGAGAAGTTGCAGGCCAAAGAAAAGCTCACCCGGATGTACGACCAGCTGACCCACTGATCCTTCCCCACCGTTAGAACAGGTTCACCGTCGCGGGCGGTGGCGGCCTCCTCGTCGGCTTGCCACCGCCCGCGTCTTTTATGTGCGAGGCCGGGACGCCAGCGTGGCGGGCTGTGCGCCATGGTCGAGCCCGTTCGTTCAGGTCGGACCGGGGTGCTTTGTGTCTGAATGAGCATTCCCCGCCGGTTCGTCGGATAATGATCGACCTAGCCCATGCGGCGCAGCGACGATATCCCGATGGCGATGTATTCCTCCGTACTCGAACTGATTGGCAACACGCCGATCGTCAAGGCCCAGCGCCTGGACACCGGCGTCTGCGAACTGTTCCTCAAGCTGGAGGCGAACAATCCCGGCGGATCGATCAAGGACCGTATCGGCCTGTCGATGATCGAAGCGGCCGAACGGCGCGGCGACCTCGAGCCCGGTGCCACCCTGGTGGAGGGCACTGCCGGCAATACCGGCCTGGGCCTGGCACTGGTGGCGCAGCAGAAGGGCTACCGGTTGATCCTGGTGGTGCCGGACAAGATGAGCCGCGAGAAGATCTTCAATCTCAAGGCCATGGGCGCGCAGGTGGTGCTGACCCGTTCGGATGTGGCCAAGGGCCACCCGGAGTACTACCAGGACCTGGCCGCCAGGATTGCCGCCGAGACCCCGGGGGCCTACTTCATCAACCAGTTCGGCAACCCGGACAACCCGGCCGCGCACGAATTCGGCACCGGCCCGGAGATCCTGGCGCAGATGGACGGTCAGCTGGATGCGATCGTGTTCGGTTGCGGCAGCTCCGGCACCATGACCGGCCTGTCGCGCGCCTTCGCCAGCGCCTCGCCGCACACCGAACTGGTGCTGGCCGACCCGGTCGGCTCGATCCTCACCCAGTACATCGAAGAGGGCACGGTCAGCGAAAAGTCCGGCAGCTGGCTGGTCGAAGGCATCGGCGAGGATTTCCTGCCGGACATCTCCGACTTCTCCCGGGTCAAGAAGGCCTATTCGATCAGCGACGCGGAGAGCTTCCACATCGCGCGCGAGCTGCTGGCCAAGGAGGGCATCCTCGGCGGCTCGTCCACCGGCACCTTGCTGGCTGCCGCGCTGAAGTACTGCCGCGAGCAGACCACGCCCAAGCGCGTGCTGGTGTTCGTCTGCGATACCGGCAACAAGTACCTGTCCAAGATGTACAACGACTACTGGATGCTGGACAACGGCTTCCTGGAGCGCCCGCAGCACGGCGACCTGCGCGACCTGATCCTGCGCCCGTACAACAAGCGCGACACCGTGGTGGTTGGCCCGAAGGACCTGCTGACCACCGCCTACCAGCGCATGAAGCTGTACGACGTCTCCCAGTTGCCGGTGATCGATGACGGCGAGCTGGTCGGCATCGTCGACGAAAGCGACGTGCTGCTGCATGTGTATGGCGATGAGGCGCGCTTTCGCGATCCCATCTCTACCGCCATGGTCAGCAAGCTCGATCGCCTGGACGTGGCTTCGCCGATCGAGGCGCTGCTGCCGGTGTTCGACCGCGGCCAGGTCGCCATCGTCATGGACGGCAAGCAGTTCCTTGGCCTGATTACCCGCATCGACCTGCTCAACTACCTGCGTCGCCGCGTGCAGTGACGCCCTGCACAGCCGCGCGCCGCGTCGAGGCGCGCGGCGCGGGCCGTTCAGACCTGCTTGTTACAATTGCGCACTTTTTTGGGAACCTCCATGTCCAACCGCACCACTCACAGCCATGACGGCGCGCGCGCGCTGTCGCTCGCCACGCTGGCGATCCATGGAGGGCAGTCGCCGGACCCCAGTACCGGCGCGGTGATGCCGCCGATCTACGCCACGTCCACGTATGCGCAATCCAGCCCGGGCGAGCATCAGGGCTTCGAGTATTCGCGCACCCACAACCCCACGCGCTTCGCCTATGAGCGCTGCGTGGCCGCGCTGGAAGGCGGCACGCGTGCATTTGCGTTCGCCTCCGGCATGGCCGCCACCTCCACCGTGATGGAGTTGCTGGATGCCGGCAGCCACGTGGTGGCGATGGACGACCTGTATGGTGGAACCTTCCGCCTGTTCGAGCGCGTGCGCCGCCGCACTGCCGGCCTGGATTTCAGCTTCGTCGACCTGACCGACCCGGCGGCCTTCGAAGCGGCCATCGGCCCGAACACCAAGATGGTGTGGATCGAGACGCCGACCAATCCGATGCTTAAGCTGGTCGATATCGCCGCCATTGCCGCGATCGCGCGCAAGCATGGCTTGCTGGTCGTGGTGGACAACACCTTCGCCTCGCCGATGCTGCAGCGCCCGCTGGAGCTGGGCGCCGACATCGTCGTGCATTCGGCCACCAAGTATCTCAATGGTCACTCGGACATGGTGGGCGGCATCGCCGTGGTCGGCGACAACGCTGAACTGGCCGAGCAACTGGCGTTCCTGCAGAACTCCATCGGCGGCGTGCAGGGCCCGTTCGACAGCTTCCTCGCGCTACGCGGATTGAAAACCTTGCCGCTACGCATGCGCGCGCACTGCGACAACGCCCTGGCGCTGGCACAGTGGCTGGAAACCCACCCCGCGATCGAAAAGGTGATCTACCCCGGCCTGGCCTCGCACCCGCAGCACGCGCTTGCGAAAAGCCAGATGTCCGGTTTCGGCGGCATCGTCTCCATCGTCCTCAAGGGCGGCTTCGACGCAGCCAAGCGTTTTTGCGAAAAGACCGAACTGTTCACCCTGGCCGAATCGCTCGGCGGCGTGGAAAGCCTGGTGAATCATCCGGCCGTCATGACGCACGCCTCCATCCCGGTGGCTCGCCGCGAACAGCTTGGTATCAGCGATGCGCTGGTGCGGTTGAGTGTGGGGATTGAGGATTTGGGGGATTTAAAGGGGGATTTGGAGCGGGCGCTTGAGGCGTCTAGTTCTTCATGACGGCGTCGCCGCAGCGGCGGAATTTGTTCGCTTCCTGGCGGAGCGGACTTGCAGGTCTTCGTCTGCAGTCATGGGTGCTTCGACAGCCTTGGTTGCGACCTGTTTACCGCGTGTTTCCGCGCAACCTGCGTGATCGCGTGTTTTCGGCCCTGTCCGCGCGCTCCGTGGTTCAAACACAGTTTCAGCGGACCGATGCCTGGGAACTCAGCCTGGAAAGGGCCGAGATATCCGTGCCGAATACGGGTGATGTCGCTGATACACGCCTAACGTCGGTTGGGATCAACATTCTTGGCTACATCCGTGGCGAATTCGGGCTGGCGGAGAGCGCAAGAATGTACGCGCGTGCGCTCATTAACGCAGGTGTTCCAGTGTCGCTATACGACCTAGACCTGGGACTGCCGCACTCCTGGGAGGATCGGAGCCTGGATGGCTTCATCGACCAGCACATGCCGCACAAGGTCACAATCGTCTTCGTCAATCCAGACTATCTCGACGCTGCCTTTGAAAAAGTCGGTCGGGCTCGCATGGAAGGGCATTACATCATCGCCTGCTGGTTCTGGGAACTCGAAGTAATCCCGTCCAGTTGGCTGAGCGCCATTACGCTGGTGGACGAGATTATGGTGGCCTCAAGGTTCATCGAGGACGCATTTCGCGATGTTACTGACAAGCCGATCATGCGTCTTCCGCTGCCACTCTCCGACCAGCGTGATAGTGGATTGCAGCGGCGGGACTTTGGGCTGGAGCCGGAGGCCTTCGTCTTTCTTTTCACTTTCGATTTCCATTCCTTCGTGACCAGGAAAAATCCCCAGGCCGTGGTCAATGCATTCAGGCATGCGTTTCCCGACGATCGCGACGATGTGCGTCTGGTCGTGAAGTCAAGCAATGGGCACATGTACCCCGAACAGATGGCGGAACTCCTGAGCCTGGTCGCGGCTGACAAGCGGATACTGCTGCGGGACGAGGTGATCGACAGGATGCATGTGCGCGCGCTGCAGCGATGCTGTGACGTGTATGTATCGCTGCATCGGGCCGAGGGCTTCGGGTTGGGGCTTGCCGAGTGCATGTCACTCGGAAGGCCGGTCATTGCAACGGGCTGGTCGGGCAACATGGAGTTCATGACGGACAGCAACTCCTGCCTCGTAGACTACGACCTGGTGCCGGTTGCGGGCCGATATCCGGAGTCGGATGGCGCGCGCTGGGCAGAGCCGCGCATCGACTCTGCCGCAGCTGCGATGCGTCGGCTTGCGGACGACCCGTTACAGGCGCGGCGGCTGGGCGAAGCAGCCAGGGACGATATCTGCGCAAGGCTTGCTCCCCCAAGCGTAGCGGAGCACCTGCTGGCAAGGGCTGCGAAGGTGGTCGCGTCAACGCACTGACGGTGACTGGTTTTGTCGACCCTGTGATGTAGCGATCTGGTTACTCCGCTTCACCAAAGTAGTGAAAACTTTCAGAGGTAGCAACGTTGGACATGATCCGGTCCGTATGGGCCTTCCGATACTTCATCCTGTCGTCGATCAGGAATGACCTGCGTCTACGCTTCCTGCGCAGCAAACTCGGCGCATTGTGGATGATCATCCACCCGCTCATGCAGGTGCTGATCTTTGCGACGATTCTTTCCGAGGTGCTGGCCGCGAAGCTGCCAGGCGTCAACAACAAGTTTGCCTACGCGCTTTACCTGATGGCTGGAACTCTTTGCTGGAGCATGTTTGCCGAATGTATTGGGAAATGTGCTTCATTGTTCGTCGACAACGGCAATCTCATGAAGAAGCAGGCATTTCCTCGCATCTGCCTCCCGCTCATTGCAGGCGGTACCGTCATGGTCAACAACTTGCTGCTGTTTTTGGCGATCATCGTCGTTTTTGCCATTTTGGGTCATACTTTGGGGCTGCAGACAGGGTGGCTCCCGCTACTGATGTTGTTGACGTTGGCATTTGCCATGTCAATAGGATTGCTGCTTGGGGTCTTCAATGTGTTTGTGCGCGACATTGGTCAGGTTGTGCCGGTTGTTCTGCAGGCGATGTTCTGGGTGACGCCTATCGTTTACACCATTGACATCCTACCCGCGCAGACCCAGGAACTGTTCAAGCTCAACCCGCTGTTCCCGCTCGTCAGTGCATACCAGGGAGTCCTTCTTTATGGACGTTCCCCGGCATGGATTGAGCTTGTCCCTCTCATGCTGGCGACTGTCGTAATGTCCGCCCTTTCGTTGGTCATCTTCCGCCGCGCAAGTGCCGAAATGGTGGATGCCCTATGAGCCCGGTACTGATGGTTGAAGGGCTGGGAAAGTCTTACCGTGTCTGGGGTAGCGAGTGGCTACGCGCTGCCAGCTGGTTAGGCGTGAAGGTCAAGCCGCGAGAAGAGCATTGGGTCCTGCGGGATGTCGGGTTTTCAGTCGCTCCGGGTGAGTCGATCGGGATCATGGGGCGCAATGGCGCTGGAAAGAGCACGTTGCTCAAGTTGATCACTGGCACTTCGCAACCCACCGAAGGGCGAATTGTCCGGTACGGCCGTATTGCCGCAATTCTTGAACTCGGCATGGGCTTCAATCCGGACCTGAGTGGCCGCGAGAATGCCAAACATTCGGCCGGGCTGATGGGCTACACGCTGGAGCAAATCGACGAGGTGTTGCCCGAGATACAGGAGTTCGCCGAGATCGGAGAATATTTCGATGAGCCGGTGCGCACCTACTCAAGCGGCATGCAGGTGCGCGTCGCATTTGCGGTGGCCACCGCATTCCGGCCCGATATACTCATCGTCGACGAAGCCTTGTCAGTGGGTGACGCGTATTTTCAGGCGAAGTGCTTCAAGCGAATCCAGTCTTACAAGGACGAGGGTATGACGCTCATCCTGGTCAGTCACGCGGTCGGAGATGTTGTCAAACACTGTGATCGTGCCATTTTGATCAAGGACGGTAGCGTTCATGCCGATGGGCCCTCGCGTGAGGTCTCGAACCTTTATCTGGACGAATTGTTCGGCAAGAAGCCTGCATCGCTTCAAGCACAGGCCGATGATGCACCAGGCCAGATGCAGGCTGGTAATGAGGATATCTTCCATACACGTCCCAACTACAATGCGGGCGAGCACCGTTGGGGGCAGGGCGGAGCGCGAATTCTCGATTATGTTGTCGTCAGCGGCGGGGAGGAATTTCCTGCTCGCGTAGAGAGCGGTACCAGGACGGCATTTTACGTCAAGATCGCCTTCGATCAGGATTTTGACAGTGTAGTTCCAGGGTTTTTGATTAAAACCCTCGAGGGTCTATTCCTCTATGGCACCAACTCCTTTCTTTCCAGTGGAGGGCGGGCAGGGATTTCGGTAAAAGCGGGGCAGGTAATCGTCTGCAAGTTCAACATGCCTCTCGACCTCAATGAAGCGAACTATCTGGTCTCGCTCGGCATTTCCAGTGGTGACCCTCTCGTGGAATTGACGCCACTGGATCGGCGATACGATGCCATCCTGCTGAACGTGGCCAGAGGGATGCAATTTTGGGGAATGATGGACCTGAAGGCCGATTTCGAGATCGTTGAGGCCTTGTCATGACGGCGGCGGAATTTCATATCAATTCAAAGAGCGAACAGTCATGACCGAGTCATTGAGTATGGGTGCTGTTGTGGCAGCCCTGCCCGAGAAGTATCAGCCGATTTTCGGGCATCCTGAGCTGTCCGATGGGAGCTCGCGTGGTTGCGAGGATAGGTTATTGTTGATTCGCGAGTGTGCACAGCGCCTTCAGGCTGCGCTCGGGCGTCCGCTACGCGTCCTGGATCTTGGCTGCGCGCAGGGCTTCTTCTCACTGAACCTGGCGGCCGATGGCCACACGGTGCACGGAGTGGACTTTCTCGATCTCAATGTAAATGTGTGCAAAGCGCTGGCCGCCGAGAATCCTTCGTTTGCAGCGAGCTTTGAGCACGGTACGGTCGAGGACGTGATAGATAGGCTTGAACCGGGTCGGTACGACCTAGTCCTCGGGCTCAGTGTCTTCCATCATCTCGTACACGCCCGAGGCATCCTGAGCGTATCGGAGCTGTGTCGCAAGCTTTCGGAAAAGACCGCTGCGGGATTGTTTGAACTCGCCTTGCATGAGGAGCCGCTTTACTGGGCGCCATCCTTACCGCAGGATCCTGCCGAGATCCTATCCAGTTATGCGTTCTTGCGCCTGCTTTCGCGGCAGGAGACCCACCTTTCAGCGGTATCAAGGCCGCTCTATTTCGCGAGCAGCCGGCTCTGGTATGTGGACGGAATCATCGGCGATTTCACGTCCTGGACAGCCGACTCGCATGCGCATGGGCGGGGCACGCACCTGCAATCGCGTCGTTATTATTTCGGGGCACAGGTTTTCGTAAAAAGAATGACGCTAGGCGTTGAAGATCGCGCAGAGATCAACTTGCGCGAATTCGTCAATGAAGTGGAGTTCCTAAGCAATCCAGCACCCGGTTATCCGGCTCCGCGCCTGATCGCGTCGCTGAACGATTCCAGGGATTTGTTTCTTGCCAGGTCCATGATGGATGGGCGGCTTCTTTCTCAGGCGATCGACGATGGTTCGGTCTATGGCGCCGATGAGATAATCGCGCAGATTCTTGAGCAGCTTGTGTTGCTTGAGCGCGCCGGGTTGTATCACAACGACGTGCGCTGCTGGAATATCCTCATCACGTCGGAAATGCGTGCTTTACTGATCGATTACGGCGCGATTTCGATCAACGCCGCGGATTGCTCTTGGCTTGAGGATCTGCTGTTTTCCTTCCTAATCACGGTCAAGGAAATTGTTGAACGTCGGGTTGTTCCGTCCAGCCCGAGCCGTGAGCCTGCGCTGGATTTCACCACACTTCCCGCCCGCTACTGCAATGCGTTCGTAGCGCTATTTGGGCAGAATCATTCCCAGTTGACGTTCGCCCTGCTGCAGCAGTGTCTCGAACAAGCCGATACCGCGCCGGCCCCGCTTCCCGAGTGGGCATCGATTTACCAACGTCTGCATAACGCGCTACTTGTTTACAACGCGCGGCTGAGCGCGGTGCATACCGAAACGGAGCATCATCGGGTAGAGCTTGCCGCACGTGGCGCGGCGATCGAGCATTTTCGTGAGAACGCATCTAAGGAACATGGGCGCATCCAGTTGCTTGAACAACAAATTGCCGCTTCCGAAAGCAGGTGCCAGCGACTTGAGGAGGATAGCGAGAAACTGGCAGCTTGGGCCAAAGGACTCGAGGCTCAAGCGATTGCATCTAGCCGTGAGAGCGAAGCGTCGGCCGCGCGCGCTTCCGAGCTGAAATCTGACAAGGCTGTACTTTCAGCTAGGATCGCAGAGCTTGAGCAAGAGCTTGAAGAGCGCCAGCGTGCGCGTGAGTTGTCCGAGTTATTGGCCGTCGATGTTGCGCGGCTGACCGAAGAGCGCGACGCTGCGAGGACTGATGCGCTGCGCATCCAACGTGTGGTTGAGCAGCAAGATGCCACCAACGCCGCCTTGCAGGGTCGGGTTGCCGCACAGCAGCAACGAATTTCCCAGCTCGAGAACTCGAGTGAGCAGGATAGAAATCGATTGAAGGAGCTGCAAACCGATCTTTCCAGGAGCATGCAGGTCACTACTGCAGCACGAGAGCACATTCGCGAGCTCGAGTTGGCGGTGGAGGTCCTGGAGGGACAGATCGACAGCCTTCACGCAAGCCGGTCCTGGAGGATTACGGCGCCGCTTCGTTTGTTCACCACGCGGGTACTGAAACGTGGCGATGGCAATGCTGCGATTATCCGTAACGCGCGAGTCCCTCAGCCGGAGGATGTGGTAACCGCTGATGGTTCGGTGCCGACTCCGGCAGAAGCTGCAATGGATAAGCGTGTTGCCGCAGTCGATCAGCTGGGTAGTCGTATCCGCAAGTCACGTAAATAATCAAGAGGAAGTCAACGTCGTGGTAAGGACATCATGTAGGGGGGGGGGGGCGTGAAAAGAGTCATCGTACTCGGTGCGCAGGTGCCGTTTATCAGGGGAGGGGCAGAGTTTCTGAATGAGGAGCTGGTCCGTCAGATCAATTTGTGGGGTAAGCGAAGCCAGGTCGTCGCCGAATTGGTGCAGCTGCCATATCGTTGGTACCCGGAAACGGAGATCCTTTCCTCCGCATTGGCGTGGCGGTTACTGGATCTGAATGAGAGTAACGGTCAGAAGATCGACCTGTGTATTTGTACCAAGTTTCCAACATACGCTGCCTCGCATGCAAACAAGACGCTCTGGTTAGTGCATCAGCACAGGGTGCTTTACGATCTGGAGCGCACGCGTTTTGATTTCCCCCATCTGAACTCGCGGGATGTGGCGTTGCGCGACGCCTTGCGCTTTTCGGACACGCAACTGTTGTCGGACATTGAATCGCGCTACACCATCTCGCAGACCGTGACCGAGAGGCTTCAGCAGTTCAACGGTCTTTCTTCGCAGGTTCTGTACCCTCCATCCAAACTGGCCCCGTTGATCACATCTGGTGACTACGGCGATTATATTTTGTGCATCGGCCGACTCGAGTCGATGAAGCGGCCTGACCTGCTGATTCGCGCAGCGGCACATGTGTCAAAAGCCAAAGTCGTCATAGCAGGCACAGGAGCCAGTGACTATGCGCTCTCCTTGGCACCGTTGGTGCATGAGCTGGGGCTCCAGGACAGGGTAGAACTGACTGGCTTTGTCGAGGATGAGAAATTGCTCGCGTTGATCGCGAATTGCAGGGCTGTTTTCTACTCTCCCGTTGACGAAGACTACGGATTCGCAACCCTGGAGGCATTTGCGGCGCATAAGCCTGTCATTACTGTTGACGACAGCGGCGAAGTCGGAAGGATCGTAAAAGCCACCGGAAGTGGGTGGGTCACCGGTCCCACGGCAGAGGAGATCGCGCAGAGCATCGGGGATTGCTACGCAAGAACCGGTGCGCAACTACGTTCGCTTGCCGATGAAGGTTACCGCCTCAGCACCTCGATTACGTGGGATCGCGTGATACGCGAGCTCGTGGAGGAAAAGATTTGAACACGCGTTTCCGCATTGCCATGGTCGGGCCACTGCCCCCGGAACATTCCGGTATTGCCGAGTATTCGGCCGGGCTGGTGGAACTGCTGCGCGCGCGCGGCGTGCAGGTCGACACGGTGGTTCGCGGTGACGTGGAGCGTATGGGAGCCCAGAAGGTTGTTGATGGGCTGCTTGAAGCGGATGCCGTTGTGTACCAGATGGGAAATCATCCCGCCTTCCATGGATGGATGCTTCCACTTATGGCATGTGTTCCCGGCGTTGTTCACCTTCATGATCTGGTGCTGCACCACATGGTGGCGGGCGTACTGAGTGACGAGGCACTGCTCGGCGACGGGTATGCGCGGGTGCTGGAACAATGGCACTCCGCTGCTGAAGTGAAGAACGCAACGCTTGCGTTGCGCTATGGTTCTCCGATCTGGGGCCGTGACGAAATCGTGCATTACCCGCTTCATCAGGTGGCTACGAAATTTGCGCTCGAAGTGGTTGTGCATTCCAGATACGCGGCTGAAAGGGTTGCCGAGGCGTTTCCCTGGCTGCCTGTTACGGTCATACCCCAGCTCTATCCTGTCGCCGCGCGGCATCGGGTGCGTGATCGTCTCAGCACCATTGCGGTGATGGGTGGTGGTCAAGTGAATCGCAGGTTCGACTGGATCGTTGAGGCGTTGTTGCAGGTCGAGCCCGAGTTGACTCACCCGCTTTCTCTCGAGATAGCCGGGGTGGTTGAACCTGCTGTGCAGCTACAGCTGGAACGTCTTTCGGGTTTGCAGAACGTGCGACTGGTCAATCATGGCCGCATCGACGACGAGCAATTTCGCAGTGTGTTCGAGCGTGCCGACCTGATGATCGCGCTTCGCCAGCCGACCATGGGCGAAGCATCCGCGGTCGTGTCGAAGGCGTTGCAGGCGGGCCTGCCTGTCGTGGTATCGGATCAGGGCTGGTACGCGGAACTGCCGTCCTGCGTCAGGAAAGTGCCTCCCACTTCAGAATGTCCAGAGGTTCTTTGCGGTCTATTGCAGCACTTTGCGCTGGATTCGGCAGCGTACTCGCGTTGGGCAGAAGAATGTCTAGATCAGGCAGGTCGCCCGGAGCTTGACCCATACGGTGCTACCGACCGCTATGTGAAGCTCTTGAAATCCAACCGTGTCTTTTCCGATTTCAGGGATCGCGTCGCCGAGGCCTTGGCCGACCTCAATATCGACCTTGATTCTCCGCTGTTGAGCGAAGTTCAGAGGATCGATGTCCGCAGCACGCTGCGTGGCGACCGGTGGGTCGATTCTGCGCTAAAGGCCTTATCCGAGCGCCAAGTCGACGCGCACGGACAAATGATCTTCGCCACGGTCGAGCCGTACCCTTATACTGAGGCCTTGCCGGTCGAAGCATGTCAAGGAGGGGTGGTACTGATCGAAACCGATCTTAGCGTAGCGGAGCCCTCCAGCGAGGTCACCGTACGGCTGATGCTGAATAATACCAGTGAATTTCCGTGGCTCAGTCCACCCGGACACTCGGTGACGCCGTTCGGCATTTACATCGGGTATTACTGGCGCTCCGTTGCTGCACCGCTGCAGCAAGTGGAGCAGCCGCGCCAATGGATCGATGAGCCAATCGAGCCAGCTTCGTGTCGCGAACAAGTTATCTCGCTTCGCGTGCCAGATGCCGTTGGTGAGTATGAATTGGAAATCGATCTCGTCCAGGAATCTGTTTGCTGGTTCAAAAGTCGGGGGTTTGTACCAGCCCGGCTGCTCGTACGTGTAGAAGCCACTCAATCATGAGGGGGCACATTCATCCAACCCAGGTCCTAACGCATGAAATCGTTTGCGAAAACTCCCGTCTCTTTGTGCACTGCCGCCTTCCTGGCGACTGTCGTCACCCTGGCCGGTTGCTCCAAGTCGCCTGAGGCAGACCAGCCGGCAACCGCCACACCTCAACCGGCTGCTCCGGCCTCCGAGGCACCCAATATGACCACCCCCTTGACGCAGGAGCAGGTAGGGGCTCGCTACGCCATCGTCTCGGACCCTGTGATCGTCAATAATGGTGAGTTGATACGAACCGTTGTGTCGGTCACCAACGCGGGCAAGGAAACGTTAAGTTCGAAGGGCACCTTGCCGATCAACCTCGCGATCTCGCTGGTAGACAGTTCCGGCACTGTATCGACGAAGGATTTTGTACGTGCTCCGCTTCCCGCTGAAGGGATCGCTGCCGGTGCCTCTGCCGAGGTGATCGCCGAGGTGCCTGCCCAGGCAGTGGTCGGAAAGAGCTTGCGATTCGGGTTGGTGCAGGAGGGCGTCGCCTGGTTCAGCGATTTCAAGATCGAGCCGCTCGACTACGGCCCATTCACCAGCTGCGCCGATCAGGGCAAGCAGACCCTATGCGGCGCGGGTGGGAAGCCGCTGTCAACGCGTTGACCTGCACCGCGCGTCGGAGCGTCCCCGACCCTGCATCGGCTCAAAGCCGGAACTAATACGTAAACAAGAGAATGTGTTAATGAAAACTGCGTTGATTACTGGAATCTCGGGTCAAGACGGTGCCTACCTGGCAGAACTGCTGTTGGACAAGGGCTACCGCGTATTTGGCACGTATCGCCGTACGAGTTCGGTCAATTTCTGGCGGATCGAAGAGCTTGGAATTGCGGCCCACCCCAACCTCAATCTGATCGAATACGATCTGACGGATCTAGGTTCGAGCATCCGTATGCTTGAAAGCACCGGAGCCACCGAGGTCTACAATCTGGCGGCTCAGAGCTTCGTGGGCGTGTCTTTCGATCAGCCGACCACAACGGCGCAGATCACCGGTATCGGTCCGGTCCACTTGCTGGAGGCGATCCGTCAGGTGAACCGGGATGTCCGCTTCTACCAGGCCTCGACGTCGGAGATGTTCGGCAAGGTGCAGGCGGTTCCGCAGATCGAAAGCACGCCGTTCTATCCGCGCAGCCCCTACGGCGTCGCCAAGCTCTATGCGCACTGGATGACAGTGAACTACCGCGAGAGTTACGACATCTTTGGTTGCAGCGGCATCCTGTTCAACCACGAAAGTCCATTGCGTGGACGTGAATTCGTGACGCGCAAGATCACCGATTCGGTGGCCAAGATCAAGCTCGGGCTGCTGGACTGCATGGAGTTAGGCAACCTGGACGCCAAGCGTGACTGGGGCTTCGCGCGCGAGTATGTGGAAGGTATGTGGCGGATGCTGCAGGCCGAGGAGCCGGATACCTTCGTGCTCGCGACCAATCGCACCGAGACCGTGCGCGATTTCGTCAGCATGGCATTCAAGGGCGCGGGCATCGACGTCGAGTTCCGGGGAAAGGACGCTGAAGAGACTGCGGTGGACACTGCCACCGGCAAGGTGGTCATGCGCATCAATCCGAAGTTCCATCGCCCTGCAGAAGTGGAGCTGCTGATCGGCGATCCCGAAAAGGCGACCCGTCTCCTCGGCTGGAAGCCTGAGACCACCCTGGAACAGCTGTGCCAGATGATGGTCGAGGCCGATCTGAAGAGGAACGAGCGTGGCTTCTCATTCTGACCTGACGGGGAAGCGGGTTCTGATCAGTGGAGCGTCCGGGTTCACCGGGCGCTACATGGCCCAGCAGCTCAAGGAACAGGGCTGCACGGTCATCGGCGTCGGAACGCGTTCGGACGGTACTGGTACGGCCAGCACCAACGAGTTCTGGCCGATGGATCTACGCGACGGTGCCGACGTCGCTCGCGTCGTTGCGCAGGCCCAAGCCGACTACGTTGTGCATCTGGCGGCAGTGGCCTTTGTCGGTCATGGGGATGCCGACGATTTTTACCGCGTCAATCTGCTCGGCACGCGTAACTTGCTGCAGGCGCTGGCCGCAAGTCACCACCGCCCGGAGAGGGTGCTGATCGCGAGCAGTGCCAATGTCTACGGCAATGCAACTGAGGGCATGATCGACGAGTCGGTCACACCCGCGCCCTCGAACGACTACGCGGTGAGCAAGCTCGCCATGGAGTATGTCGCCAGCTTGTGGTGCGAGCGGCTGCCTCTGGTGATTGCCCGCCCCTTTAACTATACCGGGGTCGGTCAGGCTACCAATTTCCTGATCCCCAAGATTGTTTCCCATTTCGCATCGCATGCCTCTTCCATCGAGTTGGGCAACACCCAAGTGTGGCGCGATTTCGGGGATGTCAGGTCGGTCGTGCTGGCTTATCGCAAGCTCCTGCAAGCGCCAGCGGCCGAGGGGCAGATCGTCAATGTGTGTTCGGGTGTCGCCAGTTCGCTAGGGGACATCATCAGGATCTGCTCGAAAATCACCGGCCACGATATCGGCGTCCAGGTGAACCCTGCATTCGTTCGGGAGAACGAAGTCAAGAAGTTGCTTGGCAGCAATGCCAGATTGCAGGAGCTGATCGGCGATTGGCAGAGTCTTGCGCTGGAGGAGACGCTGCGCTGGATGCTCGAAGCTGCGAGCAGTGAGCAGTGAGAACACCCCAAGAGCATTGAGAGCAATCGAGCTTCGGCTGGAAAATCCAGCCGAAGCCTGGCGTTGCGAATTGGTTCGGCTTCATCGCAAACGCTGATGCACTGCCGGCCGCGAAAAAGCTGCGCCAGCTGAAAATGGCAGGGGTGGCAATGGCAATGGTGGTGGTGGGGCCCCAGCGGCTTATCTGTCGCAATCTGCCTTGCAGATTTCAAGACTTGTCAGCCCGAAGGCAAGCCGCCGCTGGTCTGCAGACATGTCGATCTCGGCGGGGGAGACCGGTGTTTCGTAGTTCAGGACGATATGCACCACCTCATCCGGCTGGCGGGTTGTAACGGGAATCCGCAGTGCCAGCGGTAGGGCTTGTGCTGCAGTGACGCGGGTATCGAGCGCTTGAACGCCATTGACCGTTGCACGGATGCGTAGCGCTTGCTGGGGCCCGGCCAGAAACGGGTTGCCACGCAGAATTACCGTTGTCCTGCCGACGGTTGTTGGGCTGACACGATAGCGCAGCGATGAACTTGTGCCTTCCGACCAGACACCCCATGCCTCGTCGGAAGACCAGCCTTGTGTTAGCAGGCTGCGCAGTGAAGGCAGGGTGATGCTCGTATCTGCCGCAGGCTCGGTGATCGCTGCGTCCTTGGCAGCTTCAATGCTTGCAGGCTTTGTACCCCCTGGTAGACGGAACACCACAACCGCGCCGTCCTCGCGAGTCACCGCTGGCGGTGCGCCAATGGCCTGTGTCCATTCAGCAATGATGCGTGCCCCTTGGTCGGCGTAACCTCGCTTGTCGATGTAGACAGCGTCGAAGCCGAAACGACCAATCGCCTGGAGCTGTGCTGCGGCGGGTTGGGTTTCCAGATTCCGGTAGATCAGGTCGCCCTCACGGCCCTTCATGCCTGCGTAGCTCCATTTCAGTTGCTGCGAGTGTATGAATCCCACCGCAAGGTCATATGCATGCAAGCCATTTTTGGGCGGCACTTCGGGAAACGGCATGTAGGGCAACTGGTAAACCGCCGCACCTACAGGCAGGGTAGCTTCAATGCGGCGGATGAAACGCTTGTCCTGCTCGTATGCAGTGCGCGCGCCGGATTGGCACGGGCCGCATACAGCGGAGGTCTGGTCCCAGATGCCGAAGACCAACATGCCGGCAGCAGCGATCGAGGCAATGGTCATGTGGTACCGACGCCCTACCTTGTCGGAGAACATCTGCACCGCGATGGCTACCGCAGCGAGGGTGCTGAACGTGATGAATATGCTGGCCCGGTTCCAGCCGCGGATGGATGGCGAAACGACGTGGGCGAAGAGTGAGCCAAGCCCGCCGATGGTCATGAATGCCAGAAGGACGCCGGAGAGAATCGCCAACAGAGCAATGCGTTCTTCACTGCGCCGCTCTGCCAGGCGCGCGAACGCGACCAGCGCCAGGATGGCAAGACCAATGGAACCAATCAGGCCCAGGGAGGCCGTCGTGTTTTCGTTTATCAACGGTGTGCTGGCCATGTACTTGGCCGTTACATTGGCCAGCTTAGGTAGCCTGTGGTCGGGGCGGGGCAGGATCAACTGCATCAACTTCACGCCGTAGATCTCCGACTCCGCCGGCGCGCGGGCAGCGACCTCCGGGTTGTGACCGTTGATCCGCTCGTTGATTACGTTGGGTGCGACATTTGCCAGTGTGCCAAGCGCAAGGAAGAAAATGACGGGTGCTGCGAGGCGGGTGATGGACGTCCAGTCCTTATGGAACAGCGCCATGAGGCAAGCCGTTCCAATCAGGATCAGGCCGAATGCCGTGTAATAAACGCCGAAACAGCTCAGGACTAGGTATAGCGCAGCAAGCGTGATCTTGCGTGCGGGCCGGGCGCTCCAGAAATCCAGCGATACGTCGGCGCGTGCGATCCGGATCGCAAGCATGAAATAGATCGGGATTCCGAAATACCAGGTGTAGAAGATGTGCTGCAACCGCAGGAAGTGGAAAGGCGCCAGCGTGAAGAGCATGGCAGTGGTAAATGACAGCGAACGACCGACGCGCAGCCAACGCATCACCCAATATGCCGTCAGAAAGTTCGCGGCAAAGCCCAGCAAGAAGAACAGATTGATTGCCGCGGCACTGCTGCCGGTCAGCATGCCGGCAAGCTTCAGGAACAGGAAACTGCCGGAATCTGCTCCGGGGTAATCGAGGAAAGATGACCCGAATGGGAAGCCGCTCCGCGCGTTCTCGAAGATCCATCCTTCCATTGCTCGCTGTGTCAGCCAGAGGCTGCTCAACGCGTCGCCGCTATATGATAGCGGATAGTCCAGCACGGGCAACAGGCCCGCCCGCCAGCCCACGAGCAGGACGCTGCCCGCCACGACGGACAGAGCAGCGCCTAACAGCAGGGGCAGCCATTCGGCCTTGATCTTGGGGCGGGCCGGCGTTGTAGGAGGAAGTAGGGTGCTCATGTAATCCACAGGTCAAGAATGGATGCGCTGCGCCATTGGGACTGCAAAGCAGGCGTGAGGTGGGGTGACGTTCTGCGCCGCGACTGGCTCAGCTCTGAGAGGCGTCAGGTTTGGGAGCCTGCAACACCAACTTGCTCAGGATGAATGACACTGGCAACGTGACAACGATAGAGATCAGCGGGCCGACCGCCGCCGGCACGCCTAGATGCCCTACGCTGAGTTTCAGTGCTAGAGCCCCAAGTGCATAGGTCACCAGATAGATGAACGGAAACGCCGCAAACTTTAACCAGTTGTGTTGTGCACGGAAGACGTAACGAGTGTTGATCAGGTAGCTGATCAGGATGCCTGCACAAAAACTCGCAAAGTAAGCCCATTGATAATGCATAAAGCGAAGGAGCACCCAGTACAGCGCCAGGGTCAGGCCTGTGTTGAGTGCTCCGCCCAGCAGGAAGCGCAGCGCTACGGAGACCAATGGCCGATGCCGTCGAAGCAGGGTATCGGCCTGTGAGGACTCATCCGCCCACATTCGTCAGACTCTTGAAGGACGAGTAATCGCGGATGTACTCATCGGTGTCGTAGGGCTCGGACGCAAACACCAGCAGCACGGCGTCTTTGGAATACTTGTATTGCGTGCCCCAGATCATCGGCGGCAGATGGATGCCCTGGTTCGGTGAGTTGAGTTCGACATCGATGCGGCGCGTACCGTCGTCCGCTAGCACCCTGACCGAACCGGAGACGCAGACGAGAAACTGATGGCAGCGCTTGTGCGCGTGTTCGCCACGGGTCTCCTGCGTGGGGACGCCATAAACCAGGAAATACCGTCTTGCGTTGAAAGGCAGGAAGCTATCGAAGTCCCCCACGGATAGGGACCCGCGCATGTCCGCAAAGCTGGGCATCTGGTAAAGCTTGACGCCAGGAACGGCGGTGTCGGTGACGCCCTGGGCGGTGGGAAGTGGAGCCGTCTTGTCCGCGTCCTGGTTGGACACGTAGCCGACAATGCGTGCAGGATTGCCAACCACAATAGCGTTAGGCGGCACCGAGCGCGTAACGACTGCACCAGCGCCGATCATCGCACCACCGCCAATGGTGGTGCCGGCCAGGATGGTTGCGTTGGCACCGATCGATGCGCCCGATTCGACCACGGTGCCTAGAAATTTCTCGGGGTACACCCGGCTGCGTGGGAAAAGGTCGTTGGTGAAGGTGGCATTCGGGCCCACGAAGACATCGTCGCCCAAGCGCACGCCGTCCCATAGTTGTACGCCGCACTTGATCGTCACACGATCGCCGACCACTACGTCGGACTCAATGAATACGCCGTCGCAGATGTTGCAGTCACGGCCAAGGCGAGCGCCTGGCAGTACGTGGGCAAATGCCCAGACGCGGGTGCCCTCGCCGATGGTGTCGCTTTCGCAAAGGGCATTAGGATGCACGAAATGACTCACAGGTTATCCTTTTCGAAGTTTTCGACCGACTGCATGATCGATAGGGGCCGCGCTTTGGTATTTTCGAACGCGTGCCAGGCGTAGGTACCCACGATACCCAGGCCCAATGAATTGAGTGCGCCGAAAAAGAGAATGGTCAAGATTGTCAGTGTGTAGCCCGGCACTGCGACGAGTCCGGAAAATTTCGCGGCCAGCACCAGTGCAGCGAGCAACGTGGTAAATGCAAGCGCGATCAAACCCAGCCCCGTCAGCATGCGGACCGGTAGGTCGGTGAAGGCAAAGACGCTATCGGACAGGTACCGCAGTTTCTTGCTCAAGGTCCAGGCGCTCCTGCCGTGCTGCCGCTCGCGCCGTTGATAACTGACAAATTCGCGCTTGCCGCCCAGCCAAAATAGTTGCGCAAGCAGGCTGGAATGGGCTTCGTTCAACAGCAACAGCCGTTCAAGAAAGCCGCGGCTCACAGCGAAGATATCCACGCCACCCTTGGGAATGTCCTTGATGACCATGCGTCGATACGTTGCCCAAAACATGGTTGACGCCAATTTTGATGCGGCCGGATCGCTGCGCGCTTCGCGCACGCCGAAGGCGACGTCGTACCGCTCGCTAGAGTAGCGTTGCCAGAAGTCGATGACCAATTGCGGCGGCTCCTGCAGGTCGGCCGCCATTACCGCAGTTAACTCGCCGCGGCTAAGCTGCAAGCCGGTGCGGATTGCCGGGAACGCGCCGAAATTTCTGGTCAGGGTCGCCAGCTGCGAACTGAAGGCGCAGCCAGGCAACTTGTCACGCAGCAAGGCGTAGCTACGATCGGGACTGCCATCCACCACGAAAATGGCTTCAAACTTCCCGTCGACGCTACGAGCAATCGAATCGACAGCCTGCAGGAGCTCGTCGATCGAGCCCTCATTGCCGTAGATCGGAACAACCAGGCTGAGGGAAGGCGACTGCACCTGGCTCAGAACCGGTTGCATGCTTCGACAATCCGATCGACCTCTTGATCTGTCAGCTCCGGAAAACATGGCAGCGTCGTCACGCGCACCGCATCGGCTTCCGTGTTCGGTAGTACCACAGAATCGAATACGCCCTCATGGCAGGGTTGACGGTGGTCGCACAACGGGTAATGGACCTCCGTCTGCACCCCAGCAGACTGCAGGTGCGACCGCAGTTGCTCGCGGTCATCGGAACGAACGACGTACAGATGCGCCACATTATCGGCGCCCACCATGCCAGCCACTTCGATCTTCGGGTTGGACAGGCCCCGAGCGTAGCGGTTGGCGATATCCCGGCGACGCTGGTTCCAGCCGTCCAGAAGGGGAAGCATATGGCGCAGCATGGCAGCTTGCAATTCGTCGAGGCGGCTGTTGCGGCCCCCCCGTAGGGTATTGGTGTACTTGGCCGTCCATCCGTACTGGCGGAGTTGCGCGGCACGGTCGGCTAGCTGGTCATCGTTTGTCACGATCGCGCCGCCATCGCCCAAGGCGCCCAGATTCTTGGTGGGATAAAAGCTGAAGGAAGCAATATCGCCGAAGCTACCGGCGCGGTGGCCATTCCGTTCGGCGCCGTGTGCCTGTGCGCAGTCTTCCACGACTTTGATGCCACGTGGTTGACACAGCGCGACGATCGCTTCGATGTCAGCCAGTTGGCCATAGAGATGGGTCACGATCACGGCTGCCGGTGCGTTTTCGCCAGCGAGTACTGCTTCCAGCGCAGATACGGACATTAGCCCCGTCCCCGCGCCTGTATCGACAAAAACCGGTGAAGCGCCGCAGGCCAGGACCGCGCTGGTGCCGTACATCGCCGCATTGGCAACAACGGCCACCGTATCTCCCGGGCCGACGCCCAGCGCTTTCAGGGAGAGTTCAAGGGCGTCGGTCCCGTTGGCAACGCTGACGCAGTGACGGCTTCCACAGTAGCTGGCGAACTCCTGCTCAAAAGCCTTCACGTTCGGACCGAGTACATAGTAACCACTCGCGACGATCGTGCTTGCGATCTGAGACAGTGCATCCTGTACGGGCGCAATGTGGCGGGACAACGAGTTGACGGGAATCAGGGCGTCCATGGAATCCGAGGTATCAAGTGATGTGCGGGTGGATTTGAAATGCTGCAGCATTGGTATGCCGCCGTAGAGATCTTTGACCGGAAGGATATCGCGTTCGGCCGGTGGTCAGTGGGCGGGTCTGACTTAGACGTATGAGTGGAAGCGCCGACTCGATCTGCCCGGTATCGCGCCAGCCCCGCAGTGCGGGGCAAAGCGCTTAAACGAGCACAAGCGGCTGCACTGGAATGACTGAAGCGTACATTGGCTGTGCTATCCCGGCAGATCCTGCCTCCTTGCAAAGCCGGTTATTGCATAGCCGTCTTGATCCACTGTAGCTGGCTCTGCCGAATCATCTGTTCCAGGCAAAAGAGCGAAGACACGGCGATAAGGGACGTTCAACCGCCATGTGCCCGGGACCTCGAAGCTTTGCAACGGCATCTACGGTATCCCGCAAAGTGATTGCGAATTATAAACGCACATGTCTACGTGGCGGACAGATTGTCCGCCACTCCAAGCAATCCTGATGGGCGCAGCGTGACCAACAGCCTGCGGCACGCATCTCCGCGCTCAGCCCATCGCCTGTTCCAGCTCCGGCAACAGCGTAAACAAATCCCCCACCAACCCGATATCGGCAATCTCGAAGATTGGTGATTCCGCATCCTTGTTGATCGCCACGATCGTGCCGGCGTCCTTGATGCCGGTCAGGTGCTGGATGGCGCCGCTGATGCCGATGGCCACGTACAGTTCCGGGGCGATGATCTTGCCGGTCTGGCCGACCTGCAGCTCGTTGGGCACATAGCCGGCGTCCACGGCCGCGCGCGAGGCGCCCACGGCTGCGCCGAGTTTGTCGGCCAGGCTGTAGATATGCTTGAAGTTGTCCGCCGAACCCACGCCGCGGCCGCCAGAGACCACGCGCTTGGCGCTCTGCAGGTCCGGGCGGTCGGAGTTGCCGGCAGCCAGGCCGATGAAGCGGGTATGGGTGGGCAGGGTCACATCGACCGTCACCGACTCGACCGCCGCGCTGCCGCCCCTGGCCGCTTCGGGCCAGGAGGCGCTGCGCACGGTGGCTACCACGATCTGGTCGGCCGGGGCCTTGACCGTGATGATGGCGTTGCCCGCGTAGATCGGGCGCTTGAAGGTGTAGGCGTCCTCGACCGTCATCAGGTCGGAGATCTGATTAACGCCGAGCAGTGCCGCAACCACTGGCATCAAATCCTTGCCGAAGGTGGTGGAGGGGCCGAACACATGGGTGTAGCCCTGGCCCGCCAGCTGGGCGATCTGCGGCCCCAGCACCTGGGCGATGGCGTGTTCGTTGGCGGCATTGGTCACCGTCAGCACGCGGGCAACGCCGGACAGCTGCGCGGCCTGTGCGGCGACGCCGGCCGGGTCGGCGGCCAGCACGACCACATCGATGGACCCGGCCGGGATCGCCTGCGCGGCGCTCAGGGTCTTGGCGGTGGCCGCATTGAGCTGGCCGTTGAGATGTTCGGCAATAACGAGAACCTTGGCCATTACAGCAACCCCTTCTGCTTGAGTGCGGCCACCAGTTCGGCGGCATCCTTGACCATGACGCCGCGGCTGCGCTTGGATGGCGCGGCATGGTGAGTGGTGGTCAGGCTGTCGTGTGCGTCCACGCCGAGGTCGGCGAACGCCAGCGTGTCCAGCGGCTTGCTCTTGGCCTTCATGATGTCGGGCAGCTTGATGAAGCGCGGCTCGTTCAGGCGTAGATCGGTGGTAATCACGGCCGGCAGGTCGACTTCCAGCGTTTCCAGGCCAGCGTCCACTTCACGCGTGACCGTGGCCTTGCCGTCGGCCACCACGAGCTTGCCGGCGAAGGTCGCCTGCGGGCGGCCCCACAGCGTGGCCAGCATCTGGCCGGTCTGGTTGGCATCGTCGTCGATGGCTTGCTTGCCCAGGATGACCAGGTCCGGCTGCTCCTTCTCGACCAGCTTGAGCAGGCTGCGGGCGGCGGTGAGCGGTTGGACCGCCGCATCGGTCACCACATGGATGGCGCGGTTGGCGCCCATGGCCAGGCCGTTGCGCAGGTGCGCGGCGGCATCGGCCGGCGCCAGGGTGGCGACCACCACTTCGCTGGCGATGCCGGCATCGCGCAGGCGCAATGCCTCTTCCAGGGCGATTTCGTCGAAGGGGTTGGGCGAGAGCTTGACGCCCTCGGTCACCACGCCGGAGCCATCCGGCTTGACCTGAATGCGGACGTTGTAGTCCACCACGCGCTTGTAGGCGACGAGGATTTTCATCGTGTACGAGATCCTTCAGCTATTGCGGGAAGGCCCGGCCGCGGCGGCAGGCTCGGGAGTGGGGCCATTCTAACCGGGGAGCATCCACCATGCGATGGCGTATGGGTGTTGCAATGCGTCAGAGGGCGCGATTGCGGAGTCGCTCTCGCTTAAGCCCGATAATGCCGGGACCGTATATCCTGTGTTGTTCGATAACGCAGCGCGTTCGGCGCGCGACCAGGAGGGGTAGACAGTGGCGACTTGGCTAGTAACCGGCGGTGCCGGCTTCATCGGTGGCAATTTTGTTCTTGAGGCGGTCTCCCGTGGGATTCGTGTAATCAACCTGGACGCGCTGACCTACGCAGGAAATCTGAACACGTTGGCATCGCTGGAGAACAACGCCGACCACGTGTTCGTCAAGGGCGATATCGGTGACGGTGCGCTCGTCACCCGCCTGCTGCAGGAACACCAGCCTGATGCGGTATTGAACTTCGCCGCGGAAAGCCATGTGGACCGTTCGATCGAGGGTCCGGGCGCCTTTATCCAGACCAATGTGGTCGGAACTCTGGCACTGCTCGAGGCTGTCCGCGACTATTGGAAGGCGCTGCCGGACAAGCGACGCGACGCGTTCCGCTTCCTGCACGTGTCCACCGACGAGGTCTACGGCACCCTGGGCGAGACCGGCAAGTTCACCGAAACCACGCCCTATGCGCCGAACTCGCCGTACTCCGCGTCGAAGGCCGCTTCGGATCATCTGGTGCGCGCGTTCCACCATACCTACGGGCTGCCGGTGCTGACCACCAATTGCTCGAACAACTACGGTCCGTACCATTTCCCCGAGAAGCTCATCCCGTTGGTGATCGCCAAGGCGCTGGCTGGCGAGCCGCTTCCGGTCTACGGCGACGGCAAGCAGGTGCGTGACTGGTTGTTCGTCAGCGACCACTGCGAGGCGATCCGTACGGTGCTGGCCAAGGGCAGGGTCGGCGAAACCTACAACGTGGGCGGCAATTCCGAGCGGCAGAACATCGAGGTCGTGCAGGCCATCTGCGCACTACTGGATCAGCATCGTCCGCGCGAAGACGGCAAGCCACGCGCTAGCCAGATTACCTATGTGACCGACCGGCCCGGGCACGACCGCCGCTATGCGATCGATGCCTCGAAACTGAAAAACCAATTGGGCTGGGAGCCTGCCTATACCTTCGAGCAGGGCATCGCACAGACGGTGGAGTGGTATCTCGGCAATCAGGCGTGGGTGCAGGGCGTGCTGGACGGAAGCTACCGTCTGGAACGTATCGGCGCGGCGGCCTGACGTCTCTCTACTGGTGGCCGCTCAGGTGCGTGCCGACCTTTCAAGGAAGCTCTCATGACACAACGCAAAGGCATTATCCTGGCAGGCGGCTCTGGCACCCGCCTGTATCCAATCACCAAGGGCGTCAGCAAGCAGCTGCTGCCGGTGTACGACAAGCCGATGATCTATTACCCGCTCAGCGTGCTGATGCTGGCAGGTATCCGGGACATCCTGATCATCAATACACCGCACGAACAGGCGCTGTTCCAGTCGCTGCTGGGCGATGGTTCGCAATGGGGTGTCAATATCCAGTATGCCGTGCAACCGAGTCCAGACGGGCTGGCACAGGCATATCTGATCGGTCGCAACTTCGTTGACGGAAAGCCGAGCTGCCTGGTGTTGGGCGACAACATCTTCCACGGTCACGGCCTGACCGAGACCCTGCGCCGGGCCGACGCGCGTGAGCAGGGGGCGACCGTGTTCGGTTACTGGGTCAACGACCCGGAGCGCTACGGTGTCGCCGAATTCGATCAGCAGGGTAAGGTGATCGATATCGCCGAAAAGCCGGTGCAACCGCGTTCCAACTACGCGGTGACTGGGCTGTATTTCTATGATGGCAAGGCTAGCGACTATGCGGCCGCCTTGAAGCCATCGCCCCGCGGCGAACTGGAGATCACCGATCTCAATCGCTGCTATCTGGAAGCGGGTGATCTGCACCTCGAACCCCTGGGTCGCGGCTATGCGTGGCTGGATACCGGCACGCACCAGTCCTTGCATGAAGCGGCCAACTTCATCGAAACCATCCAGATGCGCCAGGGTCTGCAGGTGTGCTGCCCCGAGGAAATCGCATTTGGTCAGGGCTGGATCGACACCGAACAGCTGGAGCGCCTTGCGGCACCGCTGGCTAAAAATGACTATGGTAAATATCTAAACGCACTAGCCAAGCGTGGAGTGGTCCGTTGAAAGTGATCGAAACGACGTTGCCTGGTTGCGTTGTGATTGAGCCCGCAGTCTTTGGCGATGCGAGGGGATATTTCTTCGAAACGTGGAATGCCGAGCGTTTCAGGCAGCACGGCCTGCCCCCGAACTTCGTGCAAAGTAATGTCTCCACATCCGCCAAGGGTGTCCTGCGTGGCCTGCATTATCAGTGGCCACGTCCGCAGGGCAAGCTGGTTAGCGTCCTTGCCGGTGAGGTGTACGACGTTGCGGTTGATCTGCGGTCTGGCTCGCCGCATTTCGGGCGCTGGACAGCTGTCCTGCTGAGCGCTGAGAACCGTCGCCAAGTCTGGATACCGGAGGGCTTTGCACATGGCTTCGCAGTGCTGTCGGAAACTGCACTGTTCAGTTACCTGTGCACCGATATCTACGTCAAGGAGGCCGACGCCGGCGTGCGTTGGGACGATGCTGCAATCGGGATCGATTGGCCGATCAGCAATCCTGTGCTGTCTACCAAGGACGCAGCCGCGCCGTTTCTGGCCGATGTGCCGCCTGATCGCTTGCCAGCCTTTCCAGCATGACCACGTTGGTATTTGGTGCCAGCGGACAGGTCGGTACAGAACTGTTACGTGCACTTGCAAAAGACGGGGCAAAGGTAGTGGCGGCGACCCGTAATGGTCAGCTGCCTGACGGCACGGCCTGTGAGACCGCAGATTTCGACGCGCCGGAAACATTGCTTGGCTTGCTGGACCGATTAGGGCCAACTCGCGTCGTCAACGCAGCCGCTTACACCGCCGTCGATCGTGCCGAGCAGGACCCTGATGCGGCCTTTCGTGCCAACGCCGAGGCGCCGGCGGTCATTGCGCAATGGTGCGCGCGTGCCGATGTGCCCTTGGTCCATTATTCGACCGACTATGTCTTCGACGGGCAGGGCACTCGCCCCTATCGGCCGGACGACGCCACCGCGCCGCTCGGCGTGTACGGGCAGAGCAAGCTGGCCGGCGAACAGGCGGTGCAGGCGGCCGGCGGCCGGCATCTGATCTTCCGCACAGCCTGGGTTTACGCGGCGCATGGAAACAATTTCCTGCGGACGATGCTGCGCGTGGGAGCCGAGCGCGACGTGCTGCGCGTGGTCGTCGACCAGATCGGCACGCCGACGCCGGCCGCGTTGATCGCCGACATCACGGCGCACGCGCTACGCCAGCCCGGTGAACCCTCCGGCCTGTGGCATCTGACCGCTGCGGGGCAGACCTCCTGGCATGGTTTCGCCGAGGCCATCTTTGCCCAGGCCCACGCGCGCGGTCTGCTCGCCCGCGTGCCGCACGTGGAAGCGATCAGTACCGCCGACTATCCAACGCCGGCCATGCGCCCTGCCTATTCGCGGCTGGATACCCACAGCCTGCAGGACACCTTCGGTGTGCACCTACCCGCTTGGCAGGACGGACTGAGCCGGGTGCTTGACACGCTCGCCCGCGAGTGAGCCTCTGAGTGGTTTGATGGGCCGGTGTGGCGTCAGCACTGACCCATAGCCTACACCCCGCTTCGGCCATCATCTGGGGCTGGTCCGCGCCGGGCCGACGAACTGCTCCGTGCAGGTCGCGGCGGGCGTGTATGTGCCGCTGAAGCGAGTGCGACGCGTGATGCATGGGCTGGACGCGTGCGTGCGCTGCATCGCATCGGTCGGCACTGTGCAGGTTCTTGCGTGTCCCCCAGCGGGCGCTCCGGCTCATGGCGGGCGCGTCCGCACCGTCTTCACGCCATGGCCTGCGTGCAGCGCGCTGCATCCTCCCCCATCCAAAATTGCAAGGAATTCCAATGAAGATCGCTGTCGCGGGTACCGGCTATGTCGGTCTGTCCAATGGCGTGTTGCTCGCCAAGCACCATGAGGTCGTGGCGCTGGATATCGTCGAGGACAAGGTCAAGCTGTTCAACGAAGGCCGCTCGCCAACTGTCGACAAGTAACTCGAGGCCGCATTGGCCGAGGGTGGCCTGAACTTCAAGGCCACGCTGGACGCCAACGAGGCGTTTGCCGGCGCCGAGATCGTGATCATCCCCACACCCACCGACTACGATCCGGACACCAATTACTTCAACACCCGCTCGATCAAGGTAGTGATCGCCAAGGTACTGGAGATCAACCCGCAGGCAACGATGGTGATCAAGTCGGCCATTCCGGTCGGCTACGTGGTCAAGCTGCGTGAGCAGTTCGGCACCGACAACATCATCTTCTCGCCCGAATTCCTGCGCGAGGGACGGGCGTTGTACGACAACCTATACCCGTCCCGGATCATCCTCGGTTAGCGCTCGGCGCGCGCGGAAACCTTCGCGCGGCTGCTGCAGGAAGGCGCGCTCAAGCCCGACGTGCCGGTGTTGTTCACCGAGCCTACAGAGGCCGAGGCGATCAAGCTGTTCGCCAACACCTATCTGGCGATGCGGGTGTCCTACTTCAACGAACTGGACACCTACGCGCTCACCCACGGTCTGAACAGCCGTCAGATCATCGAAGGCATCTGCCTGGATCCGCGCATCGGCAGCCACTACAACAATCCGTCCTTCGGCTACGGCGGTTACTGCCTGCCCAAGGACACCAAGCAGTTGCTGGCCAACTACCAAAGCGTTCCGCAGACCATCATCCGGGCAATCGTCGATTCCAACACCACCCGCAAGGACTTCATTGCCGCCGACGTGCTGCGGCGCAATCCAAAGGTAGTTGGGATCTATCGCCTGATCATGAAAGCCGGCTCGGACAACTTCCGTTCGTCCAGCATCCAGGGCGTGATGAAGCGCCTCAAGGCCAAGAGCGCGGACATCATCGCGTACGAACCGACGCTGAGCGATCCAGAATTCTTCCGCTCGCGCGTGGTCAACGACCTGGAAACCTTCAAGCGTGAGGCCGACGTTATCATCAGCAACCGCATGGCCGACGCGCTGCAGGACGTGCAGGACAAGCTCTACACGCGCGATCTGTTCGGCGACAACTGAGTAGGGTCAGCGCCGCGTTCTGGCGGGTGGCAATGCCACTCGTTTAGGCGTCCATGAGGTTCACACGATGCGGCGCTGCTTGTCACCTCGCAGGCGGCCCCGCTTGCCTTTCTAGACGGTATCCGGATGCGGGCGGTACAGTCGCGTCGCCCGCGTGCACAGGTGTGCAATGCAGCCTGCGATCTTTGATCTGCCCACGCGTGGCGTGTCGCAATCCAAAGTGGGTCGCGGGTAACGCAAGACGGCGGCCATGGGCCGCCGTCGATCTTGCCGTCTACGTTGGGCGCGTTATCACGCCCGGCCGTAGGTATCCTCAAAGCGCACGATATCGTCCTCGCCCAGATAGCTGCCGGACTGCACTTCGATCAGCTCCAGCGGCAGCTTGCCCGGATTGCGCAGGCGGTGGGTCACGCCGAGCGGGATGTAGGTGCTCTGGTTTTCGGTCAGCAGCAACACTTCTTCGCCACGCGTCACTTCGGCAGTGCCGCTGACCACGATCCAGTGTTCCGCGCGGTGGTGGTGCATCTGCAGGCTCAGCACGGCACCGGGCTTGACGGTGATGCGCTTGACCTGGTGGCGCTGGCCCATGTCGATCGAGTCGTAGGCGCCCCACGGGCGATAGACCTTACGATGCCAGGTGGCCTCGGAGCGACCGTCGGTCTTGATCCGTCCGACCACCTCCTTCACTTCCTGGATGCGATCGCGGTGGCCGACCAGCACGGCGTCCGGCGTCTCGACGACCACCACGTCTTCCAGGCCGACCATGGCAATCAGGCGCGAGCCGTAGGCATAGGTGTTGCGGCAATCCAGCTGGATCACGTCACCATGATGCGCGTTGCCCTGCGCGTCCTGCTCGGACACATCCAGCAGCGACGACCACGAACCGACATCGTTCCAGCCGGCATCCAGCGGGACCACGACCGCGTCGGCAGTCTTTTCCATCACCGCGTAGTCGATCGAATCCGACGGGCTGGCCGCGAACGCGTCCTTGTCCAGGCGGGTGAAGTCGGCATCGCGCTTGCCGTTCTGCCACGCGGTCTGGCAGGCGTCGGCGATGGCGGGATGGAACTTGCGCAGTTCCTCCAGATAGCGGGAGGCGCGGAACAGGAACATGCCGCTGTTCCAGTAGTACTCGCCGCTGCTCAAGTAGCCTTGCGCAGTCGCCAGGTCCGGTTTTTCGACAAAGCGTTCAACCGCGCTGACGCCCGCGCCCGCGCCGGCCTTGATGTAGCCATAGCCGGTTTCGGGTGCGGTCGGCTTGATGCCAAAGGTGACCAGCTTGCCCTGTGCTGCTGCTTCAGCAGCCACTTTCACCCCGGCCTGGAATGCAGCCTCGTCGCCGATCACGTGATCGGAGGGCAGCACCAGCAGCAACGGATCGCTGCCATCACGCGTGGCTTCCAGCGCGGCGACCGCAATGGCGGGGGCGGTGTTGCGGCCCTTGGGCTCCAGCAGGATGGCAGAGGGCTTGACGCCCAGCTGCTGCAGCTGCTCGGCGGCCATGAAGCGATGCTCTTCGTTGGCCACCACGATGGGGGCGTGGCCGGCAACGGGAGCGGCGCGCAGCCAGGTGGCCTGCAGCATGCTCTTGTCGCCGACCAGCGGCAGGAACTGCTTGGGGTAGGACTCGCGCGACAGCGGCCACAGGCGCGTGCCGGAACCGCCGGACAGGATGATCGGAAGGACGTCGCTCATGGGCGGGGGAAACTCCAGTGCGTCAAGGTTGGGGGAGAATGGTAGATCAGGCGCGCAGCAAGTCGGAAATCTCTTGCGTGCGCGTTTCCAGCAGTGCGGCATCGCCACGCGTTTCCACGTTCAGACGCAGCAGCGGCTCGGTGTTGGAGCTGCGCAGGTTGAAACGCCATTGGCCGAAATCGGCGCTGATACCGTCGGTGTCGTCCAGCTCCGGCGACAGGTCGGCGTAATGCTCCATCACGCGGGCAACCGAGGCCTTGGCATCGGCGACCTTGAAATTGATCTCGCCGCTGCAGGGGAACTTCTGCATGCGCGCCTCGACCAGGTCGGCCAGCGAGCGGCCGGACTGCGACACCAGCTCGGCGATCAGCAACCACGGAATCATGCCGGAGTCGGCGTAGGCGAACTCGCGGAAATAGTGGTGCGCGCTCATCTCGCCGCCGTAGATGGCGTTCTCGCTGCGCATCTTTTCCTTGATGAAGGCATGGCCGCTCTTGCACAGCACCGGGATGCCGCCGGCTTCTTCAACCTGCTCGACCGTGTTCCAGGTCAGGCGCGGGTCGTGCACGACCTTGCCGCCCGGCTGCTTGGCCAGGATCGCCTGCGCCAGCAGGCCGACCAGGTAATAGCCCTCGATGAAGCGGCCGGTATGGTCGAAGAAGAAGCAGCGATCGAAGTCGCCATCCCAGGCGATGCCGAAGTCCGCACCGTGATCCTTGACCGCCTTGGCGGTGGCATCGCGGTTTTCCGGCAGCAGCGGGTTGGGGATGCCGTTGGGGAAATTGCCATCGGGTTCGTGGAAAACGCGCACAAATTCGAACGGCAGGTGCGGGGCGAGCAGGTCCACGATCAACCCGGCGCCACCGTTGCCGGCATTGACCACCAGCTTGAGCGGCTTGAGCGTGCTGCGGTCCACGTAGCTGAGCAGGTGCTCCAGGTACGCGGTCTTGTCGGTACGGCTCTGCTCGCTTGCCGTTGGCTCACCGGGCGCGGCGGTATCGGACGCGACCGTGTCGCGGATCGCAAACAGGCCGGTGTCCGAACTGATCGGGCGCGCCTGCTCGCGCACCAGCTTCATGCCGTTGTAGTCCATGGGATTATGGCTGGCGGTCACCATCACGCCACCGGCGGCCTTGAGGTAATCGGTCTGGAAATAGACCTCCTCGGTGCCGCACAGGCCGATATCGATGACCTCGCGGCCACTGGCGCGCAGTCCGGCGGACAGCGCTGCCTGCAGCGCCGGGCTGGCCAGGCGCACGTCGTGGCCCAGGACCACGGGCCCCTGATCCAGCTGCGCCGCCAGCGCCACGCCGATTCGGCGGGCCAAGTCCTCATTGAGTTCATCCGGCACGCGGCCGCGAATGTCGTAGGCCTTGAAGGCGGGTAGCGTCATGGGCAATTCCTGGAATGGGGACATGGCAGTCTAGCGGCTGCGCCGTGTCTTGGGTGTGGCGGAATCGCGACCCGGGACAGGGAACGCTCAGCGGATAGAATGGCCGCTTCGCATCAGCGAGGTGAGGGCGGTGATGGGCAACGATGAACGTGGAACGGCTGGCGGCAAGCGCCATGCCGATGCCAAGGCCGCGCTGGCCGGGGTATTGGCCGACGGCCAGACCCTTGCGGTTGGCGGCTTTGGATTGTGCGGAATCCCGGAGGCCTTGATTGCCGCCGTGCGCGACAGTGGCGTGAGCGGGTTGACGGTGATTTCCAACAATGCCGGCGTGGATGGATTCGGGCTGGGTCAATTATTGGCCACCCGCCAGATCCGCAAGATGATTTCGTCCTATGTCGGCGAGAACAAGGAGTTCGAGCGCCAATACCTGGCGGGCGAACTGGAGCTGGAATTCAACCCGCAGGGCACGTTGGCCGAGCGTCTGCGTGCGGGTGGTGCAGGAATTCCCGCGTTCTATACCGCCACCGGCTACGGCACCATCGTGGCCGAGGGCAAGGAAACCCGCGCGTTCGCCGGCAAGCACTACGTGCTGGAAACCGCATTGCAGGCCGATGTTGCGCTGGTCAAGGCATGGCGGGCCGATACCGCCGGCAACCTGGTATTCCGCAAGACCGCCCGCAACTTCAACCCGGCCTGTGCCATGGCCGGGCGCATCTGCGTTGCCGAGGTCGAGCAGATCGTGGAGCTGGGCGCGATCGATCCGGATCAGGTGCATTTGCCGGGCATCTATGTCGATCGACTGGTGCTCAACGCGGCGCCGGAAAAACGCATCGAACAGCGCACCGTGCGCAAGGGAGACACCTGATGGCCTGGACCCGCGATGAGATGGCCGCGCGTGCCGCGCGGGAGCTTACCGACGGCGCCTACGTCAATCTGGGGATTGGCCTGCCGACGCTGGTGGCCAACCACATCCCCGACGGCGTGGATGTATGGCTGCAATCGGAAAACGGCCTGCTCGGCATCGGCCCGTTTCCGACCGAAGAGGACGTCGATGCCGACCTCATCAACGCCGGCAAGCAGACCGTGACCGCACGTGCTGGCGCCAGTTATTTCGGCAGCCACGATTCGTTCGCGATGATCCGTGGGGGCCATATCGACCTGGCGATCCTGGGGGCGATGCAGGTCACCGATCGTGGCGACCTGGCCAACTGGATGGTGCCCGGCAAGATGGTCAAGGGCATGGGGGGGGCGATGGACCTGGTGGCCGGGGTCAAGCGCGTGGTGGTGCTGATGGAACACGTCGCCAAGGACGGCAGCCACAAGATCCTGCGCGAATGCGACCTGCCGCTGACCGGTGTGGGCGTGGTGGATCGCATCATTACCGACCTGGCGGTGTTCGATGTGACGACCGATGGGTTGGTGCTGGTGGAGGCCGCGGACGGGGTGGAGATTTCCGAATTGCGCACCAAGACCGGCACGGATTTCCGGAGCTGAAAAGGCGGCAATGTGTTCCACCATCAGCAAGGCGCCGTTATGGCGCCTTGCGTGCATAGCGATAGGGCGTGCCCGCTGCCGGTTCGCCTTGGCCCAGCAGGCCTTCGATCGTGGCAAGGCGGTGCCCTGACTGGCCGACCGCATGGCCGAGGAAGCGTTCGATCGCATGCGCCAGGGTGCCATCGATCTGGCCTAGCTCGCTTTCGAAGTCGCCTGGCTGCAGATGCGCATCGAGCAGCGGGCGCAGCGCTTCGAGCCTTGCCCAGAACATGCTGCCGGAGGCGAACCGGTCGTGCTCGGCCACCGCGCGCGTCCCGGTGCGAACGGCCAGATAATCCAGCGCATCGGTGTTGCCACCGATAAAGTCGGTGACGGCCAACAGATGCTGCGCTGGTGCGGCAAGCCCAAGCTGCGGGTCGGCGACGAACGCACTGACGATTGCGTCCATGCGCCCACCGCCCAATAACGCGGCCAGCATCTCGCGCCGCCATGCGTCGCCATCGTGGCGATGCGTCGATTTCTTCGTATGCAGTTTCAAGACCACCTGCTCGCCTTCGTCGAGCAAGCGATTGGCCACGTGCAGGAACGGCAGGATGTCCCGGCCTCGATTCTCGAAGCCTTCCACCTCCGCTTCGATGCCGTGCTGCCGCAGGCATTGACGCACGTGTCCGACCAGCGTCACATCGGTGGTGACGATCAGCCGCAACGCAGCGATGCAGGGGGCAAGCGCGTCGAGGATCTCGTCCAGCACATCCAGATACCAGGCGTGCACGACCACGCAGGCGCCGTGCCGGTGCGGTGGAGGAACGCAATCGGCCGAGCGTGTCAACGCCTGGCGCGTCGCTTCCAGCCATGCATGCCCCAGGCGCATGTCCGGTTCGAGGACGGCGCCTTCGGCCCACTCGTTCCAGGCATTGATGAAGACCAGGCGATGCGCGGCCGGCGCATTTGCGAGGCGCTGCCGCACGGTGTTGGACAACCAGTCCCGATAACGGCGAGGGGAGGCGTGCAGATAGACTCGGCCTTTGCCCGAGCGGCGAGGCTCGTTGTCCCAACCCGGATTCACCCCCGGATACAGCGTGTACTCGCGCAACGGACGTTGCGCGATCTCGCTTGCAAGCACGCGCCAATCCAGCACCTCGCCGCTGAAATCCGAATTCAGCAGGCGCTGCTGGGCCGCCACCGATGGCGGAGTGCTCATGTTGGGAGGAAACTCGACTGCCGCATCGAACCCGATATCGCGCGGATCCGGGCGTTCGAAACCCTGCACGTAGGCCAGGTGGATTTCGCCAATGCCATTGTCGCGACACCAGGTGCGCCAGCGCGCGGCGGTCTGTGCCGGTTCGGGAAGCAGATTGGGTCGATACACCAGTAGCAGTGGACGTCCTTCGACTCGCCAATACTTCGGATGACGCATGTACGACGCAACGTGCGCAATGAAGGCGAGATCGTCGTCGGCATCATGCGCTTGATCGATCAGAATATCGTCGCCGCGCCCGTCCCAGCGCCGCGCCCATTTCTCATTCGCCCAGCACAGGCAGAACGGCAACGTGATCGAGTCATCTTCATGCCATTGAAGGATAGGCATTTCCAGCAAGGTCTTGCCGGCGAACCAGTAGAAATAGAAGCAGAATGCGGCAAGGCCGTACTCCTGCGCCAGGCGCGCCTGTTCGCGCATGATCTGCGGGTTGCGCAGGTCATAGAAGCCTAGATCCGCCGGGAGCCGGGGTTGCAGATGCCCTTCGAATTGCGGAAGCGCGCGAGCGACGTTGCGCCATTCGGTAAAGCCTCTGCCCCACCACGCATCGTTTTCCGGAATCGGATGGAATTGCGGCAGGTAAAAGGCAATCAGGCTTGCAGGAAGTACCTCAGGCAGGGCTTCGGTGCGATAGGGCACATGCCCGATCGCGGCCTGGTCGCTGCGCGCTGCTGGACGCCGAGCGATGCCGTGGCCGCTTCGGCCACGCGCAGGTTCCGGCACCCAGTCGGCATGGCGGTCCAGGAACCAGCCGCGCCAACGGTCCCGTGTCGCTTCGTCGAGCGGCATGGCACGGAACGCGGCGCGCAGCAGACCGAACAGGCGGGTGCGCAGGTGATTCCCAATCGAACGATGAGACGAATTCACAGGTTCTGGTAGTTCGGGCCCGAACCACCCTCCGGCGTCACCCAATTGATGATTTCGTAGGGGTCCTTGATGTCGCAGGTCTTGCAGTGCACGCAGTTGGCGGCATTGATCTGCAGGCGCTTGCCGGATGGGCTGGCGGTGTCTGCGACCATTTCGTAGACGTTGGCGGGGCAGAAACGCGTGCAGGGGTTGTCGTATTCCTGCACGCAGCGGGTGGCGCAGATGTCGGTGTCCAGCACCTGCAGATGCACCGGCTGGTCTTCGTCGTGTTCGGTAGCAGCGAAGTACACCGCCTGCAGGCGGTCGCGCGGGGCCAGCTCGCGGGCGACGTAGTCGCGGGTGGGTTGCTCGTAGTCGCCGATCTTGCGCAACGCCGACCAGTCGGGCTTGTTCTTCAGTGTCCACGGCGAGGCGCCCTTGAGCGCGGTTTCCCAGGCGGCGTTGAGCAGGCCAAACCACAGGCCCTTCTTGAAGCCGGGCTTGATGTTGCGCACCTGCTTCAGCTCGGTCATTGCAGCGGAGGCGCGCAGCTTGGCGTCGAAGCCCTGCGGGACCAGTTGCGACTGCACCAGGTGTTCGGCGGCCAGCATGCCGCTGCGGATCGCTTGATGAGTGCCCTTGATCTTGGGCACGTTGAGCAGGCCGGCGGTATCGCCGATCAGCAGGGCACCGGGCATGTCCACTTTCGGTAGCGACTGCCAGCCGCCGGTGACGATGGCGCGCGCGCCGGACGAGAGGATGGTGCCGCCTTCCAGCAGCGGCTTGATGAGCGGGTGGTTCTTCCATTGCTGGAAGGCCTCCCACGGTTGGTACTTGGGATCGCTGTAGTCCAGCCCGCTGACATAGCCGAGCGCGATCTGGTTGTTGTCCAGGTGATACAGGAAGCTGCCGCCGTAGGTGCGGTTGTCGGCGGGCCAGCCCAGGGTGTGCACGATCTTGCCGGGGCTGACGCGGCCTTCTGGCACCTGCCACAGTTCCTTGATGCCGATCGAATACCCCTGCGGGTCGCTGTCGGCAGTGAGGTCGAAGCGTTTGAACAGCCGCTTGGTCAGATGGCCGCGCGCGCCTTCGGCCAGCACGGTGACCTTGGCGCGGATGTCGATGCCGGCGGTGTAGCCGGGCTTGTGCGCGCCATCCTTGGCCACGCCCATGTCGCCGATGCGCACACCGATCACCTGGCCATTGTCGTCGTGCAGGGTTTCGGCGGCGGCAAAGCCCGGATAGATCTCCACGCCCAGCGCTTCGGCTTGCGGCGCCAGCCAGGCGCACATGGCGCCAAGGCTGACGATGAAATTGCCATGGTTGCGCATGCCCGGCGGCACCACCGGAAACTTGCGCGCGCTGTCCTTGCCGAGGAACCAGAATTCGTCGTCGGTGGCGGCCACGCAGATCGGCGGCGGGGTGTCGCGCCAGCCCGGCAGCAGGGCATCCAGCGGGCCAGGCTCGATCACGGCACCGGAGAGGATATGCGCGCCGATGGTGCTGGACTTTTCGATCACGCACACGCTCAACGCGGGGTTGAGCTGCTTGAGCCGGATCGCAAACGACAGCCCAGCCGGCCCGGCACCGACGGTGACGACGTCGTATTCCATGACGTCACGTTCGACCGCCTCTGGCGCCTGTGCGCCGACTCCCGTTACCGACATTGCTCCGCTCCCGTTGGCTCGATGGCTGAGCCGCATTTTCCGGGATTGCATGTGACGGCGGCAAATCGGGCCGATTCATCCGCTGCCGACGGCGCGTTGCGGACACGCGTGTTAGCGTCCGGGCGATGAAGATCGAGGTGGCATTGCCGGGGGCGCAGATCCACTGGCAGCGAGGATGGCTTGACGCGGCGCAGGCCGATGCGCTGCTGCAGACCCTGCTGGCGCAGGTGCGGTGGGAAGTGCACCGCATCCGCATGTTCGGGCGGGTAGTGGATTCGCCGCGCCTGAGCAGCTGGATCGGCGATGCGGATGCCAGCTACCGCTATTCCGGCACACGGTTTGCGCCGCAGCCGTGGCTGGACGCATTGCAGCCAGTCCGTGCGCGGCTGCAGGCCGAGACGGGGCACCCATTCAACAGCGTGCTGGTCAACCGCTACCGCAGCGGGGCCGATGCGATGGGCTGGCATAGCGACGACGAGCCGGAGCTGGGGGCGCAGCCGGTGATCGCTTCGGTCAGCCTGGGCGCGACGCGGCGCTTTGCGTTCAAGCATCGCTGCAATGCGGCGCTGAAGCAGACACTGGAACTGGGGCACGGCGATCTGCTGTTGATGGGGGGCGACACCCAGCGTTACTACAAGCACGCCTTGCCACGCACGGTGCGGCTGGTGGGGGAGCGGATCAATCTGACCTTCCGGGATATTGCCCCAGTGGCGGCGGAGTAATGGCCACGGCTAGTGCCGGTTGCTCGGCGAGCGTGTTGTGCGGTGATGCCGCAGTGCCCTCATCCGGCGCTGCGCGCCACCTTCTCCCGCGTGCGGGAGAAGGGAAGCCGTTTCGGGCTCCCGCGTGCGGGAGAAGGGGATTGAGCACGGCGCGCACGGCGCTTATGCTCGGGATGCCCGGCGTTTACGGTGTCTGCGGCAGCGAGGCGTTGTCCTGCTGCCCGGTCGTCAGCGTCCAGCCGACGAGTTCGGTGGTGACCTGGGTTAGCGCCTGTTCGAAAGCGACCGCGACTGCCGCAGTATCGGTGGCGCTGGAAGGGCGTGCCACCAGGAAGGTGCGCGAGGCCACCACGCGCTGATCGGCCGAATGCAGCAGCTTGGCGTTGAGTTCGATCGTGGCCGACGGCAGCGACTGGCCGGCGTAATCGGATTCGAAGCGGCGCACGTCGATAGCCAGCTTGTAGTCGGAACGGATGCCGGTGCCGATGCGAGCCACGGCGGCGATCTTGCCGGAGTCCTCGAACGCGCGGACCACGCTGTCTTCCAGCAGGTCGGTGGCGGGTTGCGCCCAGCCGGCGCCTTGGTAGACCTGCAATTCGCCCGGCGTGGGCCGTACGTTGATACGCGGGCTGTCGATCACGCGCGCGGCACTGGGTTTGGCAACCGACAGTTGCCAACGCACCTGCGGCCAGGATGGATTGGGGGTGATCCGCACGGTGGGCGCATAGATCGTGGCCGGCTTCTGGTCGCCGCCGGACAGTACCGAGCAACCGCCCAATGCCAGCAACGAAACACACAACACGGGACGCAACAGGCGCATGGCAGTCATTTCGGTTCGAACTCCTTGGGTGCGTCGCGGCCGAGCAGGTAACGCGCAGGGTTGTTGTCCAGTTTGTCGCTGACCCGGCGCAGGTCGCGGATGAGACCGCGCAATTCGGTCAATGTCGGCCCGAGCTGACCCAGCCCATCGCTGGCGAAGCTGTTGATGGCCGCGCGATTCTCGCCAAGGATGGTGTCGGCGTTGCCGGCAGCCGAATCCAGCTTGACCAGGGTGGCGTCGAGCTTTTCCAGGATGCCCGGCAACTGCTGCACCAGGTTCTGGTCCAGCCGCTTGATGGTGCCATTGGTGGTGGTCAGGGTGGTATCCAGATTGCGCGCGGCATCGCGTGCGCTGACGATCAACGCCTGCATGCCTTCGTCGCGGTCGGCGATGCCGCCGCTGATCTTTTCCAGGTTCTGCAAAGTGGCGGTGATGCTGGCCACGTTCTTGTCCGAGAGCATCTCGTCCATGCGCTCGACGATGCGGTTGGCGGTGTCGGTGATGTTCTGCAGCGCCGACGGGGTGGTCTGGATGATCGGCGCGTCGCTCTTGTCGATGGTGGTCAGCGATGGCGCTTCGGGCGTGCCGCCGGAGAGCTGGATGATCGACGGGCCGGTCAGGCTGGTGATGCCCAACTTGGCGCGGGTGTCGCTCTTGATCGGCGTGGTGGAATTGATCCGCACATGCGCCACCACCTGGCGTGGGTCGTTCGGGGCCAGGGTCAGCTCGGTGATCGAGCCGACCGCGATGCCGTTGTATTGCACCGGGCTGCCGACCGTCAGGCCGGTCACCGCCTCGCGGAACACCACCCGGTACTCTTGCCAGGTGCGGTCGGAGGAGTACTTGGCGGCCCATAGCCCGAATAGCAGCAAGGCCAGGCCGGCCACGATGGTGAAGGCGCCGATCAGGACGTAATTGGCTTTGGTTTCCATGCTCAGGCGGTCTCGGTGGAGTCGGTCTTGGCCGCGCGCGCGGCGCGGGCGCGCGGACCGTGGAAATATTCCTGGATCCAGGGATGGTCGAGCTGTTCGACCTCGGCCAGCGGTGCGTTGGCGATCACCTTGCGATCGGCCAGCACCGCGATGCGGTCGCAGATGGCGTACAGCGTATCCAGGTCATGGGTAATCAGGAACACGGTCAGGCCCAGCGCCTGCTGCAGGGTGCGGATCAGGCGATCGAAGGCGGCCGCACCAATCGGGTCCAGCCCGGCGGTGGGCTCGTCCAGGAACAACAGCGGCGGGTCCAGCGCCAGCGCACGCGCCAGGCCGGCGCGCTTGCGCATGCCGCCGGATAGCTGCGAGGGCAGCTTGTCCAGCGCATCGGCCGGCAGCCCGGCCAGCTTGATCTTCAGCAGCGCCAGTTCGAAATACCAGCGCTCCGGGAACTCGCCGTGGTGTTCCTTCAAGGGCACCTGCACGTTCTCGCCAACCGTCATCGAGGAAAACAGCGCGCCATCCTGAAACAGCACGCCGGTGTTGCGGGTGATGTGCTGGCGGTCGGCGAAACGGCCCGAGCGTGCATCCGCACCCAATACCTGGATGCGGCCGGCATCGGGTTCGCGCAGGCCCAGGATGCTGCGCATCAGCACCGACTTGCCGGTGCCCGAGCCGCCGACCACGCCGAGGATTTCGCCCCGGCGCACGTCCAGGTCCAGCTCTTCGTGCACGGTCTGGCTGCCGAAGCGGTTGGTTAGCCCGCGCACGCAGATCGCCAGCTGGTCGTCGTCGGCCTCTGGGCCGGGATTGGGGAGTGGGGATTGGGGATTGGTCAAGGCACAACTCTCCCGACGCTCAGTGCGCCAGCCACGCTTCTGCTCTGCACCGATCCCAAATCCCGACTATCGAATCCCGGCTCCATCACCACCCCATCTTCATGAACCACAACGCTGCAATCGCGTCGAGGATGATGACCAAGGAAATCGTCTGCACCACCGAGGAGGTGGTGCGTTCGCCCACCGATTGCGCGGTGCCGCTGACTTTCAGGCCTTCCAGGCAGCCGATCAGGCCGATCACCAGCGCGAACAGCGGCGCCTTGGACAGGCCGACCAGAAAATGCCGCAGTTGGATGGTGTCGTGCATGCGCGCCAGATACATCTGCGGCGGGATATCCAGGTCGAACGCGCCCACCGTGACGCCGCCAGCCAGGCCGGCGATCATCGCGATGAAGGTCAGCAGCGGCAAGGTGAAGATCAATGCGAGCAAGCGCGGGATCACCAGCAGGTCGATCGGGTCCAGGCCGAGCGTGCGGATGGCATCGACTTCTTCGCGCGACTTCATCGCACCGATCTGCGCGGTGAACGCGCTGGCGGTGCGCCCGGCCAGCACGATGGCGGTGAGCAGCACGGCGAATTCGCGCAGGAAAGCGATGGAGACGAGCTCCACCACGTAGATCTCGGCGCCGAAGTCGCGCAGGATGGTCGAGCCCAGGAACGCGATCACCGCGCCCACCAGGTACGACAGCAACACCACCAGCGGCACCGCATCCAGGCCCACCTGCTCCATGTGGTGCACGGTGGAGGTCAGGCGGAAGCGGCGCGGCTCGTGGATCAGCCGCATGATCTTGACCAGGTTCTCGCCGAGGAAACTGTTGAGTTCCAGGATGCCCTGGCCAACCCCATGGGTAGTGCGGCCCAGGCGATCGAGCGCGGCCACAAAGCCGTAGTCGCGCTTGGGCTTGGGGCGCTCGTCGTTGAGTTCCTCGATGGTGCACACCAGCGCCTGGTGCTCGTCGCGGAAATCGATCGCGTCTTCCTTCAGCCCCATGCGCCCGGCAAAGCGCAGCAGCTGCAACACGCCGGCCGAGTCCAGTTGCCCGATATCGCGCGCGTCGATGCGGCGCACGCCGTCGGGTACGGCCTGCAGCAACTCTGCCTGGGGCAGGGCGGTGGCCAGCACCCAGCTGCCGGCGAGGCGGACCTGGGTCTGATCCTGCGGGTCTTGTTCGAGGCGGGGAGGTTGCTGTTCGATCATGGGTGGCCTGTCCGTGGCGCCAGCATACAGGCACGGTGTGAGCGAAAGATGGGGATGCGGCTGAAAACGGCCGGCGATGACGACGCCGATAGCAAGCGCTGCGGCATACACTGGCGTTCTCGCCTGATGGCGCCCTCGTGCTTCCACCCGCCACGCATGTCCGCTGCCATCGTCGTTCCACCGTCCGCCAGCGCCACCTATGCCCAGCGTGTGGCCTTCGTTTCGGAAATCGCCGGGCGCCTGCATTCCTACGGTACGACGGCGCAGCGGCTGGAGGCGGCGGTGATCGGTTTGTCGCAGAAGCTGGGCCTGGACTGCGAGCCCTGGTCCAATCCCACCGGCATCATCCTGAGCTTCAGCGACCCCACCAAGGCGATCGGGTCCAGCGACATCACCCGCGTGATCCGCCTGGCGCCGGGCGAAAACGACCTCTACAAGCTCAGCGTGGCCGACTATGTGGCCGACGGCGTGGCCCATGGACGCATGAGCATCGCGCAGGGGCATACCGCGTTGCGCCGACTGGACCGTGAGGTCGATCGCCGCGGCAAGGCGCTGCAGGTGCTGGCATTCGGTCTGGCGGCCGCCGGCGTGGCCGGGCTGTGGAAGCTGCCCTGGCTGGATATCGCCACCGCTGGCGGCATCGGGGTGTCGATCGGCCTGCTTACCCAATACACCGACCAGCGGCCAGCCACTAAGGAGGCGGGCGAAGCGCTGGCCGGCCTGTTGGCCGGGGTGGTGGCGGCGATGGTCGCCTCACTGCTTGGGCCGTTGAACCTCAATACGGTCATCATCGCCTCGCTGGTGGTGCTGCTGCCGGGAATGTCGCTGACCAATGCCTTCAACGAGCTGGCCAGCCAGCATTGGGTCTCCGGTACCGCGCGCCTGGCCGGGGCGGTGACCACGGTGCTCAAATTGACGGTGGGCGCGGTGATTGCGGTGACCTTGACCCAACTGGTTGGCCTGCATCCACAGGTGGCCGCCTTGCGTCCGCAGGCCGGCTGGGTGGAATGGGCTTCGCTGCTGCTGGCAGCCTATGCATTCGCGGTGTTGTTCAAGGCCAACCGCCGCGATTATCTGTGGGTGATGGCCGCCGCGATGTCCGGTTATGTCATTGCGCGTTACGCAGGACATGCCTGGGGCGGGCCGGCGGGAGTATTCGCCTCTGCCATGACCTTGACCGCCGCCGGTAATCTGTTCGGAAGGGTGATCCAAAAACCCGGTGCGTTGATTCGCTTGCCCGGCATCATCATGTTGGTTCCCGGCAGTGTCAGCCTGCGGGGATTCTTGACCCTGGTGCAGCAACAGGATGTCGGCGTCGGACAAGCCGCGTTGCTGGCGGTCACCAATATCGTGATGGCCTTGATGGCCGGCCTGCTGTTCGGAAATCTGTTGATTCCAGCCCGCAAGAATTTATGACGGGCGGAAAAGATCAGATAAAAACGCCGGCACTGCCGGCGTTTTTATCGGGATGGATCAGGCGGCCTTGGACCTCTTGGCGGCGCGCTTGGTGGTCGCTTTACGTGGCGAGGCCTTCTTGGCCGACGCCTTTTTTGCACTGCCACCCTTCTTGTTGATCAGGAACTCTTCCACGCTCTTGCCGGCGGCGGTGAATTCGGCCAGCCAGCGCGGCTGCTTGCCACGGCCGGTCCACGTGTCCTTGCGATTGGCCGGGTTGCGGTACTTCGGCGCAACCTTGCCCAGCTTGCGACCAGCGCGCGGACCCGGCTTGCCGGCAGCGGCCGGGCGACCCGGGCCTGCAGCGGCACCGAACACTTCTTCGATGGAATAACCGTGGGCCTTGGCAGCGCGGGTCAGCTCCGAGCGGACCTTGGTGATCGGGGTGCGTTGGGCGACCACGGAATGCTGTTTCTTTGCGTTTTTGATCAGTGCCGCCAATTGCTTGACCGACAGGCCGGTGAGATCGATCGACATCACGACTCCAGAAGATGAGAGAGAAAAGAATGCCAATCCCTGGCAGGGGCGGCCATCATAATGTCAGAAAACCAGTATGACAAATGCGCCGAAATAATTCGGCGCCTTGCGTTCATCCAATTGGAGCGGGATACAGGGGTTGGATCAGTGCCCCAGGCGCGTGAATAATCCGGCCTTATCCAGATTTTCCGCCGCATCGGCGGTGCGGGCACGATATTCAAATGTGCCGGCGGCCAATCCGCGCTCGGAGACAACGACCCGGTGCGGAATACCCAGCAGTTCCATGTCGGCGAACATGGCGCCGGGGCGCAGGCCGCGATCGTCCAGAGCGGCGTCGATGCCGGCAGCGGTCAATGCTTCGAGCAATGCCTGGGCGGCAGCGACGACCTGTGCGTCGTGCTTGGGGTTGATGACGCACACCACCACCTGCCAGGGGGCCATCGGCGCCGGCCAGATGATGCCGGCGTCGTCGTGGTTCTGTTCGATGGCTGCGGCCACGATGCGCGAGATGCCAATGCCGTAGCAGCCCATCTTCATCACCGCGACCTTGCCGCCCTCGTCGATGACGGTGGCCTGCAAGGCCTGGGCATACTGGCTGCCGAGCTGGAACACATGGCCTACTTCGATGCCGCGGGCCAGGCGCAATTCACCGCCATCGGCCGCGCGCTCGCCATCGACCACGTTGCGCACATCGGCCACGGTCTCCGGTTCCGGCAGGTCACGGCCCCAGTTGACGCCGGCCAGGTGGGCGCCGGCCACATTGGCACCGACCACGAAGTCGGCCATGGCCGCGACATCACGGTCGGCCACCACGCGGATCGGGCGGGCGGTAGTGACCGGGCCCAGGAAGCCCGGCTCGCAACCGAGGTGGTCGCGGATTTCGGTGTCATTGGCCAAGCGGTAGTCGGCCAGGCCGGCCACCTTGCCCAGCTTGATCTCGTTGACGGCATGGTCGCCGCGCACCAGCACCAGCACGAAGCCGGCCTGCGTCATCACCGCCACCGACTTGACCGTACGCTGCAGGGCGATCCCCAGCAGCTGGGCAACGTCCTCGCAGGTCTTCTGGGTGGGCGTTGCGACCTGGTGCATGGCCTCGCCCGCATCCGGGCGCGGGCCGGGCAGGGCGGCGCTGGCGGTTTCCACATTGGCCGCGTAATCGGAAGCCGTGGAGAACGCCAGCGAATCTTCGCCGGAGGCAGCGATGACGTGGAATTCCTGCGAGGCATCGCCGCCGATGGCGCCGGAATCGGCCTGCACCGCGCGGAACTCCAGCCCCAGGCGGGTGAAAATGCGGGTATAGGCCGCGCGCATGTTGTCGTATTCGCGCGCCATGTCCTCGTCGGTGAGATGGAAGGAGTAGGCGTCCTTCATCAGGAACTCGCGCGCGCGCATCACCCCGAAGCGCGGGCGGATCTCGTCACGGAACTTGGTCTGGATCTGGTAGAAGTTCAGCGGCAGCTGCTTGTAGCTGTTGATTTCCTGGCGCGCGAACTCGGCGGCGGCCTCTTCGGCGGTGGGGCTGTAGCAGAACTCCTGCTCCTTGCGGTCGGTGATCTTGAGTAGCTGCCCGCCGAACTTCTCCCAACGCCCGGTGGCATCCCACAGCTCGCGCGGCTGGATGGTGGGGAACAGCACTTCCACCGCCCCGGCGCGGTTCATTTCCTCGCGCACGATCGCCTCGACCTTGCGCAGCACGCGCAGGCCCAGCGGCGACCAGGTGTACAGCCCGGAGGCCAGCTTGCGGATCATGCCCGCGCGCAGCATCAGCCGGTGGCTGACCAGCTCGGCGTCGGCCGGGGTTTCCTTGGTGGTGTGCAGGTGGAACTGGGAAAGACGCATCGGGCTTCGCTTGGGCGGAAAACCCGTAGTTTGCCAGTGTGCGCCCTGCCGGTCATTGTCGGGCGCCGCCGGCCCGGTGTCGCTGGCCGCCATGGGGCGGCCATGGGTTGGCTCAGGCCGCGGGAGCACCGGCGGCGGCCGGCTTGCAATAGGCCTTGGTGGCGGCCTCGGCCAGGTTGCGCTGGGCGGCGCGGGCTTCCGGATCCAGCGTGGTGCCGGGCTTGCCGTCGGTGCCTGTACCCATGGTCACCTCGCCCTTGCCGCTGAGCACCTCCAGGTTGCGGCGTGCGGCTAGGCAATCGGCCGACTCGGGCGTGGCGGTCTCCGACGCGGCAATGGCCGCCGTGCCGCTGCGCGCGTCGATCCGGCGCGCTTCGTAGCGCTGGCCGGTTGGCGGCGGTGTTTCGGTGTAGTGGGTCACGCCCTTGGCGTCCTTCCACTTGTATAAATCGGTGGCGCCGGCGGCGGCGCTGGCCAGCATCAACAGGGCGCAGAGCCCGGACGACAGGTGCATGTGGCTTCCCCTGGGTGATTCCCGCCACGATTGCAGCATCCGCAGCCCGTGCTGGCAAGCGATCCTGGTCCGGCGCGGCGCGCTACCCCCGGATGGACCTCAGGCCCTACACTTGGCGCATGGATGAAATGAGACCGCCTCCGCGCTCGCGCACGATCTACCTGCTGCCGAACCTGTTCACCACCGCCGGGCTGTTTTCCGGGTTCTACGCCATCATCGCCGCCGCCAATGGGCAGTTCGTCCATGCCGCCATGGCGGTGTTCGTGGCTGCGGTGATGGACGGGCTGGACGGGCGGGTGGCGCGGTTGACCAACACCAGCAGCGAGTTCGGCGTGCAGTACGACTCGCTGGCCGACCTGGTCAGCTTCGGCATGGCGCCGGCGCTGGTGATGTACCACTGGTCGCTGTCGGCACTGAAATACGACAGCAGTGTGATGGGCCGGGTCGGCTGGTCGGCCGCCTTTCTGTATGCGGCCTGCGCGGCGCTGCGGCTGGCGCGGTTCAATACGCAGGTCGGCGTGGTCGACAAGCGCTGGTTCATCGGCCTGGCCAGCCCTGCGGCGGCCGGGCTGATGATGTCCTTCGTGTGGGCATTCGCCGACGATAGCTTGGCCCTGGACGGTGAACAGCTGCGCTATGTGGCGCTGGCCGTCACCGTGGTGGCGGCGTTGCTGATGGTCAGCCGGATCCGCTTCTGGAGTTTCAAGGGCAGTGCGCAGGGTGCGCGGGCCGACCGGGTGCCGTTCCTGGCCCTGGCGATCGCCACGGTGGTGATCGCCTTGCTGGTCATCGACCTGGCGCGGTCGCTGCTGGTGATCGGCGTGCTGTATGCATTGTCTGGCCCGGCGATGTGGCTATGGCGGCGCTGGCGCCGCGCGCCCGAGCTTCCGTGAGTCGCGGTCGATGAGCGCGTTGGCGAACGAGCCGGTGTGGTCGGATCTGCAGGTGTCGTGCCTGCAGGCGATGGGGCACACCGTGTACCTGGACCGTGCAACGGCCGAGGCCTTGCCCGCGCCGGTCGACGTGGCCGACAGTGCGCCGGTGTCGGCGACGGTGCGCCAGCAGCGTGTCCCGCCGGTGGAGGCGGCGGCTGCGCCCTTGCCGCGTCGCTCCGCGCCCACTGCGCCGGCTGAGCCGACGCGTGCGCCCAACACCGCGCCTGCGGCCGCACCGCAACGACGCAGCCGCGTCGGGCTGCCGGACCGGTTGCAAATGGCCTTGCTGCGTGCATCCGGCTGCAATCCCGGTGATGCCAGTACCCAGGCCCTGATGGCGTCCTGGCCGCTGGCCGAATTGCGAGGCAACCCCGCTGCCAAGCGCGCGTTGTGGCCGCAGCTGCGTGCGCTGCGGCGGCGGCAGGGTCCGGCGTGAACGCAAAGAATGCGCCGTTGCCCACCGCGTTGCGCGCCATGCGCGAGAGTGATCTGGATGTGGTGATGGAGATCGAACTGCGCGCCTATCCGTTTCCATGGACGCGCAGCATTTTCCGCGATTGCCTGCAGGCCGGGTATCCGGGCTGGGTGATGGAACAAGCCGGTCAGGTGATCGGCTACGGCGTCATCAGCATCGCCGCCGACGAGGCGCATGTGCTCAACGTCTGCATCGCACCGGAGGCGCAATCGCAAGGGCATGGCCGCGTGCTGTTGCGCGCGCTGGTCAAGGGCGCCTGCGATCGTGGCGCGCGGCGCGCGTTCCTGGAAGTGCGCCCCTCCAATCCGTCGGCCATTGCGCTCTATCACTCCGAAGGCTTCAACGAAATCGGGCGACGTCCGCGTTACTACCCCTCCCACACCGGCCGCGAAGATGCGCTGGTGATGGCGATCGAGTTGTTCTTCGAAGGCTTTTCCTGAGCCTTGCGGCGGCCGCGCCGCCGCCTGAGGTTTTCGATTGGTTGCCACGCGCTGACGTCGGCGGCGTCCATCGTCCGCCACGGCATTTGCACCAAGACACCGACGCTGCCCGCGTAGCGCACTGCTGAGGCTATCGACCAACACCGCTACGCCCAGCGCGGGCGGCGGTGGCATTGCGCCTGTGCTGCGCATGCTGCATCGCAGTGTCCATGGCCTTGTCTCTACCTGTCCCGATTGCAGCGATTTGTCTCTTCCTGCGTGTCTCGCAACCGTTTGCGTGACTGGGCATGCACATCCATGCATTGCCTAGATACAAGCGATTGCGGCGCTCCTAGTATTCGTCCAGCTGAACTGAACATTACATAGATGAAAAATACAGTCCGCTTTCAATAGACGAGGGATGCGCCGCTGCTCGGCGCATCGAATCCAACCAGGGAGAGATCAAGATGAAGCCGAAATTCTCGACGGCGGCCGCCGCGTCGCTGTGTGTCTGTGCGTTGCTGCTGACCGGCGCTGCCAGCGCCGATCCGGCACTGGAAGTGGCGACCACCGGCTGGGCCACGCAGAACGGTGGGACCAAGGGCGGCTCGAAAGCGGCGGCCGCCAACATCTACACGGTCAAGAACGCGGCAGAACTGAAAAGCGCGTTGAAGGCCAGCGTGGGCAGCAATGGGCGCATCATCAAGGTCAGCGGCATCATCGATATCAGCGAGGGCAAGCCGTACAGCACCACCTCCGACATGAAGTCGCGTGCGAGGCTGGAGGTTCCGACCAAGACCACCTTGATCGGCATCACCAGCAATGCGGAAATCCGCGAAGGCTATTTTTACGTCAAGGCCAACGACGTCATCATCCGCAATCTCACCATCGAAAATCCGTGGGACCCGCAGCCGGTTTGGGATGCGGACGACGGCAGTGCCGGTAATTGGAACGCCGAATACGACGGCCTGACCGTCGAAGGCGCCACCAACGTGCGGGTGGACCACGTCACCTTTACCGATGGCCGCCGTACCGACGACCAGAATGGCACCGCCAATGGTCGTCCGAAGCAGCACCATGACGGCGCAATGGACGTCAAGAAGGGCGCCAACTTCGTCACCGTTTCCTACTCGGCGTTCAAGTCGCATGAGAAGAATTCCCTGATCGGCTCCAGCGACAGCGCCTCCAGCACCGACAGCGGCAAGCTCAAGGTGACCATCCACAACACCTTGTTCGAGAACATCTCTGCGCGCGCGCCGCGCGTTCGCTTCGGCCAGGTGCATCTGTACAACAACTATCACGTCGGTAGCACCAGCCATAAGGTCTATCCGTTCTCGCACGCGCATGGCGTGGGCAAGGAATCGAAGATCTTCTCCGAGAACAATGCCTTCGATATCAGCGGCGTGAGCAGCTGCGACAAGATTGCCGCCGACTACAAGGGCAGCGTGTATCGCGACCAGGGCTCGTTGCTCAACGGCAAGTCGCTGAGCTGCTCGTGGAACAGCAGCATCGGTTGGAAGCCGCCATATACCTACAATCTGCTGTCGGCCAACCAGGTTGCCGCAGACGTCAAGGCCAAGGCCGGCGCCGGCAAGCTGTAATCGTATCTCCACCTGATGCTGCGATGGCTGTGGCGTGACAAGGCATCACACAACGCCCGCAGCGATGCGGGCGTTGTGCGTTTGCGCATGTAAGGTGGAGCCCGCAGAAGCCGCGTCGTCGGCTGCGATGCGGCATGACTGCCGCACAACGCCTTGACCGGTGGCCTTCAGAGTTTGGCGCGCTGCTGGCGCAGCCCGGTCAGCTGCACCGTCCAGTCGTTCAGGCGTGCGCGCTCCTGCTCGACCACCGCAGCCGGCGCGTTCTGCACGAAGGTAGCGTTGCCCAGCTTGCCGTTGCACTTGCCGATCTCGCTTTCCACACGCTTGATTTCCTTGTCCAGGCGGGTGCGTTCGGCATCCATGTCCACCAGGCCTTCCAGCGGCACCAGCAGCGCCAGTTCGCCGACGATGGCGGTGGCCGAGGGCGGTGTGTCCTGGCCGGCATCCAGCCAGTCGATCGCTTCGAGCTTGAGCAGGAACGACAACTGCGAGGCGAAGCGCGCCACGCGCGCACGGTCGTCGGCGTTTCCGGCCTGCAGCAACAGGCGCACCTGCTTGGATGGCGGTACGTTCAATTCGCTGCGCACGCGCCGCAGTGCCGACACCATGGACTTCAGCCATTCGACATCGGCCTCTGCACCGGCGTAGCCGCTGGTGTCGAGGTCGCCGGCCTGCGGGAAGGCTTGCAGGGAAATCGTGGCCTGCGTGATGCCCAGGCGCGGAGCGACCTGCTGCCACAGTTCTTCGGTGACGAAGGGTGTCAGCGGGTGCAGCAGGCGCAGCAGGGTTTCGAGCACGTAGAGCAAGGTATGGCGCGTGCTGGCGGCCGCATCGCGGTCCTGCATGGCATCGCTGAGCGCCGGCTTGGCCAATTCGACGAACCAGTCGCAGAACGCATTCCAGGCAAATTCGTATAGCGCCTGGGTGAGCAGGTCGAAGCGGTAGTTGGCGTAATGCGCGTGCGTTTCGGCCGTGACTTTGTCCAGGCGCGCAAGAATCCACTTTTCCGTTTCGGTGTGCGGCTGCGGCACGCCTGTGAAGCGCGCGCCTTCGGTATTCATCAGCACGAAGCGCGTGGCGTTCCACAGCTTGTTGCAGAAGTTCTTGTAGCCCTCTGCACGCCCCAGGTCGAACTTGATGTCGCGGCCATGGGTCGCGAGTGCGGCAATGGTGAAGCGCAGCGCATCGGCGCCATGGGCGATGATGCCGTCCGGAAATTCCTTGCGCGTGGCCTTTTCGATCTTCTCGGCCATGCGTGGCTGCATCAGCCCGTTGGTGCGCTTGGCCACCAGGTCTTCGATGCTGATGCCGTCGATGATGTCCAGCGGATCGAGCACGTTGCCCTTGGACTTGGACATCTTCTGGCCCTGCGCATCGCGGATCAGACCGGTGATGTAGACATCGCGGAACGGTACCTGGCCGGTGAAGCTGTCGGTGGCCATGATCATGCGCGCCACCCAGAAGAAGATGATGTCGAAGCCGGTGACCAGCACGCTGGAGGGCAGGTAGCGGTCGAAGCCGCGCTCGACCATCGCGTTCGCATCCGGCCAGCCCAGCGTGGAGAACGGCCACAGTTGCGAGGAGAACCAGGTTTCCAGCACGTCGCTGTCCTGGTGCAGGACGATTTCTGCGCCCAGTCCGTGCTTGGCGCGCACCTCGGCTTCGTCGTGGCCGACGTAGCACTTGCCGGCCTCGTCGAACCACGCCGGAATGCGGTGGCCCCACCACAGCTGACGGCTGATGCACCAGTCCTGGATGTTTTCCATCCAGTGGCGATAGGTGTTGATCCAGTTCGGCGGCACGAACTGGACCTGGCCGCTTTCGACCAGCTCCAGGCCACGCTTGGCCAGCGCGTCCATCTTCACGAACCACTGGTCGGTGAGATACGGCTCGATCACCTGGCCAGTGCGGTCGCCGCGCGGCACTTGCAGTTTGTGCGGTTTGGTTTCCGCCAACAAGCCAAGCTCTTCCAGTTCGGACAGCACCAGCTTGCGCGCGTCGTAGCGATCCAGGCCGCGATAGCGCTCCGGCGCCTCGTCGTTGAGGGTCGCGGTGACGGTGAACAGGTTGATTATCGGCAGCGCGTGCCGCACGCCCACCTGATAATCGTTGAAATCATGCGCAGGCGTGACCTTGACCACGCCGGTGCCGAACGCGCGGTCCACGTAATCGTCGGTAATCACCGGCACTTGCCGGCCGGTCAGCGGCAACACGATGCGCGCGCTGTGCAGCGTGGCGTAGCGCGCATCGTCCGGGTGCACCATCACCGCGGTATCGCCGAGCAGGGTTTCCGGGCGGGTGGTGGCCACCACCAAGTAGTCGCGGGTTTCGCGCAGGGTCTGGTTGCCGTCGGCATCGTGCTCGACGTGCTCGTAGGTCACGCCATCGGCCAACGTGTAACGGATCGACCACAAAAAGCCGTCTTCTTCGACGTTTTCCACTTCCAGGTCGGAGATGGCGGTCTTCAGCACCGGGTCCCAGTTGACCAGGCGCTGGCCGCGATAGATCAGGCCCTGCTCGTACCAGCGCACGAAGGCTTCGTTGACCGCCGCCGACGGCTGCGGGTCCATGGTGAAGGTGCTGCGCGACCAGTCGCTGGAGGTGCCCAGCCGGCGCATCTGCCGCTCGATGATGTCGCCGGATTCGGCCTTCCATTCCCACACCTTGGCGATGAAGCCTTCGCGGCCGAGCGAGTCGCGGGTGTCGCCGTTGCCTTCCAGCGCCAGGTTGCGCGAGACCACCATCTCGGTGGCGATACCGGCATGGTCGGTGCCCACCTGCCACAGCGTGTCGAAGCCGCGCATGCGGTGATAGCGCACCAGCGCATCCATCAGCGTCTGCTGGAACGCATGGCCCATGTGCAGCGTGCCGGTGACGTTGGGCGGCGGCAGCAGCACGGTGTACGGCTCACCCTGGCCGGACGGCGCGAAGTAGCCGGCCGCCTCCCACTGCGCGTACAGGCGCGATTCGAAGGAAGCGGGGTCGTAGCTGGAGGCGAGGGTGGTCATAAGGCGGGGAATCGAGAGTCGGGAATGGGGAATAGGGAATAGGGAATCGGAAAGCGGGTGCGTTGAACGGTGAAGGTCTATGGGCAGTCGACGTTCGATTCCCCATTTCCGATTCCCGATTCACATGTCGTATTTGGTCAGTTCCAGGCCCAGGGCCTTGTACTGTTTCCAGCGCTCGCGCAGCGGTTCGCGGGCGGCGGGGTCGGCGGGGACTACTTCCAGGACACGGTCGCAGGCGCCCAGGTAGGGGTCGTCGCGTAGGTTGATGACCAGCGGGCGCGAGGGCGCGGCGACGTCGGGGGCAGCGATCAGCACCGGGGCCAGTTCGTCCTCGTCGTCGGTGCCGGCGATCTGGTGCGGCACATAGGCGTCGTCGTCGAACGCCCACAGCAGGTCGTCCAACGCTTCGGCCTGCTGCGCGTCACGCGCCAGGATCAACGTGGACAGGTTGGCGTCGTTGGCCTTGCGCGCCAGCTCGCAAACCAGCCGCAGCGGTTCGTCGAGGAAGCGCGGCTTGGCGATCAGATAAAAATCGGCACGGGGCATCAGGGCAGGGAATCGGGAGAGGGGAGTCGGGAATGGTCACGGCACCGCCGCGACCTCGAAGGTCGCGGCGGTGCCTGAGAATAGAGGGCTTTCACGATTCTCTATTCACGATTCTCAATTCTCAATTCCCACCTGCGGCGCGGTCCAGCAACCACTGCGTCAGCAGGCCGACCGGGCGGCCGGTGGCCATGCCGCGCTTGCCTTCGTCGCTGGCCACGCCGGCGATGTCCAGGTGCGCCCAGCGCTGGTTTTCGGTGAAGCGCGACAGGAAGCAGCCGGCAGTGATGGCGCCGCCCCAACGGCCACCGATGTTGTAGACATCGGCGAAGGTAGAATCCAGCAGGCCCTGGTATTCGTCCCACAGCGGCAGTCGCCAGGCGCGGTCGAATACCTGCTCGCCAGCGGCCAGCAGCTCGTTGGCCAGGTCGTCGTGCTTGCTCATCAGGCCGGCGGTCTGGTGGCCCAGCGCCACCATGCAGGCACCGGTGAGGGTGGCGACGTCCACCAGCGCCTCGGGGTTGAAGCGCTCGGCATAGGTCAGTGCATCGCACAGGATCAGGCGGCCTTCGGCGTCGGTATTGCCGACTTCGATGGTCTTGCCGGACATGCTGGTAATCACGTCCGACGGGCGGTAGGCGTTGCCGTCGATGGCGTTTTCCACCGCCGGCACCACCACCACCAGGTTGATCGGCAGCTCGGCCTTGACCGTGGCCACGAAGGTGCCGATGACGTTGGCGCCGCCGCACATGTCGTACTTCATTTCCTCGATGCCGCCCTGCGTCTTGAGGTTGACGCCGCCGGTGTCGAAGGTGATGCCCTTGCCCACCAGCACGTAGGGACGCGCGTCGCCGCCGCCGTTCCACTTCAGCACGATCAGGCGCGGGCGGTTGGCCGAACCGCGCGCCACCGACAGCAGCGAACCCATGCCCAGCGCTTCCATCTGCCCCTCGTCCAGCACCTCGGCCTCGGCGCCGGGATACTTGCCCGCGAAGGCGGCGGCGGTGTCGGCCAGGTAGGCCGGGGTGCAGTAGTTCGGCGGCAGATTGCCCAGCTCGCGGGCGAACTCCACGCCGTCGGCGGTGGCGATGCCCACCGCCAGTGCACGGGCGTCGTCGCCGGCGATGGCCAGGGTGGTCAGGCCGGTGTCGTCGGCCTTCTTCTTGCCCAACGTGGCGGTGTAGCGGTAGGCAGCATGGTCGCTGACCACGACCGCCTGGCGGATGTTCCAGGCCGCATCGCGGGCCTTGACCGGCAGCTCGGTCAGGGTGAGCAGGGCGGTGCCGACCGCACCGGTCTTCAGCGCGCGGGTGGCATCGCCAATGGCCTTGAGATAGGGTGCCACGCCGAACTTGCCGGTTTCGCCCAGCCCCACCACCAGGACGCGCGGGGCGGTCACGCCAGGCAGGTCGTGAACCAGGGTGGTGCTGCCAGTCTTGGCAATCACGTCGCCGCGTGCCACCAGGGCCGTCAGGCGACCCTGGCTGGCGCTGTCCAGCGCCTGGGCAGCGGGCGAGAGCGTCTTGTCGGCGAACACGCCAACCACGATGCAGTCGACGGCAGCGCTTGCCGGCGCGTCTTGGTTCAGGGTGAATTGCAGGGCCATTGATCAGATTCCGTAGGCAAATCCGTACAATCGCGGGCTGTTTACGCCGGCCCGGTTAGGCTGGCGGCGCCGCGAACGAATCCGAGAGTTTAAAACAAGCCCACCCCATGCCGAAGCTCGATCGATACCTGTTTAGCGATTTCACTCAGAGCTTCCTGGCCACCTTGATCGTGCTGCTGGTCGTCAGCGTCGGCGGTGTGCTGGTGGATATCCTCGGCAATATCGCCGACGGCCGCATCCCGGCACGCCTGTTGCTGTCGCAGGTGGGGCTGCAGTTCGTGGCCTACCTGCCCATCATCCTGCCGCTGGCGCTGATGCTGGGCCTGCTGCTGGCGCTGGCGCGGCTGTACCGCGATTCAGAAATGGCCGTGATTACCGCCATTGGCGTGGGCCCCAGGCGCATGCTGCGCCCCATGCTGATGCTGGTGGTGCCGGTGGTGGTCATCATCGGGCTGTGTTCGTTGTGGCTGGGCCCCTGGGCCAGCCGGACCGCCGAGACCATGCTGCAGGACGCCAACCGCAGCGTGCTGATGGCCGGGCTGGAATCGGGCAAGTTCACCCCGCTCTCCGGCGGCGGCGTGGTCTACCTGACCAGCATCTCCGCCGATGGCAAGGGGTTGGGCAAGGTGTTCCTGCAGCGGCAGAAGGACGACCGCATCGACGTGGTCACCGCGCAGCGCGGGGCGATGTTCTTCGAAGGCAAGACCGACCGCTACCTGCGGCTGGAAGATGGCTACCGCATCGAAGGCCCGGTGGCCGGCGACACCCTGGACTACCGCCTGATGAAGTTCGCTAGCAACGACGTGGCCCTGCCCGATCATTCACGGCCGCGCGATGCCAACGACCCGGAGGTGATGTGGACCACGCAACTCCTGTCCGACCAGCGCCCGGCCGCGCGGGCGCAGCTGCATGAGCGGCTGGCGCCACCGTTGCTGGCGCTGGCGTTCGCGCTGCTGACCCTGCCGCTGTCGCGCAGCGCGCCACGGCAGCAACGCTATGGCCGGATCATGCTGGCCTTCCTGGCCTACATGGTCGGCACCAACCTGATGATCGTCGGCACCCAGTGGATCACCAATGGCAAGACCCCGGCCGCGCTGGGCCTGTGGTGGCTGACCTTGCCGTTGCTGGCGGTCGCGATCTGGGCGTATGCACGCGATGGCCGCGTGCGCCGGCCGAGGGCGCGCGCATGAGGCTGACGCCGCGGGTGCATGATTGGTACGTCGGCCGTGCAGTGCTGTTCACCGTGCTGCTGACCTGGTCGGTGCTGCTGGGGTTGGACCTGGTCAATGCATTCGCCAGCGAGGCCAAGAACATCGGCCAGGGCAGCTACAGCTTCGGCCACGCGGTGGCGTACGTGGCCTATACGGTGCCGCGCCGTGCCTATACCTTGTTTCCCACCGCTGCGGTGATCGGTGCGCTGATGGGCCTGGGCCAGCTGGCGGCCACGTCCGAACTGACCGCGCTGCGGGCGTTGGGCGTGTCGCGCAAACGCATGTCTGCGTCGGTGGTCGCTGCAATGGCCTTGTTGACCGCCAGCATGGTCATCAGCGGCGAGACCGTGGGGCCGTGGGCGCAGGACCAGGCCGATACGCTCAAGACCAACGCCCGTTACAACAGCAACATGGCCTCTTCGCGCTATTCCGGCCTGTGGGCGCGCGAAGGCGACACCTTCCTCAACGCGCTCAGCGGCGAGGAAAAGCTGCTGGACGGCGGTGGCACCGCGCTGGATCTGCACGACGTGCGCCTGTATCACCTGGACGCCGATGGCCGCGTGCAGCAGTTGACCTATGCGGCAGTGGCCGAGCATCGCGAAGGCCGCTGGACCCTGCGCCAGGTACGCCGCGATACCTTCCAGCAGCGATCGGTACAGCGCGAGACCTTTCCCGAGCTGGCCTGGCAATCGCAACTGAGCCCGGCCGCGCTGGCGGCTGGCCTGGCCAAGCCCCGTAATCTTTCGGCGCATGAGCTGGAGCAGAGCATCGAATATCGCCGCCGCAACGGGCTGGACGCGCGCGACTACGAAGACCAGTACTGGAGCCGCTGGTTCTACCCGCTCAACGTGCTGGCGCTGTGCATGGCGGCCATCCCGTTCTCGTTTGGCTCGCTGCGCAGCGGCGGTCTGGGCAAGCGGCTGTTCCTGGGCATCTTGTTCGCGCTGGGGTTCTGGCTGCTGCAGCTGTTCTTCGGCCGCATGGCTGGCGCGCTCAAGCTGGATTACCGCATTGCCTACGCGCTGCCACCGATGGTGATGCTGGGGATCTCGGTCTGGTTGTTCCGGCGGCGCAGTAGTTGACGCGCGCCGTGCAGGTGCGGGCCGGTTGCGATGCGTGGCGGTTGCACATGCCGCCGTCAAGGTATTGCGCGGGGTGTGGCGACCGCGGCGCAGGTCGCCGCTAGGGCTTGGGAACGCGCTGTAGCCGGGTCCTGCTGGCCCGGTCGTGCCAGGTGAGCCGGTCGCGATCCAGCCAGGCCCACCAGAATCCGGCGCCGGCCAGGCCCAGCGACAGCGTGGCCACCGCATAACGCGTCCAGGCCTGTCGCCAGGTGGGGCGTGGCTCCTGCAATCGCAGCCGCCACGGGCGCATGCCCAGGGTCTGTCCGCCGCGGTGCCAGCTGAGCGTGGCGTAGAGGCCTGCCACGGCCCAGCAGCACAACCACAGCAGCCATTGCCAACCACTGAAGGGAGCGATGTTTTCGCGTGCCGGGTGGCCAGCGAGCGTGAATCCCAGTGTGAACCCGGTAGACACCAGCATCCAGAGCGCCAGCACCGGCCAGAAGTCGTAACACAGGGCCAATACCCGCCAGCCCAGCAGGGCAGGTGGGCGTGCAGTGCAGGGGGCAGGAAGCGACGTCATGCCAGCAGCATAGCGGTCGCCAACGCGACGGCAACGCCGCGCTGCGGCAGTGCCCTGTCCCAGGCCTGGCGTGCCTGGTGGAGCGGCGAGCCAACGGGGCCGGAGGTTTGATATCGCGTCGCCAATCGAAACCTGGCCTCGCGCCGGCCGTGCGTCGCGTTCTATGCTGTGGCGATGCCTGCCAGCAGCCCTTCCGAACGTCGCCAGCTCGCCCGGCAACTGCCGCCCGTGCAGGCGGCCGATGCGGCGCTGATTGCCCGTTTCCTGGACCGTTTCTGGGCCGAGAATGGCGTGGCGCGGCAGACCCTGGACAGTTATCGACGCGATCTGGAAGGGCTGGCGCGCTGGCGCGACGGGGCCGGTGGCGGCCTGGCCGGGATGCAGCGCGCGGCGCTGTTCGACTACCTGCGCTGGCGTACCCAGGCGCACTATTCGCCGCGCAGCAATGCCCGGCTGTTGTCCACCTTGCGCGCCTTCTACGGGCTGTTGCTGCGCGACGGGAGCCGCAGCGACGACCCGACCGCGATGCTGGACCCGCCGCACCTGCCGCGTTCGCTGCCCAAGGCACTGACCGAGACTCAGATCGACGCCTTGCTGGCGGCGCCCGACATCCAGGTGCCCGTGGGGCTGCGCGACCGCGCCATGTTGGAACTGATGTACGCCGCAGGCCTGCGCGTCAGCGAACTGGTCACGCTGCCGGCGGTGGGGGTCAACCTGCGCCAGGGCGTGCTGCGCGTCACCGGCAAGGGCAGCAAGGATCGCCTGGTGCCGCTGGGCGAAGAATCCCAGCACTGGCTGGAGCGGTACCTGCGCGAGGCGCGTCCGCTGCTGGCCGGTGGCAAGCCGGTGTCCCCCGTGGACGGGCAGGTTCCCTTGTTCATCGACGCCGTCGGCCGGCCGCCCAGCCGTCAGCAGTTCTGGGCGCTGGTCAAACGCTACGCGGCGCTCGCCGGCATCGACCCGGCCACGGTGAGTCCGCATGGTCTGCGGCACAGTTTTGCCACCCATCTGCTCAACCGCGGCGCGGACCTGCGCGCGCTGCAGATGCTGCTGGGGCACAGCACGTTGTCGACCACCCAGATCTACACGCTGGTCGCGCGGGCCCAATTGCAGACGCTGCACGCCCGGCATCATCCACGCGGCTAGGCGCACGCCGGGGGAGCGGCCTGCACCTCTCATGAACTGGCCCGTCTGCCAGCGAACCGATCGCCGCTGCCGCCGCGCGGCTTCATCTGCCCTGTGCGAGAATCCAGCCACCCCATACCACTGGATGCGTGAATGTATCGTCTTGCCATCGTCGCGCTGCTGGGCGCAATCAGCCTCACTGCCTGCGCGCAATCCTCGCAGCCCGCATCAAGCACCGCCACCAAGCCAGTCGCCGCTGCCAACGCCCCGGCCGGGGACGTGGATCAGCGCGTGGGCAAGGCGCTCAAGTTGCTGGACCCGGAATTCAAGCCCGACTACATCGGCGCTGCGCCGTTCCCGGGGTTTCGCGAGGTGGTGGCCGGCGGCCAGGTGCTGTACGTCAGTGACGATGGGCGTTACCTGATCCAGGCGCAGCCATTCGACATCCAGAACAAGCAGTTCGCTGCCAGCGCGGGTTTGCTGGCGTATCGCCGCAAGCAGCTGGAGTCGGTGCCCAAGGCCGACCGCATCGTGTTCGCGCCGGCCAACCCCAAGTACACCGTCACCGTGTTCACCGACGTGGAATGCGGTTACTGCCGCAAGCTGCACAGCGAAATCGGCGAGCTCAACAAGCAGGGCATCGCGGTGGAATACCTGGCGTTCCCGCGCATGGGCCTGGGCAGCCAGGACCACAAGGAAATGATTGCGGTGTGGTGCGCGGCCGACCGCAAGCAGGCGCTCACCGCCGCCAAGTCCGGCCAGCCGGTGGCCTCCAAGGACTGCAAGAACCCGGTGTCGATGGAGTACACGCTGGGCCAGCGGCTGGGCGTCAACGGAACCCCGGCGATCTTTGCGCCGGATGGCACCCAGCTCGGCGGTTACCTGCCGCCGGCGCAGCTGCGTGAAGCGCTGGAAAAGCGCGCCGTGACCACCGCCGTTGGAAGCCGCTAAGAAACACCGCCCAGGCTGGCAGTCGATGCGTGCCATCCGGGTGTGTGACTGCGGCGAAAGGGATCACGAAGGCCGGGATGCAGACGCATTTCGGCCTTCGTCGTTTCAGTGATCCGGGGTTTGCGGTGGCGGGATTGCGGATGGAAACCGTCCACTGGTGGCTCGCGGATACGTGCGATGCCAAGGGGGGCGCCAGCCGTTCTGGCCCTGGCCGCCGACGCCAGCCTGCCCGCTTCCCGCTTCCCGCTTCCCGATTCCCGATTCCCGGCCGGACGGCCGGCCCCAGCCAACCTCCGCTACAATGATCGGCCACGTTTCTGACACGGTTCTCCGGACATGATGGTCCTCGAGGGCGCTTCCGCCCTTTCGCCGTTCCGCCGCGCTCGGCTCGAAACCCGCCTGCAAACCTTCGTTCCCGCGCTGCGCATCACCGGCGCCTGGCACGTCTACTTCATTCGCGCCGAGGCCGGGCAATCGCCCGATCAGGTCACCTTGCAGCGGATCCTGCAGGCCGCTGCAGACCCCGCGCCGCGCGACGAGAATGCGTCTTCGCACTATGTCGTGCCGCGCCTGGGCACGCTGTCGCCGTGGTCGAGCAAGGCCACCGAACTGGTGCGCGGGGCCGGGCAGCCGATCCAGCGCGTGGAGCGCGGCACCCGCATCGACCTGGCCGGCTGGCCGGCCGACGTGGCCGCGCAGGCCGCCGTGGCCAAGCTGCTGCACGACCCTATGACGCAATCGCTGCTGGGCTCGACCGCTGCGGCCGAAGCCCTGTTCAACGTGCCCGAGCCGGGCCAGTTGCAACGCGTGCCGCTGGAGGCGCTGGAACAGGCCAACCGCGACCTGGGCCTGGCGCTGGCGCAGGACGAGATCGACTACCTGCGCGAACGCTTCGCCGCCCTGGGCCGCGACCCGGCCGATGTCGAGCTGATGATGTTCGCGCAGGCCAACTCCGAGCACTGCCGGCACAAGATCTTCAACGCCAGCTGGACCATCGACGGCAAGCCGCAGGAGCGCTCGCTGTTCCGGATGATCAAGCACACCCACCAGCAGACCCCGCAGCACACCTTGTCGGCCTACAGCGACAACGCGGCGGTGGTGGAAGGCGTGCCGGCCGCGCGCTACCGCCCGGACCCGGTCAGCGGCGAGTACCGCGGCGAAGCGGTGCTGCCGTCGGCATTTGCGATCAAGGTGGAAACGCATAACCACCCGACCGCGATCGCGCCGTTTCCCGGCGCGGCTACCGGCGCCGGCGGCGAGATCCGCGACGAGGGTGCCACCGGTCGCGGCGGCAAGCCCAAGGCCGGCCTGACCGGGTTTTCGGTTTCGCACCTGCGCATTCCCACCCTGCCGCAGCCGTGGGAAGCGCCGCGCGCGCTGAACCCGCGCATGGCGCCGGCGCTGGACATCATGCTCGACGGCCCGCTCGGCGGTGCCGCGTTCAACAACGAATTCGGCCGCCCGAACCTGCTCGGGTATTTCCGCAGTTTCGAGCTTGCCGAAGGTCCGGGCCTGACCCGTGCCTACGACAAGCCGATCATGCTGGCCGGCGGCCTGGGCGCGATCGATCGCAACCAGGTTGAGAAGCTGCGCCTGCAGCCCGGCGATGCGGTGATCGTGCTGGGTGGCCCGGCGATGCTGATCGGCCTGGGCGGCGGCGCGGCCAGTTCGGTGGCGGCCGGCGACAGTGCCGAAGCGCTGGATTTTGCCAGCGTGCAGCGTGAAAACCCGGAAATGGAGCGCCGCTGCCAGGAGGTCATCGACCGCTGCGTGGCGCTGGGTACCGACAACCCGATCCGCTGGTTCCACGACGTGGGCGCGGGCGGCCTGTCCAACGCCATCCCCGAACTGCTGCACGATTCCAGCGTGGGCGGCATCATCGACCTGGGCCGCGTCCTGACCGACGACCCATCGCTGTCGCCGCTGGAACTGTGGTGCAACGAATCGCAGGAACGCTACGTGCTGGGCGTGCCGCAGGCGCGCCTGGACGAATTTGCCGCCATCTGCGCCCGCGAACGCTGCCCGTTCGCCGCCGTCGGCGTGGCCACGGCCGAGGAGCGGCTGGTGGTGGGCTACGGCGTCCTGGACGCCGGGAATGGGGAATCGGGAATCGGGAATGGTAACGGCGTGCTGCCGGTTGCCGAAGCCGCTTCTCCCCATTCCCCATTCCCGACTCCCGATTCCCCGCTCCCGATCAATCTGCCGATGGATGTCCTGTTCGGCAAGGCGCCGAAGATGCATCGCGATGCGGTGCGGCCGGCCGCGCCGCAGTGGCCGGCGCTGCAGACCGCCGGGCTGGACCTGCAGCAGGCGGGTCTGCGCGTGCTGGCGCATCCCACCGTGGCGTCCAAGAGTTTTCTGGTCACCATCGGCGACCGCAGCGTGGGCGGGCTGACCGCACGCGAACAGATGATTGGGCCGTGGCAGCTGCCGCTGGCCGATTGCGCCATCACCCTGGCCGGTTTCGACACCTTCGAAGGCGAGGCGATGTCGATCGGCGAGCGCGCCCCGCTGGCGCTGTTGAACGCTGCCGCCTCGGCGCGCATGGCGGTGGGCGAGGCGATCACCAACCTGTGCGCGGCACCGGTGCAGACCCTGGCCAGCATCAAGCTCTCGGCCAACTGGATGGCCGCCGCCGGTCATGCCGGCGAAGACGCGCTGCTGTACGACGCGGTGCGCGCAGTGGGCATGGAGTTGTGCCCGGCGCTGGAGTTGAGCATCCCGGTGGGCAAGGATTCGCTGTCGATGCAGGCGCAGTGGGTTGCCGGGAATGGGGAATCGGGAATCGGGAATGGCAAAACGCCGCAGCCCTCCGCTTCCACCATTCCCGATTCCCAATTCCCAATTCCCGGAGAAACGCTGAAAAGCGTTTCTCCGGTCTCGCTAATCATCAGTGCCTTTGCGCCGGTGAGCGATGTGCGCGCCCAGCTGACGCCGTTGCTGCGCAACGATGAACAAAGCGAGCTGTGGTTGATCGGGCTCGGTGGCGGCAAGCAGCGTCTGGGTGGGTCGGTGCTGGCGCAGGTGTATGCCGACGATTCGGCGCTGCCGGCCTTCGGCGGTGAGGTGCCGGATCTGGACGATGCGCAGCGACTGCGCAGCTTCTTCGAGCTGATCCGCGATGCACGCCAGAGCGGGCTGCTGCTGGCCTATCACGACCGTAGCGACGGCGGTGCGTTCGCGGCGCTGTGCGAGATGGCGTTCGCCTCGCGCCAGGGCCTGGACATTACCCTGGATGCCTGGGGCGATGATGCGTTCCGCAGCCTGTTCAACGAAGAACTGGGTGCAGTGGTGCAGATCGCCAGCGAGGATCGCGCCGCGTTCGCCGATCTGGTCGAGCGGCATGCGCTGACCGAATGCGCGCAGCGTATCGCGCGCCCCACCGGCACGCCGCGCGTGCGGGTCAGCGCGCAGGGCCGGGTGTTGGCCGAATGGCGCTGGGAAGCGCTGTTCGATGCCTGGTGGTCGGTGACCCACGCCATGCAGACGTTGCGTGACAACCCCGACAGCGCCGACGAAGAGCGTGCCCTGGCACGCGACTTCCAGGCGCCCGGGCTGCGGCCGACGCTGTGCTTCGACCCGTCCGAAGACGTGGCCGCGCCGTTCGTGGCCACCGGCGCGCGGCCCAAGGTGGCGATCCTGCGCGAGCAGGGCGTCAACGGGCAGATCGAAATGGCCTACAACTTCGAGCGTGCCGGTTTCCGCGCGTTCGACGTGCACATGAGCGACCTGATCGAAGGGCGCGTGGATCTGGTGCAGTTTTCCGGCTTCGCCGCCTGCGGCGGTTTCAGCTACGGCGACGTGCTGGGGGCCGGCCGCGGCTGGGCCACCTCGATCCTGGAACGCGCGGCCCTGCGCGAGGCCTTTGCCGCGTTCTTTGCGCGCAGCGATACGTTCGCGCTGGGTGTGTGCAACGGCTGCCAGATGCTCAGCCAGCTCAAGGACATCATTCCCGGTGCCGAGCACTGGCCCCGTTTTCTGCGTAACCGTAGCGAGCAGTTCGAAGCGCGCACCGCGTTGCTGGAAGTGGTGGAGTCGCCGTCGATCTTCCTGCGCGGCATGGCGGGTTCGCGGATCCCGGTGGCGGTGGCGCACGGCGAAGGCCGCGCGGAGTTCGACAGCGCCGTGGACCAGGCCGCCGCACGCGTGGCGCTGCGCTATATCGATGGCGATGGCGCGGTGGCCGCGCGTTACCCGCTCAATCCGAACGGCTCGCCGGACGGCATCACCGGCCTGACCAGCACCGATGGCCGCGTCACCATCCTGATGCCGCATCCCGAGCGCACCCCGCGCACGGTGAACCTGAGTTGGCATCCCGCACAGTGGGGCGAGCAGTCGCCCTGGCTGCGGATGTTCCGTAACGCGCGCGTCTGGTGCGGTTGAGCCGCATGCGTTGAGTGCGCCATGCGTTTCTTGCAAACGGCCGTGTGCAGCGATGCACACGGCCGTTTGCATTTGGCGCGCGGCATGCCCGTTGCGGTGAATGGAAAGCACATTGTCGCGCGCCAGAACCACACGCTTGGTCCGGCCAGTGCACGCAATGCCTGCTGTGCAGCACTGGTCAACGACGGGTGTTGCTTGGGATGCATGACAGGCGGCAGGGCGGTCGCTTGCACTGCTGACGATCGCCTCATGCCCGCGAGATCAATTGCAGGGCACGGTGCGCGGGAATCGCCTTGCGCATTCCGTAGCAGCGTTGTTGCCGGCTGCTAGGGAATGCTGTTTTGTTGAGTCACGTGGTTGCCTTGGTCCGCATTCGAAACTATGTATCGAATCGTCAATAAAGGTTGCTCCAGGTAACTGCAAAAATGAGATTTATTTGGTGTGGATGCCTCTTTTTTCATCAGCGTGACACGGTTCGCATTTAGTCATTCGGATTTTTAATAGATTCATCACGCGCTGCATATCTGCAAACGTCGTAATCCTGCTGACTGCTCAAGATCGCTTCTTTTCGCCTGTAAATACGCGCGAACGGGAGTTGCTGTGCTCTATAAAACCTCAGGGGGACCATGCGCCGCAGCGGTGCATGGTGGTCGGTTTTCATACGCCAGACCATAATGGGGAGTAATTCGTTAATGAAAAACATCAGGCATGCCGGGGGAGATCTTTCCGCGGCTACGGTGAAGTGCTATCCAATCCTTTCAAATTTCCAGGGATGGGCTGAAGCCAAAGCAGGCAACGGCCTTGCGCTAGCCATCTGCATCATCCTTGCCGGCGGGGTTATTCCGGCAACTGGATCGGCTGAGGAACACACTGCCGCCGAACGCTGCACGGTCATCGATGGTCGGCAGACCTGCGTTGCGCCCGTGGCAGCGACCATGACCGGCGTCAATGCGCTCGCCAGTACAGCCGTGCAGACAACCGCCGCCAAGATGACGGCAGCAGCGGTGGAGGAAGACGAAGTGCCTCCCTTTGTGGATGGGCGCGACGCCATCGCGTTGGGTGCCGCGAGTAACGCGCTGGCCGATGGTGCCAGTGCGTTGGGAGCCGGCAGCCTGGCGCTGAAACGCGATGCGACCGCCGTGGGGCGCAATGCGGTCGCCGTCGGCACTTCCGCCGTTGCGGTGGGGGGGGTGGCGACGGTGTTCGACTACGACGCGTTTGGTTTCGTCATCGGCAGCAGCGAGCAAGCCACCGAGGCCACCGGGACTTCCTCCACCGCCATCGGTGGCGGCGCGAAGGCCGTCGATCCGCTGACCACTGCGGTGGGGACTGGCACCATTGCCAGCGGCATCCAGAGCACGGCACTGGGCTACCACGCGCGCACCGCTCAGGACGCCGCCACGGCGGTGGGTGGCTTGTCGCAGGTGTCCGGCTTCGGTGGCGCCGCGCTGGGCTACACCGCCAATGCAAGTAGCGATTTCGCTACGGCGGTGGGCTTCGGTGCACGCGGCACCGGCATCAGCACAGTGGCAATGGGCGACGGTTCGCTCGCCAGCGGTGCCGAGAGCGTGGCGATCGGCGGTACCAGCAGAAGCACCCAGGGATCGATCAGTGCAGCGACAGGACTTGGCGGTATCGCGCTGGGTGCCGGTGCGCAGAGCCAGTCCGATTACGCCATTGCCATTGGCTACAACTCCACCGTTTTCCCCAATCTGCCGGGCAACACCGATGCGATTGCAATCGGCCATTCCGCGGCAAGCTTTGCGCCGCGCACCGTGGCCCTGGGGGGCATTGCATTGGCGGCGGGCGATGGCAGCGTGTCGATCGGCCAGGAGAGCATCACCTTCGCCGAGAACAGCATTGCGCTGGGCGCGCGTGCCGCGACCTCGTGGGTCAACGGCAACAACATCGCCATCGGCGCGGATGCGCAAACCAATGGCGTCGATGCGCTGGCGATCGGTTATGGCGCGCGGGTGAGCAATCAGGTCGACGATGCATGGGGTCGCTCCCCGTCCAACGCCGTCGCACTGGGGGCGTCGTCGTACGCCGATCGCAGCAACGCGGTGTCGGTGGGCAACGTGCAGGCCGGGCTGACCCGGCAGATCACCAGCGTTGCGGCCGGGACCGAGGCCACCGATGCGGTGAATCTGGCGCAGCTCGATCGTGTTGGCGCCCTCGCCACGCGTCTGGACCACCATCTGGCACTGGCCAAGTCCGATACCGATGAGACAGGCGCGTTTGCCGAAGGCAGCAATGCCATCGCCCTCGGTAGCGCCAGCAATGCACTGGGCAACGGCGCCAATGCGTTGGGCTCCGGCAGTGCGGCAATCGGCCGCGACACCGTGGCAGTGGGGCGCAACGCCAGCGCTTCCGATGTGTCGGCAGTGGCACTGGGCGGCGTTGCCAGCGTCCCGTTGTTGGACGAGAACGGCTTCATCGTGGGCGAACAGGAACAGGCCACGAGCGCGCAGGGGCGTGGCGCGGTGGCGTTGGGTGGCGGCGCGCAGGCCATGCAGACATTCGCCACCGCTGTCGGCACCGGTGCGTCGGCGCGCGGCGCGCAGTCCACGGCGGTCGGCTTCGCCGCGCAGGCGCTGGAAGACACCAACAGCGCACTGGGCAGCTTTTCGGCGGCGCATGGCGCGGGCTCTTCGGCGTTGGGATCCAATGCGGTGACCACCGGCAGGCTGGCCACCGCCGTGGGATTCGCGGCGCTTGGCAATGGCGAGAGCAGCATTGCGGTGGGTAGTGGTGCAGCTGCCGTGGGGGACCGCAGCGTCACCATCGGTGGTTTCTCGCTGATCAGCAACACGCTCTTCAATTCGAGCAGCTCCGGTCTTGGTGGCGTGGCGATCGGCGCAGGCGCGCGAAGCGGTGCCGACTACGCCATTGCGTTAGGCTACAACGCCAATGTGTTCAGCAACGACAATAACGTCGATGCGGTGGCCATCGGGCATAGCGCCGGCGCGTTCGGACCACGCGCTGTGTCGCTGGGTGCATCGTCGTCGGCACAGGCGGCAGAGGCGATTGCCATTGGTTATGACGCACGTGCCATTTCCAACCGAAGCATCGCCATCGGCAGTGGCGCCGATACCTCGATCATCTACGGCGATACCATCGCTTTGGGAACCAATGCCAAGGCTGATGCGCCCGACGCGATCGCGATCGGACGCAATGCCAGCGTTGGTGTGTTCGTTGGTGAAGTGGGTAGTGCGGCGGTGGCATTGGGTGTGCAGGCGCGGGCGCTCGGCAACAACAGTATGGCGATGGGCTATAACGCCTTCACCCGGGAGGGCGCGCGCAATGCGCTCGCACTGGGTGCCAACTCCGGCGCCAGCGGTGCGGACTCGGTGGCACTGGGTTCCGGCGCGCGCAGCGGCGAAGCCAATGTAGTGTCGGTGGGGAATGGCAATGGTCGTGGCGGTCCGGCGACGCGGCGCATCGTCAACGTGGGCACCGGCGCGATTGCAGGCAGCAGTACCGATGCGATCAATGGCGGCCAGCTGTTCCAGTCGTTGAGCAACACGGCCAGCTTCCTCGGCGGTGGTGCAGCGATCGGTGCGCAGGGTGTGTTCGTGGCACCGACCTATGTGATTCAAGGCAGCAGTTACAGCAACGTCGGCGCGGCATTGACGGCACTGGACAGCAAGGTCAGCGAACTGGATGCGCGTGCGGGGAGGGCAACGGTCTCGCGGGTATCTGCGGCGCGCACTGCAGACACGCGGATGAGCGCAACAGGAGGCGGCACAGGTGTTGGCAGCGCTGCCGATGCGACGGTTGCGGCAGCGCCGACCTCCGTCGCCAGCGAGACGGCGCTTGTCTCGACGCCGGCCGCCAGTGCCGTTGCAGCAAGCAACGTGAGCGGTGCAACCTCCAGCTTGCATGGTACGCCGACCGCAGCGGCGGTCGGCGGCATCACCCCAGCGGCGACGTCCACAACGGTGGGGACTGCTGCAGTGGCCAACCACGTTACCGGCACGGCCATCGGCGGCAGCGCGTATGCACACGGCGCCGACGACACCGCGATCGGCAGCAATGCGCGTGTCGATGCCGACGGCAGCACCGCAGTGGGCGCCAACACGCAGATCGCCGCCGCGGCGACCAATGCGGTGGCGATGGGCGAAGGCGCCCAGGTCACCGCGGCGTCGGGAACGGCCATTGGCCAGGGTGCACGGGTCACCGCGCAAGGCGCAGTGGCGCTGGGCCAGGGTTCGGTCGCCGACCGCGCCAACACGGTGTCGGTGGGCAGCGTGGGCGGCGAGCGGCAGGTGGTCAACGTGGCCGCCGGCACGCGCGCCACCGATGCGGTCAACAAGGGCCAGCTGGACAGTGGCGTGGCGGCGGCCAACAGCTACACCGACAGCCGCTACAACGCGATGGCCGACAGCTTCCAGAGCTACCGGGGTGATCTGGAAGACCGTCTGCGTCGGCAGAACCGGCGTCTGGACCGCCAGGGTGCGATGGGCTCGGCGATGTTGAACATGTCCGCCAGCGTGGCGGGTATCGCCTCGCAGAACCGTGTCGGTGCCGGCGTGGGTTTCCAGAACGGCGAATCGGCGCTGTCGGTGGGCTACCAGCGGGCGATCAGCCCGCGCGCCACCCTGACGGTGGGCGGCGCGCTCAGCGGCGACGACCGTTCCATCGGCGTGGGTGCCGGTTTCGGTTGGTAAGTGCGGTTGCATCAACGCGACGGCGCGGCAGCGCGCCGTCGCGGCAGGGCAGGGCCTGAGGGGGCGGGCAGGGACCGTGGCTAGGCCAGCCAACGGATCCGCATGCAGGGACGGCCGTATCAGGAGCGATCGACAAGACCCAGCGGGCCGCGCGGCGGCCGTGCTGCGCCTTCGACGCTGCTCCAAACCTGATTGACGAAAAAACACGAAGAGGACTTCACCGTGACCGACAAGACGTTCCGCCTTACCCCGCTGACCGGCGCCATGTTGATGCTGGCGTTGGGTGCCTCCGGCACCCTGGCCGCCGCACCCACCGTGCTGGTCAAGGAACCGAGTCAGGCCGCCCCGACCGGCGCTGCCTTCAGTAGCCGCCTGATCGTGCGCTACAAGGAAAATACCGCTGCTGCGACCGATCGCAGCAGCAAGCTGGGTGCGGTGCAGGCTGCGGTGGGCCGGGTTGGCGCCAGCAGCGGCGCACGCAGCAGTGCCGCCGCCAAGGCGACCTATGTGCGCAAGCTGGGCATCGGCTCGGACCTCGTCAAGCTGTCCAGCACCCTGACCGCCGCGTAGGTGGACAAGGTGGTGGCCGAGCTGAAGCAGGACCCCTCGGTCGCCGATGTGCAGATCGACCGCATGCTGCGTCCGGTGGACATCAAGCAGAGCGCCGCCACCAATGTGAGTCCGCAGCTGGTTCCCAACGACCCGCTGTACGCGCAATACCAGTGGCACCTGAGCAATCCCACCGGTGGCATCAACGCACCGGCGGCATGGGATCTGTCGCGGGGCGCCGGCGTGGTGGTGGCAGTGCTGGACACCGGCATCCTGCCGGGTCATCCGGATTTTGCCGGCAATCTGCTGCAGGGGTATGACTTCATCAGCGATGCCGAAGTCTCGCGTCGCCCGACCGATGCGCGCGTGCCGGGCGCACTGGACTACGGCGACTGGGAAGAAGCCGACAACGTCTGCTACGCCGGTTCGGTGGCGACGGAAAGCTCCTGGCACGGCACCCATGTGGCGGGCACCGTGGCCGAAGCGACCAACAACGGCGTCGGCATGGCCGGCGTGGCGCCCGGGGCGACCGTGCTGCCGGTGCGCGTGCTCGGCCGCTGCGGCGGTTACACCTCCGACATCGCCGATGCGATCGTGTGGGCCTCCGGCGGTACGGTCGAAGGCGTCCCCGCCAATGCCAATCCGGCCGAGGTCATCAACATGAGCCTGGGCGGCGGCGGTGCCTGCGATTCGGCCACCCAGCTGGCGATCAATGGCGCGGTGTCGCGTGGTACCACCGTGGTGGTGGCGGCCGGCAACGATGGCGACGATGCGGCCAACCATTCGCCGGCCAGCTGCAGCAACACCATCACCGTCGGTGCCACGCGCATCACTGGCGGCATCGCCTACTACTCCAACTACGGCAGCAAGGTGGACCTGGCCGGCCCGGGTGGCGGCGGCAGCGTGGACGGCAACCCGGGCGGCTATGTCTGGCAGGCCGGCTACACCGGCAGCACCACGCCGACCTCCGGTTCGTACAGTTACATGGGAATGGCGGGTACCTCGATGGCCTCCCCCCACGTGGCCGGCGTCGTGGCCCTGGTGCAGAGTGCGGCCATCGGTCTGGGCGAGGGCGCGTTGACCCCGGCGGCAAGTGGAAACCCTGCTCAAGCAGACCAGCCGCCGTTTCCCGGTGACTCCGCCGGCCAGCACCCCATCGGCAGCGGCATCGTCGACGCCAAGGCCGCACTGGAAGCGGTGCTGGAAGCACCCTGCGATCCGGCGACCGAGAACTGCGCACCGACCGCCATCGCGCTGACCAATAAAGTGCCGCTGGCCGGCCTGAGCGGCGCCGAGGCCAGCACCACGCTGTACAGCTTTGACGCCAAGGCCGGTGCAGTGCTGAGCTTCATGACCTACGGCGGTACCGGCGATGTGTCGGTCTATGTCAGTCACGAAGCCGAACCCAGCGCCACCCGCTTCGATGCCAAGTCCACGCGTCCGGGCAACAGCGAAACCGTGCGTTTCACGGCGCCCAAGGCCGGGACTTACTACATCAAGTTGGTCGGCGCGGCAGACTACGCGAAGCTGACGCTCGTCGCACGACAGTAAGTGCAGGCAATAGTGTGACCGATGCCCCCGGCCAATCACCGGGGGCATCGTTTTTCAGGGTGATTCAGAGGCGTACGGTTGATCGCCGCGGCAAACTGCTACAGTCGGCGCCGGACCAGTGGAGACGAGTGTGAACGCGGTTGCCGTCGATCCAATCGAGCATCGAAATGCCCAGGCGCGCATCGTCGACGCATTGCTTGAACGCCGTCGTCTGAAGGACACCGATTTGCTGCGCGCGCGGCAGCTGCAGGCCGAATCGGGCATGGGCTTGCTGGCCCTGCTCGGCCGCCTGGGCCTGGTGTCCGAGCGCGATCATGCCGAAACCTGCGCCGACGTGCTTGGCCTGCCGTTGGTGGACGCGCGCCAACTGGGAGATACCCCACCGGAAATGCTGCCCGACGTGCAGGGACTGTCGCTGCGCTTCCTCAAGCAATTCCATCTGTGTCCGGTGGGTGAGCGCGATGGCCGGCTGGAGCTGTGGATCGCCGACCCGTACGACGATTACGCCATCGATGCGGTCCGTCTTGCCACCGGCTGCGCGTTGTCGCTGCAGGTTGGCCTGCGCTCGGAAATCGACGATCTGATCGAGCGCTGGTATGGCCAGGGCCGCAGTGCGATGGGCACCATCGTCGAAACCGCCGACGGCGATGCCAACAGCAGCGACGATATCGAAGCCTTGCGCGACCTGGCCTCCGAAGCACCGGTGATCCGGCTGGTGAACCTGGTGATCCAGCACGCGGTGGAACTGCGCGCCTCCGACATCCATATCGAACCGTTCGAAAGCCGGCTCAAGGTGCGCTACCGCGTGGACGGCGTGCTGGTGGAAGGCGAAAGCCCGCCCGCCAAGCTCACTGCGGCGGTCATCAGTCGCATCAAGATCATGGCCAAGCTCAACATCGCCGAGCGCCGCCTGCCGCAGGATGGACGCATCATGCTGCGCGTGCAGGGCAAGGAACTGGACCTGCGCGTGAGCACCGTGCCCACCGCGCATGGCGAAAGCGTGGTGATGCGCCTGCTGGACCGTGAAACGGTGGTGTTCGACTTCTACAAGCTCGGCTTCACCGAAGAATTCCTGCCGCAGTTCCGCAAGGTGCTGGAGCAACCGCACGGCATCATGCTGGTCACCGGCCCCACCGGCTCGGGCAAGACCACTACGCTGTACACCGCGCTGAGCCAGCTCAACACCGCCGACGTCAAGATCATCACCGTCGAAGACCCGGTGGAATACCAGATCGAAGGCATCAACCAGATCCAGGCCAAGCCGCAGATCGGGCTGGATTTCGCCAACGCCTTGCGCAGCATCGTGCGGCAGGACCCGGACATCATCATGATCGGCGAAATGCGCGACCTGGAAACCGCGCGGATCGCGATCCAGTCCGCGCTTACCGGCCACCTGGTGCTGTCCACGTTGCACACCAACAACGCCGCCGGCGGCATCACCCGCCTGCTGGACATGGGAGTGGAGGATTACCTGCTCACCTCCACCATCAACGGCATCCTGGCGCAGCGCCTGGTGCGCAAGCTCGATCTGGCCAACGCCGAACGCTATGCCGCATCGCCGGAGGAGATCGAACGCTTCAACCTGCGTCGCCTGCAGCCCGATGGCGAGATCTTCCTGTATCGTCCGCGTCCCTCGGCGGCGGCGCCGACCGGGTACCTGGGACGCACCACCATCGTCGAATTCCTGGTGATGAACGACGAGCTGCGGCGCGCGGTGATGCGCCGCGCCGGCATGGGCGAGATCGAACAACTGGCGCGCCAGGCCGGCATGCGCACCATGTACGAAGAAGGCCTGTCCAAGGCCTTGCGCGGCGAAACCACCATCGAGGAAGTATTGCGCGTCACGGAGGATGCGTGAGCGTCAATGGGGCAATAGTGAGCATGGGATGCTCGGGATCGGAAGATAAGCAGGGCAATGTCCCGGCAACGCGTCGCGCACGCGCAAAGCTGCGCCCGGTGGCGCCAACGCAGCGCAGGATCCTGCTTTTCCCGATTCCCGATTCCCGAATCCCGAATCCCGGCCGTCCAGCCTGATGCCCCTCTACCGCTACAAAGCGCTCGACGCCCACGGCGAAATGCTCGACGGCCAGATGGAAGCGGCCAGCGATGCCGAGGTGGCGCTGCGTCTGCAGGAGCAAGGCCATCTGCCGGTGGAAACGCGCCTGGCCACCGGCGAAAGCGATTCGCCGTCGTTGCGCATGCTGCTGCGCAAGAAGCCCTTCGACAACGCGGCACTGGTGCAGTTCACCCAGCAGCTGTCCACCCTGATCGGTGCCGGGCAGCCGCTGGATCGCGCCCTGTCGATCCTGATGGATCTGCCCGAAGACGACAAAAGCCGGCGCGTGATTGGCGACATACGCGACACCGTGCGCGGTGGCGCGCCGCTGTCCTCGGCACTGGAGCGCCAGCATGGGTTGTTTTCCAAGCTGTACATCAACATGGTGCGCGCCGGCGAGGCCGGTGGCAGCATGCAGGACACCTTGCAACGGCTGGCCGACTACCTGGAGCGTAGCCGCGCGCTCAAGGGCAAGGTCATCAATGCGCTGATCTACCCGGCGATCCTGCTGGCGGTGGTGGGCTGTGCGCTGTTGTTCCTGCTCGGCTACGTGGTGCCGCAGTTTGCGCAGATGTACGAAAGCCTGGATGTCGCCCTGCCGTGGTTTACCCAGGCGGTGCTGAGCGTGGGCCTGCTGGTGCGCGACTGGTGGATCGTGCTGGTGGTGGTGCCGGGCGTGCTGGGAGCGTGGCTGGATCGCAAGCGACGCAACGCGGCATTCCGTGCGGCATTGGATCACTGGCTGTTGCGGCAGAAGGTGATCGGCAGCCTGATCGCGCGGCTGGAAACCGCAAGGCTCACGCGCACGCTGGGCACCTTGTTGCGCAACGGCGTGCCGCTGCTGGCGGCGATCGGCATCGCGCGCAACGTGATGTCCAATACCGCGCTGGTCGAGGACGTGTCCGCCGCTGCCGACGACGTCAAGAACGGCCATGGCCTGTCGATGTCGCTGGCGCGCGGCAAGCGGTTCCCGCGGCTGGCGTTGCAGATGATCCAGGTGGGCGAAGAATCCGGTGCCCTGGACACCATGCTGCTGAAGACGGCCGACACCTTCGAGCTGGAAACCGCACAGGCCATCGACCGTGCATTGGCGGCGCTGGTGCCCTTGATTACCCTGGTGCTGGCCTCGGTGGTGGGGCTTGTCATCATTTCGGTGCTGGTGCCGCTGTATGACCTCACCAATGCGATCGGCTAGGCGCGGCTGGCCCGGCAGTTTCGACACCTGTTTTCGGCCACTGCCGGGCAACCGGCGGGAACCATTGCACTGCCCGCCCGGTCTTCAGTGGGTGTCGGCATCCTTCATCGACATGCAAGGAAATCGTTCATGAGTAAGCGTTCCATCACTCGCAGTCCGTCGCGCGCAGGCCAGGCCGGCATGAGCCTGCTGGAAATCATCATCGTCATCGTGCTGATCGGCGCGGTGCTCACCCTGGTCGGTAGCCGCGTGCTGGGCGGCGCCGATCGCGGCAAGGCCAACCTGGCCAAATCGCAGATCCAGACCCTGGCCGGCAAGATCGAGAATTTCCAGCTCGACACCGGCAAGCTGCCCGGCAAGCTCGACGACCTGGTCACCCAGCCCGGCGGCAGCAGCGGCTGGCTGGGGCCGTACGCCAAACCGGCCGAACTGAACGACCCGTGGGGCCACACCATCGAATACCGCGTCCCCGGCGATGGCCAGCCATTCGACCTGATGAGCCTGGGCAAGGACGGCCGCCCCGGTGGCAGCAGTTACGACGCGGACATCAAGTACCAATAAGTTTCAGGTCATGCGCGTTGCGCCTCCGCCGTTGCGTTGCCCGTCCGCCGTGTTCGGCCCTGGCGGCGGAGGCGTGCGTGGTACTTCGCTGCTGGAAATGCTGCTGGTGATCGCGCTGATCGCCATGGCCGGCGTGCTGGCGGCCGCTGCCTTGAACGGCGGCATCGACGGCATGCGCCTGCGCACCGCCGGCAAGGCGATTGCCTCGCAGTTGCGCTACACCCGCACCCAGGCCATCGCCACCGGCACCCCGCAGCGGTTCCTGATCGACCCGTTGCAGCGCCGCTGGGAAGCGCCCGGCGGCCATCACGGCGATCTGCCGTCCTCGCTGCAGGTGCGCTTCACCGGCGCGCGCCAAGTGCAGTCGCGGGAAGATCAAGGCGCCATCCAGTTCTTCCCCGATGGCGCCTCTACGGGCGGCCGTATCGATCTGCAGGTCAAGGACGCGCGCTGGCGCGTGGACGTGGGCTGGATCACCGGCGAGGTACGTTCGGGCCCATTGCGGACGCCGGTGCCATGAAGCGGCAACGCGGCTACTCCCTGATCGAGGTGATCGTCGCCTTCGCGCTGCTCGCCCTGGCGCTGACCCTGCTGCTGGGATCGTTGTCCGGTGCCGCACGCCAGGTGCGTGCAGCCGACGAAGGCACGCGCGCGGCGCTGCACGCGCAATCGCTGCTGGCCGTGCAGGGCGTGGAGAAGCCGTTGCTGCCCGGGCAGCAGCAGGGCAGTTTCGAAAACGGGCATTTCCGTTGGTCCATGGAGGTGCGCCCGTACGACGAACCGCGGCGCAACCCGCAGGCACCGGTGGCCCCTGGCGGGTCCACGTTGCTGCAACTCACCCTGGTGGTGCGGTGGGGCGAGGCGGCCAACCAGATGCTGCAATGGCGCAGTTTGCGGCTGGTGACGGCCACCGCGCAGGAGGGGGCGCGATGACCCGTTCGCGCAGCGCCGGCTTCACCCTGATCGAGGTGCTGCTGGCCACCATGCTGCTGGTCGGCGGGCTGGCGCTGGCGTTTGCCACCTTGCGCTCTGCCAGTGCGGTGAGCCAGCGCGGCGAGGCCATCGCCCAACGTAGCGAGCGCATGCGTGCAGTGGAACAGTTCCTGCGCCAGCGGCTGGCGGCCGCTTTGCCGTTGGCCATGGGCATCGATCCGCAGAGCCAGCAACCGATGCTGTTCGTCGGCGAGCCGCAGCGCATGCGCTTTGCTGCCGACGTGCCGGATTACCTGGGCCGTGGCGGCCCGTATCTGCACGACCTGTCGGTGGCTGGCGAGGGCGAGCAACGCCGCCTGCAGATTGCGCTGACCATGCTGCAATCGGGCAAGTCGATCGAGGAAGGCACCGCCTTGCCGCCGGAGACGCTGGCCGACGGCGTGCAGCAGGTCAGCTTTCGCTATCGCGGCATGGACCCGCAGAACGGCCGCCTGAGCGCATGGTTGCCGCAGTGGGAATGGCACGACCGCCTGCCGCTGCTGGTGCGCATCGACATCCGCAGCGAAGATGCGCCCTGGCCGCCGGTGGTGGTGGCCCTGCCGCAATCCAGCAACCCGGGGGCAGGACAATGAGCCGGGCGCGCGGGGCCGCGCTGGTGCTGGTGTTGTGGTTGATCGCCTTGCTCACCGCGATGATCGGCGCATTCGCGTTGAGCGCGCGCGTGGAGGCGCTGCAGGGCAGCATGCTGCGCAATGGCACGCAGGCGCAGGAATACGCACGTGCCGGCCTGGAATACGCCTTGTTTCGCTTGCGCAGCGCCGATCTCCAGACACGCTGGCGCGCCGATGGCCGGCGCTATCGCTGGCAGATGGACGATGCCACGGTGGAGATCCGCATCACCGATGAAAGTGGCAAGGTGGATCTGAACATGGCCGAGCCGGCGCTGCTGGCCGGGTTGGTGCGTGCAGTCGGCGGTGAACAGGGCCGCGACACGCGCATTGCCGGCGCCATCGTCGATTGGCGCGATGGCGACTCGTTGAGCCAGCCCGGTGGCGGCGCGGAAGACCGCGATTACGCCGATGCCGGCCTCCCATACGGCGCCAAGGACAGCCCGTTCGAAACCCTGGGCGAACTGCGGCTGGTGTTGGGCATGGACAGCGAGCTGTATCGCAAGCTGTTGCCCAACATCACCTTGCACAGCGGCCGTTCGCGGCCGGAAGCGCGCTTTGCACCTGGTCCGGTGTTGACCGCGATGGGCCTGGACGCACGGCAGCTGCTGGCCCAGCGTGACGCGCCGCCGGGTTTGCCGGGCAGTGACGCGACGGTCGGTGGCTCGGACACTTATAGTATCGAGAGCCGGGCGCGACTGAGTCAGGGACGCGAGGCCGTATTGCGCGCGGTGGTGTCCACCAGCGCGTCTGCCTTGCCGGGATCGGCCTACACCGTGTTGCGTTGGGAAGAGGGAGCAGCAGTGCAATGACCGCATGGCGGGACACCTTGGGCCGTATCGGCGTACGCGCCATGCCGGGCGCCGGAGGCTTCTGGCGTTGGTGGCAGCAATCGCTGCTGGCATGGTTGCCGCAGCGCTGGCAATGGCAGCTGGGCCTGTCGCAGGCGCGCCTGCTGTTGCAGCTGGACGGGGAGACCTTGCAGGTGGTGCGCCAGCGCGATCACAGCCGCGAGGCGATCGCCAGCCTGCCGTGGCCGCTGCAGCCGCAGGAAGTCAATGCGGTGCTGCCGAGCGCATTGGACGGCTTGCCGCGCCACTGGCTGTTGCCGGCCACGCACACGTTGCGGCGGCCCTTGCGCCTGCCGGCCGCCGCCGCGGCGCGGCTGCAGGATGTGGCGCGCTTCGAGATCGACCGGCAAACCCCGTTTACCGCCGACCAGGTGTATTTCGATGCACGCGTGCTCGAGGTGCGCGAAGACGGCCAGCTCGATGTCGAACTGGTGGTGGTGCCACGGCGCATGATCGATGGTCCGGCCGGTGTGCCCGATGCCTGGGCCACGGCGCTGTCCGGCATCGACGTGGCCGATGCGCAGGGCGCGCCGCTGGGCGTGAACCTGCTGCCGCCGGCACGTCGCCTGCGCCGCAGCGACCCGATGCAGCGCTGGAACCTGTTGCTTGCCGCCACCGCCGTGCTGCTGCTGGCAGTGGCCGGTTGGCTGCTGCTGGACAATCGCCGCCAGGCCGCCGACGACCTGCGCGCCAAGGTGCAGGCCAATGCCGCGCGCGCGCGCCAGGTGGCCGCCGAACGCCAGCAACTGATGGACCTGGTCGAAGGCGCCAACTTCTTCCAGCAACAACGTGCCACGCGCCCCACCTCGGTGGAGATCTGGGACGAGCTGAGCCGGCGTCTGCCGGGCGGCACCTATCTGGAAAAATTCTCGGTCGAAGGTGGGCAATTGCAATTGATCGGCTTGAGCAACGAAGCCTCCTCGCTGGTGCGGCGCCTGGAAGGCTCGTCGCTGTGGCGCACGCCCTCGCTGACCGGCGTGCTGCAAAGCGATGCCGGCCGCAATGTCGATCGCTTCACCATCACCGCCGAGCTGGCGGGCCCGGGTGCGAAGGAGGCCGCCGATGCCACGCAGCGTTAAGCGCGACCGCTGGATCGCCTTGGGCCTGCTGCTGCTGGTGCTGGGCGTAGCCTACCTGGTACTGGTGCACCCCTGGTTCACCCAGCCGATGATCGCCGCACAGGACGACCTGCAATCGCTGCGCGAGCGCGAGCTGCGCGTGCGCGTGCAGCTGCAGCAGGCACCGGAAGTCAGCAAACGGCTGCAGCAGGCGCGCCAGACCCTGGAAAGCCGCCCCGGCTTCCTGCCGGAAACCTCCGCCGAGCTGGCCTCGGCCGGGCTGGTGCAACGGCTGGAGCGCGCGGTGGTGGAGGCCAGCCCCGGCAACCGTAGCTGCGCCATCAGCAACCGCTCGCCCTTGCAGCCGGAAAGCAAGGCCCGCTTCACCCGCGTGGCAGTGCAGGTGCGCCTGCGCTGCGGCACCCCGGAGCTGGCCTCGGTGCTGTACAGCCTGGAAAACGGCACCCCGCGCCTGTTCGTGGACAACCTCAACGTGATGGCGCAGCGCTACCAACTCTCGCCCAACGAAAGCGGCAACGGCCTGGATATCGCCTTCGAACTGGCCGGCTATCTGCGCCCGGGCGCCAGCGCCGCGCCGTTGAACACCGATGCAGCACCCGCCGCCGCCGGGGAGGCCAGCAATGCGCCCTGACCTGATCGGCCTGCGCACCTGGCTGCTGGCCGCCGTGGCCGGCTGGGCGTTGCTGGTGTGCATCCTGGCCGTGGCCGGGCTGGGCAAGCGGGTGGAACTGCTGCCGGACGACCCGGCCCTGGTACAACGCCTGCCCACCTTGCCGGCGCCGGCACCGGAGCGCCTGGGCGCCTTCGAAAAATATTCGGAGATCGCCGCGCACCCGGCCTTCGCCGAAGACCGCCTGCCGCATCCGTTCTTCCTGTCCGGCAACGACGGCAGCGGCGCTGCCTCCACGGTGCGCCTGACCGGCGTGTTGCTGACCGAGACCTTCAAGATGGCCACGCTGACCCTGGACCCGCGCGATTCGGTGCGCGTGCAATTGGGCGGCGATGCGGTCAAGGGCTGGCGCCTGCTGGCGCTGCAACCGCGCAGCGCCACCATCGAAGGCCCCGGCGGCACCCAGACCCTGGAATTGCATGTATTCAACGGCCAGGGCGGGCAGCCACCCACCGCCAATGCCGCCGCGCGCGGCGCTGCCGGCAGCACCCCGCCATTGCCGGTGCCCGATACCGGCGCGGCCGTGCAACCGCCGCAGCAGCCGCAGCCGCAACCGACCACGCCGCCGCAGCAGCAACCCGGCGGGCAGGCACCGCCCACGGTGCCGCCGCAGCGCAGCGATGGTGCGCAGGAAGCCCCACGCCCCTCCGACGATCAGATGCGTGCCATCCGCGAACGCATCGAAGCCCGACGCCGCCAGCTGCAACAGCAGCGCCAGAGCGGCTCACCCCCCGGTCAGACCCAATGAGTGAACGCATGACGCCGCGCCTGTTTTCCGTGTCCCTGCTGATTGGCCTGCTGGCCGGTTGCGCCACCACTCCGCCACCGGACGTGCGCCGCACTGCGCGCCTGGATCCGCAAGTCGGCGCCGCCGGCGCCACCCAGACCGCTGCCGAGCAGCGGGCCGACGCCAATGCCGACGCCAAGCCCAGCCCGGTGATCCGCCGCGGCAGCGGCACCATGATCAACCAGAGCGCCGCGTCGGCGCCGTCGCCCACGTTGGGCATGGCCAGCAGCGGCAGCGCCACCTTCAACTTCGAAGGCGAATCGGTGCAGGCCGTGGTCAAGGCGATCCTGGGCGACATGCTCGGGCAGAACTACGTCATCGCGCCGGGCGTGCAGGGCACCGTGACCCTGGCCACGCCCAACCCGGTCTCGCCTGCGCAGGCGCTGAACCTGCTGGAGATGGTGCTGGGCTGGAACAACGCCCGCATGGTGTTCAGCGGTGGCCGCTACAACATCGTGCCGGCCGACCAGGCATTGGCCGGCACGGTCGCGCCCAGCACTGCATCGCCCTCGGCCGCACGCGGTTTCGAAGTGCGCGTGGTGCCGTTGAAGTTCATTTCCGCCAGCGAAATGAAAAAGGTGCTCGAGCCCTACGCACGCCCGAATGCCATCGTCGGCACCGACCCGGCGCGTAACGTCATCACCCTGGGCGGCACCCGCGCCGAGCTGGAAAACTACCTGCGCACCGTGCAGATCTTCGACGTGGACTGGTTGTCGGGCATGTCGGTGGGCGTGTTCCCGATCCAGTCCGGCAAGGCGGAGAAAGTCAGCGCGGATCTGGAAAAGGTGTTCGGCGAACAGAGCAAGACACCCAGCGCCGGCATGTTCCGTTTCATGCCGCTGGAAAACGCCAACGCGGTGCTGGTCATCACCCCGCAGCCGCGCTATCTGGACCAGATCCAGCAGTGGCTGGACCGCATCGACAGCGCCGGCGGCGGCGTGCGGCTGTTCTCCTACGAGTTGAAGTACATCAAGGCCAAGGACCTGGCGGATCGATTGTCGGAAGTGTTTGGTGGGCGCGGTAACGGCGGCAATAGCAGTTCTACGTTGGTGCCTGGCGGTGTCGTGAATATGTTGGGCAATAACAGCGGCGGAGCCGATCGAGACGAAAGTCTTGGAAGTAGCAGTGGAACAACGGGTGGAAGTATTGGAGGCGAGACTGGCGGTTCAAGTCAGTCTGGTGGACCTGGGGGCATTGGAGCAGGCGGTGGAAGTGGCATGCTCCAGCTACAGCCCAGCACTAACCAAAACGGTAGCGTAACTCTTGAAGTTGAAGGCGGCAAAGTCGGCGTTTCGGCAGTTTCCGAGACTAATACGCTGCTGGTACGTGCAAGTGCTCAAGCATGGGGCTCTATTCGTGATGTGATTGAAAGGCTCGACGTGATGCCTATGCAGGTGCACATCGAGGCACAGATTGCCGAAGTGACCCTGACGGGGCAGCTAGAGTATGGTGTTAATTGGTATTTCGAAAATGCGGTCAGTGCGCCCGTAAATGCGGATGGCACGGGGGGCGCTGGTTTGCCGCCAGCTGTTGGTAGAGGTATATGGGGTGATGTGTCCGGGAGCGTTACAAATAATGGTCTTGCCTGGACTTTCCTGGGTAAAAATGCAGCTGCAATAATTAGCGCGCTGGATCGTGTTACTAACTTGCGTTTGCTTCAAACTCCGTCGGTTTTTGTGCGAAATAACGCTGAAGCCACACTTAATGTTGGTTCTCGAATTCCTATCAATTCGACATCAATAAATACCGGATTGGGTAGTGATAGTAGTTTTTCATCGGTTCAGTATATTGATACCGGTGTAATTTTGAAGGTGCGTCCGCGCGTTACTAAAGATGGAATGGTTTTTCTTGATATTGTTCAGGAGGTTAGTACGCCGGGCGCGCGCCCGGCAGCATGTACCTCAGCGGCAACAACTACTGTTAATAGTGCTGCATGTAATGTTGATATCAATACTCGTCGAGTAAAAACAGAAGCCGCTGTCCAGAATGGGGACACGATAATGCTGGCCGGTTTGATCGATGACTCGACCTCAGATGGTAGCGATGGGCTTCCAATTTTGAGCAAATTGCCGGTTGTTGGTGCGCTTTTTGGACGTAAGACACAAAATAAGAATCGCAGGGAAGTTATTGTGCTGATTACTCCATCTATTGTGAGAAATCCTCAGGAGGCGAGAAAATTGACGGATGAATATGGTCAGAAGTTTAACGCAATGAGGCCGATAAAAAAATGACGGTTTCGTTTTTATAGTTCATTTCACTAAGACGTAGGGACTAACCAGCATGAAAATTTTTAAAAGAAATCGGATTATCTGTTATCCGCTTACGATTTTTTTCTTGCTCTTATTTTTCTCGACAAATGTGCAAGCTGTCCCATTCAGTCTCCTTTATAGTGCACAAGCTAGCCATCCGGTTTATGAAACTGCTCGGGTTAATGCGCTCAATACCGCGCTTACATATGCGTACTTTGACGGGTGGCTTGGCGCTACTAATCCTGCAGTTTCAAGTAAGGTTTGTCCTATGACAAACATCACGTGGTATAAGCCTAACGGTGCCGCAGGAGGCTATGTTGTAATCGTAACTGTTACATGCACTAAGCAGATACCTGGGTAGTTAGAGAATTTATTTACATTAAGGGAAAATAGTGCACGCCTTTGTTTGGAGCTGTTGATGGGTCAGGATCTACCCATCATTTTGGTTGGGGTTGGATTCGATGAGTTCCGGTTGGACGCTTGCCTAGGAGCGTTGGAATCGGCCACGCCGGCCGGCACGCGGGTGTGGCTGGCCGACGATGCGCAGGCCGGTCCGCGCGGACGCGCGGTGATCGAACACTGGTTGGCACGCACGCCGTTGCAGGCGCACCACACCCGTCGCCAGCGCATGCTGGGCGAGGTGGCGCATCTGGATGAAATGCTCAGCGCCTGCGGCGATGCCGATGTGGTGGTGCTGGGCGTGGATGCCTGCCCGCTAGCGGGCTGGCTGGGCCAGTTGAGCGCATGCTTCGCGCGCGATGCCGCCATCGCCACGGCCACCCCGTGGAGCAATGTGGGCGAAGCCTGTAGCTGGCCGCGCCTGGGCGAACTCAACCCCCTGCCGGAGGCTCCGGAACGGCTGGCCGCCGCCTGTGCGGCGATGCCGCCGCTGCATCCGGAGCTGCCATCGGCGGTCGGCCATGCGGTGTTGTTGCGCGGCAGTGCACGGCGCAAGGCCGGCGGCCTGGATGCCAGCAGTTACGGCTCCTGGTATGCCGCGCTGGTGGACCTGAGCCTGCGCATGGGCGGGCTGGGCTGGCGCAACGTGCTGTGCGACACCGCCTTCGTCGCCTCGCCGCATGAAGGTCGCCCGGCCGACGGCGACATGGACGCGCTGGCCACCCGCTGGCCGGCCTGGCACGCCCGCCTGGCCGGCTTCCTCATGCACGACCCACTACGTGCCCAGCGCGAGCAGCTGAGCCAGCTGCTGGCCGAGCTGCCGCCGCCGGACCCGCAGCGCACATTGTTTGGCCCGTAGCTGCCTTGCAACGAAGATGGCAGCGCAGCACGCTCGTCACCGATTCCCGATTCCCGATTCCCGGCGCTACAGCGCCGAACGCGCCGGTGCCTGCGTGTGCACCACCACGTCCAACGCATCGTGGCGCCAGGATTCGATATCCAGCTCCACCGCGCTGCCGTCCTCGGCAAAGCTCACCCGCTGCAGGCGGAAGCACGGGGTGCCGGGGGTGGACTGCAGCAGCACCGCCTGCGCTGGATCCAGCCCGGCCGGATGCATGGACAACTGGCTGCGGCTCAGGAACAGGCCCAGCTTCTGGGTGAACACGTTCGATAACGAGCCGGCCAGGTCGTGTTCCAGCAGGCCCGGCGCCCACGCGGCGCGCACGACATTGGTTTCCAGCAGCACCGCACGCCGATCGATCCAGCGCCGACGCTGCAGCACGAAGACCTGCTCCTGCGGGCCGTGCAGGCGCAGCGCGGCGGCAAACTGCGCACCGGCCGGTTGCAGGCTGGCGCTCAACAACTCGGTGCGCGGTCTGCGCCCCTGCGCAGCCACGTACTGCATGAACCCGGCGATGCTGGTGGGGTCGTAGCGCACGCGCGGTGCACTGACAAACCAGCCACGGCGATTCTCGCGGTAGATGCGGCCTTCGGCTTCGAGCTGCTGCAGTGCTTCGCGTAGCGTGATCCGGGTGCAACCGAAGCGCTCGGCCAGCGCGCGTTCCACCGGCAGGCGATGGTCCGGGCCCCAGGCGCCGGCTGCAATCTGCGCGCCGATGGCATCGGTGATGGCGGCTTGGCGCGAAACGTTCATGCGGCGATCCGCCGCGAGGTGACACACAGCATGTGCAAGGTGATGACCAGAAACCGGCAAGGCCACGATGGTAAAGAAAGACCGCGGCCGCAAACCGGCCCTGATTCACGCTGCGGGCATCGGGCCCCGCGCGCGTTGGGCGTTCCAGCTGCGCCAGCCGTACACGGCCAGCACCACGAAGCCGGCGTAGAGCAGGGCGGTGGGGTACAGCCCCTTGTAGACGAACACGCCGACGTAGACACAATCCAGGACGATCCACAAAACCCAGTTGGCGATGCGCTTGCGCGCCGCCCACACGCTGGCGACCAGGCTGAAGCTGGCCAGCGCCGCATCCAGCCATGGCAGCACGGCGTCGGTGCGATGGTGCATGTACGCGCCCAGCGCGGCGGCGAACGCGGCGCCGATGCACAGCGAGAGCCACAGCTCCGGCGGCGGCATCGGCAGCGGGCGGATGCGTGCCTGCATGCCACTGCTTTGTCGCCACTGCCACCAGCCATACAGCTGGGTCAGCACGTACACGCCCTGTAGCAGCATGTCCGAATACAGCTTCCACTGGTAGAACAGCCAGGCGTACAAGGCCACCGCCACGATGCCTACCGGCCAGCACCAGCGGATGCGTCGCGCGGTCAGCCACACGCCCAGCAGGTTGATCACGACAGCGATGGATTCGAGCAACGACATGCACTGCCTGATGGAAAGTGGAGAGCGGGGGAGAGGTGCAGCACAAGCAAAGCCGTGTTGCAGTTGTCAGTGGATGCTGCGCGATGCCCCGAGTCTGCGTGCGATGGAAACACGCCAGCGCCTTCGCCGCGGAATAAGCTGCTGCTGCCTTCAGCCGGTGCCTGAAACACGCTCAATCACAAGTGACTCGCTTCGACTCCCTTCTCCCGCTTGCGGGGGAAGGTGCCCGAAGGGCGGATGGGGGCCGCAGACCTCAAAAATCCACCTGCACCGTCAGGCGCGCGGTACGTGGTGCGCCTGGGAACAGGTACGCATCGCCCTGGTACTCGCCCGAATCGCGCCAGTAGCGCTTGTCGAACAGGTTGTCCACGTTCACCCGCCGGGTGGTCGCCAGGCCGCCGACGGTGGTGGCATAGCGCGCCCAGATTGGCCACGGTATAGGCCGGCACGCTGGCGTTGCCGAGCCGGTCGGCGAACTTGCGCCCGCTGTACTGCAGGCCTGCCAGCACGGCCAGGCCATCGACGCCGGGCACGCGGTAGTCGGCCTGCAGGCTGGCACGCAGCTTGGGCACGTTGATGGCCTGGTGGCCTTCGATGTCGGGGATGCCGGTGTCTTCGGCGCGCGCGCGGATGGCCGCAACGCTGGCGAACAGGCGCAGTTGCTCGGTCGCCGCCCCATCGGCCGACAGTTCCAGCCCGCGGTTGTGCAGGCGGCCCTGCTGCACGAACCGCAGGCCGCCGTCGGCCTGCGGCTGGGTGAATTGATAGGCCTGGCGGATATCGAACAGCGCCGCGCCCAGGCGCAGGCCCTCCAGCGCGAACTTGGCCCCGGTTTCCAGCTGATAGGCGTTGGTGGGCGGCAGGATTTCATCGGCGTTGTCGGCAAACCATGGCGCGGTGCCGCCGGCGGCCAGGCTCTTGGCGTAGCTGGTATACAGCGACAGGTTCTGTTGCGGCTTGAACAACAGCGCCGCCTGCGGCAACACCGCGTCCTTGCGCGTGCGTCGCTCCAGCAGGCCGTCGCGGTCGAAGGTGCGCTCGTCCAGGCGCACGGCGCGTGCGCCCAGTGACAGTTCCCACAGGGCTCCCAGGCCGATGCGGTCGGCCAGCACCAGCGCGCGCTGGCGACTATCCAGGCGGCGTTGTTTGGGGTCCAGTGCCACATCGGTCTGCGCAAAGACCTCCGGGTCGCGGTCGATGCGGCCGCTGCCGACGAACGCGTTGACCGAGCCGAAGCGGTCGATGGTGCGGCGCAGCCAGTCGCCGCCGATGCTCAGGTGATGCTCCAGCGGACCGGTGACCAGGCGGCCTTCCAGCGTGGCGCGCAGCTGATCGTGCACGCGGGTGTCGTCGGGGCTGCGATAGTCGTAGATGTCGTACTCGCCCTGCGCGCTGAAGAAATTGGGCGTGGCGATGTCGGCGCAACTGGTGGCGCCATAGCAGCCCCAGGCGAACGCGGAGAAATCGTTGATCGCCGAACGGCTGCGCGATGCTTCTGCGGTGGCGCGCCAGTCGTCGTTGAACTGGTAGGCATAGCGCAGTTGCGCGTTGAGCGAGGCCATTTCCACCGGGCGCGCCCACGGCTGGTAGCCGAGCAGGCGGCGCACGTCGATCTCGCGTGGCACCTGCGTACCGCCCAGCAGCTGGTACCCGGGCACCGAGCGCTGCTGACGATGCTGGTATTCAACGTCCAGCTGCAGCAGCGATTGCGGGGTGATCTTCCAGTCGCCGGCCAGCGACAGAAAGTTGCGATGGCCATCGGCATGATCGACATAGCTGTCGATGTCTTCGCGCGCAGCATTCACGCGCAGGCCCAGCGAGCGCTCGGCACCGAACCAATCGCCCAGGTCGGCGGCGATATAGCGCGAGCCCTGCTCGTCGGTGCCCAGGGTCAGGCTGCGCACCTGCTCTGGCCGCTTGGTGCGGTAGTCGATCAGCCCGGCCGGTTCGTTGACGCCCGATTGCAGCCCGGACAAGCCCTTGAGCAGTTGCACCTGCTGCTTGTTCTCCAGCGCGATCGATTGCTCGCCCACCGCGCTCAGCCCGTTGATGCGGTAGCTGTTGGCGGCATTGAGCGAATAGCCGCGCACTACGAAGTTTTCGTAGTAGCCGATCGGCGCATACGCATCGCCGGCCGAGGCATCGGCACGCAGCACCTCGCTGAGCACGCGCGCCTGGCGGTCGAGCAGTTGCCCGCGCTCGATCACGGCGATCGAGGCGGGTGCATCGAGCAGGGCGGTGGCGCCGAAGCCGCCCAGTGCGGTGGCGGTGTCGCCACGTTCGCCGCGTACATTCACCGCGTCCAGTTCCACCGCGTCGGCATCGGAGTGTTGCTGTGCCAGCGCGGGCGCTGCCAGGCAGAGCGTCATGGCGAGTGTGAGCGGGCAGCGGGAGAGCAGGGTGGGGCGTAATGCAGGCATGCGAAAGACTCGAGAGTAGGAGGAAGCGTTCATGGCGAGCGGTGCGCGCGCGCGTGCAGATGCGCGAGCAGGTCCTGGCCATCGGCACTGGCGAACCAGTCCGCATGGCCCAGCAGGTAGCGGTGGTAGGCGATGTCCACGTTGTCGGCGGAGCGGGTGATGCCGGCGAAGTATTCGATTTCGCTCAGCGCAAAATCGGCATGCACGATCGGCAACAGCGCCGCCAGGCAACGCAGCTGCGCGCCCGTTAACGGCCGGTGCAGGGCGTAGCCATCCAGCAAGGCATCGAGTTGGGCGAGCTGGGGCCGCGCGCGTGCGCCAGCATCCAGCTGCAGCCAGGGCACCAGGTTGCGTTCGATGGCGGTGGCCAGATCGAACAGCGCGCTGTTGCAATCGCTCAGGCCGAAGTCGAAGATCGCGCTGACCCCGACGTGGCCGTCGGCATCTGTGTTCCAGAGCAGGTTGGACGCATGCCAGTCGCCATGCGTCCACAGCGGCGGCATCGCACCCGGCGCAGACAGCAGCGGCCAGGCCTTGGCATGCCAGGGCAACAGATGGGTGGTCAGGTCGCGTTGCCATGCAAAGCGCTGCAGGGCCGCCGCCAGGAGCGGCCGCGTCGGCAGCGTGCGCTGCAGCGCCAGCAGTGGTTCTGCCTGTGCGAACAGCTGCAGGTTGGCGACCAGCACGCTGGTGGAGCGCGGCGGCGCATCGAAGCCCTGCGCGGCGCGGTGCACCTGTGCCAGCGCCTCGCCTGCCGCCTGCGCATGGACGCAGTTGGCGAACGGCGTCCACGACAAGGCGTCGCGATACAGGTCCTGGCCGGCACCGACGCGTTGCACCTCATAGACCCATGGGTCCTGCGCCAGCGCAGTCTGGCCGCCGGCCGCATGCAGGACCTCCACCACCGGTGCGCCGGCCCAGCGCAGATGCGCCATGAAGCCGTGTTCCTCGCGCAAGGCTGCGGCACTGCGCACGCGGCGATGGTGGCGCTTGACGATCACCGGCCCGCTGGCGGTTTCGACCAAGGCGGCTGCGGAGAACGGACGCGCGCTATGCCAGCGCACCACCTCGCCACCGCCGATGCCGACGAACTGCTGCAGCACCTGCTGGATTTCGTCCACGGTCAGCGCTGGCCAGTCCGGCAGCGCCAACGCCAGGCTCATGCCGTGGACCTGATGGATGGCACTCATCAGGCAACCCCGGACAGACGACTGCTACTGACGAGAATCACTATTGGTATAGACCAGTCATGTAGAAGCGCGTTTGCATGACCGGTGCGCAGGCCGGCGAAACCAAGGACGGCGCTGCCGGGCCGTCGTTGCCGCGCTGGCCGCATCAGGCCGCCGCGAGGCAAAAGGTGAAAAGGCAGCGGCAAACCACGCGGTTGCTGGCTGTCATCACGGAGATCGAGTGAGGGGGTGCGCCGCGAACGGCACCGATGCATGCCGCTGGGCGGCCGTCGGGCGCGCAGTATGCCCGCTGCGGTTGCCGGCCGCCACGCTGGACCGGTATCGGTGCTCAAGACGCTCGCCGCCCGCGTGTGGTTTTCGCCCGCTGCGCGAGCGCTGGATGCCGGACGTGCGCCTGCGATGGCGCTGCGAGGCCTGGCCACCGGATAATGCGCCAATGACTCCTGTCCAGATCGCCGCCGTCGTCGTTACCTACCAGAGCAGCAGCACCATCGATGCGTGTCTGTCGCGGCTGCGCGCAGCCGAGGGCATTGACGAGATCCGGGTGGTGGACAATGCCTCCAGCGACGACACCCTGGAGCTGGTGCAACGGCATGCCCTGGCCGACGCCCGGGTGCACTTCATCGCCAATCCCGACAATCCCGGCTTTGCCACCGCCTGCAACCAGGGCGCCCGCGATTCCACCGCCCCGTGGCTGGTGTTCATCAACCCGGACCTGATGGTCGAAACCGACACGCTGGTGCAGTTGTGCACCCGCGCCGCCGGGCACGCCGCCGTGCTGCTGGGGGTGGAGCAGGTGGACGAGCAGGGCCGGCCGGATGCGGCGGTGCGGCGGCGTGACCCCGACTTTGCGGCGATGCTGCGCGCGCCGCGTGCTGCCGCGCAACTGGCGGTGCCGGCCGACTCGCGCCTGTCGCTGCAGCCGGTGGACGCCATTTCCGGTGCGTTGATGCTGATGCAGCGCAGCCTGTTCGAGCGGCTGGGTGGCTGGGATGGCCGCTACCGGCTGCATGCCGAAGATCTGGACCTGTGCCGGCGCGCGCGCCAGGCCGGCGCGCTGGTGGCCGTGGCCAACGATCTGCAGGTGGTCCATGTGCGCGGCGTCTCCAGCCGTGCCCGCCCATTCTTCGTGGAGTGGCACAAGCACCGCGGCCTGTGGCGGTATTTCCGCAAGTTCGAGGCGGGCCAGCGCGACCTGCCGACCCAGCTGGGAGTCTGGCTGGCGATCTGGACCCACGCGGCTGCCCAGGTGCCCAGATTGTTGCGTTCGAAATGACCTCCGCGCGTTAAATTGATGGTAAATCTGTGATCGGGAATTGGTCTAAACTGTGATACGTTTCGCTTAGAAGTGTGACCTCATCCGTGCGTCCTGCCCCTAACGGGTCCCCCATCAGGAATCGTACAAATGTTTGCAAAGAACGACCCGCGCTCGCGGGTCCGTCAGGCGTGCCTTGTCTGCCTGCAGTCCAGTTCGGTTGCCCTGGCAGCCGTGTCCCGTCGCCGATCCTGCCGGCTGCCACTGGCTGCAATCTGCGTGCTTGCCATGGGCTGCTCCTTGTCGGCACTGCCGGGCACCGCCATGGCCGGTGCCTGGACCCAGCCGCAGGGCGACACGCTGGTGATCGTCAAGGCGTTGCATAGCGATGGAACCGGCTGGTTTGACGATGCGCATCGCCGCGGCGATTTCGCCAATAACGGGCGTAGCCGCCAGGACCAGCTCAACGTCTACGTCGAGCATGGCCTGAGCGACCGTCTGAGCCTGATCGGCAATTTGTATTTCACCGAAGTCGGTTTCAACAACGACGAGCCGGTCGACGGCGTGCCAGCTCGTGCGCGTCGCAGCACCACGGGGTTCGCGGACCAGGAAATCGGTCTGCGCTACGCACTGCCCGCTGCGGCAGACGATGTGTGGCGCAGTGCCGTGCAGGCATTGGTGAGCATTCCCGCTTACGGCCGCAGCAAGACGTATCACCCGGGCAATCCCGGACCTGATCCGGCATTGGGCCTGGGTGATTACGGCCTGGAGCTGCGCTATAGCCGCGGTCGTGGTTACACGCTGGGTAGCCACAACGGTTATGTCGACCTGGGCGGCGCGGTGCGTTTGCGTGGCAGTGCCGCGTCGGACGAAGTGCGGGTGGATGCGTCCACCGGCTTGAGCCTGGCTCCGAACTGGTTGCTACTGGGCGAGCTCAACGTCATCCAGGGTCTGGGCAATGGGCGCAATGATGCGTTTGTCATCAGTTCCAGGCCTGGCGATACCGGCTTCGTCGCCACCGGCACCAACTACGACCTCACCAAGCTGCAGCTGTCCTCGCTGTACACCGCGCCGGGCGGCAGCCAGTGGCAGCTGGGCTATCAGCAGCCGGTGATGGGCCGCAATACCGGTGCCGCAGGCGGGCCCTTCGTGGCGGCCTGGTGGCGGTTCTAAGGACGCCACGCCATGACGGTCACCTGTGAACTGGATGCGCTGGGACGGGCGCCGGACATCGGCCGCGAACGCGGGCTGCTGGGTCGTGCGCTGGTGTCGGCAGGCGTCATCACCGACGAGCAACTGGGTGCGGCGCTGGCACTGCAGCAGCGCTGGAACTCGCGCCTGGGTGATGTGATTCTGGCCCAGCGCGGCGTGCCGGCGCAGCGTTTCTACGCCATCGTGGCGGCGCACTTCGGGCTGGAATTCATCGACCTGGTGCAGCAGCCGCCGGATCCGGCGCTGCTGGTTCCCGGAGATCTGGACAGCTATGCACAACGCCTGCTGCTGCCGTGGCGGCGCGAGAACGACGTGCTGGTGCTGGCAGTGGCCGACCCGGACCCGGCGCTGTTTGCCTGGGCGCGCGCGCACTACGGCGAAGAGGTGCGCTTTGTCGGCACCGCCAAGTTCGACATCATCTGGAGCCTGCAACGCCACGCCGACGAGCAGCTCACCGACAACGCGCTGAACCTGCTCGCCGCGCATGCGCCGACCTATTCGGCGCGCCAGGTGGTGACGCACAGGCAGAAGATCACGCTGTGGGTGCTGGCCGCCTTGCTGGTGGTAACGCTGGTGGTGTTTCCGGTGCCGGCGCTGATTGCCGTCAACATGCTGGTGGCGCTGGGCTTCCTGGCCACCTTCGGCCTGAAGCTGTTGCTGGTGTGGTTTGGCTCGCGTCATCGCATCGACATCAAGGTCACCGAAGGCGAGGTGGCTGCGCTGCGCGATGACGACCTGCCGGTCTATACCGTGCTGGTGCCGATGTACAAGGAGCCGGAAGTCCTGCCGATCCTGGCTAACGCACTGCGCAAGCTGGATTACCCGATCAGCAAGCTCGACGTGAAGCTGGTGCTGGAAGCCGACGACGTGGAGACCATCGAGGCGGCCAAGAAACTCGGCCTGGAAACGTTCTTCGAAATCATTCGGGTGCCACCGTCGCAGCCCAAGACCAAGCCCAAGGCCTGCAACTATGCGCTGCATTTCGCGCGTGGGGAGCTGCTCACCATCTACGACGCCGAAGACAAGCCCGAGCCGGACCAGCTCAAGCGCGTGGTGGCCGCATTCCGCAAGGCGGAAAAAGACGTGGTGTGCATCCAGGCACGGCTGAATTACTACAACGCCGACGAAAACTGGCTGACACGGATGTTCACGCTGGAGTACACGCTCTGGTTCGACTTCTACCTGCCGGCGCTGGAATACCTGCGCATCCCGATTCCACTGGGTGGCACCTCCAATCACTTCCGTCTGGATGTGCTGCGGCAGGTGCGCGCATGGGACCCCTACAACGTCACCGAAGACGCCGACCTGGGCGTGCGCCTGATCCAGAACGGTTACCGCGTCAACGTGGTCAATTCCACTACCTTCGAAGAAGCCAACGTCAGCATCCCCAACTGGATCCGGCAGCGCTCGCGCTGGCTCAAGGGCTACATGCAGACCTGGCTGGTGCATATGCGCGACCCGGTGCATCTGTACCGCAGTACCGGATTCAAGGGGTTTTGGGGCTTCCAGTTCTTCATCGGCGGCAATTTCTTCATTGCGCTGGGCGTGCCGGTGATGTGGGCGTTGTGCCTGATTAGCGTGGTGAGCGGTGCGCGCGTGTTCGATGCGATCTTTCCGCCGTGGCTGGCTGCGATCTCGCTGGTGAATCTGCTGCTGGCCAACGCGTTTTTCATCTACATCACGCTGGTGGCTGCGTTCAAACGCGACTACTTCAAGCTGGCACCGTACGCGCTCACGGTGCCGCTTTACTGGGTATTGCAGTTGATCGCCGGCTACAAAGGTCTTTGGCAGCTGATCCACAATCCTTTCTATTGGGAGAAGACCACGCATGGCCTCAGCAAGCATTCGGAAAACGAGCGCCGTGCCGCACTCGAAGAATGAGCCGGCTGCCGTGCGTCGCGACCGCGGTCTGCCGGCATTCCTGGTGGCGGTGGTAGCGCTGTCGCTGTTGAGTCAGCCCTTGCTGGTGCAGTCGTTGGGCGGCGCCGCACCGGTGGCCGCCCCCGGCGTGGGCGTGCCGGCGACGGGTCTGTTGACCTGGGCGGTGGAGCGGGCGCTACATCGCTGGGATCTGCCGTTCCTGGTCTGGCCGTTTCTGGCGGTGGCGGCCAATGCCGTGTTCCTGTCACTGCTGTGGCGCGACCTGGCCGGTGTGTTCGGGCGTGGCTGGGCCAGCGGTTTGACCCTGTTGGTGGGCTGCAACCCGCTGTTCCTGCTGCCGATCACGGCCGGCGGCAGCCAGGCGGTGGGGCTGCTGGCGTTCTATGGCTTGTGCCGTACGCTGCGCCGCCTGCAGGCGCCGGTGGAGGCGTTTACCTACCTGCGTATCGCTGGCTGGCTGTGCCTCTTGCTGTGCCTGGATGTGCAGACGCTGGCACTGTCGACAATGGTGGCGCCGTGGCTGTTGCTGGTGATCCCGCCGCAACTGCGGCGCAAGGCGCCGGGGTCGTTCTACCTGGTGTGTTATCTGCCGTTCGTGTTTCTGCTCGGCATATGGGCGTACGTCAATCTGACCGTGTTCCATGCGCCGTGGCCGGCACTGTCGAACATCGCGCAGGGCGCGCACTCGCTGCCGTTGCCGCTGGCCGCGCAGGCGCAGGGTTGGTTGCCAGCGGTGCGTTGGGGCGTGGCTGCGGCGGTCTGCTTCCCGGTGCTGGCGCTCGTGCTACGTGCGCGCAGCGCGGCGCTGGCGCGTGGCGTGATCGCCAGCGCCGGGACCGTGATCTGCGCGGCAGCGCTGTCGTTCGCCTTCGGCTGGGCCGGGTTCGATGCGCTGGTGCTGCTGTGGGTGCCGGCCGCGTTGCTGCTGCGCGCTTTGCAGCCGGACCAGCGCAGCCAGGCGGCCGGCTTGCTGCTGCTTGGCCTGCTCGGTGCAGCCTGGGTGCAACCGCAGGGCTGGGGGAGCTGGCTGCGCGCGGTGCCAGCCGCCCACGCACGGGCATTGGTGAAGGGTGAGGCGGTGGTGCTGCCAGCGAATGCGCCAGTGGCATGGCAGGGCCGAGTGCAGACGCAAGCCGTGCTCGGTGCATCCACGCCCGCCAGCGCTCCTGACGCGGCCGTGGGCCCAACCACCGGCACCATGGCGCCGCCCGACACGACACATGCGACCCTGGGCACGACCCGCTGCGTGCAGGGCACGGCAGCGTCGACCAGCGAGGCAGCGGCTGCATGTTCAAGCGCGTTCTGACCCTTTTTGCGGTGCTGGGTGTGTGCCTGCTGGCCAATGGCTGCAATGCCGCCGCGCCGATGTGGATGGGCGCCAACGTCAAGGTTTCGGCCAACGCGCCCTGGGAAAGCCCGGCTGCCGCGCAGTCGCTGGAGGCCTTGGCCGCCACCGGTGCGAGCAAGGCGTTGCTGGTGGCGTTCGTGTGGCAGGCAACCCCACATTCCAACGACCCGGTGCTGGGCAGCGACAGCCGCCTGGAGGCGCTGCGGGCGGCGCTGCGCCAGAGCCATCGCGCCGGCCTGAGTCCCACGCTCAAGGTGCATGTCTGGATCCCCGGGCACTGGGCTGGCGAGGTGGCGCCCGACGATCAGGCGGCCTGGTTCGCCGCGTATCAGAAGGCGTTGTTGCCGCTGGCACAGCTGGCCGAGGACGAACACGCCGAGGCGCTGGTGGTCGGCACCGAGCTACGTAAGCTGCAGGACGCCCCGCAATGGCCCGGGCTGGTGGCGGCGGTGCGCCAGGTCTATCGCGGCAAGCTGTTGTACGTGGCCGATGGCATGGAGCACGCGGAGAGCTTCCGTTACTGGTCGCTGTTCGATGCGGTGGGCACCAGCCTGTATCCGCGTCTGTCCGAAGCAGCCAAGGCACGCACGCAGGAAATGCAGGCCGCCGCGCAGCGGCTGCAGCAGCTGGGGCAGCGCGTGGGCAAGCCGGTCTGGGTGGCCGAGCTGGGTCTGCGCTCGGCGCGCGGCAGCCTGGCGGCGCCGTGGGAAAGCCCGGAGCAACGCACCGCAGCGGTGGACACCCATCTGCAGCGGCAGGTGCTGCAGCAATGGCGCACGGTGTTGCAGGCACACGGCATGGACGGCATCGCGCTGTGGTGCTGGTACACCGATCCCACGGCTGGCGGCCCGGACGACAGCGACTTCACCGTGCAAGGCAAACCGGCGCAACAGGTGCTGGCGCGCTGAGGGCGCGGTGGGGCAGGGGACAGCGATGCCGCTGCCGGCGGCCCATCCATCTGGGGGGGGCATCGCTGGAGATATGCGGAGGCGGGGCGGTAAGATCGCCTCGCACGTCGATGTGCGCGCGTCATCGGCCGCCTACTGCGCCCATGGCTGCGGCGCAGCGCGCGCCGCGACACATGCAGGCGGCGGCGTGGCGGGCATAATCCAGCCGCATGATTATCCATTCATTGCTCGATACCGACCTCTACAAGTTCACCATGATGCAGGCGGTGCTGCACCAGCACCCGGCCGCGCAGGTCGAGTACCGTTTCAAGTGCCGCACCCCTGGCGTGGACCTGGCGCAGTTCATCGATGAGATCGCGCGCGAGATCGATGCGCTGTGCCGGCTGCGCCTGCGCGAGGACGAGGTGGACTATCTGCGCGGCCTGCGCTTCATCAAGCCGGACTTTGCCGACTTCCTGGCGCTGTTCCATCTGGATCGCAAGTACCTGCAGCTGGCGGCATCCACCAGCGCGCCGGGTGAGATCGAGCTGACCATCCGTGGGCCGTGGCTGCACACCATCCTGTTCGAGGTGCCACTGCTGGCGATCATCAACGAGGTGTGGTTCCGCAACACCTCCGAGCCGGATTTCGAGGAGGGCCGCTGTCGCCTGCGCGAGAAGATCGCCAGCCTGCGCAGTATGCCGGCTGGCTGCAAGATCGCCGATTACGGCACCCGGCGGCGCTACTCGCGGCACTGGCACGGCGAGCTGCTGCCGTTGCTGCGCGATGGGCTGGGCGAGCAGTTCGTGGGCACCAGCAATGTGTACTTCGCCAAGCATTACAGGCTGACACCATTGGGCACGATGGCGCACGAATACCTGCAGGCGTTCCAGGCGCTGGGACCGCGGCTGCGCGACTCGCAGGTGGCCGCGCTGGAATCGTGGGCGCGCGAGTACCGCGGCGATCTGGGCATCGCGCTGTCGGACGTGGTGGGGCTGGACGCCTTCCTGCGCGATTTCGACCTGTACTTCTGCAAGCTGTTCGACGGCATGCGCCACGACTCCGGCGACCCGTTCGAGTGGGGCGAGCGCGTCATCGCGCACCTGCAGGCGCACCGCATCGACCCCCGCAGCAAGGTGCTGGTGTTCAGCGACGGCCTCAACATCGACAAGGTGATGCGGCTGTACCAGCACTTCCACACCCGCTGCCGGCTGGCCTTCGGGGTCGGCACCAGCCTGACCAACGACCTGGGGCCGACGCCGCTGCAGATCGTCATCAAGATGGTCCGCTGCAACGGCCAGCCGGTGGCCAAGCTCAGCGATTCGCCCGGCAAGCGCATGTGCGAGGACGTTGGCTACCTGCGGTACCTGCGCGATGTATTCGGCCTGCCGCCCCTGTCCGACGAGGTGACTGCGCGCGACAGGGAATGACGCAATCGGGCACAAACTGCCCGGACGGAAAGGCTGCCTTCGGTGAATACGCTGAAAAGTGAGATGCATCTCTCAATTGGCAGTTTGCGCGCGTTAACATTGGCATCACGCTTGCATCACTTCTGGTGCATCTGTCGTATGTGGTGTCCCTCCATCGCGAAACCCGCCGAATGTCAGCACTGGACCCGTTGTCGCTCTACCGCACCCGCAGCTGTTCCCGGCAGTGGCTGGGATTTGTGCGTGCAATGGCCGAGGAGTTCGGCGCCGAGCTGCCCGAGCACGATCTGGCGACGTTGATGGCGCGTATCGGCCGCCGCTTCGCGCAGGCGCATCGCTTGCTGCCGTGCGCGACGCTGGAAGAGATGCAGCAGGCCGCCAACGCGGTCTGGGACGACTGCGACTGGGGGCGGTGCGCGTTGGACGAGCAGGCCGACCATGTGTGGATCCGGCATGCCGGCGCGCCGTTGGGCGTGGTGCTGGATGGCGCGGCGTGGAGCGACGGGTTCTTGCAGGGTGTGTATGAAGGGTGGTTCCAGCAAGTGGGGATGCTGGCAGGCCTGGCGGTGCAGACCGTTCCGGGCGAAACCGTGGATCTGCGTCAGTTCGTGCTGGCGCGGGCGCAATGAGCATGTGTGACCGGGCAAGGGGACTGTGATGGCACCGAAGAACACCAAGAATGCACCTGAGCACGACGATGTCTCGGGCCTGTTCGCGCGTCTGGGGACGCAGGCGAGCGAGGGGTATCACGACTTCGCCTACACCCAGCTGCCGCCACGCAAGCCGGAGGTGGTGCCGGCCGATGTGCCTGCGCCCGCCGAGACAGCACGGCCCGCACCGGAAGCGCTGACGCCGGCTCTGCCGATACCGGCGCCCGCGCCGCGTGGGCCGATCGTGCAGGCGGCCGTCGCCGCGACGCCGGCCGGCGACCCTGGCGAGGTGCCGCCGGCCGATGCGCTGGCACCGCTGCGCAAGCTGCGCCAGCTCGACGAACCAGGGCCGCGCGGCCTGCCGGCGCCCGGACGACTGGCGCACACACCGCTGGAGCGTCTGTTCCAGCGCCTGTCGCAGGCCGATGTGCGCAGTTCGGCACAGAGCCCGCTCAGGCGGCTGCGGTCGCGTTGACCCGCTTGACTGAATGATCCACGGCAAGCGCCCGCGCGCTTGTCAGTGCCTGTTCTGCCGCATGCCGCCACGCCTGAAAGGATTTTCCCGATGACCGCTGCCCGTATCCGTTCCGCATCACCGCTGCCAAGGCTGGCGACCTGGGCGCTGTGGTCGCTGGGTGCGTTGCTGCTGGTGTTCGTGGTGGCCGTGCCGATGGACGTAACCCAGCAGCTGGTGTTTTCCGGCGTGCTGTTCGCCGTGGCACTGGCGGTGCGCAACCGGGGCGGGCGCGTGGTCATCCTGATGATGATGGGCATGTCGCTGGCGGTGTCGTGCCGCTACATCTGGTGGCGCATGACCCAGACCATGGGCGTGGGCAGCGCGGTGGATTTCATTCTTGGCCTGGGCCTGCTCGGCGCCGAGCTGTATGCGTTCGTGATCCTGGTGCTGGGCTATTTCCAGGTGCTGTGGCCGCTCAACCGCAAACCGGTGCCATTGCCGGCCGACCAGAGCCTGTGGCCGAGCGTGGACGTGTTCATTCCCACCTACAACGAGCCGCTGTCGGTGGTGCGTACCACCGTGCTGGCCGCCAGTGTGATCGATTGGCCGGCCGGCAAGATCACCATCCACCTGCTCGATGACGGCCGCCGCGACGCGTTCCGCGAGTTCTGCGCCGAGGTCGGCATCAACTATGTCACCCGCACCAACAATGCGCACGCCAAGGCCGGCAACATCAACGCGGCGCTGAAGAAGTGCAGCGGCGAGTACGTGGCGATCTTCGACTGCGACCACATCCCGACCCGCTCGTTCCTGCAGGTGGCGATGGGCTGGTTCCTGCGCGACACCCAGCTGGCGCTGGTGCAGATGCCGCACTATTTCTTCTCGCCCGATCCGTTCGAGCGCAACCTCGACACCCACGGCAAGGTGCCCAACGAGGGCGAGCTGTTCTACGGCCTGCTGCAGGACGGCAACGACCAGTGGAATGCCACGTTCTTCTGCGGCTCGTGCGCGGTCATCAAGCGCACCGCGCTGGAAGAAGTGGGCGGGGTGGCAGTGGAAACCGTCACCGAAGATGCGCACACCGCGCTCAAGCTGCAGCGCCGCGGCTACCGCACCGCGTACCTGGCGGTGCCGCAGGCCGCAGGGCTGGCGACCGAGAGCCTGTCCGGCCATGTGGCGCAGCGCATCCGCTGGGCGCGCGGCATGGCGCAGATCGCGCGTATTGACAACCCTTTGTTGGGCCGTGGGCTCAAGCTGTCGCAGCGGCTGTGCTATCTCAACGCGATGCTGCACTTCTTCTACGGGGTGCCGCGCATCATCTATCTCACCGCGCCGCTGGCCTATCTGTTCTTCGGCGCGCATGTGATCCAGGCCTCGGCGTTGATGATCCTGGCCTATGCGTTGCCGCATATCCTGCAGGCCAACCTGACCAATCTGCGCGTGCAGAGCCGGTTTCGGCATCTGCTGTGGAACGAGGTCTACGAGACCACGCTGGCCTGGTACATCTTCCGCCCGACGCTGGTGGCGCTGCTCAACCCCAAGCTGGGCAAGTTCAACGTCACCCCCAAGGGCGGTCTGGTGGCGCGCAGCTATTTCGATGCGCAGATCGCCAAGCCCTACCTGTTCCTGCTGCTGCTCAACGTGGTGGGCGTGGTGGCCGGCGTGCTGCGGCTGATCTATGTGGGCGGCAGCGGCGAGCAACAGACGATCTGGTTCAACCTGGCCTGGACGCTGTACAACATGGTGCTGCTGGGCGCCACGATCGCCACTGCCAGCGAAACCCGCCAGGTGCGCAGCGCCCACCGCGTGCCGCTGGATATCCCGGTCAATCTGTACCTGCCCGATGGCAACGTGCTGGCCAGCCGTTCGTTGAATTTCTCCACCGGCGGCATGGCGATCATGCTCGATCAGCCGCAGCCGATCGAACCCGGCATGCAGGTCCAGATCGGCCTGAGCCATCGCGGCATCGAACAGACCCTGCCGGCGGTGGTACGGCAGGATCGCGATGGCCAGGTCAGCATCCAGTTCACGCAGATGTCGATGGAACAGGAACGCTGGCTGGTGGCGTCCACCTTCGCGCGTGCCGATATCTGGCTTTCGCAATGGGGCCAGCACGACCGTGATTCTTTCTGGCGCTCGATGGGCCAGGTGCTGGAAGCCAGTGCGCGCGGATTTGGGCGGTTGGGCCGGCATATGGTGGACAGTGCGCGGCAGGGCTTTCGCCCGGCGCGCCCGCTGGATCTGGAGTCGTGAGTGCGATGCGTGCTGTGTCCCTTTCCCTTGCCAAGAATCGATTGATGCGAATGTCCCCCGCCGTGTTGACCTGCGCGCTTACCCTCCTGGCCGGTCTGGCACAGGCGCAGCAGGCCGCGCCGACGGCGCCCGCAGCCGATGCGCAGGCCGCCGCGGCAACCGTGCCCGAGGCGCCGCTGCCCGCCGGCAGCGCGCGCGTGGCCACGCTGCGCGATCTGGGCATCGATTACGAAATCACCTTGCGCGGCGTGCAGGGCAGTGCCGGGGTGCCCTTCAGCGTGCGCAGCGACGAGATCGTCACCGCCGCCACGCTCAATCTCAAATACAGCTATTCGCCGTCGCTGCTGCCGGACCTGTCGCACGTCAAGGTCACCATCAACGGCGTCACCGTGGCCACCTTGCCCACCGACAAGGCCAACGCGGGCAAGCTGCTCTCGGCCGATGTGCCGATCGACCCGCGCCTGATTACCGACTACAACCAGCTCAACCTGCAGCTGATCGGCCATTACACGCGCGAGTGCGAAGACCCCGACCACAGCAGCCTGTGGGCGAACGTGGACGCGGCCACCAGCCTGTCGCTGACCACCACGCCGCTGGCGCTGGCCAACAACCTGGCACTGCTGCCGGTGCCGTTCTTCGATGTGCGCGACACGCGCCGGCTGGAGCTGCCGTTCTATTTCCCGCAGCAGCCGGACATGGACACGTTGCAGGCGGCCGGCACGGTGGCCTCGTGGTTCGGCACCCTGGCCGGGTATCGCGGCGCGGTGTTCCCGGCATCGACCACGGCGCTGCCGGCCAGCGGCAATGCGGTGGTGTTCGCCACCCCGGCCACCTTGCCGGCGCAGTTCGCCACCGCCGACAGCGGCGTGGCCGATATCCGTGGCCCCACCGTGGCGGTGGTGGTCAACCCCACCGATCCCAACGGCAAGCTGCTGCTGGTGCTCGGTCGCAATACCGATGACCTGCAACGTGCCGCCGCCGCACTGGCGCTGCGTGCGCCGTTGACCGGTGCGGTAGCCCGCATTGGCGAGATGTCCGCGCCGGCGCCGCGCCAGCCCTATGACGCGCCCAAGTGGGTCTCCAGCGAACACCCGGTGCGTTTCGGTGATCTGGTCACCCAACCCGGCGCGCTCAATGTCACCGGCTACCACCCGGACCTGATCCGGGTCGGCCTGCAGCTGCCGCCGGACCTGTTCGTGTGGGAGCGCGAGGGCATTCCGGTGGCGCTGAAATACCGCTACACGGTGCCGGAGGTGGACAACAAGTCCGCGCTCAACGTCAGCATCAACGAGTCGTTCGTCACCACGCTGCCGCTGACCGGGCGCCCGTTCGCCGAGTCCACCCCGATGCGCTGGTGGAACAGCCTGGGCGCGCGCGGCAGCATGCCGGTGCACCAGGACCTGACCTTGCCGGTGGGCGCGTTTTCGGCCAATAGCCAGCTGCGCTTCCATTTCTTCTTCGATCGCCCGCAGGACGAGGAATGCAAGAACAGTTTCCCGGACGTCTCTGGCGCCATCGATGCCGATTCCACCATCGACCTGAGCGGCTTCCATCACTACATGGCGATGCCGAACCTGGCCGCGTTCGCCAACGCCGGCTATCCGTTCACGCGGCTGGCCGACCTGGCCGAATCGACCATCGTGCTGCCCAACAACCCGGGCGACCAGGATCTGGGCAATGTGCTGACCTTGCTCGGGCGCTTCGGCGCATCCACCGGCTACCCGGCGTTGCATGTGCAGATCATCGGCCCCAGCGCGGTGCAGCAGCACGCCGATCGCGATCTGCTGCTGCTGGGCAGCGCCACCTCGCAGCCCTTGTTCAAGCAATGGCAGGCGCAGTTGCCGTTGAGCCAGGACGGGCAGGGCCGGCGCATCGACCTGAGCGACTGGCTGTTCGAGAAACTGCCCGCCTTCCTGTCCTTCGACGCGCGCCGCACCGACCTGCCCACCACCGCCGAGATCGCGCTGCAGCCGCAGCCGGATGACGTGCTGCTGATGGGCTTCGAATCGCCGCTGGCATCCGGCCGCAGCGTGGTCGCGTTCCAGACCGAAGACCCGGCCAACATGAGCCGCCTGTTCGATGCCTGGTTCGACCCGGCCCTGCTCAAGGACTTCCAGGGCAGCGTGGTCTTGCTGCAGCAGAAGAAGGTCACCAGCCTGGTCGGCAACCAGACCTATTACGTGGGCCACCTGCCGCTGCCGACCTGGTTGCGCTGGTACTTCTCGCACCACCCGGTGTGGTTGGCGTTCACCGTGGTGCTGCTGGCGCTGTTGCTGGCCCTGGCCGCCCGCGTGCTGCTGCGCCGGCACACTGCGGAGCGACTCAACGAAGGAACGAGCACATGAGCGCACATCCCACCGCCAGCGGCATGATCCGCCGCCGCCTGCTGCGCGCCGGCGCGCTGGCTGGCCTGGCCGCGGTGCTGCCGGCGGGCGCCAAGCCGGCACCGGCGCAGTGCGGCAGCTGGCCGTTGTGGAATGCCTTCGTGTCCAGGCACATCCAGCCCGATGGACGGGTGGTGGATTACCTCAACGCCGACCAGCGCTCCACCTCCGAAGGCCAGTCGTATGCGCTGTTCTTCGCACTGGTGGCCAACGACCAGGTGCTGTTCGACAAGGTGCTGGGCTGGACCCGGCACAACCTGTGCGGCGGCCGCCCGGACCTGAACCTGCCGGCCTGGCTGTGGGGCCGCGACGAGGGCGGCAACTGGCGGGTGCTAGACCCCAACACCGCCAGCGACGGCGAGTTGTGGATCGCCTACGCCCTGCTGGAAGCCGGCCGGCTGTGGAACCGCCCCGGCTACGTCAAGGCCGGCCAGCAGATCCTGCAGCTGATGCGTGCGCAGGAAGTGGCCACGCTGCCCGGGATCGGCCCGATGCTGTTGCCCGGCCGCAGCGGATTCGCGGACAACGGCCGCTGGACGCTCAACCCCAGCTACCTGCCGATCCAACTGCTGCGTCGCTGCGTCGTTGCCGATCCCAAAGGTCCCTGGGCCGCCATTGCCGCCAACAGCGCGCGCGTGCTGCGCGAGAGTGCGCCGGTGGGGTTCGCCCCGGACTGGACGGTGTGGGACGGCACCCGCTTCAGCGCCGATCCCAAGCGCGGCACTGTCGGCAGCTATGACGCCATCCGCGTGTATCTGTGGGCCGGCATGCTCGATGCTGGCGAACCGCTGCGCGCCAGGTTGCTGCAGGACCTGTCCGGCCCGGCCGACCTGCTGGCAGCAGGCACCGGTTTCGCCGAAAAGATCGACACCGCACGCGGCGTGGGCACCGGCCCGGTGCCGGTGGGGTTTTCCGCTGCGCTGCTGCCGTACCTGAGTGCCCTGGGCCAGCCCGCATTGCTCAAGGCGCAGGCGCAGCGCATTCCCGCCGCCGCCCAGCCTGCGGCCGCCGCCCTGCCGTACTACGAACGCACGCTGGCCCTGTTTGGACAGGGCTGGCTTGAGAACCGCTACCGCTTTGCCGCAGACGGGCGCCTGCTGCCCGCCTGGAGAACGCCTGCATGCTCCGCAAAAACCTGACGCCGCTCTACCTCGCCGGCATGATCGACCTGTGCCTGCTCGCCTCACCGGTGCATGCGCAGACCGGCGCCACCCAGCAACTGGTCGGGCAGGGCAATTACTGGCATGACCAGGGCCGCGACGACCTGGCCGCCGATACCTGGAAAAAGCTGCTCGGCATCGACCCGGACCAGCCCGACGCCTTGCTCGGCCTGGCCCAGATCGACCTGGCGCAGGGCCGCCAGTCCGAAGCGCGCAAGCGCCTGCAGCAACTTGAAGCCGCCCACCCGCAGTCGCCGCAGGCCCAGCGCCTGCGCGTGGCGATCGGCGCGCGCGGCAGCGCCGCCGCCGGCGAAGACCCCAATCTGCGCAACGCGCGCCGCGCTTCTGCCGCCGGGCGGTATGTCGAAGCCGCGCGCAGCTACGAGGCCGTGTTCGCCGGCAAGGCACCGCCGCCGACCCTGGCGCTGGAGTACTACCAGTCGCTGGCCGGCACGCCCACCGGCTGGGAGCGCGCCCGTGACGGTCTGCGCAAGCTGCAGGCCAGCGAACCGGGCAATCCGTCGCTGCAGCTGGCGCTGGCCCAGGTGCTGAGCTACCGCGAACCCACCCGCCGCGACGGCATCGCGCAGCTGCGCACGCTGGCGCAGCGTGCCGACGTCGGCGGCCCGGCGCGCATCAGCTGGCGCCAGGCGCTGCTGTGGCTCAATGCCAACACCGCCGATGCGCCGCTGTACCAGGCGTTTCTGGCCGGCACCCCGAACGATGCGGACGTCACCGCCAAACTCGGTCAGCTGAGCAACCGCCGCAGCGCCGAGACCACGCCGGCCGATCCCAATGGCATTGCGCTCGGCGAAGGCTTCCGCGCGCTCAACGCCGGCAACCTGGGGGTGGCCGAACAACGCTTCACCCAGGTGCTGCGTGCGCGTGCGCGCGACCCCGAGGCACTGGGTGGGCTGGGCTCGGTGCGTCTGCGCCAGCAACGTTTCTCCGAAGCGCAGGAGCTGCTGCGCCCGGCGGCGGCCAGCAATGGCAAATGGAAACCTGCGCTGGATAGCGCGCGCTATTGGCAGCAGTTGCAGCAGGCCGAGGCCGCGCGTGCGCGCGGCGATCTGGCGCAGGCACGCCAGTTGGTGGAACAGTCGGTGCAGTTGCTGCCCAACGAGCCGGCAGGCCATGTGGCGCTGGGCGGATTGCAGGCCGCCGGCGACCCGGTCGCGGCCGAGGCCAGTTATCGCAAGGCGCTGTCGCGCGATGCCGACAATGCCGGCGCCCTGCAGGGCCTGGTCGGGCTGTACAGCCGCCAGGGCCGCATGCAGGAAGCCACCGAGTTGTTCAACCGCCTGCCGGCCGCCGAACGCGCCAAGTCCGGGGGACAGGCCTTGCTGCGTTCCAACGTGCAGCGTGCGCGTGCCCGCCAGTCGCTGGATGCCGGCGATGCGGTCAGCGCGCAGGCCGAGCTGGAAGCGGCCATGGTCGAACGCCCCGGCGATGCCTGGATCCGCCTGGATCTGGCGCGTCTCTACCAACAGGCCGGCCGCCCCGATCAGGCGCGCAGCGTCATGGACGGCCTGCTTGCCGTGCATGCCGATCAACCCGAAGCGCTGCATGCCCATGCCTTGTTCGCCCAGGAAAGCGGCGACTGGCAGGGCGCCTACGACAGTCTGGATCGCATCCCGGTTGCAGCGCGCACGCCGGAGATGACCCAGCTGCGCACCACCGCCTGGATCGAACTGCAGGCACGCCAGGCGCGCAGGCTGGTGCAGCAGGGTCGGGTGGGCGAGGCCCAGCAACTGCTGGCGCGTACCGAAACCGCGCTCGGCAATCAGCTCGACGACCCGCAACTGCTGGCCGCGCTGGCCGGTGCACATGCCGACGCCGGCAACACCCCGCGCGCGCTGGTGCTGGCACAGCGCCTGGTCACCGGCGCCAACCCGCGTACCGAAGACCGCCTGCACTATGCCGACGTGCTGCTACGTGCGCAGCAGGACGCCGAGCTGTCGGCGGTGCTGCGCCAGCTGCAAGCCACCACCATGACGCCGGAACAATTGCGCCGCTATCAGACCCTGCGCAGCGCCTACACGCTGCGCCAGGTGGATGCCTTGCGCGAGCTGGGCAATCTGGAAGGCGCCTTTGACGCACTGTCGCCGATCCTGGCGCAGCAACCGGACAACCGCGACGCGCAGGCCGCGCTGGCGCGGCTGTATGCCGCCGCCGGCGACCAGCCGCAGGCGCTGGCGCTGTATCAACAGATCCTGCAGCGCCATCCCGACGACCTGGACACGCTCACTGCCGCCGCCAACAGCGCCGCCGCGCAGTCGGATCTGCGTAGTGCCGAGGGTTATCTGCAACGCGCGCTGGCGCAGGCGCCGGAGTCGCCGGACGTGCTGGCCGCGGCCGGCCGGGTGTATCGCAGCGCCGGCAAGAACCGCAAGGCCGAGCAGTATTTCCGCGCCTCGCTGGCCGCCCAGCAGCGCCAGGCCGGCCAACTCGATAACGGCCTGCCTTCGGCACGCGGCCCCGCCATGGTGGCCTCGTCCGGTCGCCCGCTCAATCCGTTCTCCGGCATGACCGGCGGCATGCCGCGCTCACCGGCGGTGCTGTCCGAGCGCATGGACGCAGGCAACGCCTACGCGCAGACCGCGCTGGCGCCGCTGCCCGCGCAACCGGCCGCTGCCCGCTTCGCTGCGCCCGTCCCCGCGCCTGTCACTGCCGACGCGTATGCCTACGCCGGCAATAGTGCCGATCCCTTGCCGCCGCCGGTGAGCGCCAGCGCCGCGCCGGCGGTGCTGCCAGCGCCGGCCAGCCGTTCGCGCCTGCCCGCACGCAGCGTGCCGACGCTGGCACCGGCCGACGACCTGCGCCCGCGCGGCGTCGCGGCGCAGTCACTGCCGCCGGTCAACGGCGGCAACAGCGTGCTCGACGAACTGCGCGCCGTGCAGTCGGAAAACAGCGACAACCTCGCCGGTGGCGCGCTGTACCGCTCGCGCGATGGCGAAGACGGCCTGGGCCGCCTGGACGACATCGAAATGCCGGTGCAGGCCGAGTTCGCGGTGGGCGACGGCAAGCTCGGCGTCACGTTGACGCCCACCGTGGTGGATGCCGGCACCCTGACCACCGATTACGCCACCGCCAGCCGCTTCGGCAGCGGCCCGCAGACGGCGGTCAACGACGCGCTTGCCGCTGATCGCCGCCCCATCGACGCGCTGACCAGCTCGTCGGTGTATCAACTGCTCGCCACCGAAGGCAACACCGCCGCCACGCGCGAACGCCTGCGTCGCTATGCCTTGAATACCGGCCTGTTCGGCGAGCTGCTCACCGAGAACAACAACAGCACGCCGGCGGCGTTGGCCGCGCTGGCCAACGAACCGTTGCCGGCGTACCTGCTCAGCGTCAATGCGTCCAACACGCCGATCGCGCAGCTGGCGCGGGATATCCTCAGCAACACCGCCATCAGCGAACAGCTGGCCGCCGGCGACGGCGCCGCGTTGCAGGCATTGGCCAGCAGTTCCGCCGCCGCGCAGCAGACGCCGACCTCGCTGGCGGCCACGCTCAACAGCATGGCCGCCACCGGCAACGGTGCGCGCCGGCTCAGCCAGGACGACACCGGCGTCGGCGTCGGTGTGCGCTATCGCAACGGCGGTTTCAGCGCCGATGTCGGCAGCACGCCGATCGGATTCCAGGAGCAGAACATCGTCGGCGGGGTCGGCTATCGCGGCGAGCTCGGCGAGACGGTGAGTTGGTCGGCCGATGCCTCGCGGCGCGCGGTCACCGACAGCGTGCTGTCGTTCGCCGGCGTACAGGACGGCCGCAGCGGCCGCGAATGGGGCGGTGTCAGCAGCAACGGCATCGCGCTGTCGGCCACTGCCGACAACGGCCTGCTCGGTGGCTACGCCAATCTCGCCGCACACCGCCTGACCGGCAACAACGTGGCCGACAACGACCACCGTCAGGCCGACCTGGGTTTCTACGTGCATGCGCTGGAAACCCGCAACCAGTCGCTGACCGCCGGCGTCAATCTGACCGCCATGCAGTACGCCAAGAACCTCAGCGGCTTCACCTACGGGCACGGCGGTTACTTCAGCCCGCAGGAGTATGTGGACCTCGGATTCCCGGTGCATTGGAGCGGCCGCAGCGTCGGGCAGAGCGTCAACTGGAAGGTCGATGCCAGCATCGGCGTGCAGCACTTCAAGACCGATCCCACGCCGTATTTCCCCACCGACCCAACCCTGCAGCAGGCTGCCTACGATGCCGCGTCGCTGGCGGCGCTGCTCGGTTTGGTCGACCGCTACACCGACCCGGTGTACGCGGGCGAAAGCCGCACCGGGGTGTCCTACAACCTCAGCGGCGCGGCCGAGTGGCAGGTGGCGCCGCAGTTGTTCCTGGGCGGGCGCCTGACCTTCAACAACGCACGCGACTACAACCAGTTCAGCAGCAATCTCTATCTGCGTTTCGTGATGGATCGCCTGGGCGCCGCGCTGGGCCGCGCACCGCAGGTGCTGACCTCGCCGTACGCGGCGGATCGCTGAGGCAATCGCGGCACTGCCGGTTCGCTACGCGGCGGGTAGTTGCCGCGGCGTGGCCGGCCGGCGCGCGGCGTGGCAGGTGGCATTGCTACCTGCCACGCCGCGTGCAGCGATGCCGGTGACGGCAGGCGGCATCACACAAACGAACGGCGCCTTCCGGCGCCGTCCGCATCCCCATCACCTGGTACACGCTTGCCTTACGGGCGAACCTTGGTGGCGCAGACGAACGTGGCCGCCTGTTGCACGCGGCTGATCGCACCCTGGTCTTCCAGCTCACGCAGATGGTCGTTCATGCAGCTCAGGTAACCGAGGCGGTTGCCTGCATTCTGGGTCTTGCACAGGCTGTTCTCGGCGGTGAGGTTGGCGCCGACGATCAGGCCGCCAGTCTCCACGGTCGGTACCAGCGTATTGCAGTTGCCCAGCCGGGTCAGGCCACGGTTCAAGGTCCAGCCGATGTCGGCAAACATCGCCGGGGTCAGGTCGATGTTCAGCTGCGCCTGCACTTCCGGCGTATCGAACGGCTCCATCAGCGCGTTCGGCTGCAGGTCGGTGTCGAAGTGCGAGAACGTCGAACCGCCGGCCACCACGCTGGGTGCATACAAGCGCGTGCGCCCCGCGCTGTCGGTGCCCTGCAGCAGCTCTGGATCCTCGTACAGCCCGGCCACGACCCCGGTGCTGCCCTTCAGGCGCGCGCCATCGACCTGCGACACCATGATCGCGGGGATGGTGATGTCGGTGATCGGCGGTGCGGCATTGCCCATGGTCTGCACGCCGGCGGCGTTGTTGGCCACGATCACGCCCACTGCGCCATTGAGCTGGGCGTTCTTGGCCTTGATGGCGAAGGCGCAGGTGCCACGGTCGATCAGCGCCACCTTGCCGGTCACCTCGGCGGCGTTGGCGAATGGCGTCTCACAGCCATCGGTGGCCGAGGCGGCCGCAACGCCATCGTTGACGGTCACCACCGCGCGGGCGGGGAAATTGCTGGCGGTCGCCAGCGGCCCGAAGCTGGCAAAGCCCACTTCGAACTTGCCGGCAGCGCTGCTGGGTGCAGTGACCTGCAGCAGGGTGCGCGGATCCAGGACCAACGCCGCCTCGCGGTTGACCCCCGAGCCGGCCCACACCGTGCGGCCCGGCGTGCGCATCGCCTCGGCACGCAGGGCATTGGTCATGGCCGGGTCGTCGAAGCGCTTGTTCTGCACGTTGTCATAGGCCTGCGAGGTGTAGACGTCGGTCAGCCCGCTGCCCGAACCGAGTACGCCGGTGGTCTTGTTGAGGAAGCCGGCAGCGCCCAGCCCGTGGCCGATCTCGTGCATCACCACGTTGAGGAAGTTGATCTGGCCCTGCGGCGTCTTGCCGTCCAGGCCCAGGTACCAGCCCGAGCCGGCCAGGCAGTCGTCCTTGCCCAGGTCGCCGTTGAATTGCGAGAACACGTCGGCCGGATCGGCCGGATCCGGTACCAGGTCCTGCCCGGCGATCGCATCGCCCAGCGCAGACGGGTACAGCGTATTGGGCTTGGCGCCGGGGAAGTTGTTGACGATCCAGTTCGGGCCGGCCTGGCACAGCGTGCCGCCGGTGGCGGTACAGGTCAGCCGCGCGAACGAGGCGTAGACCTTGATCTCCACAGTGCTCTGCAGCACCGCGCCCCACAGGTCCATGGCGTACTGGTAGGCGATACGACGCTGCTCGCCCACCGAGCGCCCGGGATTGCCACCCAGCGGGGCAGTGGCGGTCGGGTCGTTCAAGCCGACGACGGTGCCGGCATCGCCATTGATGAGCGTGACGGTGGCAGCCGACGCCTGCGCCGTCGCGAGTGCCGCACCCACCGCAAGGGACAACAGCAACAAGGGCTTATTCATGCGGCAGCGCCCCGTGCTCGGCGTGGGCGGGTTGGGTGTCGGCGTCATCGCCGTGTTCGATCACGATGCGGCCATCGGCCTGGCGGGTGGCGGTCAGCGAACTCATTTGCGTGGCCGGCAACTTGCGCGCCACGGTGCCGTTGGGCAGCCGACGGACACTGGCCAGGGCGGCGGCTTCGTTCTGTGGCAGCGCGGCGGGAGTCGCCCGGCCGGTGGCGCTGCGGGCGGCGGCAGAGGCGGCCTGCTGATCCAGCGCCGCGCTCTCGGCGTCGGTCAGCGGGCGCAACTTGCCGGTGGCGGGATCGATACCGACCTTGGAGCTGGCGGCGACATCCTGCGCCGCGGCAATTGCCGGCAGGCAGGCCAGACACAGCGCACCGGACAACATCCATCCAGGCTTGCGAAAGCTCATCATTGTTGGGGTTTCCTTGGGTCCAACGGCAGAAAGAAAGTGGTGCGAGGGAGCGGTGTTCGGGTGGATCCTTCCGTTTTAGTCTGTTGATGACTGAATCATGAATCCGTGATTTGTGTCAAAATTTTGACGGGAAGGGAGCAAATGGCGAATCGATGTGCTGAAAAAGTCAGTTCTGTGGATGCGTCCGGCTACCCGTTCACCAGGGAGTTGCCTTTTCACTGGTGCCTAGCCGGGAATTTGACGCGGCTGCTGCTGGCCGTTGCGTGTCGCCCGCGCCGTCTTGCCGCTGGCCTGGCGCGTCGACATGGCCGTGCGCAGCTGTCCAGTGGCCGGCTTCGGCCAGGCGCCCAGCCTGTCTCGACACGGCGCCGGCCGTTTCGCTCACCGCACGGTCTGGCCCCACGTCCTAAGATCGCGGCATCGTTTTTTCGGGAGCATCGGCATGATTCGCGAGATCATCCGCATGGGCGACAAGCGCCTGCTGCGCGTGGCACCTGTGGTGACCAACCTGGGCAGCGCGCAATTGCAGGCGCTGGTGGCCGACATGTTCGACACCATGGACGACGCGCGCGGCGTGGGGCTGGCGGCGCCGCAGATCGCGGTGAACCTGCAATTGATGGTGTTCGGCTTCGAGGCCAGCGAGCGGTATCCCGAGGCGCCTGCCGTGCCGCGTACCGCATTGGCCAATGCGCAGATCGAGCCGCTGTCGGAAGAGATGGAGAACGGCTGGGAGGGGTGCCTGTCGATTCCCGGGTTGCGCGCGGTGATTCCGCGCTATCGCCGTATCCGGTACCGCGGCTTCGCGCCCGACGGCACGCCGATCGATCGCCAGGCCGAAGGCTTCCACGCGCGCGTCGTGCAGCACGAATACGACCATCTGGTCGGTCGCCTGTACCCCTCACGCATCGAGAACTTCGACACCTTCGGTTTCGAAGACGTGTTGTCGTACGAGCTGTAGCGCCTGGCGACGACCGCCGCGTGCCGTCTACCCGCACGCTAATCACAAACAGACAGGGCGCCTGATGGCGCCCTGTCCTTGCTGCTGCAACGCCCTTACTTCAGCGCCTTGAAACGCAGGCGCTTCGGGCCGGCATCGTCGCCCATGCGGCGACGCTTGTCTTCTTCGTACTCGCGGTAGTTGCCCTGGAAGAACTCCACGTGCGAGTCGCCTTCGAACGCCAGGATATGCGTGGCGATACGGTCCAGGAACCAGCGGTCATGCGAGATCACGAAAGTGTTGCCGGGGAACTCCAGCAACGCATCTTCCAGTGCGCGCAGCGTTTCGATGTCCAGGTCGTTGGACGGTTCGTCCAGCAGCAGCACGTTGCCGCCCTGCAACAGCGTCTTGGCCATGTGCAGGCGACCGCGCTCACCGCCGGACAGCGAACCGACCATCTTCTGCTGGTCCTGGCCCTTGAAGTTGAAGCGGCCGATGTAGGCGCGCGACTGGATCTCCACGCCATTGATGTTGAGGATGTCCAGGCCGCCTGCGATTTCCTGGAACACGTTGTGGTTGCCTTCCAGCGCGTCGCGGCTCTGGTCCACGTAGGACAGCTGCACGGTCGGGCCGACCACGATCTCGCCGGAATCGGGCTTCTCCTGGCCGGTGATCATCTTGAACAGGGTCGACTTACCGGCACCGTTGGGGCCGATGATGCCGACGATGGCGCCCGGCGGCACGATCATCGACAGGTTGTCGATCAGCAGGCGGTCGCCGAACTTCTTGGAGACGTTCTTGAATTCCATCACCGAGTTGCCCAGGCGCTCGCCCGGCGGGATGAAGATTTCATTGGTCTCGTTGCGGCGCTGGTAATCCACCGACTGCAGCTCTTCCAGGCGGGCCAGACGCGCCTTGCCCTTGGTGCGGCCGCCCTTGGCGTTCTGCCGCGACCATTCCAGTTCTTTCTGGATCGCCTTCTGGCGTGACTTTTCCTGGTTGTCTTCCTGCTTGAGGCGCTCGTCCTTCTGGGTCAGCCAGTCGGTGTAGTTGCCCTTCCACGGAATGCCGCGGCCGCGGTCCAGTTCCAGGATCCACTCGGCGGCGTTGTCCAGGAAGTAGCGATCATGAGTGACTGCCACCACGGTGCCGGTATAGCGCGCCAGGAACTGCTCCAGCCATTCCACCGACTCGGCGTCCAGGTGGTTGGTGGGTTCGTCGAGCAGCAGCATGTCCGGCTTCTGCAGCAGCAGGCGGCACAGCGCCACGCGGCGCTTTTCGCCACCGGACAGCTTGCCCACGATGGCCTCCCATGGCGGCAGGCGCAGTGCATCGGCGGCCACGTCCAGCTGGTTTTCCAGGGTGTGGGCATCGCCGGCGGCCAGGATCGCCTCCAGGCGCTCCTGTTCCTTGGCCAGCGCGTCGAAATCGGCGCCTTCCTCGGCATAGGCCAGGTACACCGCATCCAGCGCGGCCTGGGCCTGCAGCACGTCGCCCACGCCTTCTTCGACCGCTTCGCGCACGGTGTGCTCGGGATTGAGCTGCGGTTCCTGCGCCAGGTAGCCGACCTTGATGCCGGCCTGCGGGCGGGCTTCGCCTTCGAAATCGGTATCCACGCCGGCCATGATCTTCAGCACCGTCGACTTGCCGGCGCCGTTCAGACCCAGCAGGCCGATCTTGGCGCCCGGGAAGAAGCTCAGCGAGATGTCCTTGATGATCTGCCGCTTGGGCGGGACTACCTTGCTGACGCGGTTCATGGTGTAAATGTATTGCGACATTGGGGCTCCGTGGACGCAGGCAGCCCGCCGGCCGAGGCCGGAGGCAGCGGAAAAGGGATGACCTCGATTATACGGGCAAGTGGCGGAGGCCGCGGCACGCCGAGCTGCAGCTAAATGGCAGCCTACCTATGACCTGAATAGGGATTTTCGTAACCGATTCCAGAAAGAATGCATTAAGGCGGGCAGCGTCTTAATGAAATTGCGACATCGCGAACAGCAGCTGGTCATGAACCGCAAACGCATTGTTACCGCCGTGCTTTCCTCCATCCTGCTGCTGGGTTCCGTAGCTCCGGCCGCTGTTGCCGGGGACTGGGACCGCGACCGTGATCGGCGCGGCCCTGACCGCGACTGGCGCGACTGGCGTGATGACCGCCGGGCCGATCGTCGTGAATGGCGCGATGATCGCCGGGCCGACCGCCGCGAGTGGCGCGATGACCGTCGCCACTACAACAGCGGATACCGCGAGGGCTATCGTGACGCGCGCTACCAGGATCGCCGCTACGGCAACCGGGTGTATGTCTACGACCGTCCGGCCTATTACCGCGCCGGCCCGCCGCCGCGTCCGTACTGGGCCCGCGGCCAGCGCTATCACGGCCCGGTCTACGTCATCAACGATTACGACCGCTACGACCTGCGTCGCCCGCCGTACGGCTACCGCTGGCAGCGCGATGACCGCGGCAATCTGCTGATGGTGGCCATCGCCACCGGCATCATTGCCGACCTGGTGCTCAACCACTGACCCGGCGCCAGCGCCTGGCCGCGACCGGGCAATCGCGCCGGTCATCACACAAGGCGCACCTTCGGGTGCGCCTTTGCCATGTCTGCCGCGCAAGCGCACCGCCCAGGTGATCCGCGCGATTGGTCACCCGTGCGGCAGGGGCTTACAATCGGCGGCCCTACTGGCTGCAGCTGCCCCGGAGCTTTGCATGTTCTCGCGCGACGTCCGACTGGAAACCTACGACCCCGAACTGGCCAAGGCCATCGCCGCTGAAGCTGGCCGCCAGGAGGATCATGTCGAGCTGATCGCCAGCGAAAACTATTGCAGCCCGCTGGTGATGGAAGCGCAGGGCAGCCAGCTGACCAACAAGTACGCCGAAGGCTACCCCGGCAAGCGCTACTACGGCGGCTGCGAGTACGTGGACATTGCCGAGCAGCTGGCAATCGACCGTATCAAGCAGGTGTTTGGCGCTGACTATGCCAACGTGCAGCCGCACAGCGGCTCGCAGGCCAACCAGGCGGTGTATCTGGCGCTGCTGCAGCCCGGCGACACCATCCTGGGCATGAGCCTGGCCCATGGCGGCCACCTGACCCACGGCGCCAAGGTCAATGTGTCCGGCAAGCTGTTCAACGCGGTGCAATACGGCGTCAACGCGCAGGGCCTGATCGACTACGACGAAGTGCAGCGTCTCGCCACCGAGCACCAGCCGAAGATGGTGGTGGCCGGTTTCTCTGCCTACTCGCAGAAGATCGACTGGGCGCGCTTCCGCGCCATTGCCGACAGCGTCGGTGCGTATCTGTTCGTGGACATGGCCCACGTCGCCGGCCTGGTGGCCGCTGGGGTGTATCCCAGCCCGATGGAGCATGCGCATGTGGTCACCTCGACCACCCACAAGACCCTGCGCGGCCCGCGTGGCGGCATCATCGTCGCTAAGGGGGCGAGCGAAGAGCTGCAGAAGAAGCTGCAGTCGATCGTGTTCCCCGGCATCCAGGGCGGCCCGCTGATGCATGTGATTGCGGCCAAGGCAGTGGCGTTCAAGGAAGCGCTGGAGCCGGCGTTCAAGACCTACCAGCAGCAGGTGGTGAAGAACGCCCAGGCCATGGCCAACACGCTGATCGCACGCGGCTACAAGATCGTCTCCGGTGGCACCGAAAATCACCTGATGCTGGTGGACATGATCGGTCGCGACGTCTCCGGCAAGGATGCCGAAGCCGCGCTCGGCAAGGCCCACATCACCGTCAACAAGAATGCGGTGCCCAACGACCCGCGCTCGCCGTTCGTCACCTCCGGCCTGCGGCTGGGCACCCCGGCCATCACCACGCGTGGCTACAAGGAACAGGACAGCATCGACCTGGCCAACTGGATCGCCGACGTGCTGGACGCCCCGAGCGACGAAGCCGTGCTGGCCAAGGTGCGCGACGCGGTCACCGCGCAGTGCAAGCAATTTCCGGTGTATGGCTGATGCGGGAATCGGGAATCGGGAATGGTAAAAGCAACGCTGCAATAGCTCTGCTGTTCCGATTCCCCATTCCCCTCTCCCTATTCCCGGACGTCTGATGCACTGCCCCTTCTGCCAGCACAACGACACCCGCGTGATCGATTCGCGCGTGTCCGAAGACGGAACGACGATTCGTCGGCGCCGCGAGTGCGAGGCGTGCGGTGAGCGTTTCAGTACCCTGGAAACGATCGAGCTGAAGTTGCCGACCGTGGTCAAGAGCGACGGCGGGCGCGAGGCCTTCGATGCGCGCAAGCTGCGTACCAGCTTCGACCGCGCGCTGCAGAAGCGTGCCGTCGCCGAAGAGCAGATCGAAGCGGCGGTGCGTGCGGTGGTGCACCAGCTGCGCATGTCCGGCGAACGCGAAGTGGGCTCGCTGCGGGTGGGCGAATACGTGATGGTCGAGCTGCGCAAGCTCGATCATGTGGGCTATGTGCGTTTTGCGTCGGTCTACCGCAGTTTTCAGGACGTGGCCGATTTTCGCGAGGAAATCGAAAAGCTCGAACGCGAACTTCCGGTTGGCAGCGAGCAGCTGCCGTTGCTGGAAGCGGCGCTGGAACGTGCCGGCAAACCCGGCAAGCGCTGAGCGCAATGCGCATCGCCTGCGTGGCGGAAACGCCGGAGCATCTGCCGGCCATTGCCCGGGCGCACTTGCAGGCGTTCGGGGCATTGTCGCCCGACTGGACCTTGGACGAAGCGTTGGACGAACTGCGCAGCCACACCCGCGACGACCGCATTCCCACGACCTGGGTTGCGCATGCCCGCTCGCACTGGCTGGGCTCGGTGAGCCTGCTGGACAGCGATGACGCCGGTCTCGGGCAATGGTCGCCCTGGCTGGCGTCGTTGTACGTACAGCCGGCCGCACGCGGGCAGGGCATCGGCAAGGCCTTGGTGGCGCACTGCGTGCGGGCCGCTGCAGGGTTGCGCATCCCTCTGCTGTATCTGTATTGCCAGCCGGTCCTGGTACCGTTCTATCGACGCCTGGGCTGGCAGACGCACACCGCGCTTTTACTACGGCCGATGCAGATCGTGGTGATGTGCATCGTGCCGGAGACGACGCCCCCGTGACTGACACCCTCTACCTCGCCAGCGCCGCCGACCACCGCTGGATGGCGAACGCCCTGCGCCTGGCCGAACGTGGCGCCTACACCACGCGGCCGAACCCGATGGTGGGTTGCGTGATCGTGCGCGATGGCGTCTGTGTGGGCGAAGGTTTCCATCAACGTGCCGGTGGCCCGCACGCCGAAGTGTTCGCACTGCGCGCTGCCGGCGAACAGGCGCGTGGGGCCACCGCCTATGTCACCCTGGAGCCGTGCGCGCATTACGGACGCACGCCACCCTGCGCCTTGGCCTTGATCGAGGCCGGCGTGGCACGCGTGGTGGCCGCGATGGCCGACCCATTTCCGCAGGTCAACGGCGGCGGCTTTGCGCTGCTGCGCGAAGCGGGGGTCGCCGTGGTCAGTGGCGTGCTGCAGACGCAGGCGCGCGCACTCAATCGCGGGTTCCTGTCGCGGGTGGAGCGGGGCAGGCCGTGGTTGCGGGTCAAGCTGGGCGCCAGCCTGGATGGCCGCACCGCGCTGGCCAGTGGCCAGTCCAAATGGATCACCGGGAGCGACGCGCGTGCCGACGTGCAGCGCTGGCGCGCACGCGCCGGCGCGATCCTGACCGGCGCCGGCACGGTGCTGGCCGACGATCCATCGATGACGGTGCGGTTAGGCGACGAGACGGCGGTCGTCCCGCCACTGCGGGTCGTCCTGGATGCCGGCCTGCGGACGCTTGCCTGCAGCACCATCCGCCAGGGCGATGCGCCGACGCTGTATGTGCATGGCGAAGCGGTGATGCCGCCAGCGCTCGACGGTGCCGAATTCGTCGGGGTGCCACTGCACGACGGCCGTCTTGATCTGGAGGCCGTACTGGCCATGCTTGCCGGGCGCGGCATCAACGAGGTGCATGCGGAGGCCGGCGCCACCCTAAGCGGCGCGCTACTGCAGGCCGGGCTGGTCGATGAACTCTTGGTCTACCTGGCGCCGGTGTTGCTGGGCGATACCGCAAGACCGTTGTTGGCAGGTTTGCAGATCGAAACGCTGGCGCAGCGTCAGCAGCTGCAATTGCTCGATGTGCGTCAGGTGGGGCAGGATGTGCGCCTGCGTTATACGCCAATGCCTATCGGCTAGGTGTCGCGTCATGGCTTGGCTTGCAAGCGCCGAAAACAAAAAGGCCCCGCACGCGCGGGGCCCCTTGTCATCGCCGAGACGCAACGATCAGAAGCTTGCGCGCACGCCAACCTTGTACTGGTTGGCGTCGTTGATGAACTGCGCTTCGGCCACCAGGCCCCAGGTACGGGTGAAGTTGACCTGGCCACCCAAGGTGCCGACGAACTCGCCTTTGTCCACATCGCTGCCATCGATGTAGCCAGCCTTGACCCAGGCTTCGGTGCGCGGCGAGGGCTTGCCGCGCAGGCCCAGGTTGCCGAAGCCCAGGTTGGTGGCGTCGGACGCGTTGTCGATCGAACGGCCGCGCAGGCGCAGGTCGGAATCGACCTTGGTGCGCAGCACGCTGATGTCGGCAGTGAATTCGACGCGCTCGGTCATTTCCTGGCGGTACCCGATCCCAAGGTTGGCCTGCTGCAGGGTGCCTTCGATGACAAAGCCGCCGCCGAGGTTGTAATCCTTGCTGGCGCGGGTGTAGCCAGCCAGCAGGTAGACCGGCTGGGCAATCTGCCAGGAGCCACGGATGTAGCCGCCGTCGATCTCGTCGGAATCCTGATCGACACTGATGTGGGTGCGGTTCCAGCCGCCTTCGACGTAGCTGTAGCTCAGGCCTTCAGCAGATGCCGCAAACGGCGCGGCGGCCAGCAGGGCGGCCAGGATCAAGGTGGTACGCATTGAGTGGTCTCTCCGAATTGGATGTCCGTGTCTTCATCTCGAAGGCGGGACGAGTGGGCGACGTCTCCCGTCGCGGCGCGTAACTTAACAGAACCTTCACAATGCTGGCTATGGGGGATTTCCCGACATGACACAGCGTTCTGTCAGGCATGCCCTCCTGGGCAGGCATGGCGCTGCTGCAGCGCTGGTAGACTTGGCCTGCCGGTTTGCCGGCACTTACGAACGTCTTCAGGGCGGGGTGCGATTCCCCACCGGCGGTAGGCACGCGCAAGCGTGCGAGCCCGCGAGCGCTTGGCCGTCGATCCGCCCCTGTGAGGGCATGATGGCCAAGGTCAGCAGATCCGGTCCGATGCCGGAGCCGACGGTATAGTCCGGATGAAAGAAGACGGCCAACGTGCAGCCCTGCGGCTGCGCGCGCGCCTGTTTGCTTTGCCTGGTGGCGTTTTTCGCTCAACTCCTGCGAGAAACGACGATGTCTTTGCATCACCTGTTGCGCTTTACTGCACCCTTCCACCGCCCCACGTCCGCGCAGCGCTTGCTGCAGATGGGGGCGCGCTGATGTTCACCGGAATCATCGAAGGCGTCGGCCGCCTGGTCGCGCGCCAGCCGCAGGGCGGCGATGTGCGTTTCACCTTCGCGACCGGCAGCCTGCCGTTCGACGCCGTGCAACTGGGCGAGAGCATCGCGGTCAATGGCGTGTGCCTGACCGTGATCGCGTTCGATGCCACCAGCTTCCAGGCCGATGCGTCTACCGAAACCCTGTCGCTGACCACGCTGGGCGCGCTGCCCGAAGGCGCGGTGCTGAATCTCGAACGCGCACTGCGTCCCACCGACCGGCTGGGCGGCCATCTGGTCAGCGGGCATGTCGATGGCCTGGGGCAGGTGCAATCGGTACACGGCGACGCCCGCGCGCAGCGCTGGCGCTTTGCCGCATCGCCCGAGGTGCTGCGGTATGTCGCCAAGAAGGGGTCGATCTGCGTCGATGGCGTCAGCCTCACCGTCAACGCGGTGGACGATGCCGGCTTCGAGGTCGCGCTGATCCCGCATACCGTGGCCAACACGGCGTTTTCCGCCACTGCGGTGGGCGCGGCGGTGAATCTGGAAATCGACCTGGTGGCGCGTTATGTCGAACGCCTGCTTGGTACGCGGGGTGCGGCATGAACTTCGCACCGGTTCCCGAGCTGATCGAAGAATTGCGTGCCGGGCGCATGGTGGTGATCGTCGATGACGAAGACCGCGAAAACGAAGGCGATCTCATCATGGCCGCCGAGCTGGTCAAGCCGTCGGACATCAACTTCATGGTCACCCATGCGCGTGGCCTGGTGTGCCTGTCGCTGACGCGCGAACGCTGCGCGCAACTGGGGCTGGCGCCGATGGTGCGCAACAACACCGCGCAGTTCCAGACCAACTTCACCGTCAGCATCGAAGCGGCCGAAGGCGTGACCACCGGCATCTCCGCCTACGACCGCGCACACACCGTGCGCACCGCGGTGCGTCCGGATGCCAAGCCGCAGGATCTGAGCCAGCCGGGGCACATCTTTCCGCTGATTTCCCAGCCCGGCGGCGTGTTGACCCGTGCCGGCCACACCGAAGCGGCCAGCGACCTGCCGATGCTGGCCGGGCTGGAGCCGGCCGGCGTGCTGGTGGAAGTGCTCAACCCCGACGGCAGCATGGCGCGCCGCCCGCAGCTGGAAGTGTTCGCGCGCGAGCATGGGCTGAAGATGGGCTCGATCGCCGACCTGATCGCCTACCGGTTGGCCAACGAGCACACCGTCGAGCGCTTGGATGCGCGCGCGATCACCACCGAGTTCGGGCCGTTCCAGCTGGTGACCTACCGCGACCGCATCGCCCACGACCTGCATTTCGCCCTGGTGCGCGGCACGGCCGATCCGCACACGCCCACGCTGGTGCGGGTGCAGGTGGAGAACCCGCTGGCCGACCTGCTGCACTGGCAGCGCGAGGATTTCGGCGTGGCCGCTACCGACGCCTTGCGTGCCATCGCCGCCGAAGGGCAGGGCGTGATGGTGGTGCTGTCGGCCCCGCGCGACAGCGAATCGTTGCTGGCACGCTTGCGCCAGCAGCCGGAGGCCGCTGCCAACGCCAAGGACGTGAGCCAGTGGCGGCGCAACGGCGCCGGTGCGCAGATCCTGGCCGAACTGGGCCTGGGCAAGCTGCGCGTGCTGGGGACGCCGCGCCGTCAGGTCGGCCTGGCCGGCTTCGGGCTGGAAGTGGTGGAGTACCTGGAATGCCATCCGGGCGAAGGCATGCGCTCGGTACCGCCCGAGGCGGTGCCGTAAGCAACGCTTGCTGCGCCAGGGCCTGACCCTGGCGCAGTCCTGGAGCCCTCACGCCGGCCACCCTGCATTCCCGGCCATCGGCCGGTCGTGGTTATCCACGGCGTGGCCACATCTGGCACTCAGGCCGGGCCTGCTTGGGCAGGCCGTGCTGCGCCGCTGCCCGTCGGGGCTGACCCCGGCAGCTGTTAAACTTCCCGCCCCCTCGAGTTGCCGACCCGCATGACCCACTACGAAGGCGATCTTCGCCCCACCACCACGCGCTTTGCGATCATCGCCAGCCGCTGGAACGCCCGCATCACCGACGTCCTGGTTGCCGGCGCGCGCCAGAGCCTGGCCGGCAACGGCATTGGCGAGGACGCCATCGACGTGATCCGCGTGCCCGGCGCCTGGGAAATCCCGATCGCCGCCAACCGCGTGGCGCAATCCGGCCAGCATGGCGCGATCATTGCGCTGGGCTGCGTGATCCGTGGCGATACGCGCCATTACGAACACGTGGCCGACCTGTGCGCCGAAGGCCTGATGAGCGTGCAGTTGCAGACCGGCGTGCCGGTGCTCAACGGCGTGCTGGCGGTCGAGCGCGTGGAAGATGCCGAGGCGCGTGCCGGCGGCAGCCACGGCAACAAGGGCGAGGAATGCGCGCTGGCCGCGCTGGAACTGGTGAACCTGATGGAGTTGTTGCCATGAGCAAGTCCGGTGGACATGCCCGCCACGGCCGTCGCGACGGCATCGACCCGGTGCTGCGCTCGCGTGCGCGCCGCCGCGCCTTGCAGGCGGTGTATGCCTGGCAGATTTCCGGCGGATTCGCCAAGCAGGTGATCGCCCAGTTCGCGCATGAGCAGGCGCACGAAGTGGCCGATCTGGCGTACTTCGAAAGCCTGGTCGATGGCGTGATCGCCAACCGTGCCGAACTGGACACCGCGCTGGCGCCGTACCTGGACCGTGGCGTGGAAGAAGTCGATGCGATCGAGCGCGCGGTGCTGCGCCTGGCCGCCTATGAGCTGCTGTACCGGCAGGACGTGCCGTACCGCGTGGTCATCAATGAAGCGATCGAAACCGCCAAGCGCTTCGGCTCCGAACACGGCCACACCTACGTCAACGGCGTGCTGGATCGCGCTGCGGTGGAGTGGCGCAAGGTCGAGTCGGGCGTCAGCGGCGCCTGAGCGCCGCGGGAATCGGGAATCGGGAATGGAGAATCGGGAATCGTAAAAGCCTGCGTTTCCGCGATGTCCCGATGCAGTTGCGATTCCCCATTCCCGATTCCCCATTCCCGTCACCATGCCCGAATTCGATCTGATCGCCCGTCTGCGCGCCCGTATTGCCGCGCGCGCCGATGTGCCGTTGGGCATCGGCGACGATGCGGCGCTGGTGCAGCCGCCGGCCGGCGAGCAGTTGGCGATCACCGCCGATACGCTCAATGCCGGGGTGCATTTTCCGCGTGAGACGCTGGCCGCCGATGTGGGCTGGAAGACGCTGGCGGTAAATCTCTCCGATCTGGCCGCGATGGGCGCGCAGCCGCGCTGGTGCACCTTGTCGCTGTCGCTGCCCAGCGACGATCTGGCCTGGGTGGACGGGTTTGCCGATGGCTTCTTTGCGCTGGCCGATGCACATGACATTGCATTGGTCGGTGGCGACACCACGCGCGGGCCGTTGTCGTGCGCGGTGACCGCCATCGGCAGCGTGCCGCCGGGCGCGGCGTTGCGTCGCGATGGCGCGCGCGTGGGCGATGACGTGTGGATCACGGGGGCGCCGGGCGAGGCCGCCGCGGCATTGTCGCTGTGGCAGGCCGGTCGGCTGGATGTCACCCAGGTGGCGGCCGATCCATTGCATGAAACCTGGCGTGGCCGTCTGCTGCGTCCGCAGCCGCGCGTGCAGGCCGGCTTGCAGCTGCGTGGGCTTGCGCATGCCTGCGTGGATGTGTCCGATGGCCTGCTGGCCGATCTGGGCCACCTGTGCGAGCGCAGCGGTGTGGGCGCGCAGATACTTTCTTCAACGCTGCCGCCCATGTTGCACAGCGATGGCATCGATGCGCTGGCCTGTCTCGGCTGGCAGCTTGGCGGCGGCGACGATTACGAGCTGTGCTTCACCGCCGCCCCGCCGCAGCGCGATGCCGTGACGCAGGCGATGGCGATGGCCGGCGTGACCGCCACGCGCATCGGCCGGATCGTGGCCGCATCGGGCGTGGTGGTGCACGACGCCGATGGCAAGCCCTGGCAGCCAGCCCAGCGCGGGTATCAGCATTTCGTCGGCTGATACGTGGGGTGGGCGCGTGTGCAGCGTGGATGCTGCGGTGGGTCGCGGTGCGTTGGAGCGCTGTGTTGAGACGGTGCCGCAGAGCGAATCACTGGGTGCGCTGCAGCTGAGGCGGTAGCGCCTGGTTTGACGTCGGGCCGATCTTGCATCCGCGCACGACGGCTGCCCGCATCCGCCCTTCGGGTGCAGCGGCTAATCCGCCGTCGAGCGGCTTTTATGCAGAATTTACGCACTGCCCACGGCAGGTCCTAGCGACTTTACGCAGCACGGGAAGACACTGCGCGAGTTGGCGGAGCGGTTCCGCCGTGGACGATCCCGATGCATCCCTTGACCAGTCTGCTCCACCGGCGCTGCGCGCGCGGTGCGGCAGCGCCTTGCCCTGTTTTCATGCCCCGGCTGCCTGAATGCGCGGGCCGTCTCACTTTTTCGCGCCGTTGCGCGCGTTCCGGGGAGTAAACGACATGCCTGCCTGGTTGTCCCTGCTGTGCGGCGTGGCCGTACTCGTTGCCGCTGCGTACCTGCTGTACGTGGTATTGCGACCCGAAGACTTTTGATGCGAGTGCGCTGCAATGACTGAGACCTTTCTTGTTTACGCGCTGGCCATCGTGCTGGCGTGGCCCGCAGGCCGGTATCTGGCGGCGGTGATGCGTGGTGCCCCCATGCGGGGCGATGGCGTGTTCGGGCTGATCGAGCGGCCGTTGTACGCCTTGCTCGGCACCCGTCCGCAGCAGGGCATGTCCTGGCGTGGGTACGCCGTGGCGTTCCTGGTCAGCAATCTGGTGGTCGGTCTGCTGACTTGGGGGGTGTTCATGACCCAGGCGTGGCTGCCGTTCAACCCGGATGGCATCGTCAACATGCGGTGGGATACCGCGCTGCACACCATGGTGTCCTTCGTCACCAACACCGACCAACAGCACTACTCGGGCCAGGCTCAGCTGTCGTACCTGTCGCAGATGACCGGCATCGTCGGTCTGCAGGTGGTGACGCCGATGATGGGCCTGGCGCTCGCGGTGGCGACGCTGCGTGCGTTGTTCGGTGGGCGAGCCGCTGGGGTGGCATCGGAGACCAGCGGCCAGGCAACCACGGCCGGGCTCGGCGATGCAAAGGCGCTGGCGCGCCAGGGTCGTCAGCCGTCGGTTTCCCGCGCAGAGGCGCTGCCCGAAGCGGACGTCGGTAATTACTGGGCCGATGTCATCCGGGCCAGCGTGCGCGTGTTGCTGCCGCTGTGCCTGCTGTGGACCGTGCTACTGGGCTGGCAGGGCGTGCCGTCCACCTTCCAGGGCGCCACTACCGCCACGCCGCTGGACAGCCGCGCCGGCATGGCCAAGCAGACCATCCCGGTAGGCCCGGTGGCGGCCATGGTGGCGGTCAAGCAGCTCGGTACCAATGGTGGTGGCTGGTATGGTCCCAACAGCAGCGTGGCGCTGGAAAACCCCACGCCGTTGAGCAATTTTCTCGAAACCCTGGCGATCGTCCTGCTGCCGATGAGCGTGGTGTTCATGGTCGGCTATCTGACCGGACGCAAGCGGCTCACCGCCTTGGTATTCGGCACCATGCTGACACTGTCGGCCGCCAGTACGGGGCTGCTGCTGTGGTCCGAATCGCATGCGGGCAGTGTCGCCTCGCCGGCTTTGATGGAAGGCAAGGAAGTACGCATTGGTGCCGATGCCTCGGCGCTGTGGGCGGCGTTGACCACGCAGACCTCCAACGGGTCGGTCAATGCGATGCACGACTCACTGGCGCCGTTGAGCGGCCTGGTCACCCTGGTGAACATGCTCATCAATGCCATCTGGGGCGGTATCGGCTGCGGCCTGCAGCAGTTCGTGGTGTATCTGTTGCTGAGCGTGTTCCTGGCCGGCCTGATGACCGGGCGTACGCCGGAGCTGTTCGGCCGCAAGATCGAAGCGCGGGAAGTACAACTGCTGGCGTTGCTGATCCTGTTGCAGCCGCTGGTGATCCTGGGCTTCACTGCGGTGGCCTTGGCGGTGCCTGCGGTCACGGCCAACTCCAATCCCGGCTTCCATGGCATCAGCCAGGTGTTCTACGAGTACACCTCGGCGTTCGCCAACAACGGTTCGGGATTCGAAGGGCTGGGCGATGCCACGTACTGGTGGAACCTGAGTTGCTCGGTGGTGCTGGTTCTGGGCCGTTACCCGGCGTTGATCCTGCCGTTGATGGTGGCCGCGCGTATGGCGGTGAAGCGGCGCGCGCCCGAATCGGCCGGCAGCCTGCATGTCGAAACGCCCACCTTTGCGTTGACCCTGATGGCGATCGTGCTCGTGCTGACCGTGCTGCAGTTCATGCCGGCACTGGTGCTGGGCCCCATCGCTGAACATCTCGCCCTGGCGGCGTCCTGAGACTGAGCAATGTCTACGATCAATACAATGGAAAAACGCGAGCGCGGTGACATCGCGCTGTTCGATGCGGCGGTGCTGGCCTCGGCGATGCGTGCGGCTTTCGTCAAGTTGTCGCCACGGCATCTGATCCGCAGCCCGGTGATGGCGGTGGTGATGGGCGGTACGCTGCTGTCGGCGGTCATTACCGCCAGCGGGCATGGCCATGCCGGCTTTGGCTGGGCGGTGACTGCGATCCTGTTCGTGACGGTGCTGTTCGGCAATTTCGCCGAAGCCATCGCCGAAGCGCGTGGCCGTGGCCAGGCGGCATCACTGCGCCGTGCACGCAAGGACCTGGTGGCGCGGCGTGTGGAAACCGCATTGGGCGGCCGCGAAACGCGGGTGCCGGCGGCCGAGCTGCGCCCCGGCGACTACGTGATGGTGTCCGAGGGCGAATTCGTCCCGGCCGATGGTGAGATCGTGCGCGGTCTTGCCACCATCAACGAAGCGGCGGTGACCGGCGAATCGGCACCGGTGCTGCGCGAAGCCGGCACCGACCGCAGCGGCGTGATCGGCGGCACGCGGGTGCTGTCCGACGAGATCGTGTTCAAGGTGACGGCCGAGCCCGGCCACAGCTTCCTGGACCGCATGATCGCGCTGGTGGAAGGCGCCAACCGGCAGAAGACGCCCAACGAAATCGCCTTGACCCTGTTGCTGGCGGCGATGACGTTGACCTTTCTGATCGTGGTGGCTTCGCTGCCGGCGATTGCGGGCTTTGTCGGCGTCACGCTGGATCCGTTGCTGCTGATCGCCCTGCTGGTGTGCCTGATTCCCACCACCATCGGTGGCCTGCTGCCGGCGATCGGTATTGCCGGTATGAACCGTGCGCTGTCGGCCAATGTGCTGGCCAAGTCCGGCAAGGCCGTGGAAGTGGCCGGCGACGTGGACGTGCTGCTGCTCGACAAGACCGGCACCATCACCTACGGCGACCGCCAGGCCACCGTGTTCCATCCGCTGGCCGGCATCGACCGGGCTCAACTGCGTGATGCGGCCATGCTGGCCTCGCTGGCCGACCCCACGCCGGAAGGCAAGTCCATCGTCAAGCTGGCGCGCCAGCAGGGTGCGGTGGGCGTGGAGCCGGATGGCGCGCACTTCATCGCCTTCAGCGCGCAGACCCGCATGTCCGGCGTGGATCTGGGCGGTCGCAGCATCCGCAAGGGTGCCGGCGATGCGATCGTGGCGTATGTGCAGGCGCAGGGCGCCACGGTGTCGCCGGAACTGCAGGGCCGCATCGAGGAAGTCGCACGCGGCGGCGCCACGCCGCTGGTGGTGGCCGAAGGCCGGCACGTGCTGGGCGTGGTCGAACTGAGCGACGTGGTCAAGCAGGGCATCAAGGAAAAGTTCGCGCAACTGCGGGCGATGGGCATCAAGACGGTGATGATTACCGGCGACAACCCGCTCACCGCCGCCGCAATTGCCGCCGAAGCCGGCGTGGACGACTACATCGCGCAGGCACGCCCGGAAGACAAGCTGGCACGCATCCGTGCCGAGCAGACCGGCGGGCGGCTGGTGGCGATGGTTGGCGACGGCACCAATGACGCACCGGCGCTCGCGCAGGCCGACGTTGGCCTGGCAATGAACTCCGGCACGCAGGCGGCCAAGGAGGCCGGCAACATGGTCGATCTGGATTCGGATCCGGCCAAACTGCTGGCGGTGGTCGAAGTGGGCAAGCAGCAGCTGATTACCCGCGGCGCATTGACCACCTTCTCGCTGGCCAATGACGTGTCGAAGTACTTCGCGATTTTGCCGGCGCTGTTTGCCGCGGCGATTCCGTCGATGACCGCGCTCAACGTGATGCAGCTTTCCAGCCCGCGGCATGCGGTGCTGGCGGCGCTGATCTTCAATGCCTTGATTATTCCGGCATTGATTCCGCTGGCGCTACGCGGCGTGCGTTTTCGTCCTTCCAGCGCCACCGCGCTGTTGCGCCGGAACATGCTGATCTACGGCCTGGGCGGCGTGTTGCTGCCGTTCGTGGCCATCAAGTTGATCGACCTGGCGCTGGCCGCCACCCTGGGAGCCTGAGTCATGACCACTTCTTCCAAGAGCACTGCCGTGTCTATCTCCCTGCCATTGCGCGACGATGGCGTCCTGCGCGCCTCCATTGGCCTTGCCGCGTTCACGCTGCTCGGCCTGGGCCTGGCGTATTCGCTGGTGGCCACCGGCATCACCGGCGCGCTGTTCCCGGCGCAGGCGCAGGGCTCGCTGGTGCGCTCGCAAGCGCATGTGGTGGGCTCGGCGCTGGTGGCGCAGCCCTTCACGGATGCGCGTTACTTCCAGCCGCGCCCGTCGGCGGCCAAGTACGATCCCACCGCCGCCTCCGGCAGCAACCAGGCGCGTTCCAATCCGGACCTGCAGGCGCGCATTGCCACCACCCGAGCAGAAGTCGCCGCACGCGACGGCATCGCCCCGGACGCGGTGCCCGGCGAGTTGCTGACCCAGTCTGGCAGCGGCCTGGACCCGCACCTGAGTCCGGCCGGCGCACAGGTACAGGTCCGCCGCATCGCCGCCGCCCGCGGCTGGCCGGAACAACGCGTCGCCTCACTCCTGCAGGCCACCACCGAGCAACCCCAGTTCGGCCTGCTTGGGCAGCCACGAGTGAATGTGCTGGCGCTGAATCTGGCTTTGGATGAAGCTGGGAATGGAGAATCGAGAGTCGGGAATGGGGCAACGCAACAGCGCTAGCATTGCCGGGCCGCGATAAGCTCTTCGATTCCCGATTCCCGATTCCCGATTCCCGAATGTCCGACGCCCGCACCCAACAAGCCGACGCACTGATCGGCGAACTGCAACGCGAACACGGCGGGCGGCTCACGGTCTTCCTGGGTGCTGCGCCGGGCGTGGGCAAGACCTACGCCATGCTGTCGCGGGCGCGCGAGCGTCTGCGGCAGGGCATGGACGTGGTGGCCGGGGTGGTGGAAACCCATGGGCGCAGCGAAACCGCTGCGCTGCTGGAGGGTCTGCCGCTGCTGCCGCGCATGCGCGTGAACTACCAGGGTCGGGTACTGGAAGAGCTCGATCTGGATGCATTGCTGGCGCGCAAACCGCAGCTGGCGTTGATCGATGAGCTGGCCCACCGCAACGTGCCCGGCAGCCGGCATGAGCGACGCTGGCAGGACATCGTGGAATTGCTCGATGCCGGCATCGATGTCTACACCACGGTCAACATCCAGCACCTGGAAAGCCTCAACGACATCGTGCTGCGCATCACCGGCGTACGCGTGTCCGAAACCGTGCCCGACGCGGTCTTCGACCGCCTGCGCGACATCGTGCTGGTGGACCTGCCGCCGCGCGAACTGATCGAGCGCCTGCAGCAGGGCAAGGTGTATCTGCCCGAACAGGCCACCCAGGCGCTGCAGGCGTTTTTTTCGCCGTCCAATCTCACCGCCTTGCGCGAGCTGGCGATGCAGACCGCCGCCGACCGCGTCGACAGCGATCTGCGCGACACCCAGGCCGCGCGCGGGCTACCCGGCACGGCCGCGTTGCGTCGCCGCGTGGTGGTGGCCATCGATGGGCGCGGTAGTTCGGAATATCTGGTGCGGGTGGCGCGGCGCCTGTCCGAACGCCGCGATGCGCCGTGGACGGTGGTGACGGTACAGACACGCACCGTCACCGATGCCGACTGGCAGCTGGAGATCGACCGCGCCTTCGCGCTCACGCGCCGGCTTGGCGGCGATACCGCGCTGCTGCACGGCGCCAACGTGGCCGAGGCCCTGCTGGATTACGCCTCGCAGAATGGTGTGTCCACGCTGTTGCTGGGGCGCACGCGCGAACGCCCGCTGGCGCGCATGTTCAATCGCACGCTGACCCAGCAGTTGTTGCAGCGAGGCGCGCATTACGAACTGGTCATCGTCAGCTCCGCCGACGCGCGCGCACGCGCACGCCAACGCTGGCGTAATCCGCGCAATTGGTTGCAACGCTACGACCTGGCGTTTGCGGCGATCGCGGCCGCCGGTGCGGTCGGCGTGGCCTGGCTGCTGCAACGCTGGACCGATATCGACGATCTGTCGATGGTGTTCATCGTCGCGGTGGTGCTGGTCGCCTCGCGCACGCGCATGGCCGCAGCGGTGATCGCGGCGCTGCTGAGTTTTGTCGCCTACAACTTCTTCTTCATCGAACCGCGTTTCACCCTGCACATCAGCGCCCGCCAGGGCGTGGTCACGGTGTGCCTGTTTCTGCTCGCCGCGCTGGTGGCCGGGCGGCTGGCTTCGCGCCTGCGCAGCCAGGTGCTGGCGCTGCGCGCGGCCAATGCGCACGCCAATGCATTGCAGGCGCTGGGCCGCCAGCTCAGCACCGCCGCCGACCTGGGGCAGGTGCTGGAGGCCGGGCGGCGTGCGCTGACTACCGCACTGGACGCCGAGGTGTGGTTGCGGCTGGAACAGCGCGAAAGCGAGGCGCCGGCCAGCCTGGGTGCACTGGATCGCAGCGCTGCCGACTGGACCCAGCGCCACGGCCAGCCGGCCGGGCGCTTCACCGACACCCTGGCCGGCGCGCAATGGTGGTGCCTGCCGGTACGCCATGAGCGCGGCACCCTCGGCGTGGCCGCGCTGCGCCTGCGCCAGGGCGTGCAGCGGCCGGGGCTGGAGCAGCGTCGGCTGGCCGAAGCGATGGTGGAAGACATCGGTCAAGCCGCGCTGCGCACGCGCCTGGTCGCCGACCTGGAAGGCGCGCGCGTCAGCGGCGAAACCGAGCGCCTGCGCTCGGCGCTGCTGTCGTCGGTCTCGCACGACTTGCGTTCGCCGCTGGCCTCGATGATCGGCTCGGCCAGCAGCCTGGCCAGCTATGGCGATGCGATGGACACGCAGGATCGCCACGCGCTGCTGGACACCATCCAGCTCGAAGGCGAACGGTTGGACCGCTACATCCAGAACCTGTTGGACATGACCCGGCTCGGCCACACCGGGCTGACCTTGAATCGCGACTGGATCGGCGTGGACGAATTGATCGGCTCGGCCACCCGCCGCCTGCAGCGCTACCAGCCTGAGGTGCGCCTGCAACTGGAGCTGGCCACCGATCTGCCGGCGATCTGGGTGCACCCGGCGCTGGTGGAGCAGGCCATCTTCAACGTGCTGGAAAATGCGGCGAAATTTTCGCCGCCAGGCATGCCCGTCACCGTGCAGGCGCAACTGCGCAGCGGTGCCCTGCAGATTGACATCGGCGACCAGGGGCCGGGCATTCCCGAAGACGAGCGTGCACGCATCTTCGACATGTTCTACAGCGTGGAGCGCGGCGACCGCGGCCGCCACGGCACCGGCCTGGGCCTGACCATCTGCCAGGGCATGATCGGCGCGCACGGCGGCAGCGTGGAGGCATTGGCCGGTGCGCATGGTCAGGGCACCACGATTCGCATTACGCTGCCGTTGCTCGTTCCTGCCGCGCCACCCCGCCCTGATGCCGACTGACGCCACTGCCATCCCCCCCGCCCGTGTCCTCATCATCGACGATGAGCCGCAGATCCGCCGTTTTCTCGACATCAGCCTGCGCGCCCAGGGCTACCGCGTGCTGCAGGCCGGCACCGCCGAAGAAGGCCTGGCCACGCTGGCCGGGCAGGGCGCCGAACTGGTGGTGCTGGATCTCGGACTGCCCGATCGCGACGGCCACGAGGTGCTGCGCGAGATCCGCCAGTGGTCCAGCGTGCCGATCATCATGCTGACCGTGCGCGCGGGCGAAACCGAAAAGGTCGCCGCGCTGGACGCCGGTGCCAACGACTACGTGACCAAGCCGTTCGGCGTGCAGGAATTGATGGCGCGCATCCGCGCATTGCTGCGCCAGTCCGGTGCCGGCAGCACGGTGGAAGAAAGCGTGTTCGACGACGGCCGCCTGCATATCCATCTGGGCTTGCGCGAAGTCAGCCTCAATGGTGAAGCGGTGCCGCTGAGCCGCAAGGAATACGCCTTGCTCGCGCTGCTGCTCAAGCACGCCGGCCGGGTGGTCACCCAGCCGCAACTGCTGCGCGAAGTGTGGGGCCCCACCCACGAAGACGACACCCATTACCTGCGCATCCTGGTCGGCAAGCTGCGCCAGAAACTGCACGACGATGCCGCCGACCCGCACTACATCGTCACCGAACCGGGCGTGGGGCTGCGGTTTATCGGTGTGGCGCGCTGAGCGCAGGCGTGGATGGCACGCAGGAATCAGCCTGCGGCGATACGCGCGCAGACCGGATGCAGTTGCCGCCGCGTCGATGCTGCCCGACCGAGATGGCTGCCGCCCCGGCCAAGCAGTGCTGCTACGTGCTTATGGAGCGCGCACGCTTGTCTACGGTGCGCGACGCAGCGTGATCCGGGTCAGCTCCGATGGGCGACCCAACCGCAATGCCAGTCCAGGCCAGAGTGCAGTGCCATTGTTGACGTACAGCTGCATGCCCGCGACCTCGTACAGCCCCGACACGAAGCCCGCGTTGGCCAACGCGAACAACCGGTCCACGCCCAGGATCAGACCACCATGCGTGTGGCCGGACAGTTGCACGTCCACGCCTTGCGCCGCTGCCTGGCGTGCCTGCCTGGGTTGATGGTCCAGCAGCACGATGGGCGTGTGCGGCGGTGCCCCGTGCAGGGCGGCGTGCAGGTCCGGTGGCGGCAGGCCCGCCTCGGGCGCGGACAGATCGGTGACACCGGCGATGATCAGCGCGGCATCACCGCGACGTAGCACCGTATGGCTGTTTTCCAGCGGAATCATGCCCAGCGTGCTCAGGTAGCGCGTCCATGCCGTGGCCTCGAAGAAATATTCGTGATTGCCGGGGATGAAGTAGACCCCGTCGCGTGCGTGCAGCGCGCGTAACGGCTCCACGTCCTGGCGACGGTGTTCGATGCTGCCGTCGATGACGTCGCCGGTGACCACGATCAGATCGGTCTGCAGACGGTTGCCGCGTTTCACCACCTCCTGGGCTCAGGACGCGTCGAACAGCCGGCTGATGTGCAGGTCGGTCAATTGCAGCAGTGTGTAGCCGTCGAACTGCGGCGGCAGGTTCCTGATCCGGATCTCGACCTGCTTGACCGCCGGCACGCGGATCGCCTGGTGCACGCCCACGGCAGCCAGAACACAGGCGCCAAGGCCGATGGCGTAGCGCAGGCCCGCCGGCACCGTGAGCGGGTGGCGTCGTAGCCAGCCGGCCAGCGCGACCAGATCGAGCAGGGGTTGCAGCAACGCCAGCAGCAGGATCGCGGCAAATGCCCAGTTGAAGAAGATCACCAGGCTGCGCGGCATCTCCGGCGAAAACACGCTGCCGGAAGAGAGCCGGCAATACAGGTGGTATTGCGAGGCCAGCAGCAATGCCGCCGCGACAGCCAGTTTCAGTGCCGGTGACCATGGCAGCGGCCAGAGGAATCTGCCGATGACGTAGATGGACGGGAGCGCAAAGACTATATGGAACATTGGAGGTTTCGTCGGTTGGAGGCGAAGGATGGCGCAGGCCATGCAGTCGGATGGTCGGCCTTGGGCTGCGAAGGTGTGGGCCGGATGCGTGCGTGCGCCATTTCCGGGTCGCTGGCGAAAACTGCCTGCGGTAGGGATATGCCAAATGCAGCGGCAAGCGGTCTGTGCGCGCCAAGCCAAGGTGCGCCACGGATCGCGATCGACCCGGCCGCCGCGCACGACGCCTCATGCGGTAGCGGCGCGGCAGAGGTCGAACGTGTCAGCGATGCGATGCCTGCTGCGCCGAAGGCCAGCACAGGCCTCTCACCTGACACGACATGCGCTAGCCGGGCAGCATGCCGGTCGCCAGTAATGCATCGCGCGCAGCACTGCCATTGGCGATCATCCAGCCAGGATATTCGGGGGGAAGTGCGCTTGCCTGGTCCAGGGCAGCCAATGCGTCCGCGCTCAACGTCACATCGCTGGCCAGCAGGTTGGCGTCCAGCTGCTGCACCGAGGTGACGCCCAGCACGATGCTGGTCACCACCGGCTGCTGCCGCAGCCAGGCCAGCGCGACCGCTTCGAGTGTGCTGCCATGCGTGCTGGCCACCTCATCCATCACTGCGAGCAAGCCCTCGCCCCTGGCCTCATCCACCGGAGGAAAGGGGACGGTGGCGCGACGGCCTGCCTGCTGGCCCTGGCGGTACTTGCCGGTGAGATAGCCGCCCGCCAGCGGGCTGAAGACCAGCAGCGCCATCTGCTCGGCGGCGAGCAGCGGCACCAGCTCGCGCTCGGCATCGCGGCCGGCCAGCGAGTAGTAGCCTTGATAGACCTGTGGGCGGGTCAGGTTGAGGCGTTCGGCGATTCCCAGTGCCCTGGCCGCCTGCCACGCGGCCCAGTTCGACACGCCGACATAACGCACATGCCCCTGCCGCACCAGATCGTCGAGTGCACGCAAGGTTTCTTCGATCGGCGTTGCCGGGTCCCAGCCATGCAGTTGATACAGATCGATGTGGTCGGTGCCAAGGCGCTTCAGGCTTTGCTTGACCTGATGCATCAGGTGATGCCGCGAGGTGCCGGCGTCGTTGGGCCCGGCGCCGGTGGCGTGCGCAGCCTTGGTCGCAAGCACCACCTCATGCCGTGCGATACCGTGCCGCTGCAGCGCCCGCCCGATCATGGCTTCGGACTGGCCGTTGGAATAGACATTGGCGGTGTCGATGAGGTTGATGCCGGCGTCGTACGCGCGGCGGACCAGCGCGTCCACCTGAGCCTGGTCCAGGCCGCCGGCGGCCGCATACTTGGCTTCCGGAATGCCGAAAGTCATCGAGCCAAGGCTCAGTTCGGAGACAAACAGCCCTGTCGTTCCTAATCTGTTGTAGCGCATTTCCGTGTCTCCGGTCGTTGGTGAGTGGCGCCATGAAGACATGCATAAACGAGAATTGCAAGTTCCGGAACTAATCGGTACCGTATTTATTCATGAAAAAGACAACACCGTTGGACAACCCGTTGCATGTTCCATCGCCGCCGCACGACCCCGCAGCCGTCGCAACAGCACGCGGCCGCAGGCGTGACCACGGGCGCGACGCTGTCATCCTCGATGCCGTGATCGACGTGCTTGCCGAGCACGGGTACGAGGGCATGACGATGGATCTGGTGGCGCAGCGCGCCAAGGCCGGCAAGGCCACGGTCTACCGGCGCTGGAAATCCAAGGCCGACCTGGTGGTGGACGCGGTTGCGCACGCCAAGCGCGGCCAGGTTGATCCCGCCGCGCTACCCGACACCGGAACGCTGCGTGGAGACCTGCTCGCCCTGTTCAAGCCCAGCTCGGTCAAGGAGGGGGAGCGCACGCTGCAACTGATGGCCGGGCTGGCGGCTGTGCTGGCACAGCACCCGGAGCTGGCCGACGCGGGCAATGCCGCCATCGTCGAGCCGTGGGTGGTGGCCAATCGTGTCTTGATGCGGCGCGCACTCGCGCGCGGCGAGTTGTCTGCGCATGCCGACATCGAGTGCGCCGCGCAGGTGGTGCCGTCGATGGCCGCGTATCGGGTGCTGATCCAGCGCAAACCGTTCGACCTGGCGTTCCTGGTCCGCATGCTCGATGGCCTGCTGCTGCCGGCGCTGTGCAATGCGCCGGCGGCGAGCGAGCCAGGCGACCGCCACGTCCAGGGCGAGCGCTAGCCGGTTGAGGTGCCAGTTTAGTTGGGTGCCTGGCGATGACGTTCGGACGGTCACGATTCCAGGCCGCGCCGCAGTGCACGAACGCATGACCGCGGCTGCATCGTCGCTCAACTGTGCATGTCGTGGCTCAAGCGTCCGGCAGCACCTTCCCCGGATTCAAGATCCCATCCGGATCCAGCGCGGCCTTGATCGCACGCATCGCCGCCAGCGTGGCCGGGTTGAAGGCCTGGGTCATGAAATCGCGCTTGGCCACGCCGATGCCATGCTCGCCGGAGAGCGTACCTTCCAGCGAGAGCACCAATGCGAACAGCCGCGGTAATGCAGTGTGTGCGCGTGCATCTTCGTCGGCATCGGCGGGGTCGTACATGATGTTGACGTGCAGGTTGCCGTTGCCGGCATGGCCGAAGGCGACGATCGGCAGCGCGCATTCCACAGCAAGCGCCTCCACCCCGGCCACCAGGTCGGGAATGCGCGAGACCGGTACCACCACGTCTTCGTTGATCTTGCCGGGCTTGATGGTGCGCAGTGCCGGCGACAGCGCGCGGCGCGCGGCCCACAGTTTTTCGCGCGCGCTGCCATCGGCGGCGATGTCCAGGCTCAGCACGCCCTCGCCATCGGCGGCGGCGTGCAGTGCTTGCAGTGCGTAGGGCAAGGTGTCGTGATCGCCATCGGCTTCGATCAACAGCATCGCGCCGGCCTCGGGCACATCGCTGCCGTTGCGGCGTAGTAGCGCAATCGCGCTGGCATCCATGAATTCCAGCATCGTCGGCGTGGTCGGTTGCGCCATCACCCGCGACACCGCCGCCGCCGCGCTGGCTGCGTCGCGATACAACGCGCGTAGCCCCGCCTGCGCCACCGCGCGCGGGGTCAGCTTCAAGGTCGCTTCGACGATGATCGCCAGGGTGCCTTCGCTGCCGATCAACAGATGCGTGAGGTCGTAGCCGGTGGAATTCTTGGTGTAGGCACCGCCGCAGCGGATCACTTCGCCGGCACCGGTGACGGCCACCAGGCCGAGCACGTTGTCACGGGTAGTACCGTACTTCACCGCGCGCGGGCCGCCGGCGTTGGTGGACAGATTGCCGCCGATACTGCAGATCTCCGCACTCGATGGATCTGGCGGCCAGAACAGCCCATGCGGCTGCAAGGCCTGCTGCAGATCGCCATTGAGCACGCCGGGCTGCACCACGGCGCAGCGGTCTTCCGGGCGCAAGGCCACGATGCGATTCATGCGCGTCATCGAGATCACCACGCCGCCGGAAAACGGCACCGCCGCGCCGGTGGTGCCGGTGCCCGCGCCGCGCGCCACGATCGGCACGGCATGCGCGCGGCAGGCCTGCACGATGGCCACAACATCCTCGGTATCGCGCGGCAGCGCCACGGCGGCGGGCAATGCCCAGCGACGCGAATCGTCTTCGCCATAACGGCGGCGCGCGTCGTCGCCGGTCAGCCAGCCGTCGGGTCCAAGCCGGGTCGCCAATAACCCGGACAGCATGGTGGGAAGTAGGTCGGTCATCGCAGGTCGCTACGTGCGTTGGGAGTCATCTAGCAATCGTCGGCGCGGAAGGCGTCGCGGATCCAGTTCAGCACCGGCGGCTCGCCGCTGGCGTCCACCACATCGAAGCGGCAAGGTAGCGATGCCAGCGCCGGGTGTGCGCCGAGGAACAATTGCGCGGCCAATACCAGCTTGCGGCGCTTGCGCAGATCCACCGACGCCGCGCCGCTGCCGAAGCGGGCATCGCGGCGGTAGCGCACTTCCACGAACACCAGCATCTGGCCGTCGCGCATCACCAGATCCAGTTCGCCGCCGCGGTAGTTGGCATTGCCCACCACCAGCAGCAAGCCGGCCTGCTGCAGCAACGCGCAGGCCGCCGCTTCCACCGCCGCCCCGCGTTGCTGGCGCGCTGCCGGCATGGGCCTCAGCGGCCGTCGGCGATCGGTACCGGGCGGCCACCGTTGAAGGTGGACCAGGCCGGCGTGCGCAGCACGTTGCCGAAGCCGTCCAGATGCAGGGTGCCGGTGGCGCCACGCAGCCCGCCATCGCTACCGGTGGCGAGTTTTTCCAGATACGCGCTGATTTTCCAGGCGTCGTAGCCGAACGCGAACAGGCGTGCGGCCGGTCCGCGCGCGCTGGGCAGCGTGCTGGCCACCTGGCTGGCCGCCGGCAGGCCGGACACCCCGAGCGCGGTCCAGGTTTCGCTGGGGTAGATGATGCCGTCCAGTGCCAGGTCGTCCTCGGCCTTGCCGGTGCCAGCGATCAGCTGCGAGGTGGCCACGCGCGACTTGCCGGCAAACCCCGCCAGCGCCAGTTGCGGTGCCAGCGCGCGGGCGGTGTTGCCGCGCACGGCCAGGAACACCGCGTCGGCGGTGCCGTAATTGCGCAGCTGCGCGCCAATGTCGCCGGGCGCATCGGCCACGCTGATGCTGCCGGCGACAGCGCCGCCGCGCTCGCTGAAGCGGTCGCGGAAGGCCTTGATGGTGCGCTTGCCGTTGTCGTCGCTGGTGCCGACGATCAGCACGTTGCGGCGCTCGCGCGAGAGCAGGTATTCGGCGGCCATGATGCCGTCGTCTTCCGGCGCCAGCGAGAAGCCCGCGCTGCCGGTCGGCGGTGCCTTGTTGTCGGTGGGGCGGTTGAGTGCCAGCACCGGCACCGCGAGCTGGCCGCGCGCGAACAACGCGCTGACCTCGTCGCGACCCAGCGGGCCGACCACGTAATCGACGCCGGCACCCACGGCCTTGTCGTAGGCGGCATTGGCACCGGCGGCGGTGCCGGCGGTGTCGAAGAACTGCACCTCCGGGCGGCGGCGGGTTTCGGCGTAGTAGCCGGCCAGCAAGCCGTCGCGCACCGGCGCGGAGGCGGTGGCCAGGTTGCCGGTGAGCGGCAACAGCACGCCCAGCTTGACCGGCGGGCGATAGCCGTCGCGTTCGGCTGGCGGCCGCTTGCTGGTGTCGAAACCCCATTGCGCATCACGCTCGAACGCGCGCGGCAGCGCCAGGCCGCGGCTGATGAGGGCGCGCCCAGCAAAGTTGTACAGCGGGTCGCCGGCCGGCAGCGCGGTGGTGCGGCCCTTCAAGGTGGCATCGTCCAGCGCGGCCAGCAGGCGCACGATGGCGCGCTGGTTCTCGCTGCGCGCGGTGCCGGTCAGGCTGGCATCGGCACGCGCACGCACTGCGGCCGCGCCGAACAGGTCGCCGGTGGCTTCCAGCGCGGCGGCGTGGGCTACCAGCCAGCGCGTCTGCAGCGGTTGGGGTAGTCCCTGTGGACTGTCGCCCAGGGCCTGAAGCGCTTGCGCTCCCTGCTTGTCGATCACCGCCAGTTCGCCGGTCAGCAGCCCGAAGCGGGCGCGGTCTTCGCCACTCAGGTGGCGTGCGTTGACCTGCGCCAGCAGCGTGCGGGCACGCGCATCGTCGCCGGCGTCGTGCCAGCCGAAGGCGGCGGCGGCCAGCAGGCGGCTGCGCTGCGCACCACTGGCGCTGGCGGCGTCGGCTTCCAGCTGCTGCGCCGCCTCGCGCGGCTTGCCCTGGTCCAGCAGCGCCAGCGCCGCGCTCTGCGTCGGCGAGGCAGTCTGGGTGATGCTGCTGGTGGCACAGCCGGCGGCCAGCATGACCAGCAGCGACAGGGCGGAGATCCTTGCAACACGCTTGTTCATTTCAGATCCATTGGACAGGGGCCGCCAGGGCGGTCCGTGGAAAACCGCTACGATTCTACCCTTTGCCCCTGGAAGACCGCTGATGATGTCCCCTGGAACCCTGCACGTGGTCGCCACGCCGATCGGCAACCTGGCCGACCTGTCGCCCCGCGCGCAGGAGGTGTTGCGTGGCGTGGCCGCGATCTGCGCCGAAGACACCCGCCACACCCGCCAGTTGCTCAGCCACTTTGGGATCGACCGCCCGCTGCTGGCCCTGCACGATCACAACGAAGAGGCCATGTCCGAGCGCATCGTCGCGCGCCTGCGTGAGGGCGAATCGCTGGCCATCGTCAGCGATGCCGGCACCCCGCTGGTCAGCGACCCGGGCTTCAAGCTGGTGCGCGCCGCCCGCGCTGCCGCCATCAAGGTCAGCCCGGTGCCGGGCGCGTGCGCGGCGATTGCCGCGCTCAGCGTGGCCGGCCTGCCCAGCGACCGCTTCGGCTTCGAGGGATTTTTGCCGGCCAAGAGCGCCGCCCGCCGCGAGCGCCTGGCGCACCTGGCCGGCGAGACCCGCACCCTGGTGTTCTACGAATCCTCCCACCGCATCGTCGAATCGCTGGCCGACCTGCGCCTGGCCTTCGGCGACGAGCGCCCGGCGGTGATCGCCCGCGAACTGACCAAGCTGTTCGAAACCGTGCTCGACGGCAGCCTGGCGCAGCTGCAGGCCCAGGTCGAAGCCGACGACAACCAGCGCAAGGGCGAGTTCGTGGTGATGGTGCAGGGTGCTGCCGATGCCGCCGACGGCCAACTGGCCGAAGGCCGCCGCGTCTACGCCACGCTCGCCGAACACCTGCCGCCGTCCACCGCGGCCAAGCTGGCCGCCGAACTGACCGGTGCGCCGCGCAAGGCCCTGTACGGCGGCTAATCTTGCCGTGGTAGGAGCGCACCCGGGCGCGAGGGAGCGTTCCCGATCAAGCCCGTCGCGCCCGGGTGCGCTCCTACGATGTGCGCTGCGCCGTTTTGCATGGCGGCGATAGCGTAGAATGCGCCCCGGCGGAGTCGGCCAGACAGTCGCGTCACTCGTAAGAGTGCCGAGGAAAGTCCGGGCTCCATAGGGCAAGGTGCCAGGTAACGCCTGGGCGGCGCAAGCCGACGGAAAGTGCAACAGAAAGATACCGCCTACGTCCCTCGTCACCCCTCCTCTGCCGCCACTGGAACGTGCCAGCGATGCATCGCATCGCCAAGTGCGCTCGGAGGCCGCAGAGGGGTGGCGAGGGGCCGGTAAGGGTGAAATGGTGCGGTAAGAGCGCACCGCGAGTCCGGTAACGGACCGGCACGGCAAACCCCACCTGGAGCAAGACCAAATAGGGATCCATTGGCGTGGCCCGCGCTGGATCCGGGTAGGTTGCTTGAGCGCTGCGGTGACGTAGCGCCTAGACGAATGACTGTCCACGACAGAACCCGGCTTATCGGCCGGCTTCGCCGCCTTTTTTGGGCGTAGGCCCAAAAAAGGCGCCCACGCTTCGTACCGCCTATGGCGGTACAAAACGCGGGTCCCGGCTCCGGGCATGCCAAAACCCCGCGGCTGTCGCCGCGCCCCCTTGACTCAAGGGGGCTTGCAGATAGTTGGTTGGTCGAGGGCCTCTCGCTACGCGATCAACTCCCTTCCACCGCCTGCGGGGGAAGGTGCCCGCAGGGCGGATGGGGGCGAGCACTTAGCGCAGGCTTCAGCAGTACGAGGCGCGGTTTCCGCTCCGGGCATGCCAAAACCCGCGGCTGTCGCCGCGCCCCCTTGACTCAAGGGGGCTTGCAGTTAGTTGGTTGGTCGAGGAACTCTCGCTACGCGATCAACTCCCTTCCACCGCCTGCGGGGGAAGGTGCCCGAAGGGCGGATGGGGGCAAGCATTTAGCGCAGGCTTCAGCAGTACCAGGTGCCGGCCCCGGCTCCGGGCATTCCATACCCCTCGCAGCCGTGTCCGGTGCTAGCCGAACGAGCGGGTGAACAGCTCGTCCAGGGCGTCGACGATGCGCCGCCCTTCGTCCTTGAGTGAGCCAGCCGGCTGGGTGAGTACCGCGAGCGGGACCGACGTCATTTCCAGCGGTTGCAGGATGACGCGGTGGCCGGCGACCACGAATTCGGGAGTGAAGCGGGAGGGGGTCGGGGAGTGCGCAGACTTGCTGACCAATGGCACGACGACGCGGCGCGGGGAGGCACCGAAGATCTTCGACTGCACGACCACCACATAAGGAATGTTCTTGTTGCGTCCGACGTTGGCGTAGACATCGAACTGGTCGGTCATAGCGTGGAAAACTCGTCGGCGAAGGAGCCGTGCGCGTCGGTGAAGGTTTTCCATTCGCTCGCGGCGCGCTGCAACTCCATCGCCCTGGCGCTGTGGGTGTCGCGCTCCCTGGTCACGTACTCGGCCAGCAGTTCCTCCACCTTGGCCGACAGGTTGCCGGTCATCGCGCGGGCCTGGGAGGCCAAGTCAGCGTTGATGGTCAGGTTCAGCGGCTTCTTCTGTGCAGAAGCATCGTAATAGCGGTTCATGCGTTGCCTCCTAGGTCATGCGCACGCTATGCGCATGATTGTGGGTTGTCAACGTGTTCGGGGATGTCCAGCCGCGTTTCGCCCTGGAAGATGCCATTCGGGCCGAAGCGGCGCTCGTGGATGAAACCGCCGCCGTGATGGTCCACCGCTACGATGGTGCTGGCGCGGGTGCCGTAGGTCGGGCCGGCAATGAAGGCGGCCGAAAGCAGGCGCTCGGTAGGCAGGTCCACGCCGGTGTCGGGCAGGGCGTGATCGGGCGCGGTGGCTCGGTCGCCCAGCGCGTCCCACAGCGGTTGCAGGTCGTCGCTGTCGTGGGTGCACCAGTTGTGCAGGGCGCCGGTCAATGCGCGCGTCTTTGGCCACTGCATGTCCAGCGGACCGTTGGACATGCCATGGATGCCCGGTGCCAGTAGGCGTGCCAGTGGCGGGTGATTGCTCAGATGCGCGCAGCGCTCGGCGTCGCATAGCAACAGATTGAAGGGTGGGAAGGCGTGTGCGGCGCCGGCCAGGTCGTCGGCGTAGGCGGCGGCGCCTGGGCTGCCGGACAGGTAGTCCGCGATCAGATGCCCGCGCGAGCGGCCCGAGGCGGTGGCGAGCGGATCGCGCACGTTGGTCACCACGGCAACGCGGCCGTCGCTGCCCAGTCCGACCCAACTGCCGCCCGAGCGCAGGTCGCGGCCCGCCAGCACGCTGTCGGCAGGCGCCGCCCACCGCGCCAACGGGGCGGTGGGCCGCTCGTGGAATTCGTCGCGGTTGCCGGCCAGCAGCAGGCGCCAGCGCGGGTGGGTTTTCCAGGCAAGGGCGACCAGGCACATGCCGGCCATTGTCGCCGGTTTGCGCAGTTGCGGCGTGGCGCTGGCGCAGCGTGAAGTGAGATCCAGGTCGAGTTTACATGGCCTTCACAGCGCTGAATTTCCGTTCAATCTCAAAATATGAGATGAAACAGCAACTTGTGGATAAGCTTTGAACAAGTCTCTAAAGAGTGGCGCAACTCATTGATGTGACTAGCGATTTGCGGCCGTCAAAGTTGTTGACAACCTTGGGCGCACTGCTACTGTGGGCATCGGAGGGAAAACCAGGTGTTTTGTGGTTTTTCGTGGTTCAATAACCCCTAGCGGTATTCGAGGTTGCATTCGGTGTTTCAAGGCGAAACTGCCATCACGGTGGACGACAAAGGGCGCATGGCGGTTCCTACCGCGTATCGCGACCTGGTCGCGCGCGTGAGCGGCAATCGCCTGGTGCTCACCTACAACCCCTTCGAAGCCGGCTGTCTGTGGCTGTACGCGGAGAAGGAGTGGGAACGGGTGCGCGACGATGTGATGTCCAAGCCCAACACCCAGCGCGTGGTGCGCACGCTGCAGCAGAAGCTGGTGGGTTCATCGGCCGTGCTGGAACTCGATGCCAATGGCCGTCTGAGCATTCCGGCCAGCCACCGCAATGCGGTCGGCATCGAGAAGAAAGCCGTGCTGCTCGGCATGGGCGACAAATTCGAACTCTGGAGCGAGCAGGCACATCGCGCACTGATCCAGCAGACCTTGTCTGACGGGGATCTGGGCGATGAATTGCTCGATCTCAGGTTGTGAGCCGGGGTGCCCGGATGCGCGGTGAAGCGCAGCCCGGTCACCCGGTGTCGCAGCCGCCGGCGGCGCATGTGCCGGTGCTGTACACGCAGGTTCTAGAGGGCCTGCAGGTGACCGAAGCCGGAACTTACCTCGATGGCACGTTCGGTCGTGGCGGGCACGCACGCGGCGTGCTGGAACACCTTGGGCCGGGAGGTCGACTGCTGGTGATGGACAAGGACCCTGAAGCGATCGCGGTGGCCGAACAGCGGTTCGGTGGCGATGCGCGCGTGTCCATCCGTCGCGGCAGTTTCGCCACGCTGGGCCAGATGGTTGCGGCCGCAACAGTGGACGGCATCCTGCTGGACCTCGGCGTGTCTTCGCCGCAGCTGGACGTGGCCGGTCGCGGTTTCAGCTTTGGCAAGGACGGCCCGCTGGACATGCGCATGGACCCGGACAACGGCCAGAGCGCGGCACAGTGGCTGGCGCAGGCGACCGATCGAGAGATCGCCGATGTGCTGTGGACCTACGGCGAAGAACGTCAGAGCCGGCGCATTGCGCGGGCCATCGTGGCGCGTCGCGCCGAACAGCCGCTGCTGCGGACTGCGCAACTGGCCGATCTGATCGCCTCGGTCATGCCGCGCGGCGACAGCAAGACGCATCCGGCCACGCGCAGCTTCCAGGCCATCCGCATCCACATCAACCGCGAGCTGGCCGATCTGGAAGCCGGGCTGGACGCCGCCCTGGACGCGCTCAAGCCGGGCGGCCGCCTGGCGGTCATCAGCTTCCATTCGCTGGAAGATCGCATCGTCAAGCAATTCATGGCCCGCTACGCCAAGGCCCCGCCGAGCAACCGTCGCCTGCCCGAAGCGCAGCCGTTCGTGCCCACGTTGCAGCTGGTGAGCGGCGCCATCAAGGCCGACGACGCCGAATTGAACATCAACCCCCGCGCCCGCAGCGCGGTGTTGCGGGTGGCTGAGAAGCTGGGAATGGGGAATGGGGAATCGAGAATGGGTAAAGGCGACAGCGCCGCTGCTTCCCGATTCCCGACTCCCGATTCCCGATTCCCGGCGTTTCCGAACGGAGACGCTGCATGAGCCGCCTGCTGCTCATCGTGCTGCTGGCCTGCAGCATCGCCTCGGCCATCGGGGTGGTGTACATGCGCCACATGCATCGCAAGCTGTTCGTGCAGTTGTCCAAGCTCGAACACGCGCGCGATGAACTGAATATCGAATTCGGCCGGCTACAACTGGAGCAAGCCACCTGGGCGGAAAGCAACCGGGTCGATCAGGTCGCGCGCGCGCGCATCGGGATGAAGTTCCCGGAGACCAACGACATCGTGGTCGTGCGTCCATGATCCAGCGGCAGCACAGCTCGGTTGCACGGCGTAGCCGCCCGCAGGGTGGCGCACTGGATGGTGCTGCGCCCATGACAAAACGGCAGGACAGCCGTTTTGCACGGCGTAGCCGCCCGCAGGGTGGCGCACACGGAGGTGCGCCATGAAGGCTGGCCGCAACCGCCCCCGCAGCAATTTCAACCTGCGCGGTCGCCTGACCCTGGTCGGCATCGCGCTGGGCCTGTGTTCGGTCACCCTGATCGGGCGCGCGGCATTCGTGCAGCTGGTCAACCGCGATTTCTACCAGCGTCAGGGCGAAGCGCGTTACTTGCGTGAACTGCCCATCGCCACCTCGCGCGGCATGATTACCGACCGCAACGGCGAGCCGCTGGCGGTGTCCACGCCGGTGGAATCGATCTGGGTCAATCCGCAGGAATTGCTGCGCAACCCGGACCGCATCCCCGAGCTGGCCACCGCGCTCGGCCAGCCGCTGGACGAATTGAATGCCCGGCTGGCGCAGAAGGCCGGCAAGGAATTCATGTACCTGCAGCGCCGGATCAACCCGGACAAGGCGCATGCGATTGTCGATCTGAAGATCCCCGGTGTGTTCTCGCAGCGCGAGTTCCGCCGCTTCTATCCGCAAGGCGAGGCGATGGCCCACGTGCTGGGCTTCACCAACATCGACGACCGCGGCCAGGAAGGGCTGGAATTGGCCTTCGACGAATGGTTGCGCGGCAAACCCGGCTCCAAGAAGGTGGTGCGCGATGCGCGCGGCGCCATCGTGGAGAGCGTGGACCTGGTGCGTCCGGCGCAGCCGGGCAAGGACCTGACCCTGAGCATCGACCGCCGCATCCAGTTCCTGGCCTACAAGGAACTGCGCAACGCGCTGGTCGAAAACAACGCCGCCGGCGGCTCGATGGTGGTGATGGACGTGGCCACCGGCGAAGTGCTGGCGATGGTCAACCTGCCCACCTACAACCCCAATTCGGTGACCGGCATCAATCCGTCGGCGCGCCGCAACCGCGCGGTCACCGATTTGGTGGAGCCGGGTTCGACGATGAAGCCGCTGACCGTGGCCACCGCGCTGACTGCCGGCGTGGTGACCAAGGACACCGTCATCGACACCAACCCCGGCTACATGTCGGTGGGGCGCTTCACCATTCGCGATGTGCCGCGCAACAACGGCGTGCTCAACGTGACCGGGGTCATTACCCGCAGCTCCAACATCGGCGCGGCCAAGATCGCGGCCAAGGTGCCGGACCAGACCTTCTACCAGTCGATCCGCAACTTTGGTTACGGCAGCGCGCCGCATAGCGGATTTCCGGGCGAATCGTCCGGCGTGGTGCTGCAGCCGCAGCGGTGGAGCGGCCCGTCCAAGACGACGATGTCCTACGGCTACGGCCTGTCGGTGACACCGCTGCAGATCGCGCAGGCCTATGCCACGTTGGGCAATGGCGGCAAGCTGACGCCGCCAACCTTCGTGCGTGGCCAACATAACGAATCGCGCCAGGTGGTCACGCCGGAAGTGGCGCGCGAAGTCATCGACATGATGGAAACCGTGGTCACCCAGGGCGGCGCCAAGGGCGCGGCGATCCTGGGCTATCACGTGGCCGGCAAGACCGGTACCGCGCGCAAGAACGGCGCCGGCGGCTACGAGCGCGGCCACTACAATGCGCTGTTTGCCGGCCTGGTGCCGGCGACTCGCCCGCGCTTTGCCACCGTCATCGTCATCAACGATCCGCAAGGCAAGGTGTACTACGGCGGCCTGGTGTCGGCGCCGGTGTTCCACAAGGTGATGGAAGGTGCGTTGCGCCTGATGGACGTGCCGCCGGACGACATCCAGTCGTGGCTGGCCGCACAGGCCGCAGGCAAGACCGGTCAGCCGGTGGTCAAGCCGCAGCCGGCCGATCTGGATCCGGCACTGGTGCCGGACCCGGTGGACGAAGTGTCCGCCGGCATTCCGACGGCGATCGCAGCGCCGGCCGCGCCCGCGCAGCCGGCGCCGTTGCAGGAGACCCGCCAGTGAGCCGCAGCATGCCGCTGTCGCAGCTATTGCCGGACCTGACGCTTGTGCGCGATGTGCAGGTCTCCGGCCTGGTGATGGACAGCCGTGCGGTGCGTCCGGGCGATGCCTTCGTGGCCATCGCCGGGTTCGGTGCGCATGGGCTGGGTTTTGTCGCGCAGGCGCGCGCCAATGGCGCAGTGGCGGTGTTGTTCGAACCACCGGCGCCGGCCGAGCTGCCTGTGCCTGCCGATGCGATCGCGGTGCCCGGCCTGCGGATGCGCCTGGGTGCGATGGCCGATCAGTTTCATGGTCACCCCTCGCGTGCGCTGCGCACGGTTGGCGTCACCGGGACCAACGGCAAGACCTCCACCGTGCAGCTGCTGGCGCAGGCCTTGACCTTGCTCGGCACACCGACCGGTACGCTGGGCACGCTGGGCGTAGGCCTGTACGGCGCGACCGTGCCCACCGGATTCACCACGCCGCTGGTGCTGCCCATGCACGCCTTGCTGGCGCAGCTGCGCGAGGAAGGCGCGCAGGCGGTGGCGATGGAAGTCAGCTCGCATGCGCTCGATCAGGGCCGCGTGGATGCGGTGCATTTCGACGTGGCGGTGTTCACCAACCTCACCCGCGACCATCTCGATTACCACGGCGACATGGCGCAGTACGGCGCCGCCAAGGCCAAGCTGTTCTCCCGCGCCGGATTGAAGGCGGCGGTGGTGAATCTGGACGATGCGTTCGGCCGCAGCCTGTTTACCTCGCTCGATCCGGCACTGCGCGCGGTCGGGGTGAGTTCGCGTGGGCAGGCCCAGGCAGGCGTGCGTGCGCAAGCCCTGCAGCTGGACCACAACGGGATTGGTTTCGCGCTGCATCTCGCTGGCGCGGTGCATCCGGTGCACTCGCCGTTGCTGGGCCGCTTCAACGTGGACAACCTGCTGGCGGTGGCCGGCGCGCTGCATGCGCTGGACTACGCCCCGGCACAGATCGCGCAGGTGCTTGGCCAACTGCAGCCGATCCACGGCCGCATGAATCGCCTCGGCGGCGCGCATGGCGCACCGCTGGTGGTGGTCGATTACGCACACACCCCCGATGCGCTGGAGCAGGCGCTGAGCAGCCTGCGCGCGCATGCGCAGGACCGGCTGATCTGCGTGTTCGGCTGCGGTGGCGAACGCGATGCCGGCAAGCGCCCGCAAATGGCGGCCATTGCCGAAGTCAACGCCGACGTGGCGATCGTCACCGACGACAACCCGCGCGGCGAAGAAGGCGATGCGATCGTTGCCGACATCCTGCGCGGTTTCGCGCGTCCGGATGCGGCCATCGTGCAGCGCGACCGCGCCGCGGCCATCCACCAGGCCATCGGCATGGCGAGTGCCTCGGATATCGTGCTGATCGCCGGCAAGGGCCACGAGCCCTACCAGGAAGTGGCCGGCGTGCAGCATGCCTTCGATGATGCAGTGGTGGCGGCGCAGGCCTTGCTGCCACGCACCGTACTGGGAGTGCGCGCATGAAGCTCACCCCGCTGTCGCTGATCGCGCATTTTGCCGGCGGCGAACTGCATGGCGAGGACGCCATGATCGATGCGGTCGGCAACGATACCCGCACGCTCGCCAGCGGCAGCCTGTACGTGGCGCTGCGTGGCGAGCGTTTCGACGGGCACGACTTTGCCGCCGACGCGGTGGCGCGGGGTGCCAGCGGTGTGCTGGTCGAGCGCCTGCTGCCGGCGCTGGGCGTGCCGCAGGTCCTGGTGGCCAACACCGAACTGGCCCTGGCGCGCATTGCTGCCGGCCTGCAGCGCGACCGTGCCACCCGCGTGATCGCGCTGACCGGCTCCAACGGCAAGACCAGCGTCAAGGCGCTGCTGCTGGCGATCCTGACCGAAGCCGGGCGGGTGGATGGCACCACCGTCTACGCCACGCCGGGCAATCGCAACAATGAAATCGGCCTGCCGCTGGCAGTGATCGCCGCGCCGGACGATGCCGATGTGGCGGTATACGAAATGGGGGCCGGCAAGCCCGGCGATATCGCCTATCTCACCGAAATCGCGCGGCCGCACGTGGCCCTGGTCAACAATATCGCCCCGGCTCATCTGGAGCGCCTGGGCAGCCTGCTTGGCGTGGCACGGACCAAGGGCGCCATCTACACCGCGCTGCCGGCCGATGGCGTGGCGGTCGTCAATGCCGACGATGCCTTTGGCGCCTGGTTCGAGCAGCAAGTGCTGGCGCAGCCGGTGCACGGCCGTCGCGTGCTGCGCTACGGCCTGCAGGCCAGCGCCGAGATCACCGCGCGCGGGCTGCGGCTACATCCCGAGGGCGCGCAGTTCACGCTGGTGACCCCGCAAGGCCAGGCGCAGATTGCGCTGCCGCTGCCGGGTCGCCACAACGTACTCAACGCGCTGGCCGCCACCGGCCTGGCGCTGGGTGCGGGCATTGCCTTGCCGGTCATTGCCGCCGGCCTGGCGCAGGCGCGCCCGGTGGCGGGCCGGCAGATTGCCCACCCGCTGCCCGGTGGCGCGCTGCTGATCGACGACAGCTACAACGCCAACCCCGGTTCGCTGGATGCCGCCATCGATGCGCTGGCCACCGCCCCGGGCAAGGGTTGGCTGGTGCTGGGCGACATGCGTGAACTCGGCCCGGAAGGCGCCGCATTGCATGCCGCTGCCGGTCGGCGCGCACGCGCGGCCAAGCTGCAGCGCCTGTACGCACTGGGCGAGCTCAGTGCCGCGGCTGCGCAGGCGTTCGGCGCCGGTGGGCGGGTGTTCGCCACGCACGCCGAATTGATCGATGCGTTGCAGAGGGATCTGGCCGGGACCGGGGAGCGGGGACCGGGGACCCGGGATACGCAACAGCAAGTACCAGAAAATACGCAGGGAACTGTTTTGAGTCACCATCAGCAAACGCAGTCTACGGATGCCCTCCCGGCTCCCGGCTCCATCACCATCCTGGTGAAAGGTTCCCGTGGTAGCGCCATGGACCGCATCGTCGCCGCGTTGCTCGCCGCTGCGGGGAAGGCCTCCCATGCTGCTTGAATTGGCACGCTGGCTGCAGCAACTGGAGAGTTTCTTCGGGCTGTTCAACTACCTGACCTTCCGCGGCATCCTGGCGGCGCTGACCGCGCTGTTCCTGTCGTTGTGGATGGGCCCGGCAGTGATCCGCAAGCTGGCCCAGTTCAAGGGTGGCCAGCCGATCCGGCAGGACGGCCCGCAGACGCATTTCTCCAAGGCCGGCACGCCGACCATGGGCGGCTCGCTGATCCTGCTTACCGTGACCCTGTCGGTGCTGCTGTGGGGCGACCTGCGCAACCGCTACGTGTGGCTGGTGCTGGCGGTGATGCTCTGCTTCGGGGCGATCGGCTGGTACGACGACTGGATCAAGATCGTGCGTCGCGATCCCAACGGCCTGAAGTCGCGCTGGAAGTACCTGCTGCAGTCCATCTTCGGCCTGGCCGCCGGCCTGTTCCTGTACTACACCGCCGACGTACCGGCGGCGATCACCTTCTACATCCCGATGTTCAAGTCGATCGCGCTGCCGCTGGCCGGCGTGAGCTTCGTGGTGATTGCCTACTTCTGGATCGTGGGCTTTTCCAATGCGGTCAACCTCACCGATGGCCTGGACGGCCTGGCGATCATGCCCACCGTGCTGGTGGCCTGCGCGCTGGGTGTGTTCGCCTACGCCTCGGGCAACGTGGTGTTTGCCGAATACCTGAAAATCCCGCTGATTCCCGGAGCTGGCGAGCTCATCATCATCTGTGCGGCGATTGCCGGGGCAGGGCTGGGCTTTCTGTGGTTCAACACCTATCCGGCGATGGTGTTCATGGGCGATATCGGCGCGCTGTCACTGGGCGCGGTGCTGGGCACCATCGCGGTGATCGTGCGCCAGGAAATGGTGCTGGTCATCATGGGCGGCGTGTTCGTGATCGAGACGCTGTCGGTGATGATCCAGGTGGCCAGCTTCAAGCTGACCGGCAAACGCGTGTTCCGCATGGCGCCGATCCACCACCACTTCGAACTCAAAGGCTGGCCGGAACCGCGCGTGATCGTGCGCTTCTGGATCATTTCGGTGGTGCTGGTGCTGATCGGCCTGGCTACGTTGAAGGTACGCTGATGAACGACCTATCCCGCCAGGCCACGCGACTGGACGCCATTGGCGGCCGTTACGACCCGTGGCTGCTCGGCGCGGCGGCCACGCTTGCCTCGCTGGGCGTGGTGATGGTGGCCTCCAGCTCGATCGAGCTGTCCGAGAACCCGTTCTATTACCTCACCCGCCACCTGCTGTTTCTGGGCATCGGCGTGGGCCTGGCGTTCTGGGCGATGCGCACCGAACTCAAGACCATCGAGCAGTACAACCAGGTCCTGCTGCTGGCCTGCTTCGGTCTGCTGGTGGTGGTGTTCGTGCCTGGGCTGGGCAGCAGCGTCAATGGCGCCAAGCGCTGGATCAACCTGGGCGTGTCCAAGTTCCAGACCGTCGAAGCGGTCAAGGTGCTCTATATCGTGTGGTTGTCCAGCTACCTGGTGCGCTTCCGCGACGAGGTCAACGCGACCTGGCCGGCGATGCTCAAGCCGCTGGGCGTGGCGGTCGCGCTGGTGGGCCTGTTGCTGATGCAGCCGGATTTCGGTTCGTCCACGCTGCTGCTGGCCATCACTGCCGGCATGCTGGTGCTGGGCGGCGTGAACCTGCCACGCATGTCGATGCCGATCGTGATCGGCCTGCCGGTGTTCGCCTTCATCGCGATCCTGGAGCCGTACCGCCTGCGTCGCATCACCTCGTTCCTGGATCCGTGGGCCGACCAGCTGGGTTCTGGCTACCAGCTGTCGAATGCGTTGATGGCGGTTGGCCGCGGCCAGTGGACCGGTGCCGGCCTGGGCGCCTCCGTGCAGAAGCTCAATTATCTGCCCGAAGCGCATACCGACTTCATCTTTTCGGTCATTGCCGAGGAGCTGGGTTTTGTCGGTGTATGCGGGGTCATCGCACTGTATGCACTGCTGGTCGGCCGTGCGTTCTGGCTGGGCATGCGCTGCGTGGAAATGAAGCGCCACTTCTCCGGCTACATCGCCTTCGGCATCGGCCTGTGGATCAGCCTGCAGAGCTTCGTTTCGGTCGGCGTGAACTTGGGAATTCTGCCGACCAAGGGCCTGACCCTGCCGCTGATTTCTTCCGGCGGTTCATCGGTGCTGATGACCTGCGTGGCGATGGGCCTGCTGCTGCGCGTGTCCTATGAAATGGACCGTGCCGAGCGGCTGCGCAGCAAGCTGTCGCCGCAGGGCGTGGGCACTGCACCCTCCGAGCCGGCTGAGCCGGCGGCCGACCCGGCTCCGCCGGCGTATACCGCGGGACGCAAGCCGCAGCGTGAGACGGCGGCAGCGCCGGCACCGGTGGCGGCGGCGTCACCTGCAGCACCTTCAGTGGCACCGGCGTCGGCGATCCTGCGCGGCACCAGCCGCATGCAGCCGCGCGTGGAACCGACATTCGGGAGGATTGCGTGAGCGTTCATGCGAATCCCTCGCAAGAGCCCGCACATGCATGTGCGGGGAATCAACCAGTGATGATTCTGGCCGGCGGCACCGGTGGGCATATCTTCCCTGGTCTGGCCGTGGCCAAGGTACTGCGCGCGCGTGGCGTGCCGGTGACCTGGCTGGGCGCCGACGGCGCGATGGAAACGCGCCTGGTTCCGCAGCATGGGATCGCCATCGACACGCTGGCCATCAGCGGCCTGCGTGGCAAGGGTGTGCTGAAACTGCTCGGTGCCCCGGTACGAGTGATGCGCGCAGTGCGCGCGGCCGGCTTCGCGCTGCGCAAGCGCCAGCCGTGCGCGGTGGTCAGCTTCGGCGGGTTCGCCGCCGGCCCGGGCGGCCTGGCCGCTCGCCTGCTTGGCGTGCCCTTGCTGGTGCACGAACAGAATCGCGCGCCCGGCATGACCAACAAGGTGCTGTCGCGGTTTGCGCGCCGCGTGCTGACCGGATTTCCCGGCAGCTTCGCAGGCGAAGAGGCAGTGGGCAATCCGGTGCGCGCGGAAATCGCCGCGCTGCCCGCGCCGGCCACGCGCCTGGTCGGTCGTAGTGGGCCGGTACGTGTGCTGGTACTCGGCGGTAGCCAGGGCGCACGCGTGCTCAATCAAGCGGTGCCGTTGGCGCTGGCCGCGCTCGCTCACCCCGACGTGCAGGTGCGCCACCAGTGCGGCGAAAAGCTGCGCGGCGAAGCCGATGCGGCGTATGCACAGGCCGGCGTCGATGCCAGCGTCGAACCGTTCATTGCCGACATGGCCGCTGCCTACGCCTGGGCCGATCTGGTGGTGTGCCGTGCAGGCGCCTCCACGCTGGCCGAACTATGCGCCGCCGGTGTCGGCAGCGTGCTGGTACCCTTTGCCGCCGCCGTGGACGATCACCAGACCCGCAATGCCGAATACCTGGTCGGCGCGGATGCCGCGGTGCTGCTCAAGCAGGACGACAGCTTGCCGGTGCGCCTGCAGCAGGTCCTGCAGACCCTGCTCGCCGACCCCGCACGCCGCCTGTCGATGGCGCAAGCTGCCCGCACCCTGGCCAAGCCAGATGCCGCCGAGCGCATTGCCGACATCATTCTGCAAGAGGCCGGGAATGGGGAATCGGGAATGAGGAATCGGCAGAGCTCAGAACACTTGCAGGAACCTATCTCGATGCACGCAGACAAGCGCACCGACCAAGCATCCGTTGCCGTTGGCGCTCCGCTCCACACGATTCCCGATTCCCGATTCCCGATTCCCACCTCCACCGGAGGTGCCCAGTGATCCGCCGTCTGCAGGATAGTGGCGATCTGGTGCGTGCATTCCCGCGCGTGCATTTCGTGGGTATCGGCGGTACCGGCATGAGCGGGATCGCCGAGGTGATGCTGACGCTGGGCTATGAAGTGTCCGGCTCCGACAACTCCGATAACACGGCCACGCGACGGCTGGCCAAGCTGGGTGCGCGCGTGATGCGTGGGCATTCGGCCGCCAACGTGCTGGGAACCGATTGCGTGGTGGTGTCCAGCGCGATCCGCGAAGACAACCCAGAGCTGATGGAAGCGCGCAGCCAGCGCATTCCGATCATGCCGCGCGCCGCAATGCTGGCCGAGCTGATGCGCTTCCGTCGCGGCATCGCCGTCGCCGGCACGCACGGCAAGACCACTACCACCAGCCTGGCCGCAGCGGTGTTGAGTGAAGGTGGGCTGGATCCGACCTTCGTCATCGGTGGCCAGCTGCTGGCCGCCGGTGCCAACGCCAAGCTCGGTGGCGGCCAATGGCTGGTGGCTGAAGCCGACGAGAGCGACGGCAGCTTCCTGCGCCTGAATCCGTTGATGGCGGTCATCACCAACATCGACGCCGACCACCTGGAAAACTACGGCAACGATTTTTCGCGTATCCAGGCGGCATTCGCAGAATTCCTGCAGCGCCTGCCGTTCTACGGTCTGGCGCTGCTGTGTATCGACGATGCGGAAGTCGCCGCACTGGCCGGCAAGACGCCGCGTCATGTGATGACCTACGGCATGAGCGAGAACGCCGACGTGCGCGCCGAAGACGTGGTGCAGGATGGCCCGCGCATGCGCTTCACCCTGCGCCTGCCCGAAGGCACCACCACGCCGGTGACGCTGGCCTTGCCGGGCCGCCACAACGTGCTCAACGCCTTGGCCGCTGCCGCGATCGGCTGGCAGCTGGGTGTGGCACCGGAGACCATTGCGCGCGCGTTGGAAAACTTCGCCGGCATCGGCCGGCGCTTCAACGACCTGGGCGAAGTCACCACCAGCAACGGCGCACGCGTGCGGGTGGTCGACGATTACGGCCATCATCCGCGCGAGCTGGAAGCGGTGTTTGCCGCCGCCCGTGGCGGCTGGCCGGACAAACGCCTGGTGGTGGCCTTCCAGCCGCACCGCTACAGCCGTACCCGCGATCAGTTCGATGCGTTTGCCGCCGTGCTCAGCACCGTCGATGCATTGGTGTTGAGCGAGGTCTACCCGGCCGGCGAAGCGCCGATTCCCGGCGCCGACTCGCGCGCACTGGCGCGTGCGATCCGCGCACGCGGCCGCAGCGAGCCGGTAGTGGTCGGGCAGATCGCCGGCCTGGCCGAAGTGTTGCCGGACGTGCTGCAGGATGGCGACCTGTTACTGATGATGGGTGCTGGCGACATCGGTTACGTGGCGCAGCACATCATCCATCACGGCTTTGTCGGAGAGCAGGCATGAGCGCGGCCATCGCCGCCGCACGCAGCAACGGTCCGGCCGTGTTCGGCCGCGTCGCCGTGCTGCTGGGCGGTACCTCGTCCGAGCGCGAGGTGTCGTTGAATTCCGGCAGCAACGTGCTGGACGCCTTGCGCGCCCGCGGTGTCGATGCGCAGCCGGTGGACGGCATTCCCGCGCTGGCGCAGGCGCTGGTCGCCGGCCGCTTCGATCGCGTGTTCAACGTGCTGCATGGCCATAACGGCGGCGGCGAAGACGGCATCGTGCAGGGCTTGATGGAAGCCTTCGGCATCCCGTACACCGGCTCGGACGTGCTGGGTTCGGCCCTGAGCATGGACAAGATCCGCACCAAGCAGGTGTGGCTGTCGCTGGGCCTGAGCACGCCGCGCTATGCGCGGCTGGCTGCCGGTGCCAGCGCCGCCGACATCCACACCGCTGCCCGGCAGATCGGCCTGCCGGTGATCGTCAAGCCGGCCAATGAAGGCTCCAGCGTCGGCGTCAGCCGCGTGTTCGACCAGGCCCAGCTCGAAGAAGCGGTGCGGCTGGCTGCGCGCTACGACGGCGCGTTGCTGATGGAGCAATTGATCGAGGGCGACGAACTCACCGTGGCCGTGCTCGGCGACACCGCGCTGCCGTCGATCCGCATCGTGCCCAAGGGGCAGTGGTACGACTACAACGCCAAGTACATCGCCGAGGACACCCAGTATCTGTGCCCGGGTCTGGAAGGCGAGGCCGAAACGCAGATCCGCCAGCTCGCCCTGGACGCCTTCCGTGCTGCCGGCTGCCGCGGCTGGGGCCGCGTGGACGTCATGCGCGATCGCGCCAGTGGTCAGCTCTATCTGCTGGAAGTGAACACCGCCCCGGGCATGACCAGCCACTCGCTGGTGCCCAAGGCCGCCCGCCAGCTCGGCATCGAGTTCGAAGAACTGGTCTGGCGCGTGTTGGAGCAGACGCTGTGAAGCCGGGAATCGGGAATCGGGAATCGGGAATGGGTAACAGCGGATGCGCTGTTGCCGTTGCGATTCCCTATTCCCGATTCCCAATTCCAGTGTGCGGAGCACACCAATGAACGCCACCCTGCGCATCCTCGCCTGGCTGCTGGCGGTGGCGCTGGTCGCGTTGCCGGTGGTGGCCGTGCTCAATGGCTGGGTCGGTGCCGAGCGCTGGCCGTTGGCGAAGTTGCGGGTGTCCGGCGATTTCAAGCGGGTGCCGGCCGAAGAGTTGCGCGCGGTGGTGCTGCCGTATGCGCGCGCCGGCTTTTTTGCGGTGAAGCTGCAACAGGCGCAGGACGCCATCGCCCGGCTGCCGTGGGTGGAAAGCGCGCAGGTGCGCAAGCGTTGGCCGGACGTGCTGGAAGTGCATGTCACCGAGCACAAGCCGTTCGCGCGCTGGGGCACCGACCGCATGCTGTCCGAACAGGGCCGGTTGTTCCGCACCCCGCCGTTGTTGAAGGATTTCAAGTTGCCGCAACTCGGTGGCCCGGACAGCAAGACCCAGGACGTGGTGGCGCTGTACAACGAGTCGCGCGCGCTGTTCGCACCGACCGGCCTGGACGTGGAACGTCTGGAAATGGACGCACGCGGCAGCTGGTCGCTGGGGCTGAGCAATGGCGTGCAGATCATGATCGGCCGCGACGATGCGCGCGCCCGCCTGCAGCGGTTTGCCCGCGTGTTGCCGCAGTTGGCCGACCCGCAGCGCCCGATCGCGCGTGCCGACCTGCGCTACACCAACGGATTTACCGTTGAACGGCGAATGGAGAATGGGGAATCTGGAATGGAGAAGAAGCCCAAGCAGGCATCGCCCGCTGCGCCTCATGCACTTGTTCTGAATTCTCCCCGCATTCGTGCACCGCTGTTGACGATTCCCCATTCCCCATTCGCTATTCCCGGCTTTAAGACATGAATCGCAAAGGCGACAAATCCCTCATCGTTGGACTGGACATCGGCACCTCCAAGGTCGTTGCGCTGGTCGGCGAGTATTCGCCCGGCAATCCGATCGAAGTGATCGGCATCGGTTCGCATGAATCGCGCGGCCTCAAGCGCGGCGTGGTGGTGGACATCGAGTCCACCGTGCAGTCGATCCAGCGCGCGGTCGAAGAGGCCGAGCTGATGGCCGGCTGCGAGATCCGCTCGGTGTATGCCTCCATTTCCGGCAACCACGTGCAGTGCAAGAACTCGCCCGGCATCGTGCCGATCCGCGATGGCGAAGTGACCTGGAGCGATCTGGAACGCGTCCTGGATGCGGCCAAGGCGGTGGCCATTCCGGCCGATCAGCGCATTCTGCACGCGATTCCGCGTGAGTACGTGCTGGACGATTCGCAGGAAGGCATCCGCAACCCGGTCGGCATGACCGGCGTGCGCCTGGAGGTGCATGCGCACCTGGTGGTGTGCGCGCAGTCGGCCGCCGCCAATATCACCAAGTGCGTGCAGAAGTGCGGCCTGCAGGTGGACGATCTGGTGCTGTCTTCGCTGGCCTCCTCGGTGGCGGTGCTGACCGCCGACGAACGCGAGCTGGGCGTGGTGCTGGTGGACATCGGCGCCGGCACCACCGATCTGGCGGTGTACGTGCAGGGCGCGATCTGCCACACCGCTTCATTGCCGATTGCCGGCGACCATGTCACCAATGACATCGCGCACATGCTGCGCACGCCGACGCCGGAAGCCGAGCAGATCAAGGTCCGCTACGCCTGCGCGTTGGCACAGCTGGCAACGGCCGAAGAAAGCATCCAGGTGCCGTCGGTGGGCGACCGCCCACCGCGTCGCATGCCGCGCCACGCGCTGGCGCAGGCAGTACAGGGCCGTTACGAAGAAATCTTCGAAATGGTGCAGGCCGAACTGCGCCGTTCCGGCTTCGAGGAAATGGTGCGCGCCGGCATGGTGCTCACCGGTGGCGCCTCGAAGATGGAAGGCGTGGTGGAGCTGGCCGAAGAAATGCTGCAGATGCCGGTGCGCGTGGGCATTCCCCAACACGTCACCGGCCTGGGTGAAGTCGTCGGCAACCCGGTGCACGCCTCTGGCGTGGGCCTGTTGCTGATGGGCAGCCAGATCGAACATCCGCGTCGCCCGTCGATCCCGACCGGGCGTGCGGGCAGCTTGTTCAAGAAATTGAAGAATTGGTATCGCGGCGAATTCTGACGAATCGGGAGTCGGGAATCGGGAATCGGTTGAAGCAAAAGCAAAGCGGTTGCAGCAGGTTTGAGTGGAGAGCGGCGAGAGCGGATAGGGCGTAATTTTTTGTGTTTCCGCCGAGGAGGCAGTGGTTGGTGTGGAGGTGATTCGCTGTTGCGATTCCCCATTCCCCATTCCCGATTCCCGGCATTCAAACAACAACATTCGCCGACATGCGGGTGTTGGGCTGGCGAACGGAGCAATCCGATTCCCCATTCCCGATTCCCCATTCACGGCATCTAGAGAGGACACTGACATGGCACATTTCGAACTGATTGAAAAAATGGCTCCCAACGCGGTCATCAAGGTCGTGGGCGTGGGCGGCGGCGGCGGCAACGCGGTGGCGCACATGGTCAACACCAACGTCGATGGCGTGGAATTCATCACCGCCAACACCGACTCGCAGGCGATCAAGAACTGCGGTGCCAAGCTGCAGCTGCAGCTCGGCACCAACGTCACCAAGGGCCTGGGCGCGGGCGCTAATCCGGAAGTCGGCCGTCAGGCCGCGCTGGAAGATCGCGAGCGCATCATGGACGCGCTGCAGGGTGCGGACATGGTGTTCATCACCGCCGGCATGGGCGGCGGTACCGGCACCGGTGCTGCACCGGTCGTTGCGCAGCTGGCCAAGGAAATGGGCATCCTGACCGTGGCGGTGGTCACCAAGCCGTTCCCGTTCGAAGGCCGCCGCCGCATGCAGGTGGCACTGAAGGGCATCGAGGAACTGAGCCAGCATTGCGACTCGCTCATCACCATCCCCAACGAAAAGCTCATCACCGTGCTGGGCCGCAACGCCACCATGATCCAGGCCTTCCGCGCTGCCAACGACGTGCTGCAGGGCGCCGTGCAGGGCATCGCCGACCTGATCGTGCGTCCGGGCCTGATTAACGTCGACTTCGCCGACGTGCGCACCGTGATGTCGGAAATGGGCCTGGCCATGATGGGCACCGGTTCGGCACGCGGCGACGACCGCGCGCAGGCCGCTGCCGAAGCGGCCATCCAGAATCCGCTGCTGGACGATGTGAACCTGGCCGGTGCCAACGGCATCCTGGTCAACATTACCGCCGGCCCGGACTTCACCATGTCCGAGTTCGACGAAATCGGCCGCACCATCGAAGCGTTCGCTTCCGAAGATGCCACCGTGGTCGTCGGCACCGTGCTCGACCCGGACATGCAGGACGAAGTGCGCGTGACCGTGGTCGCCACCGGCCTGAACCGTGCGGTTGCCCGCCAGACCCAGCGTCCGGACCAGCGCGCGCCGATCAAGCTGGTGCGCAATGCCACCACCGGCCAGCCGGAATTCGGCGACTTCGACACCAGCAGCGGCGACGCGGTGTCCAAGGCCGTCGGCGGCAGCATGGGCCTGGGCCTGCGTCGTCCGAGCAGCGACTCGGTCGGCAGCAGTTCTGCCGGCAACTCGGCGCCGCCGGCAGCCGATCTGCCCAACGACTACCTGGATATCCCGGCGTTCCTGCGCCGTCAGGCCGACTGACGGGCGCCGGCTGCGTCGCCACGGTGGCGCAGCCCGTCCAGCCCGACGATCGTGTCGGGTCCGCTATGCCATGTCTTTTCTGCCGGGTCGGACACGATCCGGCAGCTTTTGCAATAGCGTGACTGCCGGGTGACACCTGCCATCACGCATGACTTGTTAAAATTCGGCTAACCTCACCGAATTAGACAGCCTGTTCAGCGTCTGTCTGCATTGTTCCCCCAGACTCCATCCTATGACCCAGCAACGCACCCTCAAGAACACCATTCGCGCCACCGGCGTCGGCCTGCACAGCGGCGACAAGGTCTACATGACACTGCGGCCGGCCCCGGTCGATCACGGTGTGGTGTTCCGGCGGGTGGACCTGGAGCCGGTGGTCGAAGTGCCCGCCGACGCCGAACTGGTCACAGAGACCACGCTGTGCACCGGGCTGACCTGCAACGGCGCCAAGATCCAGACGGTCGAACACCTGATGTCGGCGCTGGCCGGCCTGGGCGTGGACAACATCATCGTGGAGCTGTCCTCGGCCGAGTTGCCGATCATGGATGGCTCGTCCGGTCCGTTCGTGTTCCTGCTGCAGTCGGCAGGCATCGTCGAACAGAACAAGCCCAAGCGTTTCATCCGCATCAGGCAGCCGGTTGAAGTGCGCGAAGGCGACAAGATTGCCCGTTTCGAGCCGTACGAAGGCTACAAGCTGGGGTTCAGCATCGAGTTCAACCACCCGATGATCCCGGCCAGACAGTCGCGCCAGGAGATCGAGTTCTCCACCTCGGCCTACGTCAAGGAGATTTCGCGCGCCCGCACCTTCGGCTTCATGCGCGACCTGGAATACATGCGCGAGCGTAACCTGGGCCTGGGCGGCTCGATGGACAACGCCATCGTGCTGGACGAGTTCCGCGTGCTCAACGAGGACGGTTTGCGCTACACCAACGAATTCGTGCGCCACAAGATCCTGGATGCCATCGGCGACCTGTATCTGGCGGGGGGCGCCATCCTGGGCGCATACGAAGGCTTCAAGTCCGGCCACGCGCTCAACAACAAGCTGGTACGTGCCCTGCTGGCGGACCAGAGCGCCTGGGAATGGGTCAGCTTTGCCGACGGCGCCGAGCCGCCACCGGTCACCTACGCCAGCCCCGTCTACGCCTGAGGACCCGGTGGCATGGGCCACCTGCCCAGTCGTCAGGGGATTCCAATGTGCGGGGGGGNGTCTCCAGTCCGCCCTGTGTGTTGCAGCGGCGTCGTTAGGTTCGCTCGGCGGCTGTTCGCTGTCAGGGAATGCCGCAACTGGCGGTCAAAGTGTGAATTCTGTCAGATTCTTGGCCCGTTATTAACTTTTATTTAAGGCTTCCCTAACTCCTGCACGGCGTATGCCCGCTAGGATGCCTCGGGTCGTGAGCGGTCTTCGCACGCTTTTCACGTGGTGACCGCCGTCACGTCACACGGTAAGTGACCTACCGCTTGGTCGGCAGGACATCCTGCAGGGAGGCAAGCGCCTCACGCAGGCCCTTGTGTGTGGCTTCGGATACCGGCCGTGGACGGTCGCGGCTTTGCTGCGTTGGGGAATGCGGCGAGATGCTTGCCGTCTTGACGGTCACTGCGGTGGCCTTCAGCCCGATGGATCGGGCGGCATCGAGGATGTTGGTCTCGGCAAGCCGCACCTTGGCATGCCAGATCGGTGAATCAACCAGAAAAACGAGCTGTTCGCCTCGGACATTGGCCAACCGGCAACGGGTGGCCAGATGAGGTGGTAACAGGGGGCGCAACTGCCGGTCCAGCGCATCGAGCCACAAGGCGCGACGCAAGGGGTCGCCAGCCTTTTCGCCCAGCGCGGCCTCGATGGCCGGCTGCGGAGCGGACGGGTTGCGTGCGTTGGACTTGGGCTTGGACATGACACTCATATGGCGTTGAAGAAAGTTGTAATCAAATCCCGTCAGACACGGGCAGAACGATTGGCCCAACAGATTCAGGGTTTTGCTGCGGATCGGCCGATGCTGGTCCTGGGTGCGGTTCTTGGCCTTGGCATGTTGATGGGCGTCGGTGCCAGCACCGCCACCGGCATGGTGACCAATTCCGCGCTGCAGGCCAAGGTGGCCCGGCAGCAGGCCGAGCTGGCACAGGCACAACGCGCCTCGCAGACGCAGGTCAATGCGCTGGCCGCACGCCTGGGCGAGCTGCAGGCGCAGGCCACCCGACTCAATGCGCTGGGCGAGCGGTTGACCGACATGGGCAAGTTGAAGGACGGCGAGTTCGACTTCGACGCCCCTGTCGGCGTCGGTGGCGGCGACGAGCCGGTCAGCGACATGCCGGTCGAGTCGCTCAAGCAGAGTCTGGGGGAGGTGGAGCAGCAGTTCTCCACCTCCGGCCAGCAGCTGAACGTGCTGGCCTCGCTGCTGTTCGATCATCAGCTCGAGCAGAATGCGGTGCCGTCGCGGATGCCGATCCGCAACACCTACATCACCTCCGGCTTCGGTGGTCGTGCTGACCCGTTCGATGGCGGCTCGGCCTTCCACAAGGGCGTGGACTTCCATGCCAACGTGGGCGACCCGGTACTGTCGGTGGCCGATGGCGTGGTCAGCTACGCCGGCGTGCGTGGCGGCTACGGCAACGTGGTCGACGTGGATCACGGCAACGGCTATGTCACCCGCTACGCGCACAATTCGCGGCTGGTGGTGAAGGTGGGCGATCTGGTGCGTGCCGGGCAGCAGGTGGCCAAGGCCGGCTCCAGTGGCCGCTCCACCGGCGCGCATGTGCACTTCGAGGTGTGGGCCAACGGGCGTGTGGTCAATCCACGCAAGTTCCTGGGCGATACCGCCGCAACCCCGGTGGGCCGTCGCGGGCGCGGTTGACGGTGCGGGGGGGCGGTGCTTGATTCGTGAAGCCCCGCCCCAAGCTACAATGGGGTGTTGCCATCGACAGGGCGCAGTGCGCCCTGTTTCGTTTACGGCGGTCGGCTCCAGGGGACCGGCGTCGGTCAAACCGTTCCTTTTCAACCGGTTTCTTCAATGATCAACAGTCTGCTTACCCGTGTCTTTGGCAGTCGTAACGAACGCCAGCTGCGCCAGCTCAACCGCCTCGTCACCCAGATCAATGCGCTGGAGCCGACGATCGAGAAGCTCTCCGACGCCGAGCTGCAAGCCAAGACCCCGGAGTTCAAGCAGCGGCTTGCCGCTGGCGAGTCACTGGACAAGGTTCTGCCCGAAGCCTTCGCCGTGTGCCGCGAGGCCAGTCGCCGCGTGCTGGGCATGCGTCACTACGACGTGCAGCTGATCGGCGGCATGGTGCTGCACCTGGGCAAGATCGCCGAAATGCGCACCGGTGAAGGCAAGACCCTGGTGGCGACGTTGCCGGTGTACCTCAACGCACTCCAAGGCCAGGGCGTGCATGTGGTCACCGTCAACGACTACCTGGCGCGCCGCGACTCGGCGCAGATGGGCAAGTTGTACAACTGGCTGGGCCTGAGCGTGGGCGTGGTGTATCCGGGCATGCCGCATAGCGACAAGCACGCCGCCTATGCCGCCGACATCACCTACGGCACCAACAACGAGTTCGGCTTCGACTATCTGCGCGACAACATGGCGCTGTCGCGTGCAGACCGCTATCAGCGCGAGCTGCATTACGCCATCGTCGACGAAGTGGACTCGATCCTGATCGACGAAGCGCGTACGCCGCTCATCATCTCCGGCCCGGCCGACGAATCGCCGGAGCTGTACATCCGCGTCAACCGCATCGTGCCGCAGCTGACCAAGCAGGACAGCGAAGAAGGTGACGGCGATTTCTGGGTCGACGAGAAGGGCAAGCAGGTGCATCTGTCCGAGGCGGGCATGGGCCACGCCGAAGAGCTGCTGATGCAGGCCGGCATCCTGGAAAACGCCGACGACGGCCTGTACGCCGCGCAGAACCTGAGCGTGGTGCATCACCTCAACGCCGCGCTGCGGGCGCACGCGATCTACCAGCGCGACGTGGACTACATCGTGCGCGATGGCGAAGTGGTGATCGTGGACGAATTCACCGGCCGCACCCTGGCCGGGCGCCGCTGGTCCGACGGCCTGCACCAGGCCGTCGAGGCGAAGGAAGGCGTGCCGGTGCAGCGCGAGAACCAGACGCTGGCCAGCATCACCTTCCAGAACCTGTTCCGCATGTACAAGAAGCTGTCCGGCATGACCGGTACGGCCGATACCGAAGCCTACGAATTCCAGAGCATCTACGGCCTGGAAGTGGTGGTGATCCCGACCAACCGCCCGACCGTGCGCAAGGACCACCCGGACCAGGTGTTCCTCAACCGCAAGGGCAAGTTCAATGCGGTACTGGCCGACATCGAAGACTGCGCCAAGCGCGGCCAGCCGGTGCTGGTGGGAACCACCTCGATCGAAACCTCGGAGATGTTGTCCGAACATCTGCGTAAGGCCGGGGTCAAGCATGAAGTGCTCAACGCCAAGCAGCACGAGCGCGAAGCCATCATCGTGGCCAACGCCGGCCAGCCGGGTGCGGTGACCATCGCCACCAACATGGCCGGTCGCGGCACCGACATCGTGCTGGGCGGTTCGCTGGAGTCGGAATACCACGCCCTTGGCGAGGACGCCAACGAAGAGGCACGCTTGCGGATCAAGACCGAGTGGCAGCGTCGCCATGACGCGGTCAAGGCCGCTGGCGGCCTGCACATCATCGGTACCGAGCGGCACGAATCGCGGCGTATCGACAACCAGTTGCGCGGCCGTGCCGGTCGCCAGGGCGATCCGGGTTCCTCGCGCTTCTATCTGTCGCTGGAAGACAACCTGATGCGCATCTTCGCCTCGGACTGGGTCCAGAAGGCGATGCGCATGATGGGCATGAAGGAGGACGACGTCATCGAAGATCGCCTGGTCAGCCGGCAGATCGAGAAGGCGCAGCGCAAGGTGGAAGCGCACAACTTCGACATCCGCAAGAACCTGCTGGACTTCGACGACGTCAACAACGACCAGCGCAAGGTGATCTACGCCCAGCGCGACGAATTGCTGGATGCCGAATCGGTCAGGGACAACGTGGATGGCATCCGCGGCGACGTGATCTACGACCTGGTCGCGCGCTTCGTGCCGCCCAATTCGGTGGACGAGCAGTGGGACCTGCAGGGCCTGGAGGCCACGCTGGAGTCGGAGCTGGGCATGCTACTGGCGCTGCGCGAGATGGCACGCACGCAGGAAGAGCTGGACGCCGAACAGATTGCTGCCAAGGTGCAGGCCGCAGTGGATGCGCACTTTGCCGAAAAGGAAGCGGCGGTGGGCAACGACACCATGCGCGCGCTGGAAAAGCACGTGATGCTGACCGTGCTGGACCAGGGCTGGAAAGAACATCTGGCCAAGATGGATTACCTGCGCCAGGGCATTTATCTGCGCGGCTACGCGCAGAAGCAGCCCAAGCAGGAATACAAGAAGGAAGCCTTCGAGCTGTTCTCCGAGATGCTGGAGAACGTCAAGCGCGAGGTCATCAACCTGCTGGCGCGTGTGCGTATCCGCAGCGAGGAAGAAGTGGCCGAACTGGAAGAGCAGGAACGTCGTCAGGCCGAAGCACGCCTGATGGCCTCGCAATTCCAGCACCAGGATGCCGGCGGCTACGGCACCGACGAGGAAGTGGCGCAGATGCAGGGCCGCAACGCCCCGGTGCCGGTCTCGCAGGTCACCCGCGACGAGCCCAAGGTGGGCCGTAACGATCCGTGCCCGTGCGGCAGCGGCAAGAAGTACAAGCACTGCCACGGTCAGCTCAGCTGATGCTGAGCTGACCGTGGGGCAGCCCGCGAAGCGGGCTGTCTACCCGCTATCCGCTGTGCGGATAGCGGGTGCACGGTTCTTGCCCCCGATCCCCGCGCCTTCGGCGCGCCCCCCTTACCAAGGGGGCTGTTGTTTCAGAAAGTATCCGTGGACCCCCAGCTGGGCTGTTCGGGTGCTGCATCTGTGGGTGCATGATGCCGATGCGTGGTGGCAGCACATCCACGACATGGGGCTGGACGAGCAGTTCGGCGTGAGCTTCAGTGCGCCGGAAGACCGGCCTTCTGTGGAGCATCGGGCATCCGCTTTAATGGGGAATAGGGAATAGGGAATAGGGAATTGCAACGGCGCGGCATTGGTGCGTGCTCCTGAAGTTCCGATTCCCCATTCCCCATTCCCCAGCGATTGCGCTGGACCGCTCACTCGCGGCACTCTTATTGCATGCCCGACTCCCTTAGATCCATTCACGTCGTTGCCGGCGTGATGACCGACCCCCGCGGCCGCATCCTGCTGACCCGCCGTACCGAAACCCGCGACATGCCTGGCCTCTGGGAATTCCCGGGTGGCAAGCGCGAGGCCGGCGAAACCTCCGAACAGGCGCTGGTGCGCGAGCTCAACGAAGAACTGGGCATCGAGGCCCAGGTGGGCGAGTGGATCATGGATGTTCCGCAGCTGTATCCGGACAAGCGCCTGCGCCTGGAAGTGCGCCATGTCGTCGCCTGGAAGGGCAGCCCGCGCGGCCGCGAGGGCCAGGCGATGACCTGGGTGACGGCCGACAAACTGGTCCGTTATTCGATGCCGCCGGCCGATGTGCCGGTGGTGGGCGCGCTGCGCCAGCCCGATCGCTATCTGATTACGCCCGAGCCGGACGACGATGCGCACTGGCTGGACGGCCTGGAGCGGGCATTGCAGGCGGGCGTGGCGCGTCTGCAGTTGCGTGCGCGGCACTGCGCGCCAGCGCGTTGGCAGGCGTTGCTGCACAAGGTGATGCGCCTGCGTGGCCGCCACCGTGCGCAGTTGCTGCTCAATCGCGATATCGCGCTGGCCACCGAGCTGGGCATCGGTGTGCACCTGGGCGCCGAGCAACTGGCCGGCCTGCAGGAGCGCCCGCTGCCGGCCGGGCAATGGGTGGCCGCGTCCTGTCATGGGGTGGAAGACCTGCGCCACGCCCAGCGGCTGGGCTGCGATTTCGCCGTGCTGGGACCGGTGCAGGCCACCGCTTCGCATCCGGGTGCCACGCCGCTGGGGTGGGAGGGCTTCGAGCGCTTGCGCGAGCAGGTCTCGCTGCCGATCTACGCGCTCGGCGGCATGGGCATCGACGATCTACGCACGGCGCGTTCGCACGGGGCGCAGGGCATCGCGGCGATTCGGGGCCTGTGGCCGGACTGACGGCGGCGTTCGACGCTGTCGCGTGGCCGGTCTCATCCGGTGCCGTAATGCAGCCAGTACAGAGCCAGGCCAACGCGGTCGGCAGGCGTGCGTCGCACGCGGCCCGCTGCCGCTAGAACGTCACCCAGAAACAGTTGTACTGACGGCGCAGCCGCAACACGCTGCGTGCCGGTGTGCCGCTGGCCAGGTTCTGTTCCAGGCGCAGGCCCCAGGGGCGCGGGCGCGTGGGAGCCGGTCGCGGTGCGTCGATCGTGCTGCCATCCAGCGAGGGCGTTGCCGCCGCGCCGCCGGCATCCCCGGTGGGCGCATCGGTTTGCGGATACATCGGCACGATGTCCAGCAGCGGGCGTTGCACGATGGCCTCCAGCCGGCGCAGTACCTGGTTGGCGGCGGCATCGGATTGGTCGCTCCACAGATACAGGCTGGACAGGCGATTGACGTCGCGGCTGTCCACTGCTGCTTGCAGCAGCGACACCAGCTCGCTCAGCCGACGTGGACAGCCGTCGCGATACGGGGCGGTGTTGCCTTGGCGGGGGAGCGCCGGCGGCGCGCGCGTGGCGGCGCCGACGTCCTCGCAGCGACGGTCGGTGAACAGGGTCTGCCCGTCCGGCGTGACGCAGCGGCGGATTTCCTGCGCCTGCACGCGCACGGTGGGGGACAGGCACAGCAGCAGCGCTAGCAAGGGCAACAGGGGGCGAGGCATCGGCGCAGCGTAGCCGTACGCGCGTGAGCAGGCGAGGAAGACGCCGGACGCAGGCGCTGCGCCGGGCATCACTTTGCTGCTGCGTCTGCCTAGCGTCGGCAGGCGCAGCAACGTTCAGCGCCCGAGCAGTTGCAATACCTGGGTGGTCGGCTTGGCCAGGTTGAGCGTGTAGAAATGCAGCGCCGGCACGCCGCCGGCAATCAGGCGCTCGCACAGGGAGGCCACCACGTCCGCGCCAAAGGCGCGCACGGCATCGGCGTCGTCGCCGTAGGCCTGCATCTTCTTGCCGATCCAGCGTGGAATCTCCGCGCCGCACTGTTCGGAAAAGCGGCGCAGCTGCGAGAAGTTGGAGATCGGCATGATGCCGGGGATGATCGGGATGTCCACGCCCAACCGCTGCACCGCATCGCGGAAATGAAAGTACGCATCGGCATTGAAGAAATACTGGGTGATCGCCGCATCCGCGCCAGCATCGACCTTGGCCTTGAAGTAGCGCAGGTCACTGAGCGCATCGATCGCCTGCGGGTGGGTCTCGGGATAGGCGCCAACCTCGATGCGGAAGGCATCGCCGTGCTCGGCGCGAATGAAGGCGATCAACTCCGAGGCATAACGCAGGTCGCCGGGGTGGCCCATGCCCGAGGGCAGGTCGCCGCGCAACGCGACGATGCGGGTACAGCCAATGGCGCGGTACAGTTTGAGCAGCTCGCCGATCTCCTGGCGGCTGCCGCCGACGCAGGACAGATGCGGTGCCGCTTCGAATCCATGCTTCTGCTTGAGGTGGCGCACGGTTTCGGAGGTGTAGCTGAGCGTGGAACCGCCGGCGCCGAAGGTGCACGACACGTATTCCGGCGCATAGCCCTTCAATTTGGCGGCCGTGCGGTCCAGCTGCGCGCGCTGCTCGTCGGTCTTGGGCGGGTAGAACTCGAAACTCAGGTGCGTCATCGCGGCGGATCCGGCGGGGCGTAGGGGCATAATATCGCTTCATCGCGATGAATGCATATTTGAGTGCGCATGTCCGGATTGCCGCAGTGCCCGTGTGCACGGATCGCAGTCCGGCCTGCTGGGAGCGCTTGCCCCGATGCCCGGCGCACGCGGTAAGCTCTAAGGACCCCACGCCACTTGATCGGAGCGCGACATGCAAGAAGAGGAAATGGACGTAATCGCCGAATCGTTGGGCCGCATCTGGGTCGCGCTGGCGCGTAGCGTCGGCGACCTGGCGCTTGCACTGGCCGAGCAGCCCGGCGTGGACGGCGACAAGTTGTTGAGCGACTTCGCCGCGCGGCTGCCGTCTGGTCAGGACGATGGCACCTCCAAGGTGTTCGAAGCGATTCGCCAGTACATCGATCGGGACACCGCCCCCAGCGAGGAGTAAGCGCCTGCCACGCGCGTCCGCCCCAGGCCGGCGCGCGTGGTGCAGGCGTTGCCTTGCACAGGCCTGCGCCTGGCATCACGTCCGCCTGCCTACACTGGGCGCTTTCTCACGGAATGTGCGCATGCGCCACACCACCATGACCGCCATCGCCATCCGCGACGGCAAGGGCGACGCCGAGGCGTTGTATCCGACCGAGCAACCGCTGCCGCGTCCCGAGGCGGGGCAGGTGCTGATCCGCGTGCATGCTGCCGGTGTCAATCGCCCGGATCTGCTGCAACGCGCTGGCCACTACCCGCCGCCGCCGGGCGCGCCGCAGACGCTGGGCCTGGAAGTAGCTGGCGAGATCGTGGAGCCGGCCGGCCGCTGGAAGGTGGGCGACCGCGTCTGCGCGCTGCTCGGCGGCGGTGGCTACGCGCAGTACGTGGCAGCCGACGCGCGACATGTGCTGCCGATTCCGCCGGGCATGGACCTGGTCCACGCTGCCGGCTTGCCGGAAACCGTCTTTACCGCCTACGCCAACCTGTTCGAACACGGCCGGCTGGCGGCAGGGCAGTGGCTGTTGCTGCATGGCGCCACGTCCGGCATCGGGGTGACGGCGATCCAGATGGCCAAGGCGGCGGGTGCACATGTGCTGGCCACCGCCCGCTCGGCCGGCAAGGCCGCGCAGGCGCGTGAGCTGGGTGCCGACGTGGCGATCGATTCCACCGCCGCCTCGTTCGTGGACGTGGCCAGGGCACATGGCGGCGTGGACGTGGCGCTGGACATGGTGGGCGCGGCGGTCTTCGCCGACACCCTGGACGCGCTCAACCCGGGCGGGCGTATCGTATACATCGCCTCGCAGGCCGGCGCGAATATCCAGGTGCCGATCCCGCAGCTGATGCGCAAGCAGGTCGTGCTCACCGGCTCCACCCTGCGTCCGCGCAATGCCGACGAGAAGGCGCGGCTGGCCGCAGAGGTGGAACGGGTGGTGTGGCCCTGGATCGCGCAGGGCAAGCTCCGCGTGCTGCTGGACAAGCGCTTCGCGCTGGCCGACGCCGCCGCCGCGCATCGGTATCTGGAGCAGGGCAGTCACCTGGGTAAGGTGGTGCTGGAGATGTGAGTGCTGCCGCTGCCGGTATGCAGAGCGTTGCGTCGCGGCACGCCGTTTTGCAGCGGGCTGCGCCTGCCGCTTGCCGCCGGCAGATGCCTACGCGGTGGCCTGCACCACCGCTTCGATGGGATGCCCCTCCGGGTCGATGACAAACGTGGCGTCGTCATCATCGCCGTCGTCGGGGCGCAGGCCCGGCGCGCCGTTGCGATGGCCGCTGTGCCGTGGTCACCATCGCAGCGGCGCGGCGTGTGGCGTGCGATCCGGCTGTGTGCAGCTATAGCAAAACAAGCGGGAGCGATATCTCGCAGCGGCCGGGGTGCGACCGTACACTGCGCCTTCGCATGCAGCGCGCTGGCGATGCCGGCGCTGTGCTGATGCCGTGCATTGCAGCGGGCGGTGCCGGCATTCGTGCGACCCCCTCCTTATCAGCACGAAGGTTTCGATGAAGCATCCAGACGCATTGCGCATTGCCCTTGTCGGTATCGGCAAGATCGCCCGCGACCAACATGTGCCGACCATCGCTGCACGTCCGGACGTGGACTTGGTCGCCACGGTGAGCCGGCACGGCACGCTGGAGGGCGTGCCGGCGTATCACACCCTGCAAGAGGCCTTCGCCGCGCAACCTGAGATCGAGGCAGTGGCCTTGTGCACGCCGCCGGTGGGGCGGCATGCGCTGGCGGCCACCGCATTGGCTGCCGGCCGCCATGTGTTCCTGGAAAAGCCCCCGGCCGCCACGCTTGCCGAGATCGAGGACCTGCGCAACGTGGCGCAACGGGCGCAACGCAGCCTGTTCACCAGCTGGCATTCGCGCTGCGCGGCCGGTGTGGCACCTGCGCGTGCGTGGTTGGCCGACAAGCAGATCCTGCGCGCGCACATTACCTGGAAGGAAGACATCCGCCATTGGCATCCAGGGCAGGACTGGATTCTGCAACCGGGCGGCATGGGGGTGTTCGATCCCGGCATCAACGCGCTGTCCATCGCCACCCATGTGTTGCCGCGCGCCTTCGCTCTGCGCGAGGCCGAGCTGCACACGCCCGAGAACCGCCAGGCGCCGCTGTATGCCCGGCTGGCCTTCGTCGATACCGCCGGCGTGCCGGTGACGGCTGAATTCGACTTCCTGCAGACCGGCCACCAGCGCTGGGATATCGAGGTGGACACCACCCAGGGCCAGTTGCTGCTCGGCGAGGGTGGCGCAACCTTGCACATCGACGGCCAGGCGCAGCGTCTGCCTGCGTCCAGCGAATACGACGGCCTGTATCGGCGGTTCGTGGAGCTGGTGCGGGCCGGCGAGTCAGAAGTGGAGATCGCGCCGTTCGTGCATGTCGCCGACGCGTTCCTGCTGGGCGCACGCAAGACCAGCGCGCCGTTTGTCTGGTAAGCGCCGTGTGTGTGCCGGCGCTCGACCTGACCGGGGGCGGCGCCTGCGCCTGCGCCGCACCGGCTGTTCACCTGCCGTGGCGTGCCTTCAGCGACGCCACATGCGTGCGCCACGCGCCGGCAGGGTGAAGGTGTAGGAGCTGCTGGAGATACGCACGACATTCCCGGAGCCCAGTGCATCGGTGTAATCGGCATTCCAGTACAACACGCTATTGTTCATGCCCACCGTGGTGGTGACCGGGTTGCCGCACTTGTTGATGCCGACGATGCCCAGGCTGCCGCGGCGGAACAGGATGTGGCAGGAACTGGACGAGAGCACCTGCATGTCGGTGCCCTGCACGCCGTTGTGGAAGCCGATCATGCGACGCAGATCGTCGCGTTGGTAGGCATTGACCCAGCGGTTGTCGCCGCTTTCGTTGTTGTCGGTGTAGATCATCGGCATGCCGCCGTTGCGTCCGATCAAATACGCATAGGCCAGCGTTTCATCGACCGGGTCGAGAATGGCGTAGCGGAAGCCGGCGTTGTTGGGAATGTCGTGGGTGACGGCGAAGGTCACCGCGCGGTTACCCGGCAATGCCTGCCCGGAAGCGGCCGGGTCCACCAGCTGCTGCAGGCTGGCACCGATGGCGAATGCATTGCGCACGGCGTTGAACAGCGGAAAGTCGTAGGCCGCATGCGGGGTGGATTGCAGGTATGGCGCCAGGAACTGGTCGTAATCGCCATTGCCGGTACCGCCGCCGGTGATGACTTCGCCAAACACGTACACGCCGGAGCGGATGCTGGCATCGAACACGCGGTTGAGGTGGTCGAAGCTCATGTGCTTGGCCGCGTCCACGCGGAAGCCGGTCACGCCCAGGCCCTTGAGCGCCTGCAGGTACGCGCGCTGTTGTTGCACCACCCAATCGTTGCCGACCAGATCGGGCAGGCCCGGGTCGCTGCCACCGCCACAGATGCGGTAATTGCGCACCTGGAAGGCGTCGTTGTAGTTGGTGATGCACTGGCCCGGGCCGAAATCGCTGGCGCCGAGGACGTTGGATTGCAAGGTGCCGAACAGGCGCAGCGAGTCGTACCTGCCCGGGTTGGCGGCGTACTGTGCCAGCACGGCGCTGCCGGGATAGTTGAGGTCCGAGCGCATGGCCGCTTCGTTGGCCATGTGGTTGAACACGATGTCGGCGTAGGTTTCCACGCCGTTGTTGGCCAGTGCCTGCACCATGCGCTTGAATGCAATGGTGTCGCCGAGCGGATTGTCGATCAGGCGGATGTCCTGCGGCTGGTAGCGCGCCCACCAGGCACTGCCTTCGGAACGGTACGCCGGCGCAACCAGCACCTTGCGATACCCGGCATCGGCGATCTGCTTGGCGCGTGCTTCTACAGTGGCATACGGCCAGTTGAACGCGTGCAGGATGACATCGGCCTGCACGTTGGCCGTCATCAGCAGCAATGCCAGCGCCGTGAGCAAGGCACGGGCGCCGCGCTGCAGGGCCGAGGGGGGAGTGTGTGCAAGTGTGGTGCGCATCGGGTGGTTCTCCAGTGGTAGGCGTCAGGCTGACGTGTGCATCACGCTGCCCGCAGCAAGGCCTCCGGCCCCTGTTCCGGAAAGCGCGCGCACGGCGTGCAGCGCGCGGTGATGCTAAGCGCCCATCGCGGCGCAGCATCGGTGTTGTGCATACGTATTCACTGCGGTACTGCACCGAATTGCGTGCGCTGTTCGGATGCAACGGGGTGATCGGTCGCAGATGTGTTCAGGCCGATGCCGCTCGCCAACGCGGGGTGCGGGCTGGCGTGCTTCAGCGTCTGGCGCATCGCGCAGCCAGCTGCGCGTGGCCGTCCGATACTGCCACCCACACCCTGTCATGGGCGTCGCAGGCACTGGGCGCGACTTGATCCCCGCATCGTCATGGCGCGTTCCTGCATGCGTGCCGGCGTTTGCAGTGCAGGCGCGGATAGGCCATCCGGCTGGTGCCGTGTGCGACGGGCTTGCATCGGTCCGCTTGCGCGGCGATAGGCGCTGCCGCCTGGCGCGCTAAACTGGCGACCAGTTCATTGCCGATGCTTCCCATGCGTAATCCATTGCAAGAACAACTGCTCAAGGCCGGGCTGGTCAAGAAGGCCCAGGTGGACAAGGTGGCGCGTGAGCAGGTCAAGCAGCGCCATGCGAAGGGCGGGGCGGCCGTGCCGGCCGATACCGACAAGGTGGATGCGGCGCGCTTGCAGGCCGAGCGTGCCGAGCGTGATCGGGCGCTGGCCGAAGAGCGCAATGCGCAGTTGCGCAAGCAGGAAGTGCTGGCCCAGGTGCGGCAGATCGTGGAGACCAGCAAGGTCAAGCGCGAAGGCGAGATCGACTACCGTTTCAACGATGGCAGCGTCATTCGCAGCGTATTGGTCAATGCCACCTTGCGTAGCCAGCTGGCCAGCGGTGCGTTGGTGATCGTGCGGCATGGCGAAGGCTTCGAGCTGATTCCGCGCGCCGCGGCCGAGAAGGTGTATAGCCGCGACGCAGCGACCGTGGTGCTCGATCATGGCCGCGGCACGGCACCGGCCGCCAGCGATGGCGACGACGACTATTACAGCCAGTTCAAGGTGCCGGACGATCTGATCTGGTGAGGCTGCGCGGCGAGCGCTGACGCGGCGTAGCGCTCGATGCATGCAGCGATACGTCGATGGCAGCGTGGCATGCCTTGCATCGCCGTTCGTTCGCCAGCGCAGGCCTGCGGGTAAGAGCCACATGCAGCGGTTACCCTTGACGACCCAGCCGCTGCCCGCACTGCCATGTCCATCGTGCTTACTGCGTTTGCCCGCCCCCGTCTTTTCCCGCGCGGTGGCCGGCGCAATGCCATCCAGGACTGCACCCCCGAGCAGTTCATCCAGCATCTCAACGACACCCCACCGTTGCGCGTGATCGAAGGCTACGCCCCGTTCTGCCAGCTGCATGTGCACCGCAACTGGACCAGCACGCGCTGCCTGACGGTACCGATCACTGCCGACAACCGGCATCTGCTGCGCTCGGGCTATGAGGCGCGCAACACCCAGGAGCTTGCCGTCCTGGTGCGCTGGTTCGAAGGCGTCGAGCCGCCGGTTGCGCAGTACATGGTGCCGATCCTGTACAGCCGCGATCAGCTGGCCAAGGAAGGCGCGCCGATCGATGCAGACTGGGGCGTGGTGGGTTGCCTGTACACCGCCGAGCCCGAGGACATCCCGATGGCGCCGATCACGATGTTGCGCAATGCGCTGGGCGTGGAAGAGGGCGGCTCCGGCGTGCCGCTGGACCGCGAGGCCTACCGGCGCAGCGTGGCGTTCTGGGAGGGCAACGCGAACTGGCGGCCGTGAGCCTGATCGCGCCGCTGCGTTGCATGCGTTCGCGGGTCAGCGAAACCAGTGCGCCTGGATCCCCGGGTATGTATTGCATCGCACCGGGTCGATGCGGCTGGCGCGGGTGTCGGCCTCGGTTTTATGCATCGCGTGCATAGCCTGTCTCGCGCTGTGCGCGGAGTGCCAAGACAAATACGGTGTCCAGCGCCGTTACATACTGGTAGAGGGCGATGTATCCGCGAGCGCCTTGGCCAATGACCAGTTCACGCAAATCGTTGTGCGTCAGGCGCCCGATCAGCGGATTGTTCGTGAGCACATCGGATGCGCTGACGATCTCGCCAAGACGCTCTTGGATGTGCGCCGCCTCGTGCTGTTCCAGGTGGCCGATGATGCGCCGCAGGTCCTCGTTGACAGAGGGTAGGAACTCGACGCGCGCCATGCTATTTCGCGAACTTGCGGGGGACGGGAAGTGGAGTGTCCTTGCCCTGAATGCGTCCCATCAGATAGCGACGCATCTCGTCCCAGGGAATGCTCTCGCCGGTCTCGAGGAATTCGGCCCAACGGCGTTCGGCCTCTGCATGGAAGTCGGCGCGCCGTTCGGCCAATTCGGCCTTCTCCGCAATGGCTTCCAGGATGAAGTTGTGTGAGGTGGTGCCGGCCGCTTCCGCCGCCTTGGCGATGCGGGCCTTGAGCGCGTCCGGCAGGCGGATGGTGGTGGTGCTCATGTGGGGCTCCCGATCAGGATACCCGAATGTAGCACAGCAGTGTCACAGGGGCGCCAGCGTCTCGAACCATGTGCGCATCGCAGTTTTGATGATGCATCTTGGCGATTCAACGCCCGCTCGGTTAGCCTCGCCGCAACACGACCCCCGCCTCTTGGTTCCCTCGGAAATCTACGCGGGGGGTCTTATTGCCTGTTGCCCGTGAGAGCCACCAGTCTTTCCAACGCTGGGCGCCCGCATGGCCGCAGCGGAATCGGTTCTTGCTGGTCATGTGGTCCGGAAAACAGGCTTCGGTCTCCAATACACCGGTTGTCCGCCACTGATCGCACGAAAAAAACGGGCGCCTCGCGGCGCCCGTTCCTGTCTGCATGGCGATGGATTGCCGATGGATCAGTAGCGGTAGTGATCCGGCTTGAACGGGCCGTCCACCGGCACGCCGAGGTAGTCGGCCTGGTCCTTGGTGAGGGTGGTCAGCTTGACGCCGATCTTTTCCAGGTGCAGGCGGGCCACTTCTTCATCCAGGTGCTTGGGCAGGATGTAGACCTTCTTCTCGTAGCTGTCGCGCTTTTCCCACAGGTCAATCTGCGCCAGGGTCTGGTTGGCGAACGAGTTGGACATCACGAAGCTCGGGTGGCCGGTGGCGCAGCCCAGGTTGACCAGGCGGCCGTCGGCCAGCAGGAAGATCGCGTTGCCGTTCGGGAACACGTACTTGTCCACCTGCGGCTTGATGTTGATCTTCTGCACACCCTTGAGCGCATTGAGCGCATCGACCTGGATCTCGTTGTCGAAGTGGCCGATGTTGCAGACGATGGCCTGGTCCTTCATCGCCTGCAGGTGCTCGGCGGTGATGATGTCCTTGTTGCCGGTGGTGGTGACATAGATGTCGCCACGGCCCAGGGTGGATTCGATGGTGTTGACCTCGAAGCCTTCCATCGAGGCCTGCAGGGCGCAGATCGGGTCGATCTCGGTGACCACAACGCGGGCGCCATAGGCACGCAGCGAGGCGGCGCTGCCCTTGCCCACGTCACCGTAGCCGCAGACCACGGCCACCTTGCCGGCCAGCATCACGTCCATCGCGCGCTTGAGGCCATCGGCCAGTGATTCGCGGCAGCCGTAGAGGTTGTCGAACTTGCTCTTGGTGACCGAGTCGTTGACGTTGATGGCCGGGATCAGCAGCTTGCCGGCGTCGGCGATCTGGTACAGGCGGTGCACGCCGGTGGTGGTCTCTTCGGAGACGCCCTTCCAGTCCTTGACCACGCGCGCCCAGTAACCCGGGCGCTCGACCGCCACGCGCTTGAGCAGCGCCTTGATGACGCCTTCTTCGTGCGAGGACGCCGGCTCGTCGACCCAGGTGCTGCCGTTCTCCAGCTCATAGCCCTTGTGGATGAGCAGGGTGACGTCGCCGCCGTCGTCCACCACCAGCTCCGGGCCGGTGAGGGTGCCGTCGGGCAGGGTGAAGGTCAGCGCGTCCAGGGTGCAGTCCCAGTACTCTTCCAGCGTCTCGCCCTTCCAGGCGAACACGGGGGTGCCGGTGGCGGCGATCGCCGCGGCCGCGTGGTCCTGGGTGGAGAAGATGTTGCACGAGGCCCAGCGCACGTTGGCGCCAATGTCCTTGAGCGTTTCGATCAGCACGGCGGTCTGGATGGTCATGTGCAGCGAGCCGGTGATACGCACGTCCTTCAGCGGCTTGGCCTGCGCATGCTTGCGGCGGATCGACATCAGGCCCGGCATCTCGTGCTCGGCGATGTCCAGCTCCTTGCGGCCCCAATCGGCCAGGGAGATATCGGCGATCTTGTAGTCGTCGTTTGCAGCGGTTTTTGCGACAGCGTTCATGCAATGGCTCCGGTAGGCAGGCGAATGTCTGCAGTTCCGGGCGCCGTTGAACGGTGAATGCTGGTCGAGCCTGGCCGTAGCGTCCGCACCTGTGGTGCGGCTGGCGGATCAGTCCGCCCTACCGGTCGCAGCGCCCCTCGACAACAGCGTCGATTATATCGGCAGCACCCCAGTCCGGCATGAATTGGTCCCGACCCCCACCAACGGCAGGGGGAACCGGCAGCGGGTGGCTGCTATGGTTGGCAGTCGATGACCAACGGGAACGGACAATGCGGGCGAAACGGCAGGCGCACGGCTGGCGGCAGCACACGTGGATGGCAGCAACGCTACTGGCGTTGAGCGTGCCGGTGTTGGGCCGGGCGGCAGACGCGCCGGTAGGGTCGGCGTCCACGGCGGCAGACAGCGGTTACCGGCTGCCGTCCGCGGCGCTGCAGGCGGTGGTGGATGCACCACGCGCCCCGTTGCTGCAGCTGTCGCCGCAGCGCGACCTGGCGGCCATGCTGCAGTTGCCGGCGCTGCCGGACATCGCGGAGGTGGCCCAGCCCGAACTCAAGCTGGCCGGCGTGCGTATCCATCCCAAGACCTTCGCCAGCAGCCGTTTCTCTTTCGCCAGCAAGCTGTGGCTGCAATCAATCGGTGACGGGAGCGAGCGGCAGATCGCCGGACTGCCGTCGCCGCTGTCGCTGGCCGATCTGAGCTGGTCACCGGATCAGCGCTATCTCGCGTTCCGCCGCGAGGACGCGAGCAGCGGCGCCAACGAGCTATGGCTGGTGGACGTGACCACCGCGCAGGCGCGGCGGCTGGTGGCTGGCCTGAACACCAGCGTCAACGACGCGCTGCGCTGGTTGCCCGACAGTAGCGGCCTGTTGTTGCAGCAGCAGGTACCCGGGCAGGGGGCGCCGCCGCCGCGTGATGCCATTCCGCAGGGCCCGGCGATCCAGCAGGCCACTGCTGCGGCGGGTGTGCGTTCGCTGCCGACCTATCAGGACCTGCTGCGCAACGAAGCCGATGCGCGCGTGTTCGAGTACTACGCCACCGGCCAACCGATCATCGTGGGCGTGAACGGGCAGGTGCGCCCGATCGCTGCGCCCGGCATCTATCTCGATCTGTCGGTGTCGCCGGATGGCCGCTACATCCTGAGCGAACGCAGCGAGCGGCCGTTCTCGTATCTGGTGCCGGTGGACCACTTCCCGCGCCGCATCGAGGTGCTCGACCTGCAGGGCAAGCGGGTGCGCCAGATCGCGCAGCTGCCGCTGGTGGAAGGCCTGCCCACCGGCAACGATGCGGTGCCCACCGGCGTGCGCGACATCGGCTGGCGGCACGATGCGCCGGACACGCTGGTGTGGGCCGAAGCGCAGGATGGCGGCGACCCGGCGCGCGTGAGCAAGATCCGCGACACGGTGCGCATGCAGGCCGCGCCGTTCACGCGCGCACCGGTGACGCTGGCGCAGCTGGACAGTCGCTTCGACGGTATCCAGTGGGGCCGCGGCGACCTGGCCGTGGTGAGCGAGAGCTGGTGGAAGACGCGCCGCACCAAGCAGTGGCGCATCGCTCCCGATCAGCCGCAGCGCGCGCCCGAGCTGCTCTGGGACCGCTCTTCGCAGGACCGCTACAACGATCCCGGTACGCCGGCGGCCATCATCGACGCACGGGGGCAGTCGGTGTTGCAGACGGGTGCCGATGGCAACAGTCTGTTCTTGCTGGGCAAGGGCGCCTCGCCAGAAGGCGACCGACCGTTCGTGGACCGTTTCGATCTGCGCAGCAAGCAAGCCACGCGGTTATTCCATTCGCAAGCGCCCACCTACGCCGCACCCATTGCCCTGCTGGATGCGCAAGGCACGCAGCTGCTGCTCAGCCGCGAATCGCCGGAAGAACCGGCCAATTATTTCGTGCAGTCACTGGGGGATGGCGCCACCGCCGCGCGTGCGTTGACCCACTTCGCGCACCCGCTGCCGCAGCTGCGTGGAGTGCAGAAGGAACAGATCCGTTACAAGCGTGCCGACGGCGTGGATCTCACCGCCACGCTGTTGCTGCCGCCCGGCTACGACCCCAAGCGCGACGGCCCGCGGCCGTTGCTGATGTGGGCCTACCCGGGTGAATTCAAAAGTGCCGACACCGCCAGCCAGGTCACCGACTCGCCGTATCGCTTCAATGCCATCAGCTACTGGGGTCCGCAGGCCTTCCTGGCGATCGGCTATGTGGTGCTCAATAACCCGACCATGCCGATCGTCGGCGAAGGCGATGCCGAGCCCAACGACACCTACGTGCCGCAGCTGGTTGCCGACGCGCAGGCGGCGGTGGATGAGGTGGTGCGGCGCGGTGTCACCGACCGGCAGCACATTGCCATCGGCGGCCATTCCTATGGCGCGTTCATGACCGCCAACCTGCTGGCGCACACGCGGCTGTTCAAGGCCGGTATCGCGCGCAGCGGCGCCTACAACCGCACGCTCACGCCGTTCGGTTTCCAGGCCGAAGAGCGCAACTACTGGCAGGCGCAACCGGTGTACCAGGCCATGTCGCCGTTCAATTACGCCGACAAGATCAAGGACCCGCTGCTACTGATCCACGGCCAGGACGACAACAACACGGGCACCTTCCCGATCCAGAGCGAACGCCTGTTCGCCGCGATCAAGGGCCTGGGCGGCACCGCGCGCTTGGTACTGCTGCCCAATGAAGCGCATGCCTACCGCGCCCGGCAATCGATCCTGCAGATGCTGGCCGAAAGCGAACAGTGGTTGAAGAGCCATGTTGGCGATCCTTCTGCACAGGCTGCAGCGCCATCCAGGCGATGATCGAAGGGCGTGCGACAGCACGTCGGATCAACGCATCGTACGTAGGAGCG
>NZ_MDED01000005.1:0-147559 GCF_002939885.1 Xanthomonas cucurbitae
CGCAAGTGGCATGAGCAGCATGCGGCCAGCGGCAGCGCGATTGCGGCTGAAGCGATCGCGCGCATCGGCGTGCTTTACACCATCGAAGCGGCGGCCAGCGCGCTGACGCCCGATGAGCGTCTGGCTTACCGACAAGAACACGCCGTGCCGGTGCTGTCGCGGCTGAACTGCTGGTTGTTGGAGTTGCAGCAGACGGTGATGGGCAACAGCGGCACCGCGCGTGCACTGGCCTATACGCTCAAGCGATGGGACGCGCTGACGCGTTATGTCCAGGACGGACGTTACCCGATCGACAACAACCTGATCGAAAACGCGATTCGTCCGGTGGCGCTGGGACGCAAGAATTGGCTGTTTGCCGGCTCAGCGCAGGCGGGCAGGCGCGCGGCGGCGATCATGAGTCTGCTGGCCACCGCCAAGGCCAACGGTATCCAACCGCATGCCTGGCTACATGACACCCTGGCACGGCTGCCGACGACCCTGGATCGGGACATCGATCAATTGCTGCCGTTGCGCACGGAGTGAGGCTTCGGGGTAGGTGAGGTTGGCGGACGCTTACAAACTATTTGCGGAAGGGGTGCATCCACCCAGGGGAAATTAAAGTGCAGCGATCAATACATGCGGCTGATTTTCACGTTCGTTCCAAGACTGCGCAAAGACCTCCTGGCCTGCTTCGGCCTGGGACATTGCACCGACCAACTGACTCAGTTCCGCCCCACCAACCAAACTGTCTACCTGGTCTGCGGTAAGCTCCATCCAGTTCTGGTCGTACAGACGGTCGACACGATTGGCCGCTTCCGTATACCAGCCCTTGAACATCAAGCTTCCAGATTGGTCATTCAACGTTATGACCATGTCGTCGCCGCTTCGTGCAAAGCTGAATTGATCGAACCCGGCGCCGTTGACGCGCAACATATCTTCGCCATAGGCATCGACATTCACGATGGTGTCATCGCCTTGGCCAGCGGTGTAGACATAGAGGTCATCGCCATCGCCGCCAACCAGAGTGTCGTTTCCATCGTTGCCATCCAGCTCATCCCCACCATCCCCGCCGTACAAGAGATCACGCCCGCCCCCTCCATAGAGGGTGTCGTACTCACCCAATCCGCTTAGCACGTTGTCTTGCGCATTGCCGGTTAACTCATTGCGGAATTCATTCCCGGTGCCACTGACGGCGGTACCGATCAGAATCAGCGACTCCAGGCTACCTACCAACGTAAAATCGATACTGGCGGCTACCGTATCGCCGTTGCGATAAGGATGTTCGCCCATCGCGGGAATACCGGACCCTCCTGAGTCCGTCACAGATGATGTCACCGCATTGTTGGACGACTGCATCGCCATTGCCATGGGAAATGAGGGGGCATGTCCCTCGGTTTCTACAATTACATCACCGACACTGTCAACATAATAAAGATCGTCGCCACCACCACCCTCCATGCGATCATCACCCGCACCACCGATAAGCGTGTCGTCGCCCCATGCACCGATCAATGTGTCATTCCCTGCCCCACCGTCCATCCAGTCGGCCTCATAGGAATAATCCTCTGCAGCCGCCCCAGTCAGGACGTTGGCCCCGGCATTTCCCTTCAAACTATTCGAATTCCTGTTACCCGTCCCGTTGAGATCGGAAACTCCGTCGAGAATCAACTGCTGCACGTTCATTCCAAGTGCGTAATCAATACTGCTACGTACGGTGTTGATACTCTTGATTCTAGAATCGTCTGAATATCCATCATCATAAATCGAGTCGCCGCTATCGTCCACCACGTAAGTGTCGCTGCCTGCACCACCGCGCATCACATCTGCGCCCGTGCCGCCGTCGAGCAAATCGTCACCGCTATTTCCTTGCAGCTGGTCGTTGCCCGCCATTCCGAATAACTGATCATTCCCGATACCTCCGCTCAGGACATCGTTGTCTTCTGTCCCAGTCAAGTTCATATCCGGATTGATAGCAGTGGCGTGCAGCGTTGCTGAATCCCAGATGGTTCCATCCGCGAACACCATCGATTCGATCATTCCCTTTTCATCTATAGCAAAAAATCCGTCGATGGTGAGCATCACTTGACCATCGACTTGTACTTCCATGTTCTCGCCTAGCTTGTAGAGCGTAATGTCGCCTTGGGAAATGTCAGCATTGAACAGGATCCTGTCCATTCCACCACCATCACGGATGAACAGGCTTCCGTAACCCTTCCCAAACACGTAGGTGTCCCCGGCCAAGCCGCCAAGTAGGCGCGCCCCTCCTGGCCCGATGTCAAACCACGTGGCTCCTGCAGTTTCCCGATTGACCTCGCCCATCCCATTCTGGATACCGATGACGTAGCCGCCGGCGTCCGGGATCTCTGGATAGGATGAATCCACGGAGACCTCGATGGGGTCGAGCGGTGCGGTTAGTTGCGCCAGGATATCCTCTTGGTTCCAAATGGTTCCGTCGGCGAAATGCAGCGCATCAATCGGACCACCACTACCCCATTCTTCAGCAGCGCGAAAGTGACCCAGCACGATTAGCCGGTCGGTGTAGCCTTCGATGTCGATCACCAGCGCATTAGCGGAACGCGCAAGACGAATATTGTCGACAGTAATTCCTTCCCCCAGCTCGATCAGATCATGCCCAGGCTCCTCGGTCGGGAAATTATCTACAAAATCCAACTCAGAACCCAGGCCGAAACGGTAAATATCGTCTCCACTACCACCGATGAGAATGTCCGAACCACGTCCACCGACCAGGATGTCATTACCCCCACCTCCCTCCAGGCTGTCGTTTCCAGACCCGCCCAGAATTGTGTCGTCATTCTCTCGCGTGGACACCATGTCGTTACCCGCACCGGCATCGATGAAATCATTCCTTGCATAGAATCCAACCAGATTGTCATTCCGATACGAACCTTGCATGGACTGGTATAAAATCTCCTGCAAATCCCAGGTGGTGCCGCCGGAAAAAACTACCTGCTCAATCGAGTCCAGCACCCTGAAATCTGGATACTGGTAATCGTAGAATTCCCGCACAGAGATCGAATCGTCAGTCCCATCTATGATGAACGTCAAATCGCCTCCAAGGCTATCGCCTCGATACACGACAACATCTTTCTCCAACACACTGGCATCGAATCTGAGCGTATCGATATCTCCAAACCTGGGCCTACTATCGTCCCGCCAGTAGTATTCCAAGATGCCATCGCGACCTCCACCGCGGCCGAACTCATAGATGTCTGAATCCGCATTTCCACGAAGTGAATCGTTACCGGCGCCTCCATTCAGAATGTCAGCGCCATCCTGACCGACGAGTTCGTCGTTGCCCGCTCCACCCAACAGGGTGTCATTGCCAGCATTGCCATAAATATCGTCGTCACCGTCGCCACCATCCAGATAATCGTCTTGGCCGGCCTTAATCCACCAATACCGATAGTCGCCCTGCAGCATATCGTTGCCACTACCACCGTAGATCGTATCCTTCCCCCAGTCACCAAAAATATCATCGTCGCCGTCGTACCCATAAAGCGTGTCGTCTGCCGAACTCCCTTCAATCTCGTCGTCGCCGCGCCACAGCAACTCGGGCAAAAGCTCGGTACCGTCGGCTAGAAAGACCCGTGCCGTCGGCCCATCGACACCGACATACCCCTCTATGGTGAGATTCTGACCAGTCTCCGTAACGGTCACTATCAATGCACCACTCTTGAGCGCGTAGTGCAGATTGGAGGAATGACTGATATCAACCAGCTGTACGCGCCGGATGGCAGCAGTGGGATCAAAGGCAATACTGTCATTGCCGTAACCATTTCCATAGCGAAACACGTCGGAACCCGATCCGCCAGACAAGCGATCGTCGCCAGCCCCGCCATCGAGAAGATCGTCGCCATCACCACCTGCCAGCAAATCGTTACCACCCCCACCAAAGACGAGGTCGTTGCCGACGCCACCGTCAAGGGAATCATCGCCCTCCAGTCCCTGCAACTTGTCGTTACCGGCCTCGCCGTACAGCTCATCGTCCCCACTGCTCCCTTGGAGATCGTCATTACCTGCAGTGCCGCCACCCAGCAGGCTCAGGGCTTCGGCCTTGCCTAGAACAGTACCGTCGCCAAAGACGATCCGGTGCCCGCCACTCTCGGGCGTCAGGAAGCCATCAAGGCGAATCGTTTGGTCCGCGCCGAACGCCATCACCAACGCGCCCCCGCTGCGTCGGAACGTGGCCTGATCTCTCAGCAAGCCACTCAGCATGACGGTGTCGCTTCCAGACGATGCATTGCCCAACTCACTCACCACATCATGCCCATCTCCGGCCTTGATGACGTAGGTATCGTTTCCTTCTGCGCCAATCAGGATGTCGTTTCCGATACCACCATTAAGTTGATCGTCTCCCCTCCCGCCATCGAGAACGTCGTCACCTGCATTGCCGGAGAGCTTGTCATTACCGGTGAAATTTCCAGCCTGATCGTCACCATGCAGACTGTCATTGCCTTCGCCGCCGGCGATCTGGTCGTTGCCGCCCATGCCGAGAATCGTGTCATCTCCCAGGCCGCCTTCGATCGTATCGTTGCCTTGCTCGCTTTCCGGCGCGTCGACGTCGTCGCCGACAATCACGTCATACCCTGCGCCACCACTGATGGTGTCCGATCCCGCGCCACCCAGCAGGGTGTCTGCGTCCTCGCCGCCGTCGATGACATCATCGCCCCCCTGCCCATTGATCCAGTCCATGCCTGTCCCGCCGGTGATGCGGTCTGCGCCATGGAGTTCCAGACCCAGCTGGCCGACCACGAAGTCACCGAAGATGGTGTCGTTGCCCGCATCGCCGGAAATGGTGTCGTTGCCGCCGCCTCCCCAGATCTGATCCTGACCCTCGCCGCCATACAAACTGTCGTTACCCTGGCGCGACGCGTCCATGCCCACGGTATCGCCAAGAATGACATCGTCGTCCTGGCCGCCCCAGATCTGATCGCTACCCCCGTCGCCCCGCAATTCGTCGTTGCCAGCACCGCCGTCGATGATGTCGTTGCCGTCCACCCGTGCTGCAGACGACAGATTGGCAAGCTCTTCACCCGCAAGCACGCCGTTGATCTGGTCGCCGAAGATCAGGTCGTCACCGTCGTTGCCCAACAGGATGTCGTTGTCATGGCCGCCAGAGATCACGTCGTTGCCGATGCCGCCGTCGACAACATCGTTGCCCTCACCGCTCATGATAAGATCCGAGCCGCCGCCGCCATCGATGACGTCGCCGCCGTCGGCAAACAGTTCCGGATCTGGATAGAACGACGGCCCACCATTCCGGATGGTGCCGACCAACCCCAGGAAGACGTCTTCGTAATAGGTCCGCGCATCTTCCGCATCGCCGCTGCGCAGACCCACCATGAAACCCACGCCACTGGCCAACATCCTGTCGGTGGGCGGGGCACCGACCCAGCGGTCCAGATTACGCGCCGTTCTGGCGACCTCGACGATGAAGTCGTTGCCATCGCCGCCATGGATGATGTCGCTGCCAGACCCACCGTTGATGACATCGACACCGCCACTAGCGTCGATGGTGTCGGTGCCGAAGCCCGTATAGAACGCCTCGGCCGCTTCAGTTCCCTGGAAGACGCCGTTGATGTTTTCGACTTCCGGTGTCAGATCGCCGTCCCACTTGCTACCCGACGGCGGCAGCACACCAATCTCTCCGCCTAGCGATATGCCCAAATGGCCGTTCTGCCAGCGCTCGACATGGATTGTGTCGCCGCTTGAGGCATTAGTGATCATCAGGGTATTGACCGGAGTCCCAATCAAGGTCAATCGCAGCTTGCCGGTAGCATCGGCCCAGGTGGTCTCGGTCAGACGTTCACCCGCCGTCACCAACATGTTGTCAACGTAAAGAACCCCATCTCCACCGCTGTCATAGATACGATCTACGCTGGCGAGCAGCGATTCATTGGTACGAAAACGATAGGTATCAAATCCTGCGCCGCCGTACATGTAGTCGTCGCCCGAACCGCCACTGATGTCGTCATCCCCGTCGCCACCCAGGACCAGATCATCGCCGCCGCCGACAGCGATAGTGTTGTTGCCGTGCAGGGCCACCACCACGTCCGAGCGCACGTCGAAATCAGAACCGACATAGTGCATGGCAGCACCATCCTGGACACCCCAGCGTGCGCGCTCCAGAAGATTCGTATCGAGGGCAACATTTTGTGTTCTTGCAGAGACATATTGGCTAAGTGATTCGATGCCGACCTTCTGCTGATCACCGAGTGCTTCCGCATCGAAACTGATGTAGCCGTCACTACGGGTCAGAACTTCGGTGAGCCGACCAACGAACGCCTTCTTTGGTGATCTACCATCCGCTTGCTGATAAAGCCCGGCTAGCAAGACGTCTACCAACGCACCGGCCAGATTCAACTCTTTCCTATCTCCATTTTCATGAATGACGAACGAATTATCGGCTCCTCGCAGTTCCGCAGCAGCGATTTTCGCCAAGTCAGCTGCAATTACATCGAGAGAGCCTTCTCCCGCCAGTTGCCGCTGCACCAGCAATTCAAGCAAGGTGCTGGAGGTGATACTGGTTGGAAGCAGGTTCTTGTATGCACCCTCAAAGATTCTTGGAAGCAGCTCCTTATAATTCCTCGACGCCTGAAGAAAATCCTTAGAATTCATGAACCCTGCAAGCAATGTCATCGAATGCAGATTGACGGCTCTCGAGAAATCAGTGCCAACGCTGCCACCCCATCCAAAAAGATCTTCTGCCTGGGGGTCTAGCACGAGCGGATTGCCGTCATTTATCTTGAACGCATTGTCTGTCGCATAGCTAAGCACCTCCCCAGCTACTACGATCTGCTGCACATTGGCTTTCCGCGCCTTGTATTCAAGTTGATTGTAATCTTTGAACGCCTGTGGAATTGTATATTCAGCAAGCTCCAATATCGCTTCGTATGCATCGTAAGTAAATGAGGCCGCCGACAACTCGAACGGCGCCTGGTCGAAGACAATTGCCTTCTTATCGAAATAGACCGCCATCAATGACGCAAGGCCACCACCGAGGGAATGCCCGGTAAAACTGGTCTTGCCAGGGTCCACGTCTTGCAGCTTAAGGACATCCAGATAGAAAACGACCGCCTCCAATGACTGAGAGATTGTCCCCAAGCCTGCCGGAAGATTGCCCGACAGCCAGTCGTTCAACGTGGCGCCTTCTTCATTTGTCGTCCCAGCATACGAAACGACCACCTCGCCTGTAGCAGCGTTTTGGTAGGCTCTAGCCATGAACCCTGTCACCGATACGGATTCGGCTATCTGGATCCATCCATTTGGGGGCCCGAGCGTATTCAACTCCGTTCTAACACCAGATTTCGCTCCATATACATTAGCCGCAAGTAAAGCATAATCAAGCTGCACTTTATTGAAATCCATGGCAATCCATCCTTCTTATACAATTAAATATTAGTCACAAATCGCGTAGTCGCGTTTCTTGTAGAACTCAGAGATTAATTTTGGAGGGCCAGAACTTGGCTGCCTCGTTACATAAGCAATATCGTCCCAAGACAGGTAGGTCACGGGCCTATCCGCATGGCGAAACCCCCAATTCCCGGTTCCAGACAAATTAACTCCCATCTGCGCGATAGGCGCCTGCTGCTGATCGACCCTGTGCATCACGCCTTTGCGCCATCGATAGACCTCAATTAAATAGGTTCCCGAAGACTTGTCCACGCAGAACTTTTCTTTCTTATCAGTGATAGCGACCACTAGATAGGCGTCATTGTTAACTACATCAAAAGAAAGCATTTCCGGGACCACGTCCGCGGTCTTAGCAGACCAGTGCACCCCCAACGGCGAGTAATTAATTTCCTGATAGATAGGAGGACCATCGTTCGTATTGGGGAAACCACTTTTTAACGCCACAGAATAACGATCCACATCAATACGCTGCCCATCGCTAAGCCACACCTGCTCCTTCCAGCGCATGGTGTCCTTGTTGCTGCAACCACTGACCAAAGCGGCACCCGCCAGCCCTACAATCATTGCCCATCTAAGCATTCTCATCGCCTCGTCCTCTTTTGAAATCGCTTTCGTGCAACCACTCACACCTCGCACCCGGCTCAATCGGAATGCTTTCACGCAATACCGCCCATATTGCGTGAAGGCACTACTTTTTTCATTGTAATAACCCTCACCGTGCATTCCGCCACAGACACGAATTCGGCAAGCTGCGCCCACTCATCTGGAAGCTGAAGCGCATCAACTCGGTTCCAACACTTGATCTCGGTGAATACACATTAGCTGCCATTAACGCATAATCAATCTGCATTTTATTCAAATCCATGGAGATCCATCATTTTTATACAATTAATTATTAGTCACAAATCGCGTAGTAGCGCTTCTTGTAGAACTCAGAGGTCAATTTTGGAGGCCCAGAACTCGGCTGCCTCGTTACATAACCAATATCATCCTAAGACAGATAAGTTATGGGCCTATCCGCATGGCGGAAGCCCCAATTACCGGTCCCCGACAGATTTATTCTCATCCGTGAGATAGGCGCCTCTTGCTGGTCAATTTTTTGCATAACGCCCTTGTGCCAGCGATAAACGTTGATCAGGAGCGACCCGGACGGCTTACCGACGCAAAATTCCTTGGCATCTGTATCTGCATAGACAACTAGATATGCGTCTCCGTGGATGATATCGAAAGACCTCAAACTACTTGATCCTTCCATGTCGGCATCTTTGGTGGACCAGTGCACGCCTAATGGCAAGTAAGTGATTTCTTGATAGATAGGAGGACCATCGTTCGTATTGGGGAAACCACTTTTTAACGCCACTGAATAACGATCCACATCAATACGCCGCCCATCGCTAAGCCACACCTGCTCCTTCCAGCGCATGGTGTCCTTGTTGCTGCAACCAATCAACACGGCAGCCATCACCAGCCCCCCAACTATTACCCATCCGTGCATCGTCATCGCATCGCCCTCGTGAAATATTTCTGGTGAAAAACTCATGCACTACATCTAATTCAACCAAATACACTTGCGAAATACTTACCGCATTTCGCAAGTGCACTTCATGATTGCGACAGATCCTGGATATCAATACTGTTAAAAGAAACTGCCATCAGCGACGCAAGCCCCCCCCCCCAACCAAGCGAGTGACACATGAAAGTTACAGACGTGTCGGCAACACCCGGAATCCTAAGCAATTCCAGGTAAAAAGCCATGGCCTGCTCCACCTGGGTAGAATAAACACCAGCACCCGCAGGAATATTTCCGAAAATCCAATCCAGCAAATTTTCTTCGGTTGTTCCAGCATAGCTCACCACTACTTCACCGGTATAAACATTGCGGAACGCTTTGGCCATGAACCCAGAGATAGCAACATGCTCGTCTATCTGAACCCACTCGGGCCCGGGAAGCGGCAGCGCATTGAGTTGAGACCTCACACGCGGCTTACCTTCGGCATCATTATTAGTAGCAGCATATACGTTCGCTGCAAGCTGAGCATAAATTTTTTCTGACTGACTAAATTCCATATAAATAGAATCCCTATTGATGTTAACTGCAAATCAGATTTGGTACTTCACTATAAAATTCAGAAATTAATTTTGGCGGATTATAGTCAAACTGACCGGTAACCTCTGCCACATCTTTCCACGACAGGTAATGCGAATGCTTACCCCCGTTGCGGAATTTCCAATGGGAATCGCCTGAAAGATTAATCCGCATGCGCTCTATGGGCGCTTCATTCTGATCAACCCACTGCATTTTACCGTCACGCCAACGCATTACATCCAGCAGATAGTCTCCTTTGCGCCTTCCAATACAAAACTCGTTGCGACTTTTACCTGCCATTTTAATCAAGTAAGCGTCATTGCCAACGACGTAGAAAGACTGTACCTGTGCAGACCCCTCTGCCGCCCAAATCACTCCTAACGGCTTATATCTAAGTTCTTGATGAGTTGTCACGATGGATGAAGAATTGGGAAAATCAAACTTGCCTGACGCCTGACGCTCAACTTCGATAAAACGCCCCTGCTCCAGCCAAACCTGCTCCTTCCATTTCATCTTTTGCTTGCAACCACACATGCACGTTACAACTACGACCAAACCGAAAAGCATTAAAATTTTCATGATCTCATCTCTCTCTCAAGGATTCGGAGCCATGCATTCGCAAAGGACTCAACAAGTAATCAATCACCCGCCGCTTCCCCGTCTTCACTTCCGCACTCAAACTCATCCCGGCACTCATCCGCACCTTGACGCCATCGATCTCCAACGTGCTGCCATTCAATTTGATGCGCGCAGGGAATACCAAGCCGAGCTTTTCGTCCTGCGCGGCATCATGCGAGACGCTGGCGACCGTCCCGGTCAGATAGCCGTAGCGGGTGTAAGGGAAGCTGTCGACCTTGACCGTAACCGGCTGGCCGGGTCGCAAGAAGCCGATGTCCTTGTTCAAGACAGTGACTTCAACCTCCAGCGCTTCTTCGGCCGGTACTACGACCAGTAACGGCTGTGCGGGCGTCACCACACCACCTATTGTATGAACGGCCAGCTGCTGGATGGTGCCGTCCACGGGCGCGTGCAGGGCCATCAACTTGTCCCGCTGTCCGGTCTTAGCGACGTCCTGGGTCAGTTGGCCGGCCTGCTCGCTGGCTTGGCGCAGGGCATCCAGTGCCTGCTGGCGGGTGTCGGTAACCAGCACGCGCAACTCTTCCTGTGCCGCGCTGATCGCCGAGCGGATTTCCTGTAGGCGATTGCGCTGGGTGGCGAGCTGGCTTTCTGCGGCGATGCGTTCCTGTTCGCGCAGCAGATAGTCGTGGCGGCCGACGTACTTGCCTTCGACCAGGCGGCCGTAGTCCTCTGCGCGCACTTTGGAGATGCGTGCGGATTCGGCCAGCGGTTGGATCGCGTCCTGTGTGGTCTGCAGTTCGGCCTGACGTTGAGCAATGCTGGCTTGCAGGTTGTGTCGGCGCGCCTGGAAAGCATCGAATTGGCTGCTGACCAATTGCTGCTCGTTAGCCACGCGTTCTGCGGGAAGATCCGGAGCGGGACCGAGCTGCGGCGGCTGCCCGGTCGCAATGGCGGTCGCCAACGCTGCCTGACGTAGCGCGGCCAGCCGTGCGTTGACCAGAGCATCGCCAGCCTGGGCAAATTCGGCCCCGGTGGCGGTGGCATCGAGTTCGACCAGCAACTGGCCTTTCTTCACTGCCTGTCCGTTGCGCACCAGGATCCTGCGCACCACCGCAGTTTCTGCGGTCTGCACCACCTTGGTCCGCGAATCGACCACGGTCTTGCCCGGCGCCACGGCGACGATATCGAGCTTGCCCAGGCACGCCCACAGCAGCGCGACACAGAAGAAGCCAATGATGATGCGCATCGTCCAGCGCGCGGTGGGCGAGACGGGCGTTTCGGTCAGTTCAAGATGGGCGGGCAGGAACGCGCGCTCGTCGGCGCTGCGCGCGGGCGGGTCGAGCTGGCGGCGCACCGCCCAGGCCGATTTGAAGATCTTGAAATAGCGGAGAAAGAAATCGCGCCATCCCTGGAGCAGGTGCTTCATGGTGTCCCCTGTTGCAGTCGATACAGATGCGCGTACTGGCCTTCCGGGCGGCCGACCAATTCGGCGTGCGAGCCGCTCTCGACGATGCGCCCCTTCTCCACCACCACAATGCGGTTGGCCTGCCGCACGGTAGACAGGCGATGTGCAATAATCAGCACGGTGCGACCCTTGCAGATCGCACGCATGTTCTGCATCACCGCATGCTCCGATTCGTAGTCCAGCGCACTGGTCGCTTCGTCCAGGATCAGGATGCGCGGGTCGCCGATCAGCGCGCGGGCAATGGCGATGCGCTGCCGCTGCCCACCCGACAGACCTGTGCCGTGCTCGCCCACCTTGGTGTCGTAGCCCTCTGGCAATTCCAGAATGAAGTCGTGGGCACCGGCCAGCTTGGCCGCATGGATCACCCGCTCCAGCGGCATGCCGGGATCGGTCAACGCGATGTTCTCGCGCACGCTGCGGTTGAACAGGAAGTTCTCTTGCAGCACCACACCCAGCTGACGACGCAACCAGGCCGGATCGGCCAGCGCCAGATCCTGGCCATCGATCAGGACACGCCCACGTTCGGGCGTGTAGAGCCGCTGCACCAACTTTGTCAGCGTGCTTTTGCCGGAGCCGGAACGGCCGACGATGCCGATGATTTCGCCTGGGCGAATGTCCAGCTCGATCCCGTTGAGCACCTCGGGCGCATCCGGCCGGTAGCGGAAGGTGACCCGCTCGAACGTCACCTGCCCGCGAATCGGCGGCAAGGCCAGCCGGCTGCCCGGCACCTCGGTACGGGTATTGAGGATGTCGCCCAGCCGCTCGACCGAAATGCCCACTTGCTGGAAATCCTGCCACAGCTGGGCCAGCCGGATGATGGGCGCGGTAACTTGGCCGGACAACATGTTGAAGGCGATCAACTGGCCAATCGACAGCTTGCCCTCCATCACCAGCTTGGCGCCCCAGAACAGCACCGCCACGGCAGTGAGCTTCTGCACCAGTTGCACGCCTTGCTGGCCCAGCGTGGCAATGCGGGTGACGTTGAAACCGGCGCTGACATAGCCGGCCAGCTGGTTGTCCCAGGTGCGTGTCACGCGCGGATCCACCGCCATCGCCTTGACCGTGCCGATGCCGCTGACCGTCTCCACCAGGAAGGATTGGTTGTCGGCGCCGCGCGCAAACTTGTCGTTCAAACGCTGGCGCAGCACCGGGGTGATCAATCCGGAGATTGTGGCGTACAGCGGCAACGACAGCACCACGATCAGGGTCAGCCAGCCGCTGTACCAGAACATCACCGACAGAAAGACCACGGTAAAGAACAGGTCCAATACCGACGTCAGCGCTTGGCCCGTGAGGAAGTTGCGGATGTTCTCCAGCTCGCGGACACGCGCGATGGTGTCGCCGACCCGGCGCGATTCGAAGTACGCCAGCGGCAAGGACAGCACATGCCGGAACAGCCGCGCACCCAGCTCCACATCGATCTTGCTGGTGGTGTGGGCGAACACATAGGTGCGCAGTCCGGAGAGCAGCACGTCGAACACCGCCATCGAGACCAGTCCGATCGCGATCACGTCCAATGTGGTCAGGCCGTTATGCACCAGCACCTTGTCCATCACCACCTGATAGAACAGCGGCGTAATCAGCGCGAACAGCTGGATGAAGAACGAGACGACGAAGACCTCAATCATCAACTTGCGATACTTGACCACGGCCGGGATGAACCAGCTGAAGTCGAACTTGGCCAGGTCGCCCAGCACCGAAGCACGCGAGGCCACCTGCAGCAACCGCCCCTGGTAACGCGCCTCGAACTCGGCTGGCGTGATAGAACGCGGCCGCTTCTCGACCAGATCATGGATCAGGATCTGGTCCGTGCCGACCTTGGCCACGATGAACGCGTCACCGCCCGGCACCAGTGCCAGAGCAGGCAGTGCGGCCATGCCGATCCGCGCAGCCGGCTGGGCAACGACCTTGGCTTTCAGCCCAAGCTGCTTGGCCGCCAGTAGCAAGGTCGTCTCGTCGAACGGCTCGCCGCCACGGCCAAAGCCATGCGCCAATTGCGTCGCATCGGCAGCAACACCATGGAATTGGGCGAGCAGGACCAGCCCCTGCAAGCCCAGATCCGGTCGTTCATGCACCGACGAGCCGCCCTCGAGCAACGAGAGCGACGCACTTCCCCCTGACATAACGCGATCCTTGCTGAGAGCCGGCAGGCTCAAGTGATCGAGTAGGCTCTTTGAATGTTAAGTAACTGTCAATCAGCGAACATCCTGTTGGCGATCAATTTTCTCAATCGAGCGGTGGCCAACTGTGATATTCAGCCATTGGCGACGCCTACGTCATTTACTCTTGGTAATACGTCCTAATACCGGAGCGACTTAACTGGCCCCTTGACATCGTTACCGATGCAAGCATGTCCGCCTGACACATTTCCGTTACCATGCCAAGCCTCACGCCTACAACCGGCCCGCCGTATGTCCACTGCCCCGCAAACGCCGCTCGCCATCCGCGAGCGTCTGTCCGAAGTCCGCTACGAAATCCGGGGCGAACTGGCGCGGCGAGCGCGGGAGCTGGAGGCGCAGGGCCGCAAACTCATCAAGCTCAATATCGGTAATCCGGGAGCGTTCGGGTTCCGCGCGCCGGAGCATCTGCAGCGCGCGATCGCCGACGACATGGGCCGCACCGATCCCTACACCCATCAGCAGGGCCTGCCGGAAGCGCGCGAAGCCATCGCCACCGCGTACTCGCGCCGCCAGCACCCGGATGCGCACCCGGACCGGATCTTCCTGGGCAACGGCGTCAGCGAGCTGATCGACCTGTCGCTACGCGCCCTGCTCAACCCTGGCGACGAGGTGCTGGTGCCCTCGCCCGACTACCCGCTGTGGTCGGCGGCCACCATCCTCAACGACGGCCGCCCGGTGTACTACCGCTGCGCGCCGGAGAACGGCTTCCAGCCGGACCCGGTGGAGATCGAAACGCTGGTGTCCTCGCGTACCCGCGCCATCGTGCTGATCAACCCGAACAACCCCAGCGGTGCCAGTTACTCGCGGGAATTGCTCGAACGCATCGTGACGATTGCCGTCAAGCACAACTTGCTGCTGATGGTCGATGAGATCTACGACCAGGTGCTGTATGACGGCGCGGAATTCGTGCCGGTGGCGCCGCTGGCCGGCGCGCATCCGTGCATCACCTTCAGCGGCCTGAGCAAGGTGCACCGCGCCTGCGGCTGGCGCGTCGGCTGGGCGCTGCTGTCCGGCGAACAAACACGCATCAACGATCTGCGCAACGCGCTGGACCTGCTCGGCGCCTTGCGCCTGTGCGCCAACGTGCCCGGCCAGTACGCCATAGATGCGGCGGTCAACGGGCCGGACACCATTTCCGCGTTATGCGCGCCGGGTGGCCGCCTGTACGAGACCCGCCGCGCGGTGATCGAGGCCTGCGCGGCCAGCACGCATCTGCAACTGGTGGCACCGGCCGGTGCGCTGTACGCGTTCCCGGCGGTGGTGGGCGCGGCGGCACGCAACTTCGATGACCACGCATTCGCGTTGGACTTGATGAACGAGGAAGGCGTGCTGGTGGTGCCCGGCTCCAGCTTCAACGTGCCGTATCGCCACCACTTCCGCGTGACCCTGATGCCCGAAGCCAGCGTGATGCGCGACGTGTTCGCACGTATCGACCGCGCCCTGGCACGCCGCGCCGAGGCGGTGACCAAGGTGGTGCCGCTGAAACCGCGCAGCGTGGCCTGATGGCCGCGCTGGGCGTGCCGCAGCGCTATCTGGCGCTGGGCGATTCGTACACGATTGGCGAAGGCGTCGCCGCTGCGCAGGGGTGGCCGGCGCAGCTGGCCGATGTCTTGCGTGCGCAGGGGTGGACGGTGCAGGCACCGCAGCTCATCGCCACCACCGGCTGGACCACCGATCAATTGCAAACCGGGATCGACGCGGCCGCGCCGCAGGGTCCGTTCGATCTGGTAAGCCTGCTGATCGGTGTCAACAACCAGTACCGCGAGCGCTCGCTGGAAGAGTACCGCAGCCAGTTCGATGCGCTGTTACAGCGCGCGATCGCGCTTGCCGGCGGCCATGCCAAACGCGTGCTGGTGCTGTCCATTCCCGACTGGGGTATGACGCCGTTCGCACGCGCACAAGGCCGCGATGCGGGCCTGATTGCGGCGCAGATCGACGCGTTCAACGACGTGGCGGCAGCGCGCTGTACCGAGCGCGCGGTTCGCTTCATCGATATCACAACTACCAGCCGCGACGGTGGCGATGCGGTGGAGATGCTGGTCGAAGATGGCCTGCACCCTTCCGGCGCGATGTATGCGCGATGGGCCGCCGTGGCCTTGCCTGCGGCGCGCGATGCGTTGGGCGCGGCCGGCTTGGTGCGCAGCATGGAATAGATCGTAATGAAAATCGGGATTTCCGAAGCTTTTCGCAGATACGGGGCAGTACTCAAGAACGTCAACTGGTCCGTCAGCTCCTGGGCCGCAGAAAACATATTGGTGGTAAGCCTTTGGGATCACCACGCCACCCGTCCTGGCTCGGGAGTTCTAGCATTCGAGGATCGATTCGATCGTTGGTCCGGGCCAGGCAACCGTGAATTCCGCGCTAACGTGACGCGAGCGTACGATACGGATGCGGCGGTGCATCTTGTTCTCGCTAGAGCCCTGCAGCCAGAGCGCATCCAGCATGGCGAGGATGGCAGCAAGGTTCCCAAGACATTCGCTGTACGAGATGATTTGATCGGGCGGGTAGCCAACATCGATGGCGAAAACTACGTCATCGAGTTCCGGCAAGTGATTGCCTGACACAAGGCTCATGCAAATAGCTCACGGTGCAGATTGCCGAGGGCGGACCACAGTGGCGCTTACGCGCCTGATTCATAAGCTACCCGCGCAACACGCCTGATTGCCAAGGAACGACATTGCACAGCCCCGCTACCCAACCGATGAGCCGCGCACAGGCGCTGGCGATTGCACGTGCCTTCCTGCCCCGGCATCCGCTGGGCAACCGCTACGATTACTACTACACCCAGGCCAAGCTGCGCACCGACCCACTGTATCCGGGCGTGCTGGCGCAGCTGCGCAGCACTACCGCGCCGGTGCTGGACCTGGGCTGCGGGCTGGGCCTGCTGGCCCATGCCCTGCGCGCCGATGGCCAAGCGCTGGCGTACTACGGCGTGGATGTGGACGCCTCCAAGATTCGCCGCGCGCAACACATCGCACAGCGTTCGGCGCTGGGCAATACCCGTTTCGAAGTGGTCGACCTGAGCCTGGCATGGCCGCAGCACCAGGGCAGCGTGACCATCCTGGATGTGCTGCAGTATCTGCAGTCGGACATGCAGGCCGGCCTGCTGCGCAGCGTGGCGCAGATGCTGACCCCAGGCGCCAAGCTGGTGATCCGCAGTGCGCTGGGCGACGACAGCCGGCGCGGCCGCACCAGCCGGGTCACCGACGTGCTGGCGCACCTGAGCGGCTGGATGCAACGCATGCCGCGCAGTTATCCCACCCGCGACAGCCTGCAGGCCCAGCTGGATGCTGCAGGCCTGCGCGCCACGTTTGCGCCGCTGTACGGCAATACGCCGTTCAACAACTGGCTGATCGTGGCCGAACCGCGCTGAGCGTTCGTATCGCCGAAGGCGCCATCGGAAGGCGCCGGCGATCGTCCGGGCGTCCAGGTCGATCGTGGCGCCCCCACGCGAACACAGACGGCGTGCATGCCTGCATGCGATGCCGATAGCTTGTACACGTCGCGCGCCGCGGCGGCCGCCACGCTATATCGCATTGCGGGCACCCACCGCGGACGTGTTGCCGTGTGGCTCAATCCGGACGCCGCCCTGCAAGCCCACGCGCCTGCATCGCTTGCAGCACGCCGCGCAGGATGGTGGGATTGTGGCCGTGCGCAGCGCCTTCGTGCAGCAAGACGATGGCACCCGGATGCAGGTCGCGCACGATGCGCGCCACGGTGGCCTCCGGCTCGCAGCGCACGCCATCAAACCCACGCGCACTCCAGGCCACCCGGGTCAGCCCATGCGCACGCAACGGCGAGGCGACGAAGGGGTTGGTCATGCCGACCACCGAGCGGTACAGCCGCGGCGCCTGCCCGGTGATGGCCGCCAGGGTGCGCTGCGCCAGGCCGATCTCCTGGGCCATGCGGCGCGGGCCCAAGGCCCAGAACCAGGCCTGCGGATGGGTCTGGCTGTGATTGCCGATGCCATGCCCGCGCCGCACCATCTCGCACACCAGCTCTGGTCGCTGCGCGGCGCGGGCGCCGACCACGAAAAACGTGGCCTTGGCATCATAGGCATCCAGCAACGCAAGGATGGCCGGCGTGTCGTCGGACGGGCCATCGTCGATGGTCAGCCACACCTGCGGCGCGTGGCCGGGCAGCTGCGCCAGCACCGGCGCGTACAGCCGCGCACGCGGCAGGAACACCGGCACCACGAACAGCGCATGCGACAGCAGCAGCGCAGGCAGCCCCCAGGTCCAGCCCAAGTGCCACCACAGCAGCGCCACCGCCACCTGCGAGCAGGCGAACAGGCCAACCCAGCGGTACGGCCGCGAGGGGGTGCGATACAGCGTTTCCGGCGTGGTCATGCCGCATGATGCCATGCGGCGTAGAATGGACGGCCTCCACGACCCGACCGAAGCGCTGCCATGTCCCTCGATCCCGCCCTGCGTTCCCGTATCGATACGCTGCTGCAATCCAGCCGCGTGGTGCTCTTCATGAAAGGCCAGCCCGGCATGCCGCAGTGTGGTTTTTCGGCCAAGGCGGTCGGCGTGCTGGACGGGCTGGGCATCGACTATGCCCACGTCAACGTGCTGGCCGACCAGGACATCCGCGAAGGCATCAAGGCCTATGGCGATTGGCCGACCATTCCGCAACTGTACGTGGACGGCGAGCTGGTCGGCGGCAGCGACATCATCGTGCAGATGGCCGACAGCGGCGAGCTGAGCAGCCTGCTCGGCCTGCAGGCGCCGGACCGCAGCCCGCCCAAGATCACCATCACCCCGGCGGCGGTGGACATGCTCAAGGGTGCGCTGGCCGATGCGCCGGATGCGTCGCTGACGCTGGCCATCGACGCCAACTTCCAGCCCAATTTCCAGCTGGCGCCGACCAACCCGAACGCCATCGCGGCCGAATCCAATGGCCTGCGCGTGCAGTTCGACCTGGCCAGCGCGCGCCGCGCCGATGGCATCACCATCGACTGGGTCGACGACATCCGCGGTCGCGGCCTGGCCATCGACAACCCGAATGCGCCCAAGCCGGTGCAGGAGCTGTCGGTGCGCGATGCCGACGACCGCCTCAAGGCCGGCAGCCTGACCCTGGTAGACGTGCGCCCGGCCGACGAACGCGCACTGGCCACGGTGGCCGCGCCGTTCCGTACCCTGGATGCGCACGAGCGCGCAGCCATCGAGCAACTGCCCAAGGACACCCCACTGGCGTTTCTGTGCCACCGTGGTGGCCGCAGCCTGCAGGCGGCCGAGCATTTCCGCGGCCTGGGCTTTACCAACGTCTACAACGTCACCGGCGGTATCGACGCGTGGTCGGACGCCGTGGACAACGGCGTGGCGAAATACTGAGCACACACGAGCCGCAGCCGTGCAGCCATCACCACACATTGGAACGGGCGCTCCAGTAAGCGTCCGTTTCTCGTTGCAAGCCAGCTCCGGCCGAGTACCCGGCAAAATTGTGCCCACTTAGAGACGCCGGTCACCTGGCACGTCAAGCCCGACCGGCAAGTTCCATCGCATCCGGAAAATTCCGTCTGTCGTCTGTACACACTGGCTTTTGCTTCAGCCACTCTAGGCCATAGGGATCAGGACTGACCGATGTCTAGGCGCTACCTCAACCTCAATCCAGACAAAGCCCTGATCTGGCGCATCGTCCACCGCGATAATCTGCCTTGGATTCTGGACAACGGCCTGCATTGCGGTAACGGCAGCGCGCGTAGTCCGGGCTGGGTAAGCATCGGCAATCCTGAATTGATCGACAAGCGCGCCTGTCATCCTGTGCCGCTTACACCCGGCGGCTTCCTGAACGATTACGTGCCCTTCTACTTCACTCCATTTTCGCCAATGCTTCGCAACATCCAGACCGGCTGGGGAGGCATCCAACAACGCGCTAACGATGAAATTGTGATCCTTGTGTCCAGCTTGCATCATGTCAAGGCACGTGGGTGGCCCTTCCTGTTCACCGATAGTCATGCCTACTATCAGTTGACAACGTTCCATTCCGATTTGACCAATCTGGACACGATCGACTGGTCGCTGATCCAGGCGCGCGATTTTCGCCGCGATCAGGAGGATCCGGCCAAGTTCGAACGATATCAGGCCGAAGCGCTGGTCCACCGACACCTGCCCGTCGACGGCTTGCTCGGCATCGTGTGTTATACGGACGACATGAAGCGTTCCATCGAACGTCAGCTTGAAGCCCGAAACCTTGCACTTTCCGTGCATGCCCGCACCGAGTGGTACTTCTGATGATTACGTTTACGCAAGGCAATCTACTGCAGGCGCGCGTCGAGGCGTTGGTCAACACTGTCAACACCGTTGGAGTGATGGGTAAGGGCATCGCGCTGATGTTCAAGGAGCGCTTCAACGAAAACTTCCTCCGATATGCAGCAGCCTGCAAGGCAAAAGAAGTGCAGATCGGCAAGATGTTCGTCACTGCGACCAGCGAACTGGACGGACCACGCTGGATTATCAATTTCCCGACCAAACAGCACTGGCGTGGCGATTCACGAATCGAATGGATTACCGACGGGTTGCAGGATCTGCGCCTGTTCCTGATCGAAAACAAGGTCGAGTCGATTGCCATCCCGCCGCTGGGCGCCGGCAATGGAGGCTTGGACTGGGCCGACGTGCGCCCACTGATCGAAGAGGCGCTTGCCGGGCTAGATACCAATATTCTCGTATTCGAACCCACTCCAAGATATCAAAATGTCGCAAAGCGTTCCGGCGTGGAGAAGCTGACTCCAGCGCGCGCATTGATTGCCGAACTGGTACGTCGCTACTGGGTGCTAGGCGTGGAATGCAGCCTGTTGGAGATCCAGAAGCTTGCCTGGTTCCTTGAACGCAATATCGAGCGCGCCGGCTTGCCTACGTTGGATTTGCGCTTTGCGCCACACCGGTACGGGCCATATACCGATCGTCTGCGCCACCTGCTGGATGGGCTGGACGGCAGTTATCTTCACTGTGACAAGCGAATCGGAGACGCAGACCCCCTGGATGTCATCTGGTTCGATGATTCTCGCAAAAGCTTTGTGCAGAGCTATCTCAAGAGCGAAGCCAAGCAGTATGCCCCTGCACTGGAAGCCACTGCAGCCTTGATCGATGGCTTTGAATCTCCTTTTGGCATGGAGTTGCTGGCAACCATTGACTGGTTGGTCGTACGGGAGGGCATCTCTCCGCAAGTGGCAGATATCCGCGAGGGGATTCGCCACTGGCCGGGCGGCCCAGATGCAGCCGCGCGCAAAGACAGATTGTTCAACGACCGCGCCTTGGGCATCGCCCTGGAACGACTCACATCACATGCGGCTGCAGCGAGCTGATCGCCGTTCCCGCGTTGTGTTGGCGTGTCCTTCTAATGGCACTTCCTGTGCATTGGTACCCGCTTTACCGGACCCTCAACCAGGGTAGTTGAGGCCATCACTCAACCGGCAAACCCACCCTCATCCAGGAATTGTTGTTCCTCGGCCGTGGTGGGGCGCCCCAGCACCGCATTGCGATGCGGAAAGCGGCCGAAGCGTTGGATGATCTGCTGGTGCTCCAGTGCCCAGCCGGTGGCCTGTGCATCGTCCAAGGCGGTCATCAGCTGCACCGCACGCGCCTGCTCCTGCAGATCCTCGGCATGCTCGAACGGCAGGTAGAAAAACAGTCGCAATGGCGCCGATACCTGCTGATCGAATCTGCGGGCCAGGGCGTGCTTGGCGCAGTGCAATGCCAGGCCGTCGGTGGCATAGGCATGCGCGCTGCCGCGAAAGGCATTGCGCGGAAACTGGTCGAGCAGGATCAGCAGCGCCAGCGCATCTTCGGCACGCTCCATCCAGTGCGCGTACTCGCCGCGTGCGGCGGCAAAGTGTTGCTCACTGAAGTGCTGGCGGAAATTTGCGTCGAATGCGTCGTTATGGGTGAACCAGCGGGCCGAGCCGGCCAGCTCCCAGAACGCCAGCACCACATCGGCCTGCTTGTTGCGCTCTGACTTGGCGACCATCGACGTTTCCCTTGGTGAAGATGGCCCAGCATGCACCGACGCAGGTGATGGAGCCGCCACGGTGTAGCGCCAGCACTTGGCAATCCGGTCGCAGGCGGCTAGGTTTGCGGCCTACGCTTTCGTGTCACCGGGGAAATCCATGCGTTCCATCCTGTTCGCCGCCCTTGGCGCGGCGTTGTTGTGCGGGCCTGCGTCGGCGGCATCGCGTTTCGTGCAAGACCCCTACCCCAGCACCTATCACGCGCTGGCGTCCGGCCCGGTGCTGATCCAGCACGCCACGGTCCTGACCGGCACCGGTGAGCGGCTGGACGATGCCGACGTGCTGCTGCGCGACGGCAAGGTGGCTGCGGTAGGCCGCGCGCTCGAAGCACCTGCCGATGCCCGTCGCATCGACGGCACCGGCAAATGGGTCACCCCCGGCATCATCGACGTGCACTCGCATCTGGGCGTGTATCCCAGCCCCGGCGTCAGCGCGCACAGCGATGGCAACGAGATGACCGCGCCCGTCACCCCCAACGTCTGGGCCGAACATTCGATCTGGCCGCAGGACCCTGGCTTCGGCACGGCGCTGGCTGGCGGCATCACCTCGCTGCAGATCCTGCCCGGCTCGGCCAACCTGATCGGCGGGCGCGGCGTCACGCTGAAGAACGTGGCCTCCACCACCTACCAGGGCATGAAATTCCCGGGCGGGCCATGGGGCCTGAAGATGGCCTGCGGCGAGAATCCCAAGCGCGTCTACGGCGAGAAGGGCGGCCCCGGCACCCGCATGGGCAATGTCGCCGGCTACCGCGCCGCCTTCATCGATGCGGCCGACTACCTGCAGAAGAACGCACCGAAGAAGAACATCGAAAAGAAGCGCCACTGGTGGAGCCGCGGCGGCGACAACGACAGCAGCGGCGATGCCGGCGGCAAGCGCGACCTCAAGCTCGACACGCTGGCCGGCGCCATCAATGGCGATATCCGCGTGCACATCCACTGCTACCGCGCCGACGAAATGGCCACCATGCTGGACCTGTCCAAGGAATTCGGCTTCCACATCGCCGCCTTCCATCATGGCGTGGAGGCCTACAAGCTGGCCGACCGCCTGGCGCAGGAAAACGTCTGCGGCGCGCTGTGGGCCGACTGGTGGGGCTTCAAGATGGAAGCCTTCGATGGCATCCAGGAAAACATCGCCATGGTCGACCGCCCGGCCAACAGCTGCGCCATCGTGCATTCGGATTCGGAAGAAGGCATCCAGCGGTTGAACCAGGAGGCCGCCAAGGTGATTGCCAACGCGCGCCGCAGCGGCATGGAGATTGCGCCCGAACGCGCCATCCGCTGGCTCACCAGCAACGCGGCCAAGGCGCTGGGCATCGAGCAGCAGACCGGCGCATTGGAGCCGGGCAAGATGGGCGATGTGGTGGTGTGGAACGGCAACCCCTTCAGCTCCTACGCGCTGGCCGAACAGGTGTACATCGACGGTGCGCAGGTCTACGACCGCCACAACCGCGCATTGCAGCCGGTCTCGGACTTCATGCTCGGCCAGGAGGTGGCACGATGAGCCGCATCCGCACGTATTGCCCCCGTTTGCGCGCGCTGTCGGCGCTGCTGCTCGCGGCGCTGGCCTTGCCCGCCGCCGCCCAGCAGGTGCTGATCCGCGGCGCCACCGTGCATACCGCCACCGCGCAGGGCACGCTGCGCAACACCGACGTGCTGGTACGCGGCGGCGTGATCCGCGCCATCGGCAGCAACCTGGCGGCACCGGCCGATGGCCGCGTGATCGACGCCAGGGGCCGGCCGCTGACCCCGGCATTGTTCGGCGGCATCACCGAGATCGGCATCGAGGAAGTGTCCGGCGAAGACAGCACCGTGGACAGCGGCGTCAAGCTGGCCGATCAACCGATGCGCCCGGAATTCGACGTCACCCTGGCCTACAACCCGGAGTCGGTGCTGGTGCCGGTGGCGCGCGTGGAAGGCATCGGATTCACGGCACTGGGGGCGACCACCAGTGGAGCCTTCATCGCCGGCCAGGGCGGCATCGTGCGGCTGGATGGCAGCCCGGATCCGGTCGGGCCACATGCCTTGTTTCTGCGCATCGGTGCGGCAGCCTCCGACCTGACCGGCAGCTCGCGGGCTGCGCAGTGGATGCTGCTCGATCAACTGGTGGCCGAAGCGCGCGGCCGCGTGCCGGCCGATTCGCCGCATGCCTTGCTGACCCCGATGGGCCGCAGCGTGCTGGCCAGGTATCTGGCCGGGCAAGGCCGCATCGTGGTGCAGGTGGAACGCGCCGCCGACATCCGCCAACTGCTGCGCTGGGCACAGCGCGAGAAGCTGCGCATCGCCATCGCCGGGGGCGCCGAAGCCTGGAAGCTGGCGCCGCAACTGGCCCAGGCCAGGGTGCCGGTGCTGGTCAATGCCCTGGCGGACCTGCCATCGACCTTCGACCAGGTCGGTGCCACGCTGGAAAACGCCGCGCGGCTGCGCGCTGCCGGGGTGGAGGTCAGCTTCAGCCAGAGCGGCGATGCCTCGCACAACGCACGCAAGCTGCGCCAGCTGGCCGGCAATGCGGTGGCCAACGGCCTGCCATGGGAATCCGGCCTGGCCGGGCTGACCCGCGTGCCGGCAGAGATCTTCGGCGTGGCCGATCGCATCGGCAGTATTGCGGTCGGCAAGCAGGCCGACCTGGTGTTGTGGGAAGGCGACCCGCTGGACGTTGCGCACTACGCCGAGCAAGTGTGGCTGGGCGGGCGTGAGATGCCGATGCGCTCACGCCAGACCGAGCTGCGCGACCGTTACCTGCAACCAGCCGGGGCGCTGCCGCGTGCCTACCTGAAGTGACGCGCCTGCCGTGACTCGGCGGCATGCGCGGCACGCCGTACATGCCGATCCGCGACGCCACCCAAGCCACGCAGGCGGGATAGTCCCCGGCAACCACCGGGGACCTCGGACGACCGCTGCGGCCGGTCGCCTCGCCTACTAGGGCCTACTTCGCGTCCATCGTGGCGCTGACCTTGGCCCAGCCGTTGCCGCGCACCACTTCAAAACCCGCTTCAGCCGCATGCAGGTACATGCTGTTGCTGTAACGACCATCCTTGGCACGATTGTTCTGCAGCCAGGTCAGGAATGGCTTGGCATCGATGTTGAGGCTGCCGCTGGTCTTGAGCGTGGGCTGGCCCGCGGTGCCGGTCGGGATGAAGGTGTAGACGTAATAGCCCGCGCCGGAGTTGAAGCCTTCCCACAGGTCGAAGGTGCGACCACCGGCGGTGATGACCTTGGTGGCGGTCACCGTGCCGATCGGCCAGGAGTTGTGCTCGCCCCCAGATCATCACTTCCAGCTGCGGGTTGCCCTTGGCGGTATCCCAGCGGAAGAAGATGTCGTAGGCGAAATCGCCCGCCAGATTGCTGCCGCCGGCGCTGTAGTTGAACTTGAACGGCAACGCGCTGATCGAGGAAATCTGCTTGGGAAACAGCGTGTCGCTGGTCGGATTCCAGTCGTAGTGCCAGCCACGCACGATCGCCGGGTAGCCGTAGAGGTTGTAGTCGGCGAAGTTGAAGGTGACGGTCAGCTCGGGCGTGCTGCCGGTGCCGAAGGTGCCCTGGATGATGTTGTTGGGATCGTTGAAGTTGTTGACCCACGCATAGTGGTTGCCAAAGATCTTGTACGGCCCGGCCAGTGCCGCCGGTGCCAGGGCCACCAGACCGATGACCAATGCCGCCTTCCACCAACGCCGGGCGCGCGGCCGCGTGGCCGGTGCCTCGACGCCATGGAGATTAGGAAGGCTGCTTGCGATGTCGTGCATGTCGATTCTCCGTGATATTCGACGCGCCGGCATCGCTGCGATGCCGACGTCCCAACCCTGCGGCGGGCGCGTCGGACCCTAGCAGCGGCACCGCCGCAGGAGCTATAGCGATTCCGGCAGGCGTCACCCGCCAAGCACCATAGCGGGCGCTACCTTCCACTCGGCGCGTGCGCCGATGCGCAGTTCGTGCCCGCTGCGCTCCCTTGCCATTGCGCGCAATGGCAGTTACCAGCCCGCCGAAGCACTGCAATGGTGCGTAGCCGCATGCGCTGCAGTGCACTGGACATCAAGCCGGTGCTGCGCGCCTACCGCGGCAGTACCGCACCGGTCGCCAAGCGGAAAGGCTTCGAACCATCGGCCGAGAAGCTGTTCGGCTTTACCGTGCGCAAGATCCGCGAGGGGTTGATGACACCCACCGTATGCGTGGGCTATGGCGGCGAGCTGGCCGAGCTGCGCCGCCTGCCCGGCTATGCCGCGCTGCAGGCGGCCTGCCAGTCGCATGATGTGGAGCTGCTGGAGAGCGTGATGAGCCTGACCGGCATGGTCAATGTCGGCAAGGGCGCGTTGGCAGTGGGATTCGCTGCCGCGCCGCACGGGTTTGCGGCCTGAGGCCACGCGCGGCGGCGTACCGCTCTCGACGGTGTGCTCACCCGGCCTTGGTTAGGGTGCCGCCGTCATTCCATGGAACCTGCGCATGCCTGTCAGCTATTCAATTAGCCTGCCCGACCCCAAGCTCGCCCGTGGCAGCGCGCCGTCGGTGAGCTTCGATGCCCACGGTGCGCAAGCGTTCGCCGAACAGTTGCAGGCGGCGCTGCGCGACCCGGCGTGGTTCGATCGCTGGCGTCGGTTGCAGGCCGACCCGGACGCGGTGGACCCCGCGCTAGGCGTCACCGACCCAGCCGCCAGCGTCACTGGCGAACAGCGCGATCTGCGCATCGATCTGGTGGCCACCACCAGCATTCCGGGCGATCTGTTCAAGCTGCGCATGCAGGCCCTGGCCGGCCACCACTGGGAAATGCGCGACGTACGTTGAGGGCCCGGCGTCGCGATCCGCACTGCGGCGCCCACGGCGCCGCGACACGCTCAACCACGCAGCGCTGCGGCATGGTGGGCGATGTGCTCGCCGATGAAGCTGGCGATGAAGTAATAGCTGTGGTCATACCCCGGCTGCAGACGCACGGTGACCGGATAACCCGCCGCCCTGGCGGCCGCTTCGAACAGCCCGGTCTTGAGCTGGCTGTCGAAAAACTCGTCGGCCTCGCCCTGGTCGATCAACAGTGGCAGGTGTTCCGATGCCTGCGCGATGAGCGCAGTCGCGTCATGCGCCGTCCATGCAGCACGGTCCTGGCCCAGGTACTGCCCGAACGCCTTCTCGCCCCACGGCACCTGGCTCGGCGCCACGATCGGCGAAAACGCCGACACGCTGCGATAACGCCCTGGATTTTTCAGCGCGATGGTGAGCGCGCCATGCCCCCCCATCGAGTGACCACTGATCGCGCGTGCAGCGGTGGTGGCGAAGTGCGCCTCGATCACGCCCGGTAATTCGTTCACCACATAGTCGTACATGCGGTAGTGCGCGGCCCACGGCTGCTGCGTGGCATCGACGTAGAATCCGGCGCCCTTGCCGATGTCGTAGCCCTCGGCGTCGGCAACATGCTCGCCGCGCGGGCTGGTGTCCGGCGCCACCAGGATCAGGCCATGCTCGGCGGCGTAGCGCTGCGCGCCGGCCTTGCTGATGAAGTTCTGCTCGGTGCAGGTCAATCCGCTCAGCCAGTACAGCACCGGCAGCGGGCCATCGGCGGCCTGCGGCGGCAGGTACACACCCACCTGCATGCTGCAGCCCAGGCTTTCCGACTGATGCCGGTACACGTCTTGCCAGCCGCCGAAACAGGCGCGGTGTTCGCTACGTTCCATGAGGAATCCTTACGATGGGGAGACCCAGCGACCGGAGTGACGGCCGCAGGGTGGCACGGGATTGCCGCGAGCACGCTGCGCGCGGTCAGAAATGGATCACGGTGCGGATCGACTTGCCCTCGTGCATCAGCTCGAAGGCGTGGTTGATCTCGTCCAGCGGCAGGGTGTGGGTGATGAACGGATCCAGGTCGATCTCGCCCTTCATCGACTGCTCCACCATGCCCGGCAATTGCGTGCGGCCCTTGACGCCACCGAAGGCGCTGCCGCGCCACACGCGCCCGGTCACCAGCTGGAACGGGCGGGTGCTGATTTCCTGGCCGGCACCGGCCACGCCGATGACCACGCTCTCGCCCCAGCCCTTGTGGCAACACTCCAGCGCCGAACGCATCACGTTGACGTTGCCGATGCATTCGAAGCTGAAATCCACCCCGCCATCGGTCAGCGCGACGATGACTTCCTGAATCGGCTTGTCGTAGTCCTTGGGATTGATGCAGTCGGTGGCACCCATGCTGCGCGCCAGCTCGAACTTGCCAGGGTTGGTGTCGATGGCCAGGATGCGCCCGGCCTTGGCCTGCACCGCGCCCTGGATCACCGCCAGCCCGATACCGCCCAGGCCGAACACCGCCACGCTGTCGCCCGGCTTGACCTTGGCGGTGTTGTGCACCGCGCCGATGCCGGTGGTGACACCGCACCCGAGCAGGCACACTTTTTCCAGCGGCGCCTCCGGGTTGACCACCGCCAGCGAGATCTCCGGCACCACGGTGTATTCGCTGAAGGTGCTGCAGCCCATGTAGTGGTAGATCGGCTCGCCGTTATAGGAAAAGCGCGTGGTGCCGTCCGGCATCAGGCCCTTGCCCTGGGTGGCGCGCACCGCCTGGCACAGGTTGGTCTTGCCGGACAGGCAGAACTTGCACTGGCGGCATTCGGCGGTGTACAGCGGGATGACGTGGTCGCCGACCTTGACGCTGGTGACACCTTCGCCCACCTGCTCGACAATGCCGCCGCCTTCGTGGCCGAGCACGGCCGGGAAGATGCCTTCCGGGTCGTCACCGGACAACGTGAAGGCATCGGTATGGCACACGCCGGTATGGGTGATGCGGACCAGTACTTCGCCGGCCTGCGGCGGCGCGACGTCGATTTCGACGATTTCCAGCGGCTTGCCGGGACCGAATGCAACTGCTGCACGGGATTTCATTGCGATAACTCCTGAGATGGATGATCGGGGACGGGCACGGCATGCGCCGGCCGGTCGGGAATTCATTTGAGATACGAGCGGACCAGGCCCAGCAGCTCCTGCACGCGCTCGGCACGTTGCGCATCGGACGCGGCGGCATGCCCGAAATCTTCACGGATATGCGCTTCCAGCACCTGCGACATCAGCCCATTGACCGCCCCGCGGATCGCGGCGATCTGCTGCAGCACCGGGGCGCAGTCCGCGCCCGACTGCAGCGCGCGCTCGAGCGCATCGCACTGCCCGCGCAAGCGCCGTACCCGCGCCAGCGCGCGGTTCTTTTCCAGCGGCGAATGCGGCATGCAGCCCCCACGTAGAATACTGGGGGGTAGTATACCCGCATGCATCTTCGGCTGCAGACGCCGCTGCAAGGCGCTGCCGTGAGACGGTCAGCGCTCGACGATCATCGGTGCTGCGCCAACCGCCGCTCCTGCCACGCACTCGGGCTGCGAGGCCAGCACCGCCGCGCGAAACCTGGCGGCGAACGCGCCATCGTTGGCCTGGTAGAACGCGCGGGCGTTGGCCGACAGGTGATCGAGCGTTGTCTGCGGCATGGCCAGCGCAGTTTCCACCGCATGCGTGATGCCGGCCCTGTCGACGTAGTAGTACGACGCCAAGCGCCGCTGACGTACCTCGGCCACCGGAATCAGCACACCGTGGTCGGGACGCACCAGCTCGTTCATCGGCTCGCCATCGGTGGCCAGGGTGATCGCCCCGACGCTCAGCGCCTCCATCAGGTAATGCCCGAAGCCCTCCGCCTCGGAGGGGCAGATGTGGAACAGGTGCGCGTTCTGCAGCCGGCGCAGTTCGGCATCGTCCAGGTAGCAGACCCGGTGATGGATATTGGGCGCGACCACCGGCTTGCCGGCGGTGCGCGGGTTCTGCACCACCGTCAGCAGCGGCCACTGCGGGTGCTGCTTCCAGGTGTCGAGCAAGATCCGGGTGCCCTTGGCGGTGCTGCGACCGGCCAGATGGAAGAACGCGCGCTGGCGTGGCACCTGCGGATCGTAGCGGTCTGGACTGGTGAAGCCGATATGCCGCGTGACGCAGCCAAGGCTCTGGAAGATCCGCTCGGCATGGCGGGTCTTGCACAGCACGGCGTCGAATTTCGGCAGCGACGGCAGCCACTTGGGCAGCAACCACTCCGGATTGGGGACCAACAGGTTGACCTGGCCCAGCGGCAGGCAGCGCGCATAGACCCGCTCGGAAAAGAGCTGCACCGGCACCCGCCCGAACACCATGCGGCTCGCCCAAAGACACGCTTCGCGCGCCGTATCGTGCAACCGCTGGCTGGTGAAGCCCACTTCCTGCACCGGCACGCCGCCCGCGCGCAGCGCCTGCGCCATTAGAACCATGTCGCGGGTCAGGCCCACGCCATTGTCGCGACTGATGACCCGCATCATCGGAAACGCCGCCACCGGCGCATGCTGGCCAGCAAGGTAGCCCACGGACGCGGGCACGCTGTCACTTCGTTGTGTCATGCTGCATCACACATGTGTCATAGGTTGACAAATTCAGCCATTATCATGTTGGTCTTGAGCCTGCGGCAGCAACCACCATGCATCCGGCACCCCTCACTTCTTGCGGGATTCCCGCCCCCCCGGCAACGATCACGCCCATGCACCACCCCCGCCTTCTTGTCGTCGACGACGACCCGGATCTACGTAAACTGATCGGCGAATTCCTCAGCGCCCATGGCTACCAGGTGGAAATGGCCGAGAGCGTTGCGCAGATGCGCCAGAGCATGGCCCTGCACCGCCCGGACCTCATCGTACTCGACGTGATGTTGCCCGGAGAAGATGGCCTGAGCGCGGCACGCGCGCTGACCAGCCAGCGCGGTGCCCCGGCGGTCATCATGCTCAGCGCGCTGGGTAACGATACCGACCGCATCATCGGCCTGGAAGTGGGTGCCGACGACTACCTCGCCAAGCCCTGCAATCCGCGGGAATTGCTGGCCCGCGTGCGCGCCCTGCTGCGGCGCAGCCAGGCCAGCCACGAGCAGGCCGACCAGCGTGGCAACGTCTACGAGTTCGCCGGCTGGCGGCTGGACGTGGTACGGCGTGACCTGCGCGACCCCACCGGCATCTTCATCAATCTGTCAGATGGTGAATTCGCGCTGCTGCGCACCTTCGTCGAACACCCGCAGCGGGTGCTCAGCCGCGACCAGCTGCTGGACTACGCACGCGGCCGCGACACCGACGTCTACGACCGCGCCATCGACAGCCAGATCAGCCGCCTGCGCCGCAAGATCAACGAGCGCGTGCATACCGAGCTGATCCGCACCGTGCGCAACGAAGGCTACATGCTGCTGCCGAGCGTCTCGCGCCTGTGAGCCACTCGCCACGTCGCGGGCTGTCGATCTTTGCCCGGACGTTTGTATTGCTGGCGGTCGCCCTGCTGACCGCCCAGGGCGTCGGCATTGCGCTGTTGGTCCTGCGCACGCCCGTGTACGAACCCCCGGTGCATCCACCGGAAGTGGTGGCACTGCTGTCCACGCGCATGCCTGCGGGCACGCGCTCGCTCACGGTCACCGACCACACGCAGGCACCGTCGCCACCGGTCGGCCAGGTCCGCGACCGCGTTGCGGAAATGCTGCTGGCGCACTGGCTGGGCGTGGACCGGCAGCGCATGCGCTTCTACCGCAGCGCCGACGCGCGCGGCGACGCCGGCAGCCTCCCGGCCAGTGCCGATGCGGCGCGCAGTGCAGTATCGGAGGGCAGCAGCGGCCTGCCGGCCGACTGGGAAAACGAACGCCTGACCCCCGCGGTCCCGTTGCTGGATGGCTTCACCGCAGCCCTGCAGCAGCCCGATGGCCGCTGGCGCACCGTGCAATCGCCGCCCCGCCGACTGTCGGCCGAGTTCAAGACCCATGTGGTGCTGCTGTTCCTGGCCGGATTGCTGGTCAATGTGCCGCTGGCGTGGTGGTTTTCGCGCGCGTTGTCGGCACCGATCCAGCGCTTCGCCGAAGCGGCCGACCGCCTGGGCCGCAATCCCGAGGCCCCCGCACTGCAACGCAGCGGTCCGCCGGAAATCGTGCGCGCGGCCGACTCGTTCAATGCCATGCAGGCGCGCCTGAACCGGCTCATCAACGAACGTACCCATATGGTTGCGGCGATCGCCCACGACCTGCGCACGCCGCTGGCACGGCTGTCCTTTCGCCTGGACGACCTGCAACCGCCGCTGCGCGAGAAAGCGCTGGCCGATCTGGAAGAGATGAAGGCGATGATCTCCGCCGCGCTGGATTTCATCCAGAACGACCGCCACCGCGGCGCGCGCGCGCCACTGGATCTGCGCTTGCTGGTGGAAAGCGTGGTCGACAATGCCACCGATATCGGCGCCGATGCCGCCTTGCTGCCCGGCCCGGCGATCACCCTGGAAGGCGACCCGCTGGCGTTGCGGCGCGCGGTGATGAACCTGCTGGAGAATGCGTTGAAATATGGCCAACGCCCACGCCTGCACTTGCAGCGCGATGGCGAGGACGGCGTGCTGTGGATCGACGACGACGGCCCCGGCATCGATCCCATGCAACGCGAACAGCTGCTGCTGCCGTTCGTGCGTGGCGAATCCTCGCGCAACCGTGGCACCGGCGGCATCGGCCTGGGGCTGTCGGTGGCGCACAGCATCGTGCTGGCCCACGGCGGCGACCTGCGCCTGGACAACCGTGCCGAAGGCGGATTACGGGTGACGGTGCGCCTGCCGTGCATGCCGGAGCGGCGCTGAGCAGGCTGGCAACACCCGCGCGGCAGCTGCCGCCCGCCCGATGGCTCAGTACGCGAACTCGCGGAACACGCGATCGATATCGCCCTTCCATGCGCCGTGATACAGCGCCAGCTTGCGCTCGGCGGCGGTGACGCCGCTATCGGCGATCTCGGCGATCACGTCGAGAAAACCGGTTTCGTCCTGGCCGTCGCGATTGAGCTGCGCGCGGCGGCGCAGCCCTTCGCGCGCGATGTTCACCGCCTCCACGGCCAGGTCGCGCAACGTGCCATTGCGGAACGGCAGGCCCAGCGCATGCCTGGGCACGCCGTCGCGCAGTGCGTGGCGCTCGGCGGGACTGAAATTCTTGACCAGGTCCCAGGCCGCGTCCAGCGCCGTGTCGTCGTAGAGCAGGCCCACCCAGAACGCCGATAGCGCACACAGGCGATCCCACGGACCGGCGTCGGCGCCGCGCATTTCCAGATACTTCTTCAGGCGCACTTCCGGGAATGCGGTGGTCATGTGGTCGGACCAGTCGCGCAGCGTCGGCAACGCGCCCGGCAGCGCCGGCAGCCTGCCTTGCATGAAATCGCGGAAGCTCTGCCCGCTGGCATCGTGATAGACGCCATCGCGGTAGGAAAAATACATCGGCACATCGAGCAGGTAGTCGACGTAACGCTCGTAGCTGAAGCCGTCTTCGAACACGAAATCCAGCATGCCGGTGCGGTCGGCGTCGGTATCGGTCCAGATATGCGAGCGGTAGCTCAGGTAGCCGTTGGGCTTGCCCTCGGTGAACGGCGAATCGGCGAACAAGGCAGTGGCGATCGGCTGCAGCGCCAGCGAGACGCGGAACTTCTTCACCATGTCCGCTTCGGTGGCGTAATCCAGATTGACCTGCACCGTGCAGGTGCGCGTCATCATGTCCAGGCCGAGCGAACCGACCTTGGGCATGTAGCGCTTCATGATCTGGTAGCGGCCCTTGGGCATCCACGGCATCTGGTCGCGGCGCCACTTGGGCTGGAAACCCATGCCCAGGAACCCCAGCTGCAACTCGCCGGCCACCTGCGCCACTTCGTCCAGGTGGGTGCCGGTTTCCACACAGGTGTGGTGCAGGGTCTCCACCGCCGCGCCAGAGAGTTCCAGCTGGCCGGCCGGCTCCAGCGTCACCGAGGCGCCGTCGCGCAACAGCGCGATGGTGCGGCCGTTTTCCTGCACCGGTTCCCAGCCGAAGCGGGTCAGCCCGGTGAGCAAGGCCTCGATGCCACGCGCGCCATCGAAGGCGGGCGCACGCAGATCGTCCAGCTGGAAACCGAACTTTTCATGCTCGGTGCCGATGCGCCAGTGCGTGCGGGGCTTCTCGCCGGAGGCCAGCACCTGGACCAGTTCCGCGCGTTCGGTAATCGGCGTTTCGGCAACGTGGCTGGGACTCGACAAAGGCGGGCTCGCAAACGTGAGGGGGTGGGACGATGTGGGGCTACTCCCCATCCACCGCAAGGCCCGCACTATACCCGCAGGGCATTGAAGAATTGCCGCCACCGGCCGGGTCTGAGATTTCCATCCATGCGCATGGCGCGCACTGGCCGGCGCTGGCGCGGCATTGCGCACAGCGGCGGTTGCGTCCGCCAGGCATCACTGCCCGGCAGGCGCTTCCACATCCAGTCCCAGCCAGCCGCCCACGATGCCGCGCAATTCGTCCACGCCCTGGCGCGATTCGCCCGAATAGGTCTGCACGGTCACGCTGTCGCCGAAGCGCGAGGTCACTTCCTTCTTGACCTTTTGCAGGGTCTGCATCTGCTGGCCACGGCCGAGCTTGTCGGCCTTGGTCAGCAAGCCGTGGGCGGGCAGGCCGCGTTCGGCCGCATAGCCCAGCATCTGCAGGTCGTAGTCCTTGAGCGGGTGGCGGATGTCCATGACCACCACCAACCCGCGCAAGGCCTCGCGCGTGCGGAAATAGCGGTCGATGAAGGCCTGCCAGTGCGCCTGCAGGTCCTGCGGCACCTTGGCGTAACCGTAGCCTGGCAGGTCCACCAGATAGCGCTCGGGCTGGATCTGGAAAAACACCAATTGCTGGGTGCGGCCGGGCGTCTTGGACACGCGCGCAAGCGCGTTCTGCCGGGTCAGCGCATTGAGCGCGCTGGATTTTCCGGCGTTGGAGCGGCCGGCGAAGGCCACCTCGAAGCCACCATCGTCGGGCAATTGCCGGGCGTTGTGGGCGGACAGGTGGTAGCGGGCTTGTTCGATAAGGAGCGACATCCCGCTAGGATCGCACGTTCGGGCCTGACGGTTTTGCTGCACTGTTCGTTGACCCTGGCACGAAGGCATGTCGATAATCCGGGCACGCCTGCCACAGCCAGCACCCAACGCGCGCGGGCCGGGTCCATACGGAGCTTCAGCTGATGCGCCATGCTCGTGTGTTAGTCCTCGCCGCCCTCGCCGTGCCGGTCATTGCGGCCGTGGCGTTTGCGCAGTCGGCGGTCACGCCGATCCCCGATCCGCCGCCGGTGCGCGTTGCGCCGCTGGAGGTGGACCTGGCCAAAACCACCTGGGGCGATGCCAAGGCCGGCCAGACCAAGGCCGCGGCCTGTACCGCCTGCCACGGCCCGGACGGCAATCCCGCCCTGGCCATGTACCCGCGCATCGCCGGCCAGACCGAGCGCTACGTGGCACACCAGGTGGCGCTGATCGCCAGCGGCGAGCGCAACAGTGGGATGTCGGCGGTGATGGTGCCCTTCGTCAAGGACCTCACCGCGCAGGACATGCGCGACCTGGGCGCCTACTTCGCCACCCAGAAGTCTGCCGCCGGGGTCGCCGACGATGCGGTGATTGCCGAGGGGCCGTACCAGGGAATGAAGTTCTACGAAGTTGGCGAGAAGCTCTACCGCAGCGGCGATGTCGCACGCGGCGTGCCGGCCTGCATGGCCTGTCATGGCCCATCCGGCGGCGGCAACCCGGGCCCCGCCTACCCACGCCTGGGCGGCCAGCATGCCGACTACGTGGCACGGCGCCTGAAGGACTACCAGGCCGGCACCACCCAGGAGCGCAATCCAGCGCTGTTCCATATCATGGCGCAGGTGGCCAAGCCGCTGACCGAGCAGGAGATCCAGGCGCTGTCCAGCTACCTGCAAGGCCTGCACGATCGCGCCGACGACGCGGCCGCCGCTCAAGTGGCCAACGCCCCCCCGGCACGCTCGTGAGCTGAGTCGCCCCACCACCCCACCACCCCACCGCGTCACGACGCCGGTCCCGCGACCGGCGTCGTCGTTTCCCGCCCTCTCGCGCATCCCCCACGGAGCCTGCATGAAGCTGTTTTCCCGTCTGTCCCTGCTGCTATTGATCCTGGTGCCGCTGGCGGCCTGTGCCGCCGACAAGAAGGCTGTGCCGGTCGAAGGCGAGGATTACACCCTGATCGACGGCGGCCAGCCGTACGCGCCGCTGGCTGGCAAGGTCGAAGTGGTGGAAGTGTTCGGCTATACCTGCCCGCACTGCGCGCACTTCGAACCGACGCTGGAAGCCTGGGCAGCCAAGCAGCCTTCCTACGTGCGCTTCACCCCGGTGCCGGCGGCGTTTGGTGGCTTCTGGGATACCTTCGCGCGCGCCTACTTCACCGCCGACATCCTGGGCGTGGCCAAGCGTAGCCATCGCGCCATGTTCGATGCCATCCACGAAAAGCAGAGCGTGCCGACCCAGAACGTCGCCCCGGACGAACTGGCCGTGTTCTATGCCGACTACGGCGTGCCGCAGCAGCGCTTCGTGGACACCTTCAAGAGCGCAGCGGTGGACGCCAGGCTCAAGGCCGCGCGCGAGTTCGCGCAGCGTAGCAAGCTGCCCGGCACGCCGGCCCTCATCGTCAACGGACGTTACCTGATCGGTGCACGCGATTACCCGCAGATGCTGAAGATTGCCGACTATCTGATCGCCCGAGAACACGCCGGGCCGGCCAAGCGCTGAACCACCTAACCGTGACCAACGCCCACCCGTGGCATCATGCGCCCCGCGGCCACCCGGCCCTTTCCTCGCCCCACGCTGGAGATCCAATCCGATGAAGATCCGCTTCGCCCTGACGCTGATGGCGCTGCTCCCGATCCTGGTCGCCTGCAAGGCCCAGGACGGCTCCTCCGACACCGCGCCGGCCACCACCACCACCGCGCCTGCTGCCGCGCCGGCCGCCACCACGCCAGTGGCCGACCCGGCGGCCCCGCCGGCTGTCGGCGAAAGCGCCACCACCCCGCCGCCAGCCGCACCCAGCGCCGCCCCGCGCGCGCCCAACGGCCCGGAGCCGGTCGCCGGCACCGACTATGTGGACATCCAGGGTGGCCAGCCGTACCAGCAGGCGGCGGGCAAGATCGAAGTGGCCGAGATCTTCGGCTACGTCTGCCCGGCCTGCAACGCGTTCCAGCCACTGATCGGGCCGTGGAAGGCCGGCCTGCCGTCGGACGTGCAGTTCGTCTACGTGCCGGCGCTGTTCGGCGGCCCCTGGGACGACTATGCCCGCGCGTTCTATGCCGCCGAGACCATGGGCGTGCAGGAAAAGACCCACGAGGCGCTGTATAAGGCCATCCATGTCGACCAGACCCTCAAGGGCGAGCGCGGCAGGGATTCGGTGCAGGACATCGCCGCGTTCTACGCCAAGTACGGCGTGGACCAGAAGACCTTCATCGACACCATGGGCAGCTTCGGCGTCTCGGCCAAGACCAACCGCGCCAAGCAGTTCGCCACCCGCAGCACCATCACCGGCACGCCGTCGCTGGTTGTCAACGGCAAGTATCTGGTCAAGGGCAAGAGCTTCCCGGACATGCTGCGCATCGCCGACCACCTGATCGCGCGCGAGCGCGCTACGTTGGCCAAGTGAGCCGAGCGTTCGCCGCGTCGTGAACGCTCCGGATTCGCGCACCCTGCGGGTGCTGACCGCCAATATCCAGGCCGGCTCCAGCACCCGCCGCTACAGCGACTACGTGACCCGCAGCTGGTCGCACGCCTTGCCGCTGGGCAGCAAGCGCACCAGCCTGGACAGCATCGCCAAGCTGGCGGGCGAGCGCGACATCGTCGGCTTGCAGGAAGCCGATCCGGGCAGCCTGCGCTCGGGCTTCACCAACCAGACCCATTACCTGGCAGAGCGCGCCGGCTTCCACTATTGGAGCCATCAGCCCAACCGCCGCATGGGCGGGGTGGCCTCCAGCGCGAACGGCCTGCTGAGCAAGCTGGAACCGCTGGACGTGCAGGACCATGCCCTGCCCGGCCGCATCGGCGGGCGCGGCATCCTGCTGGCCAAGTTCGGAAAGGGCCGCGATGGCCTGGCCGTGGCGGTGGCACACCTGTCGCTGGGCGCCAATTCGCGCATGGCGCAGCTGGCCTTCATCGCCGAACTGTTGTCCGAGCATCCCAACGTGATGTTGATGGGCGACTTCAACTGCGTGGCCGACCGGCCGGAAATGCAGGCCCTGTACCGCCACACCCGCTTGCAGCCACCGGGCTGCGTGGTGCACACCTTTCCCAGCTGGCGGCCGGATCGCGCCATCGACCACATCCTGGTCAGCGACAGCCTGGTGATCGAACATACCGAAGCCATCCCCGCCGCCTTTTCCGATCACCTGGCGGTCGGCATGGATGTGCGCGTTCCGCTGCAGCTGTTGCGCTAGCGCACGCAAATTGCCGACCCCATCGCATCGGCGAACTCGACCGATGACACCCCCTCGACACCGCCTGTGCGATAACGCAGGCGGTTTTTTGTTGGGAGCACATCCCGTGACACGCAGCGTATGAGTGCGTCGGCATGAGTGCAGTTGAACCGACGCGGTTGCCAGTGCGCACGCTGCGGCCGGTGTTCCTGCTGGCGGCAACGGTGGTCTGCACCTTCGCGTTGCTGGTGGCGTTGTTCCCGCTCGAAGCCGGCAGTGTGCTGCTGCATGCGCAGACCTGGGCCTCGCGCAACGTGGGCTGGTACTACCTGCTGGCGATGACGCTGTACCTGGTCTTCGTGCTCGGCACTGCCCTGTCCAGCTACGGCAACATCAAGCTGGGCGCCGATCACGACGAACCGGAATTCAGCTACCTCTCCTGGGCCGGCATGCTGTTCGCCGCCGGCATCAGCATCACGCTGTTCTTCTTCTGCGTCTCCGAACCGCTGACCCATTACCTGCAACCACCGCAGGGCGGCACCGGCAATGGCGAGGCGTCCGCGCGCCAGGCGATGCAACTGTTGTTCCTGCATTGGGGGCTGCATGGCTGGGGCGTATTCGCGCTGGCGGCGATGGCGCTGGCGTACTTCGCGTTCCGGCATAACCTGCCGCTGGCCCTGCGCTCAGCGCTGTATCCGTTGATCGGCAAGCGCATCAACGGCCCCATTGGCTACACCGTGGATGCGCTGGGCATCGTGGCGACCGTGTTCGGCCTGGGCGCGGACATGGGCTTTGGCGTGCTGCACCTCAACGCCGGGCTGAGCAGCTTGATCGAGATCCCGCATGCACACTGGGTGCAGGTGGCCTTGATCGTGGCGATGATGGGCGCGGCGATCGTGGTGGCGGTCTCGGGCGTTGAAAAAGGCGTGCGCTGGATGTCGGACATCAACATGCTGCTGGCGATCGCGCTGCTGTTGTTCATGCTGTTCGCCGGCCCCACCCAGTACCTGCTCAACGCCCTGATGCAGAACCTGGGCGACTATCTGGGTAGCGTGGTCGGCAAGAGCTTCGATGTCTACGCCTACGGCGGACGCGCCGATTGGCTCGGCAACTGGACAGTGTTCTATTGGGCCTGGTGGATCGGCTGGGCACCGTTCGTGGGCCTGTTCATCGCACGTATCTCACGCGGGCGCACCATCCGCGAATTCGTGCTGGGCGTGCTGCTGATCCCGCTGGGCTTCACCTTGGCGTGGCTGTCGATCTTCGGCAACAGCGCATTGGACCAGCTGCTGCATCATGGCCAGGCGGCCTGGGCGCAGCAGGCCATCGACGCACCACAGACGGTGCTGTATTCGCTGCTGCAGAGCTACCCGTGGAGCCGCGCCGTCATCACCGTGACGGTGGCGATCAGCTTCGTGTTTTTCGTCACCTCTGCCGACTCCGGCACGGTAGTGCTGTCCACGTTGTCGTCGCATGGCGGTGAACCGCACGACGACGGCCCGCGCTGGCTGCGCGTGTTCTGGGGCGTGCTCACCGCCGTGGTCACCGCCGGCCTGCTGCTGGCCGGCAGCATGGACGCACTCAAGTCGGCGGTGGTGCTGGCCTCGTTGCCGTTTTCTGCAGTGCTGCTGCTGATGGCCTGGGGATTGTCGCGCGCGCTCGGCGAAGAATCGCAGCGCAAGCGCGCCCAGCTGCATAGTCCCAGCCCGTTGATCGGGCAATCGCGTCATCACGGCGGCTGGCGGCAGCGGCTGGGCCAGGCGATGCACTTCCCGGCGCGCGATGAGGTCTATCGCTTCATGCACGACCAGGTGCGCCCGGCCATCGATGCGGTGACCGCCCAGCTGCAGGAAGAAGGCTGGAAGGTCAGCAGCCGGCTGGACGATGGCGACATGGAAATCAGTGTCGATCACGGCGAGCAGCAAGGCTTCCGCTACCAAGTGGTGATGCGCGGCTATCTCACCCCGTCCTTCGCCGCGCAGCGCTTCCGCAATCAGCGCTACTACCGCGCCGAGGTGTATCTGTACGAAGGCAGCCAGGACTACGACCTGGTTGGCTACAGCCGCGAACAGATCATCAACGACATCATCGATCAATACGAGCGTCACCTGCAGTTCCTGCACCTCACGCGCTGAAGGTGCATGGCTGCAGCGTGCGTCCCACAGGAGGTTTGTCATGCCACGTTTTCCCGACCAGCTGCTCTACATCGGCGGCCGCTACGTTCCCGCCCGCGGCGGCCATACCTTCGAGGTAGTCAATCCGGCGACCGGCGAGGTACTGGCCAACGTGCACAATGCTGGTGCCGAGGATCTGGATGCGGCGGTCGACAGCGCCAAGGCGGGCCAGCGGCAATGGGCCGCACTGACCACGGTGGAACGCTCGCGCATCCTGCTGCGTGCAGTGGCGCTATTGCGCGAACGCAACGATGCCCTGGCCGAACTGGAAACGCTCAACACCGGCAAGCCACTGAGCGAAACCCGCAGCGTGGACGTGGTGACCGGCGCCGATGTGCTGGAGTACTACGCCGGCGTCGCGCAGGCATTGCAGGGCGTGCAGGTGCCACTGCGCGAAGGCAGCTTCTTCTATACCCGGCATGAGCCGCTGGGCGTGGTCGGTGCGATCGGCGCGTGGAACTACCCGATCCAGATTGCGTTGTGGAAGGCGGCGCCGGCACTGGCTGCCGGCAATGCGATGATCTTCAAGCCCAGCGAGGTGACGCCGCTCACCGCGCTCAAACTGGCCGAACTGTTCACCGAAGCCGGCCTGCCCGATGGCGTGTTCAACGTACTGCCCGGCGACGGCGCCAGCGTGGGCACCGCGCTCACCGAACATCCGCAGATCGAGAAGATCAGCTTTACCGGCGGCACCGCCACCGGGCGCAAGGTGATGGCCAGTGCGTCCAGCTCGTCGCTGAAGGACGTCACCATGGAACTGGGCGGCAAGTCGCCGTTGATCGTCTGCACCGATGCGGATCTGGACCTGGCTGCCGACATCGCAATGATGGCCAACTTCTACAGCTCCGGGCAGGTGTGTACCAACGGCACCCGCGTCTTCGTGCCGCGCGCGCTGCGCTGCGCGTTCGAAGCGCGCCTGCTGGCGCGTGTGCAGCGCATCCATATCGGCGACCCGCTCGATGCGCGCACGACCTTCGGCCCCTTGGTCAGCGCCGCGCACATGCAGCGCGTGCTGGACTACATCGAACAGGGCAAGGCCGAAGGGGCACGCCTGCTATGCGGTGGGCAGCGACTACGCGACGGCGCACTGGCACAGGGCTATTACGTGGCGCCGACCATCTTCAGCGATTGCATGGATGCGATGGCCATCGTGCGCGAGGAGATCTTCGGACCGGTGTTGAGCCTGCTCACCTACGACGACGAGGACGAAGCGGTGACGCGTGCCAATGCCACCACCTATGGCCTGGCAGCTGGCGTGGTCACGCCGGATCTGGCGCGTGCGCACCGGCTGATCCATCGCCTGGAAGCGGGTATCTGCTGGATCAACACCTGGGGCGAATCGCCCGCGCAAATGCCGGTGGGCGGCTACAAGCAATCGGGCGTCGGCCGCGAAAACGGCCTGGCCACCTTGCAGGCCTACACGCGCACCAAATCGGTCCAGGTCGAACTGGAACGCTACGCATCGGTGTTTTGATCGCGGCTGACCCGTGTTGCAGTCGTTTCTCGACTGCCTCACGCAGACCACACGCAGCGCGTGGCCACGCCGTGTCCACGTCCATCCCGACACTGCGCCGCGCCCTGGCCGCCGCTGCACTGCACAAGCATCAGGAGATCACCATGCAACGCGAATACGACTACATCATCATCGGCGCCGGATCGGCCGGCAACGTGCTGGCGGCACGCTTGACCGAAGATCCGGGTGTCACCGTGCTGCTGCTCGAGGCGGGTGGACCGGACTACCGGCTGGATTTCCGGACCCAGATGCCAGCCGCGCTGGCGTTCCCGCTGCAGGGCCGCCGCTATAACTGGGCCTATGAAACCGAGCCGGAACCGCATATGGATCACCGCCGGATGGAGTGTGGGCGTGGCAAGGGCCTGGGCGGTTCGTCGCTCATCAACGGCATGTGCTACATCCGCGGCAACGCGCTGGATTTCGATCACTGGGCCAAACGGCCGGGCCTGGAGGACTGGAGCTACCGCGATGTCCTGCCCTATTTCCGCAAGGCCGAGACGCGCGACATCGGTGCCAACGACTATCACGGCGGCGACGGCCCGGTGAGCGTGGCCACGCCGCACAACGACAACAACGTGCTGTTCCATGCCATGGTCGAGGCAGGCGTACAGGCGGGCTACCCGCGCACCGACGATCTCAATGGCTACCAGCAGGAAGGCTTCGGGCCGATGGACCGCACGGTGACACCGCGCGGGCGACGCGCCAGCACTGCGCGCGGTTACCTGGACATCGCCCGCCCGCGCGATGGCCTGCACATCGTCACCCATGCCACCACCGACCGCATCCTGTTTGCCGGCAAGCGGGCGATTGGCGTGCATTATCTGGTGGGCAACAACAGCCAGGGGATCGATGCGCATGCGCGCCGCGAAGTGCTGGTGTGTGCGGGTGCCATCGCCTCGCCGCAGCTGTTGCAGCGCTCCGGTGTGGGCGCGCCGGAGTTGCTGCGCGCATTGGATGTGCAACTGGTGCACGACTTGCCCGGCGTTGGCCAGAACCTGCAGGATCACCTGGAGGTGTATATCCAGTACGCCTGTACCAAGCCGGTGTCGCTGTATCCGGCACTGCAATGGTGGAACCAGCCGGCGATCGGCGCGCAGTGGCTGTTCGCCGGCACCGGCACCGGCGCCAGCAACCAGTTCGAAGCCGGTGGTTTCATCCGCACGCGCGATGAGTTCGACTGGCCCAACATCCAGTACCACTTCCTGCCGGTGGCGATCAACTACAACGGCAGCAACGCGGTGAAGGAGCATGGCTTCCAGGCACACGTCGGCTCGATGCGTACGCCCAGCCGCGGGCGCGTGCATGCCAAATCGCGCGATCCGCGCCAGCATCCATCCATCCTGTTCAACTATCAATCCACCGATCAGGACTGGCAGGAATTTCGCGATGCCATCCGCATCACGCGCGAGATCATCGCCCAGCCCGCGCTCGATGCATATCGCGGCCGCGAGATCAGTCCCAGCGCCGATTGCAAGACCGACGCCGAGCTGGACGCATTCGTGCGGTCGCGTGCAGAAACCGCGTATCACCCATCGTGCTCGTGTGCGATGGGCACCGACGACATGGCCGTGGTGGATGGACAAGGCCGCGTGCATGGCATGGAAGGCTTGCGTGTCATCGACGCCTCGATCATGCCGCGCATCATCACCGGCAACCTCAACGCCACCACCATCATGATCGCCGAGAAGATCGCCGACCGCATGCGCGGGCGCACGCCCTTGCCGCGTAGCACGGCTGATTACTACATCGCCGGCGATGCACCGGTGCGCCGATGACGATCGGCCACGCGTAAGGGCCGCGGATGCGCAACGCACCAAGGTGTCGCGCATCACGCCGTAGCCCATCAAAGGCGCTGCGCCAACGTTGCAAGATGCGCGTTGCCAGTGCGTGCCAACTCCGGTGTTGTGCCGCACGATGGCGCCAGTGGCGCGGCGCCACATCCCACACGCGTGGGCTATGCTGCGCGCATGAACTCGGACATACACCCGGAAGCCGCCATCGCGCCCGGCTATCTGGCAAACCACGCCGCGCGCGTCTTCAACCGCAGTGTCGACGCACGGCTGCGAGAACATGGGCTGACACTTGCGCTGATCGGGCCGTTGCTGTTGCTGTCGTGGAAAGGCCCCATGCTGCAGCGGGACCTGGTGCGCGACTCCGCCGTGAAGCAGCCTGCAATGGCCGCACTGCTGGACAAGCTCGAAGCGATGGGCCTGATTGCGCGCCAGGCGATGTCCAGCGATAAACGTGCCGCCACGGTTCGGCTGACCGATGCAGGCAAAGAGGCTGCCGCCACCGGGCGCACCGCGCTGCTTCACTTCAATGCCGTTGGCGTCTCGGGATTTTCCAGCGAAGAAGCCGGGCTGCTGACCGTGTTGCTTGGCCGCCTGATCGCCAACCTGGAATCCGCTGCAGAGCAATAGAATCACGCATGATATTTATGTATCATGCGTGATGTACATTTACTGCAGGAGCGGCAGCATGTCCCGTCGGATTCTCATCAGCGGCGCCAGCGTCGCCGGGACCACTGCGGCCTGGTGGCTTGACGCCCACGGGGTGGAGGTCGAGGTGGTCGAACGCGCGCCGGAATTTCGCGATGGCGGCCAGAACGTCGACGTCCGCGGCAATGCCCGCGAGGTGCTGCGCCGCATGGGCCTGGAAGCGCGTGCATTCGAACGCAGCACCAAGGAGCTCGGTACCGATTGGGTCAGCGAAGACAATCGGGTCATTGCGCGCTTCAAGGCTGCCGAGTCCGAGACCGACAGCGGGCCCACTGCCGACCTGGAGATCCGTCGTGGCGACCTTGCGCGCATCCTGTACGACGCCACCCGCAAGCGCGTGCCCTATCGCTTCGGCGACAGCATTTGCAACGTCGCCCAGGACCAGGACGGCGTCGACATCAACTTCCACAGCGGCCGCTGCGCACGCTACGACGCTGTCGTGGTTGCCGAAGGCGTGGGTGCGCACACGCGTGAGCTAGTGTTTCCCGGCGCGAACGTGCCGTACTGGATGGACATGACCATCGCGTATTTCAGCATCCCCCGACGCGCGCACGACAGTGCCTATGCCAGGCAATACAACACGGTGGGCGGGCGCGGCGCGACGTTGAAACCCGCGCTGGACGGCAAGCTGGGCGCCTATCTGGGCCTGCAGAAGCGGCCCGAAGGCGAGAACACATGGAGCCTGGAGCGGCAACGGCGCTATATGCAAGCGCAATTTGCCAACGACGGCTGGGAATTCCCGCGCATTCTCGACGCGATGAAGGATGTCGACGATTTTTACTTCGAGGTGCTGCGGCAGGTCCGCATGCCGCGATGGTCGGCAGGCCGGGTGGTGGTGACCGGCGACGCCGCGTGGTGCCCCACATCGCTGTCGGGTATCGGCACGACGCTGGCGATGGTCGGCAGCTATGTACTGGCAGGCGAACTTGCGCAGGCCAGCACACCGACGCAAGCGTTTGCGCACTACGAACGGATCATGCGCCCGTTCGTCAAAGAGGGGCAGAACGTTCCCAAGATCGTCCCTCGCCTGCTCTGGCCGCATACCACGGTCGGGCTGGCGCTGTTGCGCAGTGCGATGCGCCTGGCAGGTACACCGTTTGTCCGACGCCTCATCAACAACCGTTTTGCGCGCGATTCCAACAGCATCGCCTTGCCAGACTATCGGCCGGGAGAGCTGCGCTGAAACCGTCGTCGTCACTGGCTCGCGTGCAGGCACCGCGCCGGTGATGCGCAGGCAACCGGCACCTGCGCATTGCCCGTCATGACCAGGTGCAATGCGACCAAAACACCTCCAGCGCACCGCGATTACCCAATCAGCCTGCGTGGTTCTCACTGAAGAACCACGCAGCGTCCGGCTGCCCTAGAACTTCAGGTCCGCCCGCACATACCAGAAGCGTCCACCCGGAATATCGTAGGTGGAGGCGTCATAGCCATTGAGTGAGCATGACAGGCAGATCGGCGGGTCCTTGTCGAACACGTTGTTCAAGCCGGCGGTGAGTTGCAGGCCCTTGAGCCAATCGACGCGATAGCCCACCTGTGCGTCGTGATACGTGATCGCATCCAGTTGGTTGGTGCCTTCGGTCGGGTTGCCACAGACCGCAAATTCGACCGCATCGCCGCACTGCTCGGTGAGTTTGGAGATGTGGCGCGCCGTCCACGAGGCCGTCCAGTTGCCCAGCGACCAGTCCAGCACCGCATTGCTGGTCCACTCGGGGATGGCACTGTCGACCACCTCGATGCCCGGCCCTTGCGGTTGCCGCTGCCCGGCCGCGCCCAGCGCCTCGTAACGGCCCACGAAGGTGTTCTGCCACGACAGCTTGAAGCGGCCGAGCGCACTTTCCGGCAGCGTCCAGAACAGGTCCACGTCCCACCCGTCGGTCTTGATCGAACCCAGGTTGGTCAGGCGGTTGTTGAAGGCATTGATGCCGCCGGTGGAGGCGCGCCCGATGCCATTGCAGTACAACGCATCCAATGTATCCACGCACAGATCCAGCTGCGTCTGCGCATTGATCGCCTGGATCGCGCCATCCACATGGTGGCGATAGAAGGTCACTTCCATGTCGAGCCGATCCGACCAGCTGGCATTGCTGGCAAAGCCCGGGCTGAAGACCATGCCGGCACTGAAGCTGCGCGAACGCTCCGGGTCCAGTTGCTCGTTGCCACCGGTGGTGACGGAGATCTGCTGGTTCGCCTGCTGGTAGCCGCCCGGTACGCCCAGTGCGGCGCAATTGGCGGCACTGCCGCGCGGCGCGGTACCACCCAGGCCGATCGAGCAGGGATCGGACAATTGCAGGTCGGCGCGCGCGGCCGAACCGAACAGCTCGCCGATGGTCGGTGCGCGGAAGCCCTCGGCATAGCTGGTGCGTAACACCAGTTCGTCGGTCACCTGCCAACGCAGGCCGTATTTGGGCGTGAACTCGCCGCCGAAGGTGGAGTAATCCGAATAGCGGCCAGCGATATTCAGATCGAGTTTGTCGCCCAGCGAGGAGTTGGCGAAGATCGGGATATTGAGTTCGAGATAGGCCTCGTTGACGTCATAGCTGCCGGCGGTCGGCAACGACGGGACGCCGTTGTAGCGGCCGGCCACGGTGAGCGGATCGGGCTGATACGAGCCTTCATACTTGCGATATTCATAGCCGGTGGCGAACGACACCGCGCCACCAGGCAGTTGGAACAGCTCGCTGCTGAGGTTGGCGGTGAACAGGCTCAACTCGTTCTGGCTGCGGTCGCGCACCACCGGCTGGATCCAGCGCAGCATGTCCGGAGTGATGCTGCCCGCGCCGCTGAAGATATCCAGCGGCACGCAACCGGCCACCGCCGCGCAGGCGGCCGGGTCGCCCAGCGCCAGATTGATATTGAACAGGTTGTAGCTGCCATAGTTGGTCTGTTCGGCCTTGTTCTTGCTGTACATGCCGTTGACGTCCCAATACCAGGTCCGCGCATCGCCTTCGAAAATGCCCACCAGCCCGGTACCGACATACTGCGTATCCACTTGCTGCTCGTACCGGCGCGGCCCACCTTCCACCGGGCGCCGGCCGATCTGGATCAGGTTGGTGGCCGAGTCCAGGTCGAAGCCGAATGGATTGAACGGGTTACGCCCCGAAATCACGATAGTGTCGGCCAGCGGATTGCCGGTGCCGGCATCCGGGCCGAGGAAGATCGGCTCCGGCGCGGCCTGGTTGGTCGATTCGCGCCGGTTGCCCAAGGCCTTGACGTACCACTGCACGTCGTCGCTGACGTCATACCGGAATTGTGCGAACACGCCCTTGCGCTCGGACGGGGTGAGCAGCAGATTCTGTTCGGCAAAGTTGTAGCGGTCTGCGGTACCAAAGCAGTGGTAATCGTCGCTGCGCGTGCAGCCGGCGCTGCCATCGTAACGCGGCGTGCCCACGCCCGCGTTCGGGGTGAGATTCTGGCGTGCGCCGGTATTGGGGTCGAAAAACTGGAAGCGTCCATCCGGGGTGGCCGAGCTACCGAAGGTCAGCCCGGTGCCGGGAATCGGGAAGCGCGACTGCGCGCGATCGCGGGCGTAGATCGGCTCCTGTTTCACGTAGCTGGCGCCCAGGAACAGGCTGAAATTCTCGCCACTGGTGCCCCAGGCCAGATCCATGCCCTGGTTGGTGCCGTCGCCCTTGCCGTACTGGCCGTAGTTCAGCGTGACCTGCGCGCCGTCGAATTTGCGCCGGGTGATGATATTGACCACACCGGCAATCGCATCGGACCCGTACAACGACGAGGCGCCGTCTTCGAGCACCTCGATGCGTTCGACGATGGCCAGTGGAATGGTGTTGAGGTCGGTCGAGGAACCCACGCCAGAGGCGGAGGATTCATTGACCCAGCGGATGCCATCGACCAGCACCAGCACCCGCTTGGCGCCGAGATGGCGCAGATCCACCTGCGCCGAGCCCGCGCCCACGCCGCTACCGTCGGGCGGGAAGCCGAAGTTGCCGGACGAGTTGAACTTGGCGTTGAGTGCAGAACCGGAGGCGGTGAGTTCCTGCAGCACCTCGCCGATCGAGGTGAGGCCGGTACGTTCGATGTCGGCGCGATTGAGCGTCTGGATCGGCACCTGGCCTTGCAGCTCTGCAGTCTTGATTCGGGTACCGGTGACCTGCACGCTGTCGAGCGTGCGCGTGGCGGGAGCGGCGTCGGGCTGTTGCGCCCAGGCGAGTGTGGGAATCAGGCACAACGAAAACTGCACGGCCAGGCATGACCGTGATGGACGGATCAGACGCTTCATCCTTTCTCTCTCCAGAAGGATTCTTCAAAGTGCCCGCACGCCCCCGTGCCCTGCGGTCCGTCCCGAGTTTTAAACGAAAGCTTAACGCGCTGCAATCTGGCAGTGCAGCACTGCGATCGGCGTCGCACTGAGGGCTCCCGCCTGGCAACGCCTGAGGCGCGCGCATCACCGGTTGGCCACCGCGCGGGCGTTGCGCATCGTTGCAACACGCCCGCGCCATGGCGCAGCGCATGTTCACCCAAGCGCTCAGCCCTGCTTCGGTATCATCACGCGATGACTTCTTTCCCGCGTTTCGCCACTCTCCTCGCTGGCCTGCTGTGGCTTGGCAGCACTGCGCTGCACGCGCAAAGCCTCGATCCACAGTTGACTGCCATGCGCGATGCGATCGCCGCTGCCGAGCGCGGCCAGTCCGACCCCGCCCAGCTCACCGCGTTGAGCCGCCATCCGCTATACGGCTGGCTGGAATTGGCCACGCTCAAGCGCAGTATCGACACGGTGTCCAACGCGCAGGCGCAAGGATTTCTGCAGCGCTATGCCGGCCAGGCGGTGGCCGAAAGCTTCCGTAGCAGCTGGCTGCCGGCAGTGGCGCGTCGGCAGGACTGGACTACCCTGCTGGCCAATTGGAAGCCCACCGAGAACCTTGGCCTGCGGTGCGCGCAGCTCAGCGCACGCCAGGCCACCGGCAAGCTGGATGCGCAGTGGAGCCGCGATGCACTCGCGCTGTGGCGCAACGGCAAGGCACTGCCTGATGCGTGCGACCCAGTGGTTGCCACACTGGAAGCGCGCGGCGATCTGACACCAGCACTGCGCTGGGAACGGGTGGAAGCGGCCGCCGATGCGCAGCTGCCTGCGGTGATGCGTGCTGCGGCGCGCGGCTTGCCGGCGGCTGATCTGGCACTGGCAACCGATTACGCGGCCTTTCTCGACAAGGTCCACCCGCGTGCACTGGATTGGCCCAAGACCGAGCGCAGCCGCCGCATTGCGGCCGATGGCCTGGCCAAGCTCGCCAAGAGCGACCCGGATGCGGCCGAACAACAGCTGCCGCAACTGGCCAGCGCACTCGGCTTCAACGATACGCAGCGTGGACAGGTGCTATACCAGATCGCGCTATGGACGGTGGCCTCGTACCTGCCGGATTCGGCACGCCGGCTCGACGCAGTGCCCGACGCCGACTACGACGAACGCCTGCACGAATGGCGCGCGCGCGAAGCGATGGCGCGCGGCGATTGGCCGGCGGCGCTGGCGGCAATCCGCAAGATGCCGGCAAGCCAACGGGCCGATTCGCGCTGGCAGTATTTCGAAGCGCGCCTGGCCGAAAAGACCGGCTCGGCAGAAGCCGCGCAAGCGCTGTATCGCGCCGCCGCACAATCGCCTACCTTCCACGGTTTTCTGGCTGCCGACCGCCTGCAACAGCCCTACCGGATCTGCCCGTGGGAACCCAAGGACAGTCCACAGGCCAAGGCGGCGGTAGCGCGCGACCCGGCATTGGGCCGCGCGATTGCCCTGTTCCAGATCGATCGCCCCGGCTGGGCGGTGGCCGAATGGAACGATGCCGCCAGCCGCTTCGACGATACCCAGCGCCGGCTTGCCGTGGAGGTCGCCAGTGACAATGGCTGGTTCGACCGCGCGGTGTTTGCGCTCGGCAAGCAGCCGGACGAACAGCGCCTGTATACGCTGCGCTTTCCGCTGCACCACGACGACAGCATTCGCCGTGAGGCCGCCAAGAATGCGATCGACCCGGCCTGGGTGGCTGCGGAGATCCGCGCCGAAAGCATCTTCAACCCACGCGCGCGTTCGCCGGCCAATGCCATGGGCCTGATGCAGGTATTGCCCGGCACCGGCGCGGCCGTGGCCAAGGGCATCGCCCTGCCCGGCTATGCGGGTGCCACCAGCCTGTACGAGCCGGACACCAACATCGCCATCGGCACGGCCTACCTGCGTCAGTTGCTCAACACCTATGGGCTGCCCTATCTCACCATCGCCGCCTACAACGCCGGCCCTGGCCCGACCGGCCGCTGGCAATCGCAGCGGCCGAACTTCGAGCCGGATTTCTGGATCGAAACCATCAGCTACAAGGAAACCCGCGACTATGTCGCGCGTGTGCTGGCCTTCAGCGTGATCTACGACTGGCGGCTCAATGGCGACGTGCTGCCGCTAAGCGACCGGCTGATGGGCAAGCTGGTGGACAAGCGCAACCGTCCGGTGTGCGCGCCAGGCCAGGCTGCCAACAACGCTGCGCAGGACTGAGCCTCGGTCAGACGCAACGAGCATGGCCGCCTGATACACCGGTCGTGCTTGTGCGCTTGCGCGATGCCTCTGTGATACGCGTCTGTCGGTACTCTGAAAGACCCGGGGCGTTGAGGCCAGGAACCAGGCGTGTTGCGTCGCTTCGTGCACTCGAAGGCTTGGGCGTGGAGGGCGCGGTGCCCTCACCGCTTGCGGAACACGCCGTGAATCCGTCCCTGGAGGCTCCGTGGCAGCATCCATGCCGCCAAGGGTCCCGCAACCGGCGAGGACACCGCACCAGACTGTTGGTCGGTAGTCGTGTGAAACGCGGCGGGTGGTGCACACACAGCGGCTGCTGGCGCGTTGGGCCGGCACATTCGCCAACAAGCGCATGTGGCGTCTCGCCTGGCGCACCGCATCGGGCATCATGTGTCCATGAAGATCTATCTGGTGGGCGGCGCTGTCCGCGATTCCCTGCTCGGCCAGCCGGCCGGCGACCGCGATTGGGTGGTGGTCGGTGCCGATCAGGCGCAGATGCAGGCCCAGGGATTCAAGCCGGTTGGCAAGGATTTCCCGGTCTTCCTGCACCCACGCAGCGGCGAGGAGTACGCGCTGGCACGCACCGAGCGCAAATCGGGCCGGGGCTACCGCGGCTTCGTGGTGGATGCCGACCCGTCGGTGACGCTGGAAGAAGATCTGCTGCGGCGTGACTTCACCATCAATGCGATTGCCCGCGACGACGACAGTGGCGAACTGGTAGACCCGTATGGCGGTGCGCGCGATCTGCAGGCGCGCGTGCTGCGGCACGTTGGCCCGGCCTTCGTCGAAGACCCCGTGCGCGTGCTACGTGCGGCGCGTTTCATGGCGCGATTGGCGCCGTTGGGGTTCACGCTCGCACCGGAAACGGCAACGCTGATGCGCCAGATGGCGGCCAGCGGCGAGCTGGACAGCCTGGTGCCCGAACGCGTCTGGCAGGAGCTGCGCCGTGCGCTGGGCTGTGCCCGGCCATCGGCCTTCTTGCGCACCCTGCACGACACCGATGCGCTGCGCAGCATCCTGCCCGAAATCGATGCGCTGTACGGCGTACCGCAACGCGCCGATTTTCATCCGGAAGTGGACACCGGCATCCACCAGGAAATGGTCAGCGACATGGCCGCGCGGCTGGCGCCGGGTGATGCGCTGATCGGCTTTGCCGCGCTCACCCATGATCTGGGCAAGGCGTTGACGCCACCGGAGCAATGGCCCCGCCACCTGATGCATGAACAGCGCGGCGTGGCGCCGCTGCAGGCGCTGTGCGAACGGCTCAAGATTCCGCAGGACTATCGCCAGTTGGCCGTCACCGCCTGTCGCGAACATCTCAACGTGCATCGCCTGCCCGAACTGCGCAACAGCACCGTGCACGCGCTGCTGGTGCGTTGCGACGGCTTCCGTCGGCCGGAGCGCATCGCGCAGCTGGCGCTGGTGTGCGAAGCCGACAAACGTGGGCGGCTGGGCAGCGCAGACGCCGCGTACCCGCAAGGCGAACAGCTCAAGCGCCTGCACGCCGCTGCGCTGGCCATCCATGCACGCGACCTGGCCGCCGAAGGTCTGCAAGGCCCGCAGATCGGCGAGGCCTTGGCGAAAGCCCGCATTGCCGCGATTGCGGCCGTGCGTGCTGGCGACGATCCAGGCACTCACGAGGGCACTACGCAACGGGCTTGAGCAGTCCGCCGTAGCGGCTGCATCACGCAGCCGCTCACTCGCAGTTATAGCTTGAAATTCAGGCTCAGCATGAACGACCGGCCATTCTTGTAGAGGTAGTACGGCTGGTTCTTGTTGCCGATGTAGCTGAAGTAGGTTTCGTCCAGCAGGTTGGTGGCTTCCAGCGCCACGCGCAGCCGCTCGGTGGCCTGGTAGCCGAACGAGGCATCGACCTGGGTGAAGGCATCGGTCATCTGCTGGCCGTTGAGCCGGCCGATCTGGGTGAAGTATTCCGAACGCCAGCCCAGGTTCACCCGCGCACTCCACTTGCCCTGCTCGTAGTACGGGCTGATGTTGTAGGCGTTGCGCGAGTTGTACGGCAGGCTGTAGTCGCCGTCGGTATTGGCGTCGGAATAGGTGTAGTTGGCCACCACACCGAAGCCATTCCCGAAATTGTGCTGCAGGTTGAGCGCCACCCCCTGCACCTTGGCATCGCCGGCATTGGTGGGGACCGAGGTCTGGTAGGTGCTCGACCCACCCGTGGCGTTGTTGAAGAACACCCGGTCCTGCACGGTGGTGAGGATGTAGTTGGAGATATCGCGCGAGAAGAACTCGGCGCTGAGCAGGCTGCTGTCGTCGAAGTACCATTCCAGCGACGCACCCAGGTTGGTGGACTCGTACGGGCGCAGGCCGGGGTTGCCGGTGGAGGCGGTCAAGGTGGTGTCGTCGGTAGCCACATACGGGGTCATGTTGGTATAGCGCGGCCGTGCGATGACCTTGGAGGCGGCGAAACGCAGCATCAGATCGTCGCGCAGGTCGTAGGCGATGTTGAAGGCCGGCAACCATTTGCCGTAGCTGCTGAGAAAGTTGACCGGCGTGTAGCTGCCGCCTGGCGCATAGCTGAAGCCATCGGTGGAATCGCGGGTGTGCACATAGCGCACGCCGATGTTGCCGCGATAGCGCTCGCCGGAGAAGTTGCCCTGCAGGAACCAGGCGCGGTTCTGCTCCTCGATGCTGTAGTTGCCTGCATAGCTGATCGGCAGCCCGGCATCGCCTTCCAGGCCACCGATGTAGCGGCTGATCGCAGCGCGCCCGATGGTGGACCAGCGCTGCATGTCGGCGCTGGTGGACAGGCCGTCCAGGTAGCCGGATGGCGTGGTACCTGGCGAAAAATCCACCAGCGTGCTGCCATCCTTCGGCGCCCAGGTGCGGCTGTAGGACGACTGCCCGGTGGCATGATTGGTCAGCTTGATGCCGGTGAGCAGTTGCGTGAACGGGCCCCACTCCACGGCATGGTCGAAATCCAGCTGCAGGTAACGCTCCTTGTCGTACTGCGGGCTATGGCTGGCCGAGGCATTGTTGAGCTGCATCGCCGCGGCGTTGGTAGGCTCGGTGGTGTAGTCCATCGCAGTGCGGCGCCCGTCGATGGTGTAGCTGTAGCCGGCCAGGTTGCGGAACTGGATGCCGTAGATACGCTCGGCGCCGCCCTGCGAGCTGGTGTAGCCGACCTGGCTGGAAGCGTTCCAGCCGTCGCCATGCCAGTCGGCGCGCAGGTGGATGCTGCCGGTGCTGACATCGCTGTTGCGCAGGTAGCCATCCAGGAACGTGGTGGACTGATCGCCGAAGGTGCCGGAGGTGGCCACGCCGTTTTCGAAACCCAGCGCCTGTGCATCGCCGGGGTTGGATCCCCAGTAGCCGTAGCGGCTTTGGTTGTAGTTGTCGAAATTCTCGGTGACGTACAGACCGGTCAGATTGAGTTCGAAGTCGGCATCGGGCTTCCACTGCAGCGCAGCGCTGATGCCATCGCGTTTGCGCGTCTGCTGGAACAGCGCGGTGTTGATCGAGGTGGGAAACACACCGGTGTTGTTGCCGACCACCGCAGGCGGAAACGCGGCGCCGGCGACATCGTCGTAACCGAAGATCTCCACGCCTTCGCGGCGCAGCACGCGCTGGGACCGCATCACCGAGGTCAACACGCCGAAGGTCTCGTCCTGGTTCTTCCAGCTGTAGAGTGCGGAGGCGTTCGGCTTGCCCTCCTCGGAGCGATCGTTGTAACCGTAGCTCACGGTACCAGTGAGCGTGTTGCGATCGAGTTCCAGTGGCTTGCGCGTGTGCACGATCACGGTACCGCCGATGGAGCCTTCGTCGATGCGCGCCTCGGGGGTCTTGTAGACCTCCATCAGACCGACCACTTCCGGTGCCAGCGTGCTGTAGTTGAACGAACGGCTATCCGGGTCGTTGGGATCGCCGCCCCAGCTGGTGGAGGCAATGGTCTGGCCGTTGAGCAGCACGCGATTGAGTGCCGGGTCGGTCCCGAGGATGCTGACTTTCTCGCCTTCGCCAAATTGGCGATCCACGGTAATGCCGGAGAGCCGCGACAAGGATTCGGCCACGTTGGTGTCGGGAAACTTGCCGATATCCTCGGCGCTGATCGCATCCACGATCGCATCGGCATTGCGCTTGACGTTGAGCGCCTTGCCCAGGCTGGCCTGGTAGCCCACCACCTTGACCTCGTCCAGCGTGGCGACCGAAGGATTGGCTGGCGGCTGTTGTTGTGCAGCGGCCGGTGCAGGCGGTGCTGGTGCGGGCGCTGGTGCCGACTGCTGCTGCGCAGACGCGGGAAGCACCAGCGCGCCGCTCATCGCGGTGCCACCGATCAGCAGGGCGCGGACCGCCGCGCCCAGTGGCGTGCGTTGCGGCGGTTGCCTGCGCACACCCGTGTGCGATGGCGCGCCAACCCCCTGCATCGGGCCGGCGATCGCAGCGATTGGCTGCGCAACAGTCATGCGGATTGCATCGACAGATAACGAAAACAGGCGGGGAAACAGCATTGCATTGACCTCGTGGCGAGTACGTCAGGCCGCAACCGATGGGCTGCACTGGAGCGCGGCGCGCGTGGTGCTGCAATCCGTCCCCTGCGCCGGATTGCGAGCGGTGACCCGCACGCACGTTCTGCGCGCAGATCGAGCTGCCAGACCGACGCATGGTCGGCTGGCAATGATGTGATCGACAGGAACAAGCTCCTGTTCGCTGACAACGTTATCAGCGAAGGTGCCTTCCGCCAGTGGCACTGTCAACCAATGGTCATCAACTGCCTGGTTTTATGCGGGATAGGGTACGGTTGCTGTCGATAATGGGATGACAACGTGATCCGTGTCGCATTCGCAGCGGCCACGCATGCAGACCATTGCGCCACGCCGCGTGACGCGAGCAGGCTGCGCAGCGAAATGTTGCACTGCGCGGCGTAGAGTCAGCAGGGTGTGAGATGCCTGCGCGAGTCCGCCGCTCGCCTTCGCCGATTCGCCGCGCCCGCCGGCGATGCCGGCGGACTGTCTCGCTCTCACTCGCGCTGGCCGGCGACCCAGGTGTTCAACACCTGCACATCGGCATCCACCAGCACCAGGTCGGCCTGGTAGCCGGGTGCGATGCGGCCCAGGCGTTCGCCCAGGCCGATGCATTGCGCCGGATAGGTGGACGCCATGCGTGCGGCTTCAGCCAGGTCCACGCCCAGCCAGCGCACGCTGTTGCGCACGGCGGTAGCCATGTCCAGCGCCGAGCCAGCAAGAGCGCCGTCGGCATTGCGCACCACGCCATCCACGGCAGTGATGGTTTCGCCGTACAGATCGAAGCTGGCACTCTCGCTGCCCACCATCGGCATGGCGTCGGTCACCAGCAGCAACTTGCCGCGCGGCTTGGCCGCCAACGCCACACGCAGGCTGGCCGGATGCACGTGCACGCCATCGACGATAACGCCGCACCACACGTCGGGATCTTCCAGGGCGGCGCCCACGGCATTGGGCTCGCGCCCGGCCAGTTGCGACATCGCGTTATAGACATGGGTGAAACCCCGCACGCCGGCAGCAATGCCGTCGCGCGCCTGCTCGTAGGTTGCAGCCGTATGCCCGGCAAATACGATCGCACCGCCGGCCACGAAGGCGCGAATGTCGTCCAGCGGCACGCGCTCCGGCGCCAGCGTAATCAGGGTCACGCCGTTATCCAGCGAGGTATCCACCGCAATTTCATGCGCGTCCGGCACGCGGAACTTGCGCGCGTCGTGCGTGCCCTTGCGTGCAGGGCTGAGATAAGGGCCTTCCAGATGGATGCCGAGTACGCCCGGCACACCGTGCGCGATGGCAGCGCGGGTGGCCTCGATCGCTTCGGCCATCACCTGCGCGGTGTCGCTGATGAGCGTCGGCAGCAGGCCGGTGGTACCGAAGCGGCGGTGGGCCGCGGCAATGGTGGCCAGCGCCTGCGGATCGCGGGCGTTGTTGAACAACACCCCGCCGCCGCCGTTGACCTGGATGTCGATGAAGCCCGGCAGCAAGGTGGCGCCGCCCAGGTCCACGCGCGCGTGCGCCTGCGCCACGCGTGCATCGTCGGCTGGCACGACTGCCTCAATCTGCGCACCGTCCAGCAGCACGGCCAGGCCGTCCTGCAAGCCGTCATCGGTCAACACGCGCGCATTGCACAGCGCTTGAATCGGGGAAGCATCCATGTTCAAACGGTTTCCGTGACCTTGTTCAAATGCGGCGGCAGATCGGGGTTATGGCCGCGCTGCAGTGCCAATGCGTTGATCGCGCGATAGAAGCTCTGCACGGTGAGCAGCGGTGCGCAGGCCGGGTGCGCGGCATCGGCCAGCGGCAGGTCGCCATCGGGCGCGGCTAGCCATACCTGGGCGCCGCGGGCGCGGAATTCTTCTGCCAGTGCGCGTGTACCTGCGCCGGTTTCATCGGGCTGGGCGAACACCAGCACCGGGAAGCCGGGGCCAACCAACGCCATCGGGCCGTGCTTGACCTCGGCCGAGCTGTACGCCTCGGCGTGCAGGCCGCAGGTTTCCTTGAATTTTAGCGCCGCCTCCTGCGCCGCGCCCAAGCCCAGGCCGCGGCCGAGCACGAACAGGTTGTGCGCGGGAGTCAAACCGGTGGTCAGTGCCGACCAATCCGCCTGCCAGGCGCTACGCAGTTGTTGCGGCAACGCATCCACAGCGGCGAGCAGTGCGGGATCGTTCTTCCATACGGCACCCAGGTGCAGCACCGCCGCGAGCGAGGCGAGGTAGCTCTTGGTGGCCGCCACGCTCTTTTCCGGGCCGGCGCCGAGCGGAATCACCACCTCGGCCAGTTGCGCCAACGGCGAATCCTCCACGTTGACCAGCGCCACCACGCGCGCACCGGCGGCCTTTGCGGCCTCGGCATTGCGCAACAGGTCCGGGCTCTTGCCCGATTGCGAGATCACGATGTACAGCGCGCCACGCAGTTGCAGCGGCGCCACATACACCGAGCCCACCGACGGCGATGCAGAGGCAGTGACGATGCCCAGCTGCGTTTCGAACAGGTACTTGGCATATGTTGCCGCGTGATCGGAACTGCCGCGTGCGCAGGTCACCACGAACGGCGGCGGGTTCTCGCGCAGCGACTGCGCCAGCGCGGCAATGGTGCCGGCGTTGCGCACGAACTGTGCGGCCACCACGTCGGCGGTCTGCGCCGCCTCGCGGAACATCAGGGTCTCGGTTTCTGGGGGGAGGCTCATCTGGACTCAGGCGGATTCGGGAGGAAGGGACTTGCTGGCCGGCGTCTGCGCCGGTGCGGTGGAACCGCGCACCACCAGTTGCGGCACGAAGCCGCGGTTCTGCAGTTGCGCGGGCTGGTCGTCGTAGGCATCGCTGCGCAGCTGGCTGATGAGCAGGCGTGCGGCATGCCGCGCGATGTCGTCGGTAGCCTGCTTGGCGGTGGTCAGCGTCGGCCACGACTGCCGCGAGAACGGGCTGTCTTCGAAGCCGGCGATCGACAACTGGTACGGCACGTTCATGCCGGTGGACTTGGCCGCGGCCAGCACGCCGGCAGCGATTTCATCATTGCTGCCGAAGATGGCGGTGGGCGGTTCGCGCAGCGACAGCAGCCGGCGCGCACCACGGAACCCATCGTCGAACGTGTAGTCACCGGGAATCACCAGATGCTTGTCCAGCGGGATGCCATAGTCCTTCAACGCAGCCTCGTAGCCGGCATAGCGCTCGCCGCTGGAACGATGCTGCGGCCCGCCCCAGAGAAAACCGATGCGCTGATGACCGAGCTGGATCAGGTGCTCGGTGATCTCATAGGCCGCATCGCGGTCGTCGATATACACGCAGTGACCATCGCCCGGGTCGTCGGTGGCCGCGATGATGCGCACGCTCTTGATGCCGCGTGCAGCCAGGCCGGCCAGCAGTTCGGGGCGCTCGGACATCGGCGCGGTCAGCACCACGCCGGCCAGGCGCGAACGCTGCACCCATTCGGCCAGTTCCTCGGCCAGCAGCGGCGAGGTGGAATCGCAGGGATGGATCTGCAGGCCGAAGCCGGTCTCACGGCAGGCGGCAAGCACGCCGTTCTGGATGCCGATGATGTGGTACGGGTTGGGGTTGTCGTAGACCAGACCGATCACGAACGGCGTGCCGCTGCGCAGGTTGCGCGCGGACGGGTCGGGCTCGTAGTCCAGATCGGCGATGGCGCGCAATACGCGCGCGCGCGTGGCCTGCATCACCGAAGGCTCGTTGTTGATGACGCGCGACACTGTCTTCAGCGAGACCTTGGCGCGCTCGGCGACGTCTTTGATGGTGGGCCTGCGCATGGATGTACCTTGGTCGTCGGAACGCATCATGCCGCTTCGCTCACTTGGCCTGGGCCGGCAGGCCCACACGGTGACCGCGCAGCGAATAGAACAGGATGTACAGATAGCACGGCACCATCAGCGCAGCGAACACGACCTGGAAGTCGTAATGCTGTTTGAGGATGGCGAACAGCTGCGGAATGATCGCGCCGCCGGCAATGCCCATGACCAGCAACGCCGAGCCGATTTCGGTGAAGCGGCCGAGCCCGCGAATGGCCAACGGAAAGATCGCCGGCCACATCATCGCGTTGGCGAACCCGAGCGCGGCAACGAAGCCCACCGACACGTAGCCATGGGTCAACAACGCACCCAGCGAGAACAGCACGCCCAGTACCGCCGACACGCTCAGGTAGCGCGCCTGCGAAATGACGTTGGGGATCAGCACCAGCCCGGCGATATAGCCCAGCAGCATCGCGCCCAGGGTGTAGGAGGTGAACAGCTTGGTGCTGTCCAGCGGCAGGTTGAACCCATGGCCATAGGTGCCGATGGCATCGCCGGCCATCACCTCCACGCCCACGTAGACGAACAGGCACAGCACGCCCAGCCACAGGTGTGGAAACTGGAAGATGCTGTGCTTCTGCCTGCCGGTCTTGGCGCCGGGCGTGGCGTTGGCCTCGGCAGCCCGGAGTTCGGGCAGCGGCGAGAACAGCACGCCGGTGGACAACAGCAGCAGCACGCCGGACATCACCAGGTAAGGCGCATGGATCTTGGCGGCGAATGCAGTGAGCAAGGTTTCCTTGGTCGCGGCATCGGCGCTGGCCACCTGCGCAGACAGATCGCCGATACCGTGCAGCACCAGCGTACCGATCAGGATCGGGGCCAGGATGCCGGCGATCTTGTTGCAGATACCCATCAGCGCGATGCGCCGCGCCGCGCTTTCGATCGGCCCGAGGATGCTGATGTAGGGGTTGATCGCGGTCTGCAGCAACGCCAGCCCGCTACCGATCACGAACAAGCCGCCCAGCGCGCCCGGATACCAGCGCTGGGTGGCGAACTGGCCGAAGCCCGCCGCGCCCACCGCCATCACCACCAGGCTCAGCGCCAGGCCCTTCTTCATGCCGGTGCGCTTGAGAATCCACGACGACGGCAACGCCAGGAAGAAGTACGACAGGTAGAACACCATCAGCACCAGGAAGGCGTTGACCTCGTTGAGATCGAACGCCAGCCGCACGAAGGTAATCAGCGGCCCGTTGATCCAGGTGAAAAAGCCGATGATGAAGAACAGCGCGCCGACGATGGCGATCGAGACAACGGGGTTTGCGGGCCTGGCAGTAGTCATGGATCGGCTGGCTCTGGAAGTGTCGTGCAGGAATGCCGTCGGCGTCAGCGGCGCAGTTCGGCGACGAAGTCGTAGAAGTCGTTATGGCAATACGTGTCGGTCAATTCGATCGCGCTACCGTCGCGGGCGTAGCCCACGCGTACCACGTGCAGGATTGCCTCGCCGGTTTTCATGCGCAGATGTTCGGCCAGCCGCGCCGGCAGGTTGATCGCGCGGAAGTACTGCAGTGCGCGCACCACCGGGGTGCCTTGCGCATCCAGATAGCTATAGAGCGAATCGCCTATCTGTTGCGGGTCGGCGACGATGCGCTGCGGCAGCACCGCATGTTCGTAGGCCATCACGCGGTCGTCGGCGCTGCGCAGGCGCGTCAGGGAGGCCACCGACGCATCCGGCGACAGGCTCAGCCGCAGGATCTCTTCGCCATGCGCCGGACGCAGGCGCCGCTCCAGCCAACGCGTGCCCGGCTCGTAGCCCTTGATGCGCAGCGTCTCGCTGAAACTGGTGAGGCCGCTGAGCTGGTGCTGGATCTGGGTGGTGACGAAGGTACCGGCGCCCTGCCGGCGCGAGACCAGACCTTGTTCGACCAGCACGTCCACCGCCTGGCGCAGGGTCACCCGCGAGATCTGCAGGCGCTCGCACAGCTGGCGCTCGGCCGGCAGCGCTTCGCCGGCCTTCCACTGGCCGCCACGGATGGCATCGGTGAGCTTGCCGGCCAACTGCAGGTACAACGGGGTTGGCGCCGACGCGTCCAGGTGCAGCTCGTCCAGTCGCTTGTCGGCGTCCGCCCTGGCCTTGGCCATCGTTGTTCCCGCCCGCCTAAATTCGATAGGTCCAATATAGTACCAATCGGCGGCAGCGCACCAGCCCCGGCGCGCACGGGACTGACAAAGCGCCGATTCGGCAGAGAGTTTACTCTCCGGCTGGCCGGCGCACTGGTATGGAATCCCGGGACAGCCACGCATTGGTCTGCCTGATGCCACGGCGGCAAGGCCTGGCAAGACGCCCTGACAGGACAGCGGCAATGGCGTGCCGAACTGGGATTCAGACCCATTGCAGTGCAGTGCAGGCAGCAGAGTGACCGATCAACCCTGCCGGCAGATCTACAGCTGCCCTTCGTCGCGCCGTACCAGCCAGCGCTCCGGCGTCTGCGTGAAGCCGAGCAGCTGCAGGCCCAGCTGCAGGGCGGTATCGGAGCCTGGCGCGACCTGGGTGCGCCACTGCCAGCGGCCGTCGCGTTGCAGGCGTAGTTCAGCATTCAACTGCACGCCATCCGGCAGGCCGCCATCGGGGGTGAGTGCCAGCATCACTGCATCGTCCACGCAACGCGGGCTGCCGCGCAGGCGCAGCGGCAGCAATCCGGCGGCCTCGCCGCCCTCGCTGGGAATGATCTGCATGGCGACATCGCCGCCGGCCTGGATGCAGCGGGTGGTATCGAAAACCGCGCGGACATCGCGCAGATCGATCGACAGATCCATCAAGGTCACCCCGCCAGGCTTGCGTAGCAACAACCGGCCATTGGCCTGCTCCACGCCCTGCCGTGCGCCCTGCAGGGCAACCGCTTGCACGGTGGCCGAGCGCAGCTGCACCTGGCGTTGCCCACGCAGCAACGGCACCACATGCAGGCGCACGCCGACATCGCCCAGCAGCAGGCTGTTCCAATGGACCTCGCGCAGGGTGCCGTTCCAGATCGAGCCCTGCGCTTCCAGCGCGGAGAACGGCAGGCGCTGCGCCGGCAACAGCAGGCGCAGCGGCAAGGTGGCGATCACGCCCGTGGCCAGCAGCAGCATGCCCAGCAGCGCCCAGCGCAATGCCCTCATGGCGTAATGCCCTGCAAGATGATGTGCGCTTGCAGCTGGTCGTCGCGGCGGGTGATGTCGAGTTGCGCCGGTGCCAGATGGTCGCGCTGGCGCAACTGTTCCAGCCAGGCAAACAGGCTGGCACTGCTCACGCGATCGATCTGCAGGTCCAGCGTCCCGGTGGGGCCGACGCGGTGATGGGTGATGGCGATAGTGGCCTCGCGGGCGCTGCGCAAAATGCGCTCAAGGGGGACTGCCGTCACTGTAGCGGCGCGTTGTGAAGCGCGCGCAGCGAGCAGCGTTTCGGCAGCATGGTCATAGCGGGATTGAGCACTGTCCTTCCAGTGCCGCAGTGGTAGCAACAGCGCGTACCACCCCACGAAGGCGGCCACGGCCAGCAGCATGATCGCCAGCATGCCGCGCTCACGCGGCGCACGCGCCTGCCACCAGGTCTGCAAGCGGTGTTTCATCGTGGCGGCTCCAGTTGCAAGGTGGTGCTTGAGCGCGCATCCCGAGGTCCACTTGGCGATGGTTGTAGCTGCCAGCTTGCAGCATGCAAGTGGGTGGTGACAGTCTGCAGCTGCGCCGCATCGGCATGCAGCAGGGTGATGCGTATCGCGCCGGTGTGCTGATACGCCAGTGCATCCAGCTCTACGCCCGGCGCCGACTCCACTGCGGAAAAAACAGTGGCCAGGCGTGAGGCGAATGCCTCCGGCGTTGCTGCGCTGGCCTGCGCTGCGGCCGCATCGGATGGCCGCTGGGTGTCGCTACTGCCAAGCAGCGCGACGGTGCGCCGCTGCAGCAGCTGCGCACCGATTTCGTAGCGCAAGGTCTGCGCAAGCAACAGCAGCAGCGGCGACAGCACCACCAGCGCAACCAGAAGCGGCAGCGTGGGCATGCGCCTGACAGCGCGCTGGCGGGCGACCACCGCAAAGCCTTGCTGGCGCAGATCGATCGGCGCGGTGGCGGCATGTCGGGCGAACTGCGCGATGGTCTGCTGCAGATCCGGATCCGGCGGCAGTACTGGCGCGGCGGCAAGCCAGGCAATCAGCACCTGCGCAAGCGGCGGCTCCAGGCTGCAAGCCAGGCGCGGTGCGCGCAACAGCCAGCGCCCGTCCCATTGCAGCAGCACCGGCGGCTGCTCGGCGGCCGGCACGGGCAGCAGCAGGCAGTCCGGCACCACCGCATCGGGAACGATTCCCACGCCTGCAGCGCGTTCCAGCCAATGCTGCATCACCGCCGCATCCACCGCTGCGACCAGGCGCATGCCATCGGCGTCCGGTTGGGAGGCAATCGCCACATGCAGGGTCTGCGCGTCCACTGCCAGGTGTTCGGCCAATTGCAGGCGTGCGGCGGCCACCGATTGCGCCATGCTGTGCCCGGGCAAGGCCATCCAGCGCAGCTGCACATCGGCGCCGGGCACCACCAGCACGCTGCGTCCGTCCGGCGCAGGCCGTACGCTGCACTCGCCTTGCCAGACCACCTGCCCGTGCGCATCCACATGCACGGCGGTTGGCAGCGTTGCGGCCTCGGCCGGCAGCAGAACCAGCGTGGTCATCATGCGTCCGGGCTCCATTGCCGTGCCACCAGCCGCACGCGGCCGGCCGGGTCTTGCTGCAACAAGGCTTCCAGCATGACCTGCGCACCGGCATGCTCGACCTCGCTGAAGAGAGAAAAATACGTGGTGCGCAACTGCACCTGCTGCAGCACTGCATTCGACGGGGCAACCTGCAGCAGGGCCGGCGTGTTGAAGAACACCGCTGGATCGCGCCATCCGCCGGCCGGGCGCGCGGCGATCACCCGGCGTGCGGCGGGCAGCTCCAGCCGGCCCTCGGTCAGCGCCACCAGTACCGGCGCATCCTGCAGGCGCAGCGTGTTGATGTTGACCGGCGACAGCCGCCCTTCCGGCAGCGCGCACAGATACGGCTGCAGCAGCGCGATGCGCTCGGGGGTGTAGCCGGCGATGGCGCGCAGCTCGCTGACACCGGCCAGCAGGGTCGCTCCGGTCCGCAGCGGCACGGCCGATTGCAGATACTGATCGTCTTCCGCGCCCTGTGCGCCGGGTTGGCCGTCGCTGTCGATCCAGTCCACCAGCGCATCGGTCAGCGCCTGCGCCTGTGGCGGCGCGATGCCCAGCGCCTCCAGCAGTGCCTGGTACTGGCGCGCACCGTCGTCGCTACGCTGCCATTGCTCGGGCGCGCCGGCGACCACGCTATTGAGGTTGAAACAGCTGCCACGGTCGCGCAGCCGAACGCTCACCATGCCATCGTCCAGCGGGAAGCTGACCGGCTGGTCGTTCCAGCCGCCCTCCAGCGTGGTGCGCAGCGGGTCGCGCCTGGCCAGCGCCTGCAGGCGTTGTCGTGCAACCGTCTCGCTGCCCAGCGCATACCACTGCGCCTGCGTCATCGCCTCGCCATTGCCACTACGACGCAGGCCAAAGCGCAGATCGTCCAGCACGGCCACCATCAGCAGCGTCATCACCGCCACCAGCAACAACACCGTCAACAGCGCGACGCCGCGTTGCCGCGCAGGTGCATGCAACGCGCTCATGCGCGGCCCTCCGGCAGCAGGAACACCTGGCGCACGCGTCCCCACTGCTCCAGGTCTAGCTCCAGCGAGATCGCGTCCGGCAGCGCTTCCAGTCCGCCGCTCCAGCCATCGCTCCATTGCGCACGGTAATGAAACGCCACCACCACCGATCGCACGCCGCGCAACAGCACCTGCGGCGTTGCGGCCGCTGCACCATCCAGTGCCGGGCGCGCACTGCGCTCCAGGCGCCCTTCGACCACGCGATACTCCACGTACTGCAGCGACGCACGCGGCGTTTGATCCGGATTGCTCCAGCCGCGCCGCACGAAGCCGAACAACGGCCCCCGGATTCCCGGTGCACTGGCGATGAAGGCCGTGCGCGCGGTGCTGCCATCGCCATTGCGCGTGCGCCGCACCGCCGCCTGTTGCAGATCGCTGCGCAGCAGGCCATGGGCCAGCTGGACATCGCGCACCTGCTGCAAGCGTTGGCGGACCGCATCGCGTTGCTCGATGCTCTGGCGCATCACCACCACCGCCGCAGCTGCCACCAGCGCAAACACCGCCAGCGCCACCAGCAGTTCGATCAAGGTGAAGCCGGCCACGCGACGTGGACCGCTCATTGCACGCTCCGCAACGCGCTCAGGCTGGCAATTTCCTGCGTCTGGCCTGCGGCACGCACCTGTACCTCGATACGCACCATGCCGGCGCCGGCCGGCATGGCCTGGCGCTGCCAATCCCAGCTGCGGCCACCCAGCAGTTCCTGCCCGCGCGCAGGCGCCAGCGCAGCGGCGGTGGGCGCAAGCATCGCCTCGATCGCCTGGTTTTCTGCCACCAAGGCCGCCAGTGCGCGTTCTTCCAGCACCACCGCCGTGCGCGTGCTTTCGCCGGAAAGATTCAATAGCCCGACCACCGCCATGCCGAAGATGGCCAGTGCGACCATCAATTCCAGCAGCGAAAAGCCGGACGCGGCCTGGCGATTACCGATGCGGCGCATCGACCCGTACCCCGCCGGCGGCGTCCACCAGCACCTGGAGCTGTTGCTGCCCGTCGGCCAGGGCGATGCGTTGCGGCGTGGCCGCCCCGGTGGGGTCGAAGCGCACGCTCAGCTGCGTGGCACCGGCGGGAAGCTCGGCCTGCACACCGGCTGGCCAGCGCGTGGCAGCGAACGGTTTTTCGTCGAGCGCTACCCACTGCTGCCGCGCCTGACGACGGAAGGTATAGCCGCCGGTATCGACGATCACCTCGACCATGCGCAGGCTCAGGATGGCCTCGTCGCGCGCGTTGACCAGTGCGCTGGCCAGCGCATCGGCCTGGTCGTGCAGATCGCGCCGGGTGTCGGGCAGTGTCATCACCACCAGCGTGCTGGCCAGCGCGGTGATGACCAGCACGGCCAACACTTCCAGCAAGGTGAAACCATGCACGCCCGCACGCGCGTGGCGCGATGCACAGCCTTGCAGGCGGAGGTGTGCGGTGAGCATGCCTTGGCTCAGCGCCAGTTGCCGATGTCGGCGTTGTCGGCATCGCCGCCTTCGGCGCCGTCGGCACCGAAGGAATAGACGTCGAAGCCACCGTTACGGCCCGGACGGCGATACTGATACGCATGCCCCCATGGGTCTTCCGGCAAACGACGGATATAGCCGCCTTGCCGGTAGCGCTCCGGCCGGGCCAGGCCGCTCGGCGCGGCGAGCAAGGCCTGCAGGCCCTGTTCGGTGGTGGGATAGCTGAGGTTGTCCAGGCGATAGGTTTCCAGCGCCTGTTCGAGCACCGCGACATCGGCGCGCGCCTTTTCGACCATGGCACGGTCCTGGCTGGGCATCACGTTGATCATCACCACGGTGGCGAGCAGGCCGATGATGACGATGACCACCATCAACTCGACCAGGGTGAAGCCGCGCGCGCGGCCACGCAGCGGGCGCGCGCCGGCAGATGCAAGAGACTGGATGGGTTGCATGTGAATCTCCGAAAGGACGGCGGCGCTCAACCAAGCGCCAGGGTGTTGAATTGCAGGATCGGCAACAGGATCGACAGCACGATCACCGCCACCACGCCGCCGAGCAGCACGATAATGGCCGGCTCCAGCAGGCTCATTGCCGCGGTAGTGAAGGATTCGAACTCGCGTTCCAGGTAATCGGCGGCGCGTTCCAGCATCGGCGCCAGCCGTCCGCTGTTCTCGCCGCTGGAGGCCATGTACAGCAGCGTGGGCGGGAACACGCCCGCGCGCTTCATCGCCGCGGCCAGGCTGCCGCCTTCGCGGATGGCACTGACCATGCTGTCGGTGGCCAGCCGCAAGGCGCGGTTGTCCACGGTGCGTGCGGCAATCATCAGCCCTTCCATCAACGGCAGGCCGCTGTTGACCATGATCGCCAGCGTGCGTGCCATCCGCGCGGCATGCAGGTCGCGCATCAGCCGGCCCAGCAAGGGCGCGCGCAGGATGGCGCGATCTGCCGCCAGCCGCGGCGCCGGCCGCTTGAGCAGCTGTGCCGCAGCGAACGCAGCGACCACCATGGCGATCAGCAATGGAATACCTGCGTGCAGCAAAAAATTGGACACACCGATCACCGCCCGCGTCAGCCAGGGCAAGGCGCGGCCCATCGAATCGAACTGGTCCACCACCTTGGGCACTACGAAGGTCATCAGTACGATCACCACCGCGCCGGCGGTCAGTGCCAGCGCCGCCGGGTAGACCAACGCAGACTGCAACTTGCTGCGCACCTGCGCCTGGCGTTCCAGCAGATCGGCCAGCCGCTCCAGCACCTGCGGCAAGGCGCCTGCACTTTCGCCGGCGGCCACCATGGCGCGATACAGCGGCGGGAACGCGTTGCCCTGGCGCGCCATTGCATCGGACAGGCGAAATCCTTCCACCACCAGCGCATGGGTCTGGATGGTGACCCGGCGCACGCCGCGGCGTTCGGACTGGCTGCCGATGGTGCGCAAGGCTTCTTCCAGCGGTGCGGTTTCCACCAGCGTGGCGAGCTGGCGGGTGAACAGCACCAGGTCCTTGCCGCTGAAGCGCGCTGCGCGCATGGCGGTCGCCGTCGTGGCGGCAGCATCCACGCGCACCGGCACCCATTGCCGCTGTTCCAGCTGCGCCCGTGCGCCCTGCACGCTGTCGGCGCTGATGACGCCCTGGCGGCTGCGCCCCTGCAGGTCGAGCACGGTGTACTCAAACCGCGGCATGCGCATCGTCCTGCTGGCGGGCGACGCGCAAGGCTTCTTCCAGCGTGGTGAGGCCTTGCAGCACCGCGGCACGCGCGGCATCGCCCAGCCGTGGCGTGCGGTCGAAAGCCACCGCCGCCAAGGCGTCTTCGTCGGCGTTGTCGCCGATCAGCCGGCGCAGCGCATCGTCCACCGCAATGGCTTCGTAGATGCCCACGCGCCCGGCGTAGCCGCTTTGGTGGCAGGCGCTGCAGCCCACGGCCGCATACACAGTGGCGGCGTCGTCTGCGTGGGAATCCAGCAACTCGCGCGTGGCGGCGTCCAGCGGGCGCGGCGTGCGGCACTGCGTGCATAGCCGCCGTACCAGCCGCTGCGCCAGGATCAATCGCAGGCTGGACGCGAGCAAGAATGGCTCGATGCCCATGTCGCGCAGGCGCGTGACCGCGCCGACCGCATCGTTGGTGTGCACGGTGGAAAGCACCAGATGGCCGGTGAGGCTGGCCTGCACCGCGATCTGCGCAGTCTCGGTGTCGCGGATCTCGCCGATCATCACCACATCCGGGTCCTGGCGCAGGATGGCGCGCAGGCCGGCCGCAAACGTCATGCCGACGCGTGCATTGACCTGGGTCTGGCCAACGCCGTCGATGGCGTATTCCACCGGGTCCTCGACGGTGAGGATATTGCGCGATCCATCGTTGAGCAGGCTCAGCGCTGCATACAGCGTGGTGGTCTTGCCCGAGCCGGTGGGGCCAGTCACCAGCACGATGCCGTTGGGTACCTGCAGGGCACGCTGCACGGTGTGCATCACCGCCGGCGGCATGCCCAACTGCGCCAGCGACAAGGTGCCCTGCTCCTTGTCCAGGATACGCAACACCACCCGCTCGCTGCTACGCGTGGGCAAGGTGGACACGCGCACGTCCAGCGCCTTGGCCCCCATCACCAGTGACACGCGGCCGTCCTGCGGAATGCGTTTTTCGGCGATATCCAGCCGCGCCATCACCTTGACCCGCGACACCAGCAAGGGGGCGATCCGGCCGGGTAAGGTGGCCGCCTCGCGCATCACGCCATCCACGCGCAGCCGGACGCGCAGACGCGATTCATAGGATTCCAGATGCACGTCGGAAGCACCCAGCCGCGCGGCCTCGGCGATGATGCCGTTAATCAGGCGGATGATCGGCGCATCGTCCTGGCTGTCGAGCAGATCGGCGGTGGGGATGTCGTCGATCAACGAATCCAGGCTGCCATGCAGGTCCAATGCCTCGACCTGCACGCCCTGCTCCAGCCCGGCGTCGGCGTAGATTTCCGAGACGTGCCGGTCGAACACCACCGGCGCCAGCGTACGCACCTGCAATGGCATGCCGAGCGCACGACGCAGTTCGATCAAGGCCTGCACGTCGCCCCCTTCGCGCAGGCCGATCTGTGCAGTGTCCTGCGCGCCGAGCAGCACCACACCATGGCGCTTGGCGAAGGCATAGGAAATGGCGGTGCGTGCGCTGGTCATGGCTTCAACGTTGCACAGGACGGCTGGCGGATGCGGGGGTGACGGCTGGCGCCGGGCGCACCGATGGGGGCGCGGGTAACTGCTGCTGCGGCGGCTGCGCGTGCAGATAGTCGCGCACCAGCGCATCGAGCGCGGCCTCCGGGTCGCCATCGGCCAGCTGGCGATCGCGCAGGTAGTTGTAGCGCGGCGCAGTCACGCGCTGTGCATCGGCCGCGTCGCGGATGATGGTGGGGCGAATGAACACCATCAGGTTGGTCTTGTCGCGATTGCGCGACGTGTGCCGGAACAACGCACCCAGGCCGGGCACATCGCCCAGCAACGGCACCTTCTCCACGGTCTGGCGATCGTTCTGGTCGAGCAGGCCGCCGAGCGCGACGATGGCACCGTTCTCCACCACCACGCGCGTTTCGATCTGGCGCTTGTTGAACACCAGCTCGGAGGACTGCGTGCTCACCGGCCCGGCAATGGCCGAGACTTCCTGTTTGATCGCCAACGTGATGCCACCGGCGGTGTTGATCTGCGGGCGCACTTCCAGCTCTACGCCCACGTCCTGGCGTTGGATGGTACGGAAGGGATTGTCATTGGCCGCACCCAGCACCTCACCGGTGGTGATCGGCACCTCCTGGCCGACCAGGATGCGCGCCTGTTCGTTGTCCAGGGTCATGATCGAGGGCGTGGACAACAGGTTGGAGCCGGTGTCGCTCTTGACCGCGTCGATAATCATGCCGAACACCGCATCGTTGCTTTGCCCGGCCAGCCCGATCAGGCCGCCGCTCAAGCCCAGCAAGGATTGCGCGGCCACATTGCGCGCCTGCTCCAGCACCGAATCGTCATCGCTATTGCCGTTGCGGGTGCCGGCCGCGGCCGCCGCCAGCGGCACGATGCCCGGCGAAGCGCCGCTGTACTGTGTGGCGAGCAAGGGCACGGTACCGTTGCGGCCGGCCAGCAGCAGCTGCACGCCCAGGCGTTTGGCCGCAGTGTCGGAGATCTCTACCACGATCGCCTCCACCAATACCTGTTCGCGGTGCACGTCCAGCTGGCGGATCACACCCATCAAGGCGCGCTGCGTTTCCGGGTCGGCGTTGATAATCAAGGCATTGGAGCCGGGATAGCGCACGATCACCGGCCGCTTGCCGGCCGCCGGTGCAATCACCTGCGTCTGCGCAGCACCGGCGGCGGCCACGTCCACCGCAGTGGAGCGCGTGTCCTGCCCGGGCTGCGCCTCGTTGCCCGGTGTCTGCCCGACCAGTTGCTGCAGCACCGGCAACAGCTGTTCGGCACTGGCGTGCTGCAGGCGCACCACGCTGACATCGCCGCGGCGCTCGGCGCGCCCGTCCAGATCCACCGCCGTGCGCACCACGCGCTGCACCAGGGCCGGGTCGCCGCGCACGATCAGCGAATTGCTGCTCTCCACCGGCAGCACCGACAACACCGCGCTGCGCTCGCCAGCCTGCCCGAACAGCGAGGTCAATGTGCGCGCCAGTTCCTGCGCCGAGCTGTTGCGCAGGCTCACCGTATCGATGGCGGCGCGGTCGGTATCGATCTGCGCCACCAACCCGCGAATGCGCCGCAGGTTGTCGGCGTAGTCGGCGATCAGCAGGCTATTGCCTTGCGGCATCGCCATGATGACACCGCCGCGCCCGACCAGCGGCTTGAGGATTTCTGCCGCGCTGCGCGCATCCACCCGCTGCAGGGTGAATACCTGCGTCGCAAACCCCAGGTTGCCACTGGCCGCGCTGCCCGGCTGCTGCGCGGCGGTGTCGTCGGGAATGATGCGGTAGGTGGATGGGCCACTGGACACCGCGATCAGGCCGTTGGCACGCAGCACCGCCAGCAGCATGCCCAGCAGATCGGCTTCGGACATGACCTGCGCGCGCGCCACATTCACCGTGCCCTGCACGCGGATGTCCACGATGAAGGTGATGCCGGTGGCGCGCGAGACATCCTGGATGAAGGCGCGCAGATCCACATCCTGCAGGCGCACTGGCGGGGCATCGGCCGCGCACAGCGGCATCGCCGGCATGAAAGGGAGCGAGAACAACAACGTGGCCGCGATCAGCCAGGCAGGACGAACGGCGCTCATTGCGGACGCTTCAAGGTCATGGTGTGGGTCTGGCCGTTGCGGCGATAAGTCAGCGTGGCCGCCTGGCCATCGCGCAGTTCGTCCTGCAACTCGCGCAGGTGTTCGGCATCGAGGGTGCGGCCGTTGATCTGGGTCAGCACATCGCCGGCTACCAGGCCGGCCTGGCGCAGCAGCGCGCCATCGCCGCGCGGCATGATCGTGAAGCCACTGCCGTCTTCGCTTGCGCGCAACCCGGTGCTGCTCAACAGCTGTTGCGGGTCGACTGCCGCAGCGGCGGCGGTTGCAGTGGTTGCATCGGTCGCGTTGCCCACGTTCGACATCGCCGCAGCGGCCGTGCCCGCCATTGGCGGCGTGGTGGCGGGCACCTTCGGCGTGGCATCGATCAGTGCCAGGCGACGCACGCCGCTGCCGGTGCGCAGCAGCACATGGTCGGCAGCGATCGCCTGCACCACCACACCGGGAAGCACCGTATCGCCAACACGGTAGGCACCTTGCCCACCATTGCCATCACTGAGATAGGCCGCCGCGTGCGCACCGCCGGCACGCACGCCATGCAGCACGATGCCATCGCTGTTGACGTCGCTGACAGTGCGATGGAACACGTCGCGACGAAGCGCTGAGAGATCCGATGTCGTCTCGATGGCCTGCGTGCGCATGCCCAGCGGGCCGATCGGCGTGACCAGCAGCCACAACAGGCGCAGCGCCTGCACCGCCAGCAGCACAGCCAGCACGCAGGCCAGTGCCGTGCGCGCACCGCGTAGCGACATGACGACACTCAACGAGGGCGATACGCGCTGCAAAGCAGAGATCCATCTTAAGGATTGCGAACGGATGACAGAATGCGGCAGCAATGTGTCAGTTCGAAGAAATCTATGACATGTACCGACACATGCCTAGGTGAGGCAGAACGCAAACGCCCGCTGTGCCAGGCACAGCGGGCGTTTGCTGCCCCTTCCGCGCGTGGCGGATCAGAAGCGCGCTGTCACATTGATGTCATAGTTGATGCCGGGCTGGTAGCTGTAGAGGTCCACTCGGTTGCTGCCCACCTTCTGGTATTCCTGATACTTGGTCTTGAGCAGGTTGCGCGCTGCAAAATTCACCGACAACGTATCGCCCGACCACACCAGCCCCTTCCGGATCACCAGATCCAGCGAGGTGCCCGGCTTGTCGATGTAATCCGGCTGGCCGGGACGGCCGCGTGCGGAGATCCGCTCGCCTACGTAGTTGGCGATCAGGGTGGCCTGGCTGTTGGTGCTCTCGCTTTCCACACCGATCTGCAGGTTGGCGATGTCGTCCGACTGCCCCTGCAGCGCGGAGCCATCGCGAATGAACAAATTGGCCTGCACTGGCGCGCTGAAGCCGAATGGCTGCACGGTGTCGCCGGCGCTGGCACTTACCTCGGACGTGGTGCGCGTGTAGTTGCCGGACACGAACAAGCGCTTGTCGCCCCACCAGTCGGCAGCGATCGGCAGGTCCAGATACGTCTTGGCTTCCAGCTCGATGCCGTAGAGGTTGGCCTTGGGCGCATTGATGAAACTCTGCACGATGCCGCCGCCGGGTGCATCGTTGACGATGGCTTCGATCGGCTTGTCGATGTCCTTGTAGAACACACCGACGGTGACGTACTGGCCCGGTTCGAAGAACCATTCGTAACGCGCATCCAGATTGACCAGCTCGCTATCCACCAGGAACGGGTTACCGAAGAACTGGCGATCGATATCCGGGTCCAGATACTGCTGCGGCGCCATTTCGCGGAACTGTGGCCGCGCGATGGTCTTGGACGCACCGAAGCGCAGCTGCTGGTTGTCGGCGAAGTTCCAGGTCAGCGTGGCCGACGGCAGCGCGTAGCTGTTCTCCAATGGGGCCACACTGTCCTGGCGTGTGCCGCTGAAAATGTCGTACGGGTGCACCGCCTGGGTGGCATCTTCATAGCGCACGCCAACCGTGCCACGCAGGGTCGGCACGAGTTCGCCTTCGGCCTGCAGGTACGCCGCCTTGACCTTCAAGGTGGCGTCGTAGGCCGCCGCACCGAAACTGCCGGTGGTCTCGCGCAGTCGCAGCAGATCGTTGCTGATGTTGTAATCGGAGAGCAGATAATCCACGCGCTGATACTGGTTCAGGAACGGCAGCGGGCCGTCCAACGCCAGGAACCGGAACTCGCGGTTCCATGCGCTGCGGTCGTTGTCCAGGTACGCCAGACCGCCCTTGACGGTGAGGTCGTGCTCCATCGGCAGGCGCCAGGTGACATCTACGCCACCGCTTGCCACTTGATCGTCGACCTTGCTGAAGCGGGTGTAGTTCTGCACGCGCGAGGCATCGTGGGCCCAATAGCCATCCAGCAGCTCGTAGCGGATGCCGGTCTCGTACGGCACGTCGCGGCTGGCATTGGCCACTGCCGCGCGCCATTCGATCTTGAGATCGTCATAGTCGCCGAACGCATGCGAGCCCAGCAGCTGGTTGTTGATGAGCTGGCGCTCATACCACTCGGTATTGTCGTCGCGCACATCGAAACCGGCCAGCTCGTCGCGGCCGGCGCGGCTGCGCGCCACCTTCAATGCATCGTGCACGTACAAGGTGGTCCAGCCGATCTTGTGGCGTCCGTATTCCCATCCTAGGCCCAGCATGCCGTTGGTGCGCACATTGTTGCGGGTGGTGGCGAAATCGTAATTGGAATTGAACTCCACGCTGTCGCCGACAAAGATGCCGTCCTGCTGTTTGCCGGTGCGCGTGCGCCACTCGTTGTCGTAGCTGGCCACCGCCAGGATGCCCAGCCGGGCTTCGCCGATGTCCATGCTGTAGCCAGCGCTGCCGCCGACATTGACGTCCGGGGCGATGCTGTCCTTTTCCTGCAGCACGTACAGGTTCGCATTGTTCATGCTGCGGCCGATGCGGCGGATGTCCTCGCGCGGGAAATTGCCCAGGTCCACGCGGCGTCCGCTGCGAATCGCATCGCGCAACGGACCCGGCTGCTTGCGTGTGCCATCGTCATAGCCCCACTCGTCATCGCCGGAGCCGTAGTAGGTCAGGCCCTTCTCGCCGGTGCTGACGCTGTTGGCGCCGCCGCCCACGGTAAGCGAAAGAAACGGCTTTTCCGGCACCGTCATCGATTGCAGATCGATCACACCGCCACCGAATTCGCCTGGATAATCGGCCGAGTAGGTTTTTTGCACGGTGACGCTGGCCAGCACCTCGCTGGGAAACAGATCCAGCGGCACCACGCGTTGCATCGGCTCGGGGCTGGGCAGCGGCGAGCCGTTGAACAGCGCCGACGAATAGCGCTCGCCCAGGCCGCGCACATACACATACTTGCCACGCGACAGGCTCAAGCCGGTCACCCGCGTCAATGCCACGGCGGCACTGCTGTCGCCGGTGCGCTCCATGTCCTCGCGGGTAACGAACGAGGCCACTTCGGAGGTCTGCAGCATTGGTTCGGGAATGTATTCGCCGCGCACCACGACCTGGTCGAGTTGCTTGGGCGCAATAGCGGCACTGGAACTGCTGCCGCCGGCAGCATCGCTGGTGGTCGACTGCGCCAACGCGGCGCCGGACATCAGCAAGGTGGAAATGGAAAGAGACAGGCCCGTCCGCGAGAGACGGGCAACAGTGGAGGTTCGCATCGTGGGAGCCCTGGCAACAGAAAGATGAAGCGGGACGCATCGCGCGGCAGCATCGGGCCGCCGCGCGATGCCGTGCCTCAGCAGGGACGATCGGCGGTCAGGCCGCAGGTCCAGCCCTGCCACCAGGTGTCGTTGGCATCACGCACGCCACCGATGTAGTTCACCTGCTGGAAGAAACTGCTCACCCCGTTCAAGCCCTGGAAGGCCGGCACGGCGCTTTCGTTGGCGCCGTTGACGAAGGTGTTCTGCAACGTGGACACACCGTTGGCGACGTTGTTGGTGTCGGCGGCGAACTGGGTGGCCGCACGCGCGTCGCTACCGAAGGCCGTCGGGCAGGCGAAGAACACCGAGTCGAAGGTGCCGAGCGTGTCGGTATCGGCCAGGTTGAAGCACACCAGACCATCACCGGTGCCACCGGCCGGACGCGTGACCACCGAGTTGTAGAACGCGGCCTGCGTGCCCTGGTTGAGCATGATTGCCGCACCGGCGCGCGCATTGCCCACGTAGGTGAAGTTGGCCACCTTCGGGCGCGAATAGGGCTGGCGACGCAGGCTGCTCCACTCGTTCATGCGGTCGCCGCCACCGGCGCGCTGCACCACGATGCCGAACTGCAATGCACCGCTCCAGCCAGCATCGGTATCCAGCGAATCGTCATCGGCACCGGTGATGACCACATGGCTGCCGTTGACCGTGCCACCGAACCATTCGATGCCGTCGTCGGAGCTGTTGTGGATCTGCACGTAGTCCAGGCGTGTGCCACTGCCCACGCCGGCCAGGGTGATGCCCTGCAACTCGTTGTTGGGCGAAATTTCAAAGCCCGAGTACATCACGCGCAGGTAGCGCATCGAACCACTGTTGTCGGTGGCACTGTTGCCGCCATAGAACGCGTTAGTGCCTTCCACCTGCGCCTGGCACTCGGGCGTGCCGGAGACGGTGGTGCCCGGGCAGTTATTGATCGCCGCGCGGCCCAATACCACGATGCCGCCCCACAGGCCGATGGTGTTCGCATTGACCTGGCCTTCCAACGCCTGCCTTGCGGTGAACACGATCGGCGCGGTGGCGCTGCCTTCGGCAAAGATCTGCGAACCGCGGTTGACCACGATGTAGTCGCTGCCCGAGGAGCCATACAAGGTGACGCCCGGCTCGACAGTCAGGATGCCCTGCGTGCTGCCGGCCGTTGGTGCGGTGGCATTGCCACCGCGATCGGTACCCACATTGACGCGGCCGCTGATCGAATAGGCGGTACCGGCACGCGCGGGGACGACCAGGTTGCCGTTGATGGTTTCCGGCAACTGGCACGCACGCAGCGTGTTGTTGGCGATGGTGCCGACGTTGGAGAAACCGGTCGGGCAATCGGCGGCCGGGCCAGTCGGCGTGGGTGCCGGTGCCGGTGCGGGGGTAGGCGCTGGCGTCGGCGCTGGTGCTGGTGCTGGTGCCGGCGGAAACGCGCCCTCGCCCGGCGAAGCGACACGGTCGGCTCCGCCACCACAGGCCGACAGCGCCAGCGCGGTACCAAAGGTCATGAGAAGTGTTTTGCTGCTGTTGCGAACGGACATGCGGCTGATCTCCAGGTCAAAAGGTCCGGTATGAAGAGGAGTCGTCAAGAATTGGTTGCGTTCCGCTCACTGCAGTGGCGAGCACGTTCAAGATCCCCGTCACCTTTATAGGGACCGTCTGTTGCATTTGTCTTACCGCGACATATTTGACATATTTCTGACACACGAAAACATGCACTGTAGCGGGATGACATTGCTCGATATCCCATCCCCACTGGCCGACTGGATCGTGGCGCAGGCCGTGGCCGGACAACCGCCCGAACAGGCGCTGCAACCGTTGCTCGATCAGGGCTGGAACGCGCAGGACGCCATCGACGCGGTCGAAGCGCTGGTGCGCGACCACATCCAACGGCATGCACAGGCGAACGGCCTGCCGCTGCCGGTGCGCGTGCCCGCGCTGCTGCAACACGACGACGCCTCGCTGCTGGACCTGGGCGACCGCCACGTCCGCGTGCTGGTCAGCCTGCTGCTGCCACGCGTGGTAGTGCTGGAGGATTTCCTGTGCGATGACGAATGCGATGCCTTGATCGCGCTGGCACAGCCGCGCCTGGCGCGCTCGCGCACCGTGGACAACGGCAGTGGCACGCAAATCGTGCACGCCGCACGCACCAGCGACAGCATGTGCCTGCAGCTGGGCCAGGATGCGCTATGCCAACGGATCGAAGCGCGCATTGCGCGCCTGCTCGACTGGCCGCTAGAGCACGGCGAAGGATTGCAGGTGCTGCGCTACGCCACCGGCGCGGAGTATCGGCCGCACTACGATTACTTCGACCCCGATGCGGCCGGCACGCCCGTGCTGCTGCAGGCTGGCGGCCAGCGCGTCGCCTCGTTGGTGATGTACCTCAACACGCCCGAACGCGGTGGCGCCACGCGCTTTCCCGATGCGCATCTGGAGGTGGCGGCGGTCAAGGGCAACGCGGTGTTCTTCAGCTACGACCGCCCGCACCCGATGACACGCAGCCTGCATGCCGGCGTACCGGTGTTGGCAGGCGAAAAGTGGGTGGCCACCAAATGGCTACGTGAACGCGCAGTGCGTATGCCTGCCTGAGGGCGCGGATCAATGCTGACGCAGTAGCCAGGTGGACGACTACTGCACTGAAATGACCCACCCAAATGACTGGATCGGCTCCTAGCGACCGGGGGTATCGAGTCGCAGCGGCGCGTAGATAGAGTGAAAAACCGAGTGAGTCGGGCGCGCGGTGCCCTCGCCGCTCGCGGGACACGCCGTGAACCCATCCATGGGGGCTCGTTGGCGGCATCCATGCCGCAAGCGGCGAGGACACCGCACCAGACAGTAGGCCGGTGGTCTATTGAAGAGCGAGACACTGCTTCGCCAGCTTGCTGATTGCTTGTTGAAAACCTTGCACACCGACCAACTCGACTGGTCCTTGCCCGCCTACCGTCGCGGGACCTTACGCGGCATGGATGCCGCGTAAGAGCCTACAGGGACGTACTTGCGGCGTGTCCCGCGATGTTGGGCGGGCAAGGGCCCTGCAGCGAATCCACAGCCCCACACGCACCTTCTTGCCAAACAATCAGCGTGCACCAAACAAGCGCTGATCCAGTCGCAACATCACCCACCGCAACGGCGTCCATGCCAGACAGAGCCCGGCAAGAATGCCCAGCGTATCGGCCAGGGCATCGTACGGATCTGCACTGCGATTGGTGGTCAACGCGCCCTGCGCAATCTCGATACCGATCCCCAGCAGCACCAGCCCGAATGCGGCCAGCAACAGCGCGCGACGGGTTGCGAACAACTGCACCGCTCCCCAACTCAGCAGCGCGAAGCTCAGGAAGTGCTCGGCCTTGTCACTGTTGGAGGGCAGCTCGGGAAATTCCGGCGGTGGTCCCAGGCACACCGCGATCAGCACCACGATCGCCGCGATCCACAGCCCCACCCACAGCGCCGGCCGGTGGAACGGCCGCAGCGCCGCCGTCACAGCCGCCACGTGAGATCGCCGGCCAGGAAGGCAGGGGCGAAATCCACCTCGCGCGCAAAACCCATCACCTGGAAACGCTCGCCCATTTCGCTGGGCAAGGTGAGCTGCTTGACCTGCTGCCGCAGGCGCATGCGTCCGACCTCATCGGTGCGCGCATCGGCCTGGGCCAGCAACGCATCCAGGCCATTGCCCAGCAGAAAACTGGCCTGCGTGCAGTAACCGGCCAGCTCGAAACCGGCGCCGGTGCCGGCCTCGGCCAAGGCGGTGAAATCCACCGAGGCGGTCAGGTCCTGCAGACCCGGCCAGCGGTACAGATCCTCGTGCATGCGGTGACGATAGAACGCGCGCAAGGTACCGTCCTCGCGCTGCGCACGATAGAACTCGCCACGCGGGTAACCGTAGTCGACGAACAACATCGCACCGCGTTTCAGGCCACCGGCCACCGCCTGGATCCAGTACGGCAGTTGCGGCAGCAACTCGGAGCGATAGCCATCGGGCAATGGCTGTTCCAGATAGCGCTCCAGATGCCGTACCGCTGCGCTCAACAAGGCATCGGCCGGCTGCTCACCGCGCATGAACTGCTGCTGCGCATCCAGCACCACGGTTTCCTCATACACCTGCCCATCGCGCATCGCAAAGCGTGGCGTGGGCAAGGCATCGATCACCTCGTTGGCGAACAGTACGCCGTCCCAATCGTCGGGGAACGGTGCATCCAGCCACTCGACCAGATCGAACACCGGCGGAATCAGGCTGCGCCCCAGCCGCTCGCGCTGGCGTTCACGCAGGTCGGCGCTGGGTTCGAGAATGGCATAGCGCTCCGGCAGCGCGTCCAGCTCCAGCAGCCGCTTGAGCGTGACCTCGGCAAACGCACCGCTACCGCCCCCCACTTCCAGCACCCGCGCCTGCGGCCCCAGTTGCTGCAGCACCGGCGCCAGCGCGCCGGAGACGGTGGCAGCGAACAGCGGCCCCAGCTCGGGCGCGGTGACGAAATCGCCGGCCTCACCGAACTTGCTCGACCCGGCGCTGTAATAGCCCAAGCCCGGCGCATACAGCGCCAGTTCCATGAAGCGCGAGAACGCAATCGCCCCGCCGGCGGCCTGGATTTCGGCGCGCAGGTGCGCGGCCAAGCGCTCGCTGTGGGCCAGGGCGTCCGGATCGGGAGTGGGAAGGTCGGCGTGCATGCGGGCACCGGTTGCGAAGACAATGCACAGGATAGCCGAGCCCTCCGCAACGCCGAGCGAGTACGCCATGACAGACAGTTCCAAGGTGGTGTTGGTCACCGGCGCAGGCCGCCGCATCGGTGCGCAGATCGCCACCACGCTGCACGCCGCCGGCTATCGCGTGGCCCTGCATGCACACCGCTCCGGCCAGGCGCTGAGCGCGCGCGTGGCTGAGTTGTGCACGCAGCGTGCGGGAAGCGCGTGCGCACTGCAGGCCGACCTGCGCCTGCCGCAGTCGCCCGCCCAGTTGGTGAACGACTGCATCACCGCCTTCGGCCGCCTGGATGCGGTGGTCAACAATGCCTCGGCCTTCTACCCCACCGCACTGGGCCAGGCCACCCCGGCACAATGGGACGAACTGTTCGCGGTCAATGCGCGTGCGCCGTTCTTCATCGCCCAGGCCGCCGCCGCGCAGCTGCGCCAGCACCGCGGTGCCATCGTCAATCTCACCGACCTGCACGCCCAGCAGCCGATGCGCAACCACCCGCTGTATGGCGCCTCCAAGAGCGCGCTGGAAATGCTCACCCGGTCGCTCGCGCTGGAGCTGGCCCCGGAGGTGCGCGTCAATGCGGTGGCGCCCGGCGCGATCCTGTGGCCGGAGGAAGGCAAGGCCAACGAGGCCAAGCAGGCCCTGCTGGCGCGTACGCCGCTGGCGCGGATCGGCACGCCGGAAGAAATCGCCGAAGCAGTGCGCTGGTTGCTGGACGACGCTCGCTTCGTCACTGGCCACACCTTGCATGTGGATGGCGGCCGCCAGCTCAGTTAGCGCGGCTGCTTGCGCCGAGCAAGCAAGCATGGTGCTGCAGCACTACACGTCCAGCTACCGCGCCAGCTCCACCGCCGTGGGCGCAGCATCCAGCTCCACCGTGGTGAACGGAGTGCCGTGCTGCGGATGCGCCTGCCAGAGCGCGGCCAGTGTGTGCCCGCTCAACGGATCCACGAACTCCGGCGCGATATCGGCCAACGGCTTGAGCACGAACGCATGCCTGAGCTCGGGGCGCGGGATGCGCAAATGCCCGGGGCCCTCGACGATGCAATCGCCGAAGAACACCACGTCCACGTCCAGCGTACGGTTGCTGAAGCGCGGCCCGCTGCGGTCGCGGCCATGCGCATCTTCCAGCGCGTGCAACCACCGATCCAGCGCCTGCAGGTCCAGCTCGGTGTGCAGTGCCACCGCGTTGTTGACGAAGTCCGGCCCGTCGAAGCCGACTGCCGGCGTGCGGTACGCCGGAGACACCGTGAGCGGTCCGAAACGCGCGCGCAAGGCCGCCACGGCCAGGCGCAGATAATGGGTCGGCTGGACATTGCTGCCGAGGCTGAGAAGCACGGTGGTCATGCACTATTCGCGCATGCAGCCGGCATCAGCGTCAACTGTTGCAGGTGCACGGATCGGCCTGCGCGCACTCCATGCGTGCGTCAGGCCACTTCCAACGCATGCGCGACCGCGCGGAAGACCCTGCGCATCTCCAGCGGCTTGCGCAACACGTGCACCGGGATGTCGGTGGGAAAATGCACGCGCTGCAGCGGCGTCCCGACGTCTTCAAGCACGATCGCCGGCCCCTGGTAGCCCAGCTCCTGCATGCTCAACAACACGCTCACCGCCGACAGCATCAGGATGTCGCTGTCGATGATGACCAGGTCCGGCATGACGTGCTGCTGCACCAGGTGCAGTGCCGCAGCGCCATCGTTGGCCAGCAGTGGCTGGTAGCCCTGACTGGACAGTGCATTGCCCAGCAGCGACAGGCGCGTGGCCTCGCCATCCACCAGCAGGATGCGCTGGCCTTGGCCCAGCGCAAGCGGCAGCTCGGTATCGACCACCGGCGTGGCGACCGCGCGCATCGGCACCAGCATGTCGAAGCGGGTTCCCTCGCCCAGGCGGCTGTCCACCTGAATGCTGCCGCCATAGCTTTCCACGATGCGCTTGCACGAGATCAGCCCCAGGCCGGTGCCATCGACCTTGGTGGTGAAGAACGGGCTGAACAAGCGTGCCTGGGTCTCATCGCTCATACCCATGCCGGTGTCGGCCACGCGCATGCGCACACGCGTGGCATCGAAGCGGTCGGCCCCAAGTACCAGGGTGCCGCCGCCGGGCATTGCCTGGATCGCGTTCAGGCCCAGGTTGAGCAGGCATTGCTGCAATTCGGTGTAGTTAGCCTCGATGGTCAGATCCGCCGCGATCGGGTCCATCTGCAGGCGCACGCCATCGGGCAGGCTGCTCCTGAGCAGCATCTGCACCCCCTGGAACAGGCTGGCGACGGACACCTGCTCGCGCGGCTTGTTGGAGCCACGCACGAACGACAGCATGGATTCGGCCATCTCGTGCCCGCGCCGGCCGCATTCGGCCACGACGTTGGCCAGCTGCCGCAGTTGCGGATCATCGGTCCGTCCGGCCAGCAGGTCGGGCACGATCAGCAACGGCTGCAGGATGTTGCGCAGATCATGGCTCAACCCGGCCGCCAGCATTGCCAGGCTCTCGAGCCGCTGTGCCCGCATCAGTTCGCTCTCCACGCGCTGGCGTTCCTGCTCGGCACGTGCGTCGCGGATGGCGCGCATCACCGCGCTCGGCAGGCGGGTGGGGTTGTGCTTGATGATGTAGTCGTTGGCGCCATCCTGCAGCGCCTTGACGGCGGTGTCCTCGCCCATAGTGCCGGAGACAAAGATGAAGGGAGTGGCGCCGCCCTGGCGTACCAGACGCAGCGCCTGATGACCGGAAAAACCGGGCATGCTCAGGTCCGACAACACGATGTCCGGCTGGAACGCCTCCAGCGCGCCACACAACGACGGCTCGCTGTCCACACGCTCGAACACCGCGTCGATGCCGGCATCCAGCAGTTGATCGGACAACAGCTCGGCGTCTTCTGGCGAATCTTCCACCAAAAGGATCTTCAGCTGCTCCAGCTTGCCACCCTCATAAGGCATGGTTCAGTCCAGCTCCGGCGCCTGGTTGATGACTGCCCAGAAAGTCCCCAGCGTCTTGACCGCGGTGAAGAACTGGTCCACATCCACCGGCTTGACGACATACGCATTGACGCCCAGATCCCAGCTGCGCGCAAGATCGCTCTCTTCGCGGGAAGAGGACAGGATCACCACTGGCAGCCGCTTGAGCGCTTCGTCGCTGCGCACCTGCTTGAGCACTTCCAGCCCATCCAGGCGCGGCATTTTGATGTCCAGCAGCAGCACCGCCGGCAGGCCTTCTTCGCGGCCGGCGAACGCGCCGCGGCGCAATAGATAATCCATCGCTTCCACGCCATCTTCGACATGCACGATAGGGTTGGCCAAACGGGCTTCACGCAGCGCATCGACCGCCATTTCTGCGTCGGCCGAGCTGTCTTCTGCCAGGAGAATGGTACGAATGGCGCTCATGCAATGAACTCTTGGTTGGGCGCTTCAAGCGCAGGGGGAAGCTCGAAATAAAACGTAGCACCTTCATCGACGGCGCCTTCGGCCCAGATGCGGCCTCCGTGGCGGGCCAACACGCGTCGCACGCTGGCCAGGCCAATCCCGGTGCCGGCGTATTCGCTGGCCTTGTGCAGCCGCTGGAACACGCCGAACAACTTGGGGCTGTATTCCATGTCGAAACCGGCCCCATTGTCGCGCACGCTGAACTGGTGGCCGCCTTCCTGGGTCAGCGCATAGGTGACCTCGATCCGGGCCACCTCGCGCTTGGCGCTGTACTTGACCGCGTTGCCCAGTAGGTTCATCCACAGCTGGCGCATCATGTTTTCGTCGGCCACCAGCACCGGCAACGGCGCGATGTGCCATTCCACGCGATGACCGGTGTTCTCGCTCTGCACGTTCGAATCCAGGATCGCGCGCGTTTCGGCCACCAGCGATTGCATGTCCACCGCCTGCAGCCGCAGCGCACTGCGGCCCAGGCGCGAATACACCAGCAGGTCGTCGATCAGCGAGGCCATGCGCCGCGCCGAGCTGCTGATGACCTCCATGTAATGCCGCGATTTCTCGTCCGCCGCATCGCCCAGGTGGCGTGCCAGCTTGTCCGAGAACCCGGCCACATGGCGCAGCGGCGCGCGCAGGTCGTGCGAGACCGAATAGCTGAAGGCTTCCAGCTCGCGGTTGACCTCCGAGACCTGCTCCACCTTGCCTTCCATCTGCCGGTTGAGTTCCTGGATGCGCAGCTGCGTGGCCTTCTGCACGCTGATGTCGCTGACCGTCATCAGCACCACGTCCTCGTCGGCGGCATCGGGCAGGGGCATGCGCCGCGCGTTGATCAGCATGGTGCGCAGCACGCCGTCGGCGGCACGCTGTTCGTGTTCGAAATCCCACAGCTCGCGGTCGCGCAGCAGCACGTCGGCCAGTCGTTGGTGGAACTGCTGGTCGCGCCAGACGCCATCGCCCACGTCTTCCAGCGCCATCAGCTCGTTGCCGCGTTCTTCCAGCCCGTAGAGTTCGGCGAATGCAGGGTTGTGCAGCACGATGCGCCGGCGCGAGTCCAGCAGCACGATCGGCTCGCGCACGGTCTGCAGCACCGAATTGGCGCGGCCGCTGGCGCGTAGATACTCCTGCTCGGCCGCCAGGCGACGCCGGATCTGCCGTTGCAGCAGCCAGATCACCGAAGTGAGCAGCAGCAGCTGCACCGCCAACGCCGCCCAGCTCAGTACCGCGAAATGCACCCGTTCGGTCTCCGCACGGGCGTTGCGCAACTCCAGCAACCGGCCTTCGGCACCCTGCAATTCGTCGATCAGCACCCGGATCGGGTTGTTGACCGTCATTTCTTCGATCAGCGCGCGGATCCGCACCGGGTCGGTGGTCGCCGCAATGCGTTCGGCCAGCAACAGGCGACGCTCGATCGTGCTCTGGATGCGCCCCATGCGCACCTGCTGCGCCGGGTTGTCGCTGGTCAAGGCGATCAGCCGCGCCACTGCCGCCAGCGCCTCGAACCGGCCGCGGCGCATGCGCTCGACCAGCGCCGGGCGCCCCACGCCATGCGAACGCATCAGCGCGGCAGATTCGGCGTCGCGCATCGCCGCCTCCAGGCGTTGCGCGGTTTCCTGCACGTCGTGGCTGTGGGTGACGCGTACGGCCGCCCGATTGGCATTGCCCGCCATCTGCTGCAGCAGCAGGGCAGGCACCACCACGATCAGGCACACGGCGAACACCAGCGAGGGCATTCGCCAGCGATCCCATTTGTCTGCTTGGACCGTTATCTGCATTGCCAGGTCTGTATCCGCTTGCGGCGTGTTGGCGCGACCCGGCATTGTCTCCGATCCTGGCCGGGTTGAGATGAATTATTCAGCAAAGTCACGTTCGACCACGACATAACTGAATAGGCATAGCATACGTGCAGTCCCCGTGAAAACGGCGAGAGTGCCATCCTTTCCATCGGCCTGTCTTGATGACCGTCGTAACAGCGCTGTGGTGCGGACGACAAAAAAGGCGCACTCCGTGGAGTGCGCCTGGTGTCGGTCCCGCCGCCTCGCCGCAGCGGGACCGGCATTTGCAGCGGTCTTACTTCTTCGCAGTGACCTTCAGGCCGGTCGACTTGACGCTCTTCACGCCTTCGATGCCCTTGGCAACGGCCACTGCCTTGTCGTGTTCGGCCTGGGTGGCAACCGTACCAGTCAGCGTCACGATGCCGTTCTTGGTCTCGACCTTGACGTCGGTGCCGGACACGTTGTCGGTCGCCAGCAGATCGGCCTTGACCTTGGTGGTGATCCAGGTATCGGTCACCGGCTTCTTGGACTCGTTCATGCCGGCGGCATGATCCTTGTGTGCCCCCATGTCCTGCGGAGCGGCGAATGCCTGCGTCGCACCGAGGGTCAGGCCCAGCGACAACGACAGCGCCAGCAGCTTGCGTGCATGCGTGATGTTCTTCATTTCCAGCCACTCCTGTTGAAGGTGGGCCAAGCTTGCAGCGCGTCTCGTCGAGCAGACGTGACTGCCGCATGCAAGGGTTGTGAACCTGGCACACACCGGTCGGTGCACTACCATGCAGGTCTCCTTGATTGTTGCGATGAACCGTTTTCAATGCCTAAACCGTTCAATCTGGCCCTCGTCGGCTACGGCTACGTCGGTCGCACCTTCCATGCACCGCTGATCGCGGCCACACCCGGCCTGCGGCTGCACAGCGTGGTGTCGTCCAGGCCGCAACAGGTGCAGGCCGACCTGCCCGAGGTTGCCGTTCTTGCCGATCTTCACGTCGCTCTGGCCGATCCAGCCCTGGATGCGGTGGTGCTGGCCACGCCCAACCAGACCCACGCCCCATTCGCCCTGCAGGCCTTGGCCGCCGGCAAGCATGTGCTGGTGGACAAACCGTTCGCTTTGGATGCCAGTCAGGCGCGTGCAGTGGTGGACACGGCGGCCGTGGCCGGGCGCATCGTCAGCGTGTTCCAGAACCGCCGCTGGGACGCGGATTTCCTCACCGTGCGTCGGCTGATCGACGAGGGTCATCTGGGCGAGGTGGTGGAATTCCACTCGCATTTCGACCGCTATCGCCCACAGGTGCGCAACCGTTGGCGCGAAAGCGAGATCCCGGGTGCCGGGCTGTGGTACGACCTGGGACCACATCTGCTCGACCAGGCGTTACAGCTGTTCGGCGCGCCACAGGCGATCGCGGCCGACCTGCAGCAGCAACGCAGCCAGGCGCGCAGCGACGACTACTTCCACGTCATCCTGCACTACCCGCGGCGGCGGGTGATCCTGCACGCCGGCTCGTTGGTGGCCGACAACCGGCTGCGCTTTGCGGTGCATGGCACTCGCGGCAGTTATCTCAAACACGGCCTGGATCCGCAGGAAGACCAGCTCCGCGCCGGCCGCCGCCCGGGCACCGCTGGCTGGGGCGTGGACCCTTCGCCCGGCACGCTGACGCGGGTGGATGAAGAAGGCCGCGTGCATACCCATCAACCGGACACCCTGCCTGGCGATTACCGGCAATGCTACGCCGCGTTCCGCGACGCACTGGCCGGCAACGGGCCGGCACCGGTCAGCGTTGCGGATGCGGTGCAGGTGATGCAATTGCTGGAGCTGGCCCAGCAAAGCGCGGCAACCGGCCAGGTGCAATGGTTGGATGGGGTGCGCACCGCCTCGCCGTAGGGGCCGGCTGCGCACCGGCACGCCTGCGGCCGCGCTCATCCAGGGCGGGCGCGGTCCACGCAAGGCGTCTTCATGCCTGCTCGCTGCCGGTCGGTGGCGGCGCGGTGGTGCGCATCACCGCGTGTCCGCCGAACTGGTTGCGCATGGCCGCCAGCAGCTTGTCGGTGAACGAATCCTTGTCGCGCGAGCGCAGCCGTTCCATCAACGACAGCGTGATGACCGGCGCCGAGACCTCCAGATCGATCGCCTCGGCCACCGTCCAGCGGCCCTCGCCCGAATCGGCCACGAACGGCGCAATGCCCCCCATGGTGGGATTGTGGCGCAGCGCATCGGCGGTCAGGTCCAGCAGCCATGAGCGCACGACGCTGCCATCGCGCCAGATTTCCGAAACCTGGTGCAGGTCCAGCGCGAAATCGGTCTTGTGCTGCATCAACGCAAAGCCTTCCGCGTAGGCCTGCATCATTCCGTACTCGATGCCGTTGTGAACCATCTTGGTGAAGTGACCGGCGCCACTGGGGCCCACCCGCCCCCAGCCCTTGTCAGGTGCCGGTGCCAGCGTGGCCAGGATGGGATGCAGGGTGGCCACTGCGGCCTCTTCGCCACCGACCATCAGGCTATAGCCCTCCTGCAGGCCCCACACGCCGCCGCTGGTGCCGCAATCGACAAAGGCAATGCCGCTGGCCTGCAACTGCGCGGCACGGCGCTGCGAATCCTTGTAGTACGAATTGCCGCCATCGATGACGATATCGCCGGCCTGCAACAACGGCAGCAATTGCGCCAGGGTTTCATCGACGATCTTGCCGGCCGGCACCATCAGCCACACCACGCGCGGGCTCGGCAACGCGGACACCAGCAATTCCAACGCGTCTGCAGTCACAATCCCCTTGGCCTGCGCACCGCTGCGCGCGTCGGCGCCCGGATCGTAGCCATGCACGCGGTGCCCGCCGTGTACTAGACGCTCGGCCATGTTGGCGCCCATGCGGCCCAAACCCACCATCCCCAGTTCCATACGTGCTCCTCGTTGTCTGTTCAATGCAGGGTGCCACGCCCGGCCTGCGTCGGCGTGGCGGAATTCTCAATGGATTGTTCCGTGGCGCTGCTGGTGGCGCACTGTTGCAGCTGCCAGTGGATCCAGCGCCAGTACAAGGTGGTGTGCAGATTGTGCAGGGTCAGGTCGATGGCGTAGGGCGTGCGCGGGTTACGGTCCAGCAACCGCGCCACGTGATAGCCGATCGGCTTGATGCCCTTGGGATGCACGTACACCAGAAAGCCCTGGTAGAACGGATCGTCCAGCAGCCGCTGCAACTCCTGCAGCTGCACCTGCTGCGGCGGATCCAGGCTCGCGCGCAACGAGGCGTCGCGCTCGTAGAGCAAGCGTTCGAATCGCCGTTTTCCCGGCCCGCGCAGCGGCTTGGACAATTCCCAGATCCGCCGGTTGAGTGCATCGTAATGCGCAAAGCCGCCATGCTGCGCCAGTGCCTGCGCGGCCGCATCGCTGACATCCACCACCACGAAGTTTTCGGCCTGGTTATGGATATCGTCCAGATAAGCCTTGTCCAATACATGCGCGATGAAACCCGGTGCGCCCACGAAGGCCTGCCGCCCCAGTCGTGAGGTCTTGACCGCCTTGCCATCGGCAAGGAATTCACCAGCGTGCGCGCCAAGCAGAATGCTGTCGGTATCGTGCAGGGTCAGGAAGGTGCCGATCGACAGCTCGCCGGGCGTGAACACCTGGTCGAATCCGGCATCGCCATACAACTGGCGCTGGGTGGCAAGCTGGGCCACCTGCCGCCCTACTCCGCATTCGGAGCGCACATGGCCGCGGTAGAACGCATCCAGTGCCTGCGCGTTGCTGCCGTGTGGTTGATAGCCACGGCCGAAGCTGCGAAACCCGCTCCAGCCCTGCGCCGCCGCGCCACGCCAGCCAAAGCCGATCCAGCCCAGCTGCACCGCCGAAAAACGGTAGTTCGGGTTGTTCTGCAGTTGGGTCACTGCACGCCGTGTTGCGGCCCCGACCTCGAACCCATAGGCGCAATGCGTGGCCGGATCCTCCAGCAACGCCTTGAGGGCGGCACCGCGTTGCGGCGCGCCCCAGCCCGCCGGCAAGGTTGCCTGCAGGTCGCCGGCGGCCTGCGCCTTTGCCAGCGATTCCCGTGTACAGGGTGCGCCGCGCGCAATGACCGGCGCGTCGACCGCTGCCTCGCGAATGGTCCAACCCAGCCGCTGCAACAGCGCCTGGACGCAGTCGGCGCTGGGCGCAGCAGTCGCCGCCTGCAGCGGCTGCGTAGCGACCAGCACGACTGCACAGCACAGCGTCACCAAGCGGGAACGCACGGCATGCCGCGTGGCCACGCAGGTGGAGGAAGAAGCACGCTGCCGGCACAGCTGCTGGAATTTGCTCATTCGCACAACGGCGGGGATTGAAGGCGTTGTTTTCTCGATTACAACGGCAAAGCCCCGGCATGACCGGGGCTTTGCGGATTCACTGCAGCGAACTCAGCGACGTTCGCAGACGCGCTCGACGCGGCGGTTGCCGTTGGCTTGCTGGCGGTTGCCCTGGATGGTGCGGCCTGCCGCGCCACCGGCTACTGCACCGGCGACGGTTGCCAGCTTCTTGCCGTTGCCGCCACCTACCTGGTTGCCCAACAGACCGCCAATGGCCGCCCCGGCCAAGGTGCCGCCGATGCGATTGGGGTCCGTCGAATTCTGCTGCACTTCCACGTTGCGGCAGCGCACGCGCGTACCGTCGGAAAACTTGCGGCCCTCATCGGCTTCCGTGTACGAACCCTGATGCGAGTAACGCTGCGCCTGCGCAAGACTGCTGGTCGCCATCAGGCCGATCATGGTCAGTCCCAGCAGGGATGTCTTGATGTTCATCGTCGGTCTCCATCGTTCTCGCCCGCTCGGCGAGTCATGGCGCGCACTCTGTTCGCCCGGTCGAGAACATCACGTGAAGCGCGCTTACGACTATTCAGGCTTTGGAGCGGAGCATGAACCGAACGTCACGGTTGCGTCGACGGTTCATGCGGCGGTGCCTTGGCCGGCGCCGACGGCGGGTCCTGTGCCTCTACCGGCAAGGGCGCGACCGGGGGCTGCGCCACCTCCGCCGGTGTTGCCGCGGCTGACCCCACCGACGCGTTGGCAGCGGATGGCTGCGCAGGCGGTACGGCGGGCGCGGTTGCTGCAGCGGGTGCTGCCGGCGGACGCGGCGCCATCGCTGCGGGTACTGGCGCCGCCGTGGCGGACACCGCCTGGGTGACTTTGGGCAAGTACGAGGTCAGGCGCTCGAAAAAGCGCTTGTAGAAGGCCGCGTCCTGCACGGTGGTGCTGGACACACGCACCAACGAGTCGCCGCTGCTGCCCACCGGCAACGACAACGACCCCAACATGCCGACCCCGACGCTGGCCGAGGTTGAACTCTTCTTCAAGGCATAGCGATCCTGCAGCGCACTGACGAACACCTGCGCCTTGCCGCCATCCTGGCTGGCGCAGGAAATGCGCAGGTTGAGCTGCTCGCTTTGCTCGGCGTCCTTGAGCTGGAAGTTCTTGCTGCCTTCCACGCCGGTCGCGTCTGCTCGTGTCACCGCATAGCCCTGGCTCAACAGCACGCGTCGTGCCGCCTCGCATGCCTGCGCCGAGGTCGCGGCGACGTTGCGCGAGTAGGTGTCGTCGGAATCGAACGACTCGCGCATCAGCATCGTGTCGCCCTTGCTGCCGCCGCAGCCGGCCAGGGTTGCCAGCGCGCCAAGCAGCGCGCCCTGCGCGATCAGGGAAGTACGAGACATGGGAAGATTCCATCATCCAAAACCGGCCAAAGCATAGCTGCAACCCCTGTGCGCGCGGCGTCGCGCCGTTTGCTCAGGGCATCGGCGGTTCATCCGCTGGCTGGGCACCGCCGCGCGTCATCACCTCCAATGGCGGCGAGGCGGGCGACAGCGGTGCCTCGTCGATGGGGGCAGCATACCCATGCCAGCGTGCTGCCGATCAGAGGCGCGCAGCGTTGGCGCGGGCACGCGCCTGCGCCGGCGCCCACTCCTGCCGCACCGCCCCGTTCTCCCACACCATCACCAGCGCGTCCTCGCTGTCGGCGCTGGCAGCCACCTCGTCCAGCGACGCGCTGCGTTCGCGCAAAATGGTGCCCCATACTTGCGAATGACGCGGTCAATGTCGTAGCGATCCGATACCACCGCCCCGCTGGAACCGGGCCGCGCGAACCGGGTGAGCCGGTTGCGAAAGGTCGTGGTGTGCTGCACATCTTGCAACGGCCACTGCGGGAACTCGCACAGGCCATCGCTGCGGTAAAGCAGCGGTCATCATGGCCGGTTAGTCTCGCGGGGTGTTGTTTCCCCCAATGGAGTTCGCCTGCATGCCACGCCCGATCGCGCAGATGCTACTGCACAGCCTTCTCGCCAGCGTCGCCGTCCTGTGCATCGCCCTGCCCGCGCTGGCGACAACGCCGAGCGCGCCGCTGCGGGTGATGTCGTTCAACGTGCGCGTGCCGGTGGATACCGACGGCGACAAACGTTGGCAGGCGCGTCGCGATGCCATGGTCGCGTTGATCCGTCAGGCGCATCCGGATGTCGTCGGCACCCAAGAGCTGGTGCAGGAGCAGGCACAGTATCTTGCCGCGCACTTGCCGGCCTACCGCTGGTTCGGCAAGGGACGTCGCGCCGATGGCGGCGATGAGCACATGGGCGTGTTCTATGACAACCGCGTGCTGACGGTGGTCGAATCGGGCGACTTCTGGCTGTCGGAAACACCCAACGTGCCCGGGAGCAGCAGCTGGGGCACGGACCTACCGCGCATGGTCACCTGGGCGCTGTTCGAGCGTCGTGGCGACAAGCGCCGGTTCTACCTGTTCAACACGCATCTGCCGCACCGCGATGCAGATGAGCCGGCCCGCGAACAAGGTGCCCGACTGATCCTGTCGCGCATCGCACAGCTGCCCGCGGACATCCCGGTGGTGGTGACCGGCGATTTCAACAGCGATCCGGACAAGCGCGCCTACCCCGCGCTCACCGCCGTGCTGGGCGATGCACGCGTGCGTGCGCCCAGCCGCAGCGGGCCGGAAAACACCTTCCAGGATTTCAGCACCCACCCCACCCGGCGGATCGACTGGATCCTGTTCCGCGGCTTGACGCCCACCCGCTTCGCCACCCTGGACGACCGCCCCGGCGGCATCCTGCCCTCGGATCACTCTCCGGTGCTGGCCGAATTCAACTGGCCGCGCTGATCGTCCACACGCATCCCGCGCACCGCACCGACACCGACCGAACGCACACGCGCCCAGCGCCGCTCAGCGCCGGCCTAGCCCTGCCCGGGTCGCGTTGTTGGCCTGCAGCCAGTCCAGCAGCGTCTGCAGGATCGCCGACGGGGTGTCCCGCCAGACGATGGACAGCGCGCGCTGCGCCCAGGCCTCGTCCAGCGGCACGGCCACCAACTGTTGCCCGGCCCTGGAACAGGCCAGTGCGGCATGCGGCACGATGGCCACGCCCACCCCGCGCGCCAGCATGCGGCACAGCGTGTCGATACCCGGCACGCGCGCACGGATGCGCAACTGCACGCCGGCCCTGGCCAGGTGGGTGCGCAGGTGACGCTGCAGGGCATTGTCGGCCGACAGCGCCAACAACTGCATGTCCGCGATGTCGGCCAGGCGCAGCACGCGGGTGCCGGCCAGCGGATGGCTGGCCGCCATTGCCACCACCAGGCGATCCTCGCGGAACGGACGACGTTGCAGGCCAGTGAAGTCCGCATGCCCCGCCACCACCGCCAGGTCGGCACGTTCATCGCGCACCGCATCGGCCGCCTCCTCGCTGCCGCACTCGGCCAGGATCAGATCGACCCGCGGATGCGCCAGCAGGAAATCGGCCACGCATTCGGGCAGCCATTCGGACAGTGCCGCCGTATTGGCGGCCAGCCGTAGCGTGACCTGCCCGCCCGGTCCGTAGTCGCCCAGCTCGCTGCGCATCGCCTGCTCCTGCCGTGCCAGCACCCGCGCGTGCCGCAGCAGCACCTGGCCGGCGGCGGTCAGCGTGACCCCGCGCCGGCCGCGTTCGAACACGGCCGCTCCCAGCCGCAGCTCGAGCGCGCGAATGCGTGCGCTGGCCGCCGCCAGCGAGAGCGCCACCCGATCGGCGCCGGCGGTGATGCTGCCGGCCTCGGCCACCGCCACGAAGATCCGCAGATCGACGAACTCTACCTGCATGCCACGCCCCAGCCTTCGGTTGGGACGAAGTCTGCCTCAAACAAACACAGCTTGTCGGGCAGCCACCGGCGGCCGGATGCTCGTCGGCATGCCTGCAGACTTATCTCACTGGTTCCTGATCGCCGCCGTATTCGTGCTTGCCGGCGCGGTGAAGGGCGTTGCCGGGATGGGGCTACCGACGGTCGCCATGGGACTGCTCGGCCTGTGGCTGCCGCCGGCACAGGCCGCCGCGCTGCTGGTGCTGCCTTCGCTGGTGACGAATCTACAACAGGCGTGGGGGGCGCACCCCGTGGCCCTGCTGCGGCGGCTCTGGCCCCTGCTCGCCATGGTGGTGGCGGGTACCTGGCTCAGCGTGGGGGTGATGATCGACGGCGATCCCCGGCGCCTGCGCGCCGGCCTGGGCGTGCTGCTGGTGCTCTACTCCCTGCTCGGCCTTGCCCGCTGGCAGTGGACGCTGCCCGCGCGCCACGAACGCTGGGCCGGGCCGCTGACGGGACTGGCCAGCGGCCTGCTCAGCGGCGCCACCGGCGTGCTGGTCCTACCGGTGGTGCCCTACCTCTCTGCGCTGGACCTGCCGCGCGAGCTGCTGATCCGCGCGCTGGCATGCTGCTTCGGAACAGCCACGTTGGCGCTGGCGATCGCGCTGGTGTGGCGCGGCGGCATCCCACTGACGGCCGGCCTGCCGTCGCTGCTGGCGCTGCTGCCGACCGCACTGGGGCTGTGGGCAGGCAGCCGGGTCCGCCGCCGCATCTCCGCCGACATGTTCCGGCGGGTCTTCTTCGGCACGCTGTTGGCGCTGGGCCTGCAAGCCTGCTGGCAGGCGCTGGGTTGATGTTGCCAAACGGCGTTGTCCGGCAGCGGCATCGTCGGCCAGCGCGTTGGCTCAAGAAAAACGCCACCGGCAAGCGGTGGCGTCGAGGTCATACACAGCGCCGGGGGCTCAGTCGGCCCAGCTTCCGGGCGCGGTGGACTGCGGCAGCACCTGCGCCGACAACGGCCGGTCCTGCGACAGCAGACCCAGCGCATCGGCCAGGATCGCCGCCGATTCGTGCAGCAGCGGATCCGGGCGCTTCTCGGCGGCCTTCTCGCGCGCGGTGTCCTTGACGATGTCGCGCTCGTTGCCGGTCAACCCGTCGTCGGTGTCATCGGCCAGCGGGTCCAGCGGCAGCCCCAGCTGCTTACGAATCTGCTGGCGGTCCTTGCGTTGCTGGTCCTGCTTCTTGCGCTCGGCCAGACGCTCGGCTTCGTTCAACGAGATGTACTTCTTGGCCTTCTCGTCGCGGAACTGCTTGACGTCTTCTTCCCACCACTGGAACTCCTTGTCGCTGGCGATGCGCGTGGAGTGCAGTGTCTGCAGCTTGGGCAGCAAGGGCGCAAAGTTGCCGTACTGGGTATGCGGCACGGCGGCGATGCGCGTCCACGGCAAGGCGTTGTCGTAGGTGCTTTCGCCAAACTCGGTCGCGTCCACGCTGGCCGGGAAAGCAATGTCCGGCACCACGCCCTTGTGCTGGGTGCTGGAGCCGCTGATGCGGAAGAACTGCGCAATCGTCAGCTTGACCTGCCCATAGCGCTGGCCTTCGGCAGCCGGCCAGCGGTCCAGGTCGACGATATTCTGCACCGTCCCCTTGCCGAAGCTGGTTTCGCCGATCACCAGGCCGCGGCCATAGTCCTGGATGGCACCGGCGAAGATCTCCGAGGCCGAGGCCGAGCCACGGTTGATGAGGACCCCCAGCGGACCATCCCAGGCCACCTTGGGATTGCTGTCGCCGTTGACGGTGACCCGGCCGCCGGATTCGCGCACCTGCACCACCGGGCCTTGTTCAATGAACAGGCCGGTCAGTTCGATGGCTTCGTCCAGCGAGCCGCCGCCGTTGTTGCGCAGGTCCAGCACCACTCCGTCGACCTTGTCGGTCTTGAAGCCGGCCAGCAGCTTGGCGACATCGCGCGTGGCCGAGGCGTAGTCGGTGGCATTGCGGCGGCGCCCCTCGAAATCCTGGTAGAAGCCCGGCAGCTTGATGATGCCGACACGCCGCTCCGGCTCGCTACCCTTGGCTGGCAGGGTGATGGTTTCGCCCTTGGCGGCCTGCTCGGCCAGGCGGACCTTCTGCCGGGTCAGGGTCAGGGTGCGGTGCGCACCGTCGATGCCCAACTCGGCCGGGATGTACTCCAGGCGCACCTGGGTGTCCTTGCTGCCCTTGATCTTTTCCACCACGTCATCGATGCGCCAGCCGATGACGTCCTCGATCACGCCACTCTTGCCCTGCCCCACGCCCACGATGCGATCGCCCGGCTTCAGCGTTCCGTTCACGGCCGCCGGGCCGCCCGGGATCACCTCGCGGATCACCACCATGTCTTCCTGCTTCTGCAGCTGCGCGCCGATGCCTTCCAGCGACAGCGACATCTGCTGGTTGAAGCGTTCGGCCGTGCGCGGGGTGAAGTAGTCGGTGTGCGGATCCACCGCGTTGGTATAAGCGTTGACGAAGAACTGGAACACGTCCTCGCCCTTGAGCTCGTTGACCGAATCGGCCAGCGTGGCGTACCGCTTGTCCAGGGTCTTGCGGATGTCGTCGGGCTTCTTGCCGGCCAGCTTCAGGCGCAGCCAGTCGTTCATCACCGACTGCCGCCACAGTGCATCCAGCTGCTTGTCATCGGCCGCCCACGGCACGTCCTTGCGGTCGTACTCGAACTTGTCATTGCCGGTGAAATCGAAATCCTGCTTGAGCAGATCGCGCGCGTACTTGACGCGCTGGTCGACCCGCTTCTTGTAGACCGAAAACACCTGGAACGCCGGCTCCAGCTTGCCGCCCTGCAAGGCGTCGCCCACGCCCGCCTTCAGCGACGCGAAGCTGTCGACATCGGCCTGGGTGAAGAACTGTTTGCCGCCATCCAGGGTTTCCAGGTAGCGCTTGAACACGTCCTGCGCCATCGCCTCGTCCAGGCTGCGTGGGCGGTAGGCATAGCGGCTGTCCGAGAGCAGCCCGTAGACAAGCTTGGTCGCGGTCGCCTGCTCAGGCGTGGCGGCTGCCGGCAGCGCAGTATCGGCACGTGCGAGCAAGGCCATCGGCGTGGTCAACACCAGCGCGAGCAGGCCGGCCTTCATGGACGCAGAAACGTTATAGGTCATCGAATGGCTCTCGGCGCAGGGCCGACAAAGAGGCGGTGAACGGGTCCGACAGCAAGACAGTGCCGAAAGTTGCCGCCATTGTCATCTGCCTGAACCAGCCTAGCGTCGGGCCCGTAGTGAATTGTGAACGCGACCGCACCCCGCACACGCGGCGCCGACGGCAGCAACGACACGGCCCCGCACTGGGGGCCGTTGACGGTGATGCAGATTGCGCGATACGGGCCTGGCACGCGTGGCCGCACGCAACCGGCGACAAGGCCGGGCAGGATGACCGCGGCGCAGGACACACGCAGCGGCGCGTGGACTGCGACTTGCCTCAGGCCGCGACGCCGGCGCCGGCTGCCTGCCGGTCGGCGTGATACGACGAGCGCACCATCGGGCCAGACGCGACATGGCTGAAGCCCAGCGCGTTGCCGTAGTCGTCCAGCGCCTTGTATTCCTCCGGCGTCCAGTAGCGCATCACCGGGTGATGGTGCGGAGTCGGCTGCAGGTACTGGCCGATGGTAATCATGTCCACATCGTGCGCGCGCAGATCGCGCAAGGTGGCCTGCACCTGTTCCATGGTTTCGCCCAGCCCGAGCATGATGCCGGACTTGGTGGCGATGGACGGATGCTGCGCCTTGAAGCGCTGCAGCAGGGTCAGCGACCACTGGTAATCCGCGCCGGGGCGCACGTTCGGATACAGGTCCGGCACGGTTTCGATGTTGTGGTTGAACACATCCGGCGGGCTGAGCGCCAGGATCTCCAGCGCGCGGTCCATGCGGCCCTTGCCGCGGAAATCCGGGGTCAGGATCTCGATGCGGGTGTTGGGCGAACTGGCGCGGATGGCGGCGATGCAATCCACGAAATGCTGCGCACCGCCGTCACGTAGATCGTCGCGGTCCACGCTGGTCACCACCACGTATTTCAGGCCCATGTCGGCCACGGTGGTGGCCAGGCTGGCCGGCTCGTTGGCATCGGGCGGCTTGGGCCGGCCGTGCGCCACATCGCAGAACGAGCAGCGCCGCGTGCATACCTCGCCCAGGATCATGAAGGTGGCCGTGCCGTGGCTGAAGCACTCGTGGATATTCGGGCAGCTGGCTTCTTCGCAGACGGTGACCAGGCGGTTTTCGCGCAGCTTGGCCTTGAGGTTCTGCACCGCGTTGCCGGAGGGAATCCGCACGCGGATCCACGACGGCTTGCGCAGCACCGGCGCATCGACGAACTGCACCGGCGAGCGGTTGATCTTGTCGCCACCGATCTGCTTGACGCCGGTCTGCAGCGGCGCAGGCGCGGCGGTGTCGCCGGAGACGACCTGCAAGGGAATGGAACGGGCGATAGGCTGGGTCATGACGGTACGGGCGCTCAGGCCGGAAGCGAAAGGTCGGGCAATGCGGAAACGGGCTGCAGCACGAGGCCGAACTGGCGCGCCAGTTGCTCGAGCAGCACCGCCTTGACGGCGTCCATCCCGGAGGGGCCGCCCAAGTCTAGCACCGAGGTCACCCGCAGGCCCTGGTAGCCACAGGGGTTGATGCGCTGGAACGGCTCCAAGTCCATCGCCACGTTGAACGACAAACCGTGGAAGGTGCAGCCACGGCGCACCCGGATGCCGAGCGCGGCGATCTTGGCCCCGCCCACGTAAACGCCGGGTGCGCCGTCGTGGCGCTCGGCCAGGATGTTCCACTCCTCCAGCGTGTCGATCAGTGCCTGCTCGATCTTGCAGACATAGTCGCGCACGCCGATCCTGAGCCGGCGCAGGTCCAGCAGCGGGTAGACCACCAACTGCCCGGGGCCGTGATAGGTCACCTGGCCGCCGCGATCGACCTGCAACACCGGGATCTGCCCCGGTGCCAGGACGTGTTCGGGTTTGCCTGCCTGGCCCAGGGTGAACACCGGCGCGTGTTCGACCACCCACACCTCATCGGCAGTGTGCTCGTCGCGCGCATCGGTGAAACGCTGCATTGCACGCCACACCGGGGCATAGTCCTGACGACCGAGCGCACGCAGCATCGCCGGCACGCCGGCGGCCGCTACAGCGTCCACTTCACTTCCGGATGCTCGCGCAGCGCCTGGTGTGCGGCGTCGAATTGCTCGCGGTTTTCGGCGCGGAAACCGATCTTGACCGAGACGTACTTGCCGCTGGAGGAATGTTTCCAGCTGATGCTTTCCTGCAGCAATTCCACGCCAGTGGCGGCGAGCAGGCGCGGCAGCTCCGCTTCCAGGCCACGGCCGGCCGCGCCCATGGCGCTGAGCTCGAAGGTGCCGGGAAACTGGAAGCCGTGATCGGGGTTGTCAGAGCGGATGTCCATCGCCCCACTATCGGGCCGGCGGCAGGCAAACCCAAGGGTGGTTGCGCCGCTGCGGCAGTGTGGTGATCGCGCAGGATCCACCCACGCCTGTCCATCCAGCGGCGTGGCGCGCGTCGGCGCTGCCTCGACGCATCGTGGGTGCGAGATCGCCATTTCACGCAATGCAGCGTCAGCGCGCGGCATCTTCGGGCACACATGCCTCCTTCCAATCGCAGGCCCTACATGCTTCCAGTGCGCGTGTTGTCCGCAGCCCTGCTGCTCTCCCTCACAGGTCTATCGGCCTCGGCTGTGGCGGCGGATCAGTGCGATTCCAGCCGGCTGGGTCGCACGCCGCCGGCGATCAACTTCCGGGTCGACAACGACCTGCTGGGCGGTGAAGACCAGGACCAGGGATATTCCAACGGTGCGGTGCTGACATTGGTGTCGCCCAACCTGGTCGACTACACCGACGACCCTTGCCTGCCGCGCACGGCGCGCTGGCTCAATCGCTATCTCGAACGGCTGCATCCGGGCGAGTTCGACCAGCAGAACATGGTGTTCTCGCTTGGACAGGCGATCTTCACCCCCACCGACTTCACCCGCCGCGACGTGGTGCCCGACGATCGCCCGTATGCGGGCATCCTGCTGGCGAGCTTCGGCTACAACGCGCGCAACGATGCGCACCTGCGCACGACCCAATTGCAGGTCGGCGTGGTTGGTCCGTGGGCCTTTGCGCAGGAGGCGCAGGATGCAATCCACGATCTGCTGGGCGACGAGAAGTTCCAGGGCTGGGACAACCAGTTGCACAACGAGCCACTGGTCAATCTGGTCCATGAACGCATGCGTCGATGGCCCTCCGACGCCAGCGGCAATGCCGATGGATTCGGATGGGATTTCATTTCGCACTGGGGCGGGGCGGTGGGCAACATGGCCACCTATCTGAATGCTGGCGGCGAGGCGCGTTTTGGCTGGAAGCTGCCCGATGATTTCGGCAGCACCCCGACCCGGCCGGCCGGCGAGAACACCGCACCCAGCCGCCTGGGCCGCGCCAGTGGCTGGTCGGGGCACCTGTTCGTGACCTCCGATGCGCGTTGGGTACTCCGCGACATCACCCTGGACGGCAACTCCTTCCGCAACAGCCACAGCGTGGACAAGCGACCGTTCGTGGCCGATGTCGGCTACGGGTTGGCGGTGATGCATGGCCGTTGGAAGTTCGCCCTGGCCCGTTACCACCGCACCCGCGAATTCGACACCCAGCGACAGACGCCGGTGTACGGAAGTTTCACCATCAGCCGGATGCTTTGACGGCTGGGAATGGGGAATCGGGAATGGGGAATCGCAAGAGCCAAGGCTGTGCTCTGGCTTCTACCGATTCCCGATTCCCGATTCCCGAAAAAAAAGCCGGCTTTCGCCGGCTTTCTTTTTATTCCGATTCCCACCACATCCAGAACGCATCCCAGAGGCGCTTGAAGAATCCGCCCTCCTCGACCGCGTTGATGGCTACCAGCGGGGCCTGGGCGATGATCTTGCCGTCCAGGCTGACCTTGACGGTACCGACCTGCTGGCCCTGCTTGATCGGCGCCTGCAGGTTCTTGGGCACTTCCATGCTGGGCTTGAGGTCGTTGTAGCGGCCGCGCTGCAGGCTGACCAGCAGCGGCTGGGCCACGCCCAGCTGCACTTCGTCCTGCGCACCCTTCCAGACCTTCTGCTTGGTCACCACCTTGCCCGGTGCATACAGGCTGTGGGCCTCGAAGAAGCGGAAGCCCCAGTTGAGCAGCGCCAGGCTATCGTCGGCGCGCTGGCGCTCGGAGCTGTCGCCCATGACCACCGCGACCAGGCGCTGGTCGCCGCGCTTGGCCGAGCTCAGCAGGCAGTAGCCGGCTTCGGAGGTGTGGCCGGTCTTGATGCCGTCCACGGCCGGGTCGCGCCACAGCAGCAGGTTGCGGTTGTTCTGCTTGATGCTGCCGACCTGGAATTCCTTGATCTTGTTGTAGGCGTAGGTTTCCGGGTAATCGCGCACCATCGCGCGGCCCAGCAGGGCCAGGTCGTAGGCAGTGGAATGGTGGCCTTCGGCGCTCAGGCCGTGCGCGTTGACGAAGTACGAGTTCTTCATGCCGATCTTGGCGGCGTAGCTGTTCATCAGCGAGGCGAAGGCTTCTTCGCTGCCGGCCACATGCTCGGCCAGTGCGATCGCCGCGTCGTTACCGGACTGGATCGCCATGCCCTTTTCCATGTCTTCCAGACGCGCGGTCTGGTTGACCGGGAAGCCGCTATAGCTGCCATCGGTGCCGGCGCCACCTTCGCGCCAGGCGCGCTCGCTCATCATGACCTGGTCGTCGCGGGTGACCTTTCCGTTCTTGATCTCGGCGGCCACCACGTAAGAGGTCATCACCTTGGTGATGGAGGCCGGCGCCAATTGCTGGTGTATGTTCTCACCGGCCAGCACCTGGCCGGTGGCGTAGTCCATCAGGATCCAGGACTTGGACACGGCCGGCGCGGGCGCGGGCGGAACCGGCAATGCAGCCGGGGCAGCAGGCGCGGCGGCCGCAGCGGGCATCGGCTGCGGCGCGGGCGTCTGGGCGCAGACCAGGCCGAAGGCGAACGTGGCCACGGCAGCGGCGGCGAAGCGGAATTTCATTGAAGAACGACTCCTGACGGGCCCGAAGGCTGGGTGATGCGAAATTGTAAAGCGCTGCAGCAATGAGGGCGACGCATCAGACCACGCAGCCGCCTGCTCAGTTCAGCGATGACGGCGGGTTGCGCGCCATGTCGGCTTGGGCGGCGATCTGATAGGGCGGCCGGCGCCAAACAACCGCAGGCGGTGGCAGAAGGGTGTGGTTGTGGGTGTGGGTGTGGGTGTGGGTGCAGTTGCGGCTGCTGGTTGCAGCCGTGCCCGCCATTGATCTGGCAGGCACGGCCGGCACACTCAGTTGGCGACGATTTGCGGGCGCCCGAAGCCCAGGCCGGCAATGCGCTGCGCGATTTCGGACGCGTTGGCGTGGTCGCGTGCATTGACGCGCAAGCGCCACAAAGTCCGCCCGCCGCTGACGATATCGCTGACGCTGGCTCCGGCGATGCCGGCCGATGCCAGCTGCGACAGCGCGCGATTGGCATTGTCGCGGCTGGCGAAACTGGCAACCTGCAGCAAGATGTCGCCCAGCGCGGATTCGGCGGCGCTGGGTGCCCTGGCCGGAACCGGATCGACCTTGACCGGGCGCGCAGGCGCGCTCTCCGGCGCCTTGACCACCGCGACGGCGACCGGCGTAGCAGCAGGCGGACGCGGTGCCGCAGCCGCCGGCTTGCCGGTGGCCACACGCACGCCCTGCGTCTTCATCCAGGCGTCGAAGTTGTCGGCATTGCCGGGCTGGCGCGAATCGGCCACGCGGTAGCGCCACCGCTCGCCGGCAGGAGTGATGGGTGCGGCGCCCGCGCCGCCCGGCACGGTACGGGCAGGCAGCCGCTGCACCAGACCATCGATCTGGCTGCTGCCCGCCGCAGGCCGTGCCGTGGCAACGGAGGTAGTGACCGGCTGGCCGCCGCGGCGCTTGGCCAGCAGATTGCCGTTGTCCGCTTCGGTCAGCCCACGCACTTCCACATTCCCGGTGCCCTTGCCGGTGATCCCCAGCTTGACCGCCGCCGCGTAGCTCAGATCGATCACCCGGCCATCGTGGAACGGGCCACGGTCGTTGACCCGCACCACCACCGAGTCACCGGTGTCAGTGTTGGTCACCAAGGCAAAACTCGGCAACGGCAAGGTCTTGTGCGCGGCGGTGAAGGCATACATGTCGTAGACCTCCCGGTTGGAGGTCAGCCGGCCATGAAACTTGTTGCCGTAGTAGGAAGCCGTGCCGCGTTCGACATAGTCGCCGGGTCTGTCCATCACCACGTAGCGCTTGCCCAGCACCTCGTAGGGCGAACGGTTGCCGATCGCAGAGCGCGGTTCGTTGGTGACCAGCGGTTCGGGGATGCAGGCCACGTTGGGCACATGGTCGGGCGTGCTGTCGCTGACGCCAGGCTTGTACAGGCCGCCAGCGGTGTAGTCGCCACGCGTGGAAGGGTCTTCCTGGGCAGCTGCGTAAGGCGACACCGAGGGGCAACCGGTGGCCAAATGCGCCGGCCCCTTGCCCTGGACCTTGATGCCCTTGATGGCACCGCTGCCATTGCTGGCAACACCTTTCTTCGGTGCGCTACTGCAGGCCGACAGGCCCAGCAGCAGCGCCATCGGGATCAGCCACCTGAAGCCTGTCATGCTGTTCATGCCGGGGGTAACTCCTTGCCGGCGATGGCCTCGGACAGCTGGAACACGGCCATCGCATACATCTTGGAAATGTTGTAACGGGTGATCGCGTAGTAGTTCTGGAAGCCCAGCCAGTACTGCTTGCCGTTGGCATCGTCCAGATTGATCGGAGTGGCGGTACTGCCGGCTGTCACCGGCGCAGCGGGGTGATAACCGCGCGCGGACAGGTCGGCCAGCGTGTGCACCGGCGACCAATCGGTGGGGTTGAACTCTTCGCGCCCGGCGGCCAGCGTGGCCGGCACCGCGACCTGCCCGCCGCGCACCCAGCCGCCCTTCTTGACGAAGTAGTTGGCGATCGAGGCGAACACGTCGTTGTAGTCGGTGAACAGATTGCGCTTGCCGTCTGCATCGCCATCGACACCGAACTGGCGGTAGCTCGATGGCATGAACTGGCCCATGCCCATCGCACCGGCATAGCTGCCGATCAGCGCGGTGACATCGAGTTGCTCCTCCTTGCCGAGCGCGAACAATTGACCAAGTTCATCGCGGAAGAACAGCTCGCGCCGCACCTCGCGTTCGAGCTTGGCCGGGTCGCCGCTGCGCGGGTAGCGGAACGCCAGCGTGTACAGCGCATCCAGCACGCGGTACTTGCCGGCATTGGTGCCGTAGCTGGTTTCCACCCCGATGATGGCCACGATCACCTGCGCGGGCACACCGGTGGCAGCCTCCACCTTGCTCAACTCGGCGCGGTGTTCGGCCAGGAATTTGCGCCCGCCATCAATGCGCGCCTGGGTGATGAACATGGGCCGGTAGTCGTTCCACGGCTTGACCCGTTCGGCCGGGCGCGACATCGCAGTGACGATGGCGTCCTTGAACTGCGCCTGCGCCAGGGTCGCCTCGATCTGCGCAGCGTCGATGCCGTACCTGGCAGCGGTGTCGCGCACAAAGTTGGCGCGGGAGACCTCGAACGGCACCGGAGTCAGATCCACCGGCGGCAAGGCCGGCGCTTCGGCAGCGGCACTGGCCGGGGTGGCGGACGCTGCCGGCACGCCGGGTGGCTTGGCCGGGGGCGCGCTGGCGGCCGGCGGCGGAGACGGAGGGCTGGGCTGGGTCGCGCAGGCGACAAGGCCGAGGGTGAGCAGGCAGGTCAGAGTGCGTCGAATCATCGGCCGAGGGTAACAGACATCAGATGAACTTCTGGCAATAAGACCATGAAACTCAAAGGCTTTAGCCAAAGTCAAGCCTGCCGCGCCTGTGGCGGGGATTCGGGAGGCGGGAGTGGGGATTCGGTGGCGCCTGCGGGTGGGACGATCCGGCACACGCCGGGGCGGTGTGCGGCCGCAGCCCCATCTGCCATGGGGAGACGTCCGTTGGCGAACGAGGCCAGCGGCGGACTGGCGCGGCCGGTAGCGGCCGCGCCATAGAGATCACAGCGCGGGGAAGCGCGGGGCGCCCGAGCAGGTGGGCAGCGCACCGCCGACCTGCACGGCACCGGTGGTGACGCCGGTACCCGACGGCGTGACCGCGCTATTGCTCAGGCCGATCTGCGCGTTGCTGGCGGTGATCGAGGCATCGCTGTGGGCCACGTTAGCCAGCACCAGGTCCAGCGGTGTCTGTGCGTCGTAGCCCTTCAGGATCCAGCCCTTGCCACCGGCGTCGTTGCTGGTCTTGAGCCCGTCGACCACGATCTGGCTGAAGGTCGGCTTGGTGCCGCTGGTTGCGGCCGCATAGAACGGGTTGATCACCAACGGGCTACTGACGCCGTACAGGCAGGTATTGCGATAGGTGACCAGACTGACCGGGCCACCCTTGGCGAGGCTGGTCTTGATGCGCAGGCCACTGTTGTCGGTGCTGCGATTGCCGTCATCGTCGGTGGACACCAGCGCGTTGTTGTCCACCAGCACGTTGTTGACCCCGGACATCACTTCGCTGCCGATGGAAATGCCGTGCGTGCCGTAGCAGCGGCTATTGCGCACGGTGATGTTGGCCGACTTCGAGGCGATGGTCTTGATCGCCACGCAGTCGTCGCCGCCCATCACGTCGCTGTCGTGGATGGTGGCGTTGACCACGCTGTCCAGATCCAGGCCATCGGTGTTGGGACTGGTGGCGGGCGATTTCACCCGCACACCCCAGATGGTCAGGCCGTTGACGATATGCGAGAAGAAATGGAAGTAAGCGGCGTTGACCAGATTCACGTTGTAGAGCGTGAACGCATTGGAGTTCTGCACTTTAATGAGGTCCGGGCTGTTCTGGACCTGATTGGCGTCTTTGGCGTTTTCGCCAAACTCCCACCAGGTGGTGGTCTTGCCCAGCATGGTCTGATCGCCGCGCCCGTCGATGGTGCCCTGACGCCCACCGGTGCGAATGCCCATGACGCCGGCATTGTTGCCCTTGACGCCGATCAACGGCAGACAGCCGCCGCTCTTGGAACCGGCGGTGCCGCAACCGCTGCCGTAGTCGGCCGGGTTGCGCGAACCGTACAGCGTGACGCCTTGGTCGATGACCAGGGTGACACCGGTAGGCACCGTCAGCGGCCCACTGAGAAAGGCGTTGCCGCTGCCACTGGTCAGCAGCACGCTGCCGTTCTTGCAGGCATTGAGCGCGGCCTGGATGGTCTTGGTATCTGGTGGAGCCTGCTCCACTGCCGGATCGAATTGACGCCCGGTCGGTGTCAGGTGGGCGGTCAAGGAGGGGGAACACACGGCAGGAATGGTCGGTTGCGCAACTGCGCGGGTATCGCCGGTGGCAAAGGTGACGGCGCCCGCCTGTGCGCAAAGCGACAGACAGACACCGCCGACGGCGGCGTTCAGTAATTTCATGGAAGAGTTCACTCGAATGAGAAATGGCGCGCCTGTGCAGGCCACGCGACGCGACCGCATGCTGCGGCAGCGCGGAGGACTCTACGGAGAACCCCGCATGCATGCGCAGGACGCACGAATCCAGTGCCGCGCGAACGAAGCAGGTCGGCACCGGCATGACGGCGTTGCAATGCACTGCGCAAAAGCGCGGCAAGATCAAAAATTTGCCAGCGTCTGACATAGGCGTATCGCATGGATCACTACCGCAGCACGACGTGTACAAAAATGCGCGCGCTGGCTTGACGCAGCGACGCGACGCGACGCGTCATGGCGTCAGTAGCCGTGCACCGGGCGATGCGACTTCACCGCCATCACCAGCCCCAGGCCTGCGAGCAGCGAGACCGCCGAGGTGCCGCCGTAGCTCATCAACGGCATCGGCACGCCCACCACCGGCAACAAGCCGGAAATCATGCCGCCGTTGACCAGCACGTAGACGAAGAACGCCAGACCCGTGGCACCGGCGACCAGGCGCGAATAGGTGTCGCGTGCCTGCGCGGCGATCCACAGGCAGCGGCCGATGACGATCAGGTACAGGGTGAGCACGGTGGCTACACCGATCCAGCCGAATTCCTCGCTGAGCACCGAAAACGCAAAGTCGGTGGTCTGCTCGGGAATGAAGTTCAGATGCGATTGCGAGCCCAGCCCCCAGCCCTTGCCATCCAGCCCGCCGGAACCAATGGCAATCTTGGACTGGATGATGTTCCAGCCGGCACCTAGCGCGTCGTTTTCCGGGTTGAGGAACATCATGATGCGGTCCTTCTGGTAGGGGCGCAGCAGCCAGAACCAGGCCACCGGCGCCACGGCTGTCACTCCGCCCACGCCCACCGCCACCCACCACCACGGCAACCCCGCCAGCAGCAGCACGAACACGCCGCTGGCAGCGATCAGCACGCCGGTGCCGAAGTCTGGCTGCAGCATGATTAACGCGGTCGGCACGCCGATGATGATTGCGGTCACCAACACGGTGGAGATGCGCGGCGGCAAGGGCATGCGATGCAGATACCAGGCCGCCATCATCGGCAGGCTGATCTTGAGCAGCTCGGCCGGCTGCAGGTAGAACACTTTCAGGTCCAGCCATTGCCGGCCGTACTTGCCGGTGCCCAGCGCGAACACCGCCAGCAGCGGCAGCATCGACAAGCCGTAGACCCACGGCGTCCAGGCACGCAGGCGCAGGACCGACATGCGCGAGATGCCCCACATCGCCGCCACGCCGATGATGAAACGCACGCCCTGCGCCATCATCAGATGATCGCCGTTGACGCTGCCGCCAGCGCTCTTGAGCACCGACAGGCCGATCACCATCAACGCGCCCAGCGCCAGGCACAGCACCCAGTCCAGGCTGCGCGTGAAGCGCGCGGCCATGTCCACCAGCCAGCGCAAAATGTCACTCAATGGTCGGTCTCCTGCACCGCATCCGGCACGTCCGGCACCACCGGTTGCGCCGGCGTGCTGGGGTCCAGCGCCACGGCGGTCTGGCCGATCACCACCGGCAGCTCGTCCAGCGTGGCGGCGGCGGTATCGCCGGCCTGGCGCGCATCGGTGGCGCCGGCTTCGAACTGGTTGATGCCCACTGCGGTCATGCCCAGCTCGCTGTCCAGCGGCAGCAGGCCCGCAGGCATCTTGCCGAGCAGCCAGGCGTCGAAAATCTTGCGTGCGATCGGCGCCGCCGAGCTGGTGCCGAAGCCGCCGCCTTCCACCGCCACCGCCACCGCGATGACCGGGTTGTCGGCCGGCGCAAAGCCGACGAACAGGCCACGGTGGCGCAGATGCATCGGCAGGCTGCGCGGGTCCACCGCCGCCACGCCCTTGCGGCTGACCACCTGCGCGGTACCGGTCTTGCCGGCCATCTGGTACGGCGCGCCGGGGGTGATCGCATACGCGGTGCCGCCCGGTCGCATGGTGTCCATCATGCCCTCGCGCACCACCTGCAGGTGTGCCGCGCTCGGGCTGACCGGCTTGCCCGGCGGCTGGATCATCGGCTGCCAGGGATGGTCGAAGCCGGTGCGCTGCTCCAGCACCAGGTGCGGGCGCAGCAGCAGACCGCCGGCAATGGCCGATACCCCGCGTACCAGCTGCAGCGGGGTCACCTTCCAGTCGCCCTGGCCGATGGCGATATTGACCGTGTCGCCGGGATACCAGCGCTCCTTGCGGGTCTTGTACTTGTAGGCCGGCGACGGCAGGATGCCGCCGATTTCGCCAAGCAGGTCCACCCCGGTGGGCTGGCCGAAGCCGTATTCGGCCATGTAGTGGTCGAAGCGCTCGACCCCCATGTCCACCGCCAGGCGGTAGTAATAGGTATTGACCGACTGGGCGATGGACTTGCGCAGGTCGGTCCAGCCGTGGCCGCCGCGGTGCGAGTCGCCCCAGCCGCGGCTGACCCCAGGCAGATAGAACATGCCGGTGGACAACACCCGGTCTTCCGGCCGGCGCAGCCCGCTATCCAGGCCGGCCAGCGCAATCAGCGGCTTGAGCGTGGAGCCCGGCGCCACGCCACCGAGCACCAGCCGGTTGAACTGCGGCCGCGACGGGTTGTCGTTGAGCCTCTTGAAGTCGGTATGCGAGATGCCGTTGACGAACAGGTTCGGGTCATAGCTGGGCAGGCTGACCATGCCCAGGATCTCGCCGGTGCGCGGGTCCATCGCGATCGCCGCGCCTTCGTGCTCGCCGAACGCGGCCACCATCGCGCGTTGCAGGTCGGCATCCACCGACAACCGCAGGTCCGCACCGGATTGCGGCGCCACCCGCCCCACGGTGCGGATCGCCCGCCCCTGCACGTTGGTCTCGACCTGTTCGTAGCCGACCTGGCCGCGCAGGTCCTGCTCGTAGTAGCGTTCCAGCCCGGACTTGCCCATGTGGGTGAGCGCGGCATTGCCCTCGCCCAGCACCGCCAGGTCTTTTTCGTCGATGCGGCCGACATAGCCGATGATGTGCGCGAACAACGGCCCGAACGGATAGCGCCGGGTCAGGTACGGCTCCAGCTCCACGCCGGGAAAGCGCCAGCGCTCCACTGCAAAGCGCGCCATTTCCTCATCGCTCATGCGCAGCTTGAGCGTCACCGGCAGGAAGCTGCGGCGCGCGCGGCGCTCGCGATTGAAGCGCTCCAGGTCTTCCGGCGCGATCGGGATCACCTTGCCCAGCGCGGCCAGCATGGCGTCCATGTCGGCAACCTTGTCCGGGGTCACGTCCAGGCGGAAGGCCGGTACGTTCTCGGCCAGCAGGCGACCGGTGCGGTCGTAGATCATGCCGCGCCCGGGCACCACCGGCTTGGGCTTGATGCGGTTGGCTTCCGAGCGGGTGGCGTAGACCTCGTGGTCGAGCACCTGCAGCTTGAAATACCAGCCGCCCAGGCCGACCAGGCAGATCACCACCATGGCGAAACCCAGCACCGCGCGGCGGCGGAACTGCTCGGCCTCGGCGTGTGGATTCTTGGGGTGGCGACGCCCGTGCATGGCTTACTTCTTGCTCCGCTTGCCCAGCCGTACCGCGTCCAGCAGCACGAACAAAGGCGGCCACAGCGCCATGCCCAGCAGTGGCGCCCACCAGTAGCTCCACGGCAGGGTCGGCTCGCCCACCGCCAGATGCACCGCCGAGGACACGATACGGTCGTTGAGCAACAGCCCGCCGATCGCCAGCGCCTGCTGCGACACCGGGAAAAAGCGCATTCGCGCGCGGAAGCGCTGCAGGATGAAGGTCATGATGACCAGCCGCAGCGCCTGCTCGCCGAGCAGCCCGCCATACAGCAGATCGGCCAGCACCCCGGCCGCGAAGGCGATGCCCAGCCCCACCCGGTCCGGTTCCTCGATCACCCAATAGGCCAGCACCAGCGCCAGCCAGTACGGCCGCAGCGGCTGGATCAGATCCGGCAACGGCAGCAGGCCAAGCACCAACCCAATGACAATGCTGACCGGCAGGATCCAGCTGTTGCGCATGCGGCTCATTGGTCCGTCTCCTGCGGAGCCGGACGGGAATCGGGAATCGGGAGTTGGGAATCGGCAGGAGCAGCGCCGCGCGTCGGCACGCGGCTGCGGCTACCGCGATCCATTCCCGATTCCCCATTCCCCATTCCCGCCGGCGTGCGCGGGGTCGCGGTCACCCGTCCGTCCGTAGGCGCCACCCCACCAGGCACCGCCGCGCTGTTGCCGTTGCCATTCCTCATTCCCGATTCCCCATTCCCCATTCCCGCCGGCGTGCGCGGGGTCGCGGTCACCCGTCCGTCCGTAGGCGCCACCCCACCAGGCACCACCGCGCTGTTGCCGTTGCCATTCCTCATTCCCGATTCCCCATTCCCCAATCCCGGCACGACGCGCAACGGCTTGCCGGCGCGCAGCAACAACACGTCGCGGCCCCGATCCAGCTTGGCGGCGGGGGTCAGTTCGCCGACCAGGAAGGCGTGGGTATCGTCCGGATGCAGCTCGGACACCTTGCCGACCGGGAAGCCGGCCGGGAAGCGGCCGCCCAGGCCGGAGGTGACGATTTCATCGCCCACCTGCACGCCGGCGCTGAGCGGGATATCGCGCAGCTCCAGGCGGTCGCCACGGCCGTAGACGATCAGCCGCACGCCGTTGCGTGCCACGCTGACCGGCACCGCATGGTCGGGGTCGGTGAGCAGCAGCACGGTCGAATGCAGCGGGGTCACTTCGATCACCTGGCCCATCAGCCCGCCGGCATCGATCACCGCCTGGCCCAGCTGCACGCCGTCGCGGCTGCCAGCATCCAGCAGCAGGCGCTGGCGGGTGGGATCCAGGTCGATATCCAGGATCGGCGCCAGCTGCACGTCCAGGCCACGCCGCTCGGCCACATTGAGCAATTCACGCAACTGGGCGTTGTCCAGTGCGGCGGTCTGCAACCGGGTCAACCGCGCATTGGCCACCAGCAGCTGGTTGCGCAGCTCACGGGTCTCTTCCACCAGTTGCGCATGGGTAGCGGCATTGTCGCGCACCTGCGAGCCGATCCGTCCCGGCAACCCGGCCACTGCCCAGATCGGCTGGATCAGCAGATTGGCCTGCAGCCGCAGTTGGCTCAGCCAGCCGCCCCGGCTATCGAGTGCGATCAACACCACCGCCAGCACCAGATAGACCAGCAGCCGCAGCGTGGAGGTGACTTCGCCCGGACGGGAAGCGACGGGAGGACCGGCGTAGGAGGGCACGTTCAGGGCCGGGAATGGGGAGTCGGGAATGGGGAATCGGGGAGCAGTCGGCTGTCCCCGAGACGGTTGAGGCGAAAACTCACATGGGCGGGATCGCGTCGCAACCGCTCAGGGCCGCAGGCAGGGAATGCTTTCACGATTCCCCATTCCCGATTCCCCATTCCCAGCTCCATCACTCCGGGGCAAAGAACTCATTGCCGTGCATGTCCACCAGCTCCAGCGCACGGCCACCGCCGCGAGCCACGCAGGTGAGCGGGTCGTCGGCCACCTGCACGTGCAGGCCGGTTTCCTCGGAGATCAGGCGGTCCAGGTCGCGCAGCAGCGCGCCGCCACCGGTGAGCACGATGCCGCGCTCGGCCACATCGGCACACAGCTCCGGCGGGGTCTGCTCCAGCGCCAGCTTGACTGCCGAGACGATGCCCGACAGCGGCTCGTGCAGCGCTTCGAGCACTTCGTTGGAGTTGATCTTGATCATCTTCGGCACGCCCTCGGCGAGGTTGCGGCCGGAGATTTCCATCTCCTGCACCTCGTCCTGCGGGTAGGCACAGCCGATCTGCAGCTTGATGCGCTCGGCGGTGGCTTCACCGATCAGCATGCCGTGGTTGCGCCGCACGTAGTTGGTGATCGACTCGTCGAAGCGGTCGCCGCCCACGCGCACCGACTGCGAGTAGACGATGCCGTTGAGCGAGATCACCGCCACTTCGGTGGTGCCGCCACCGATGTCGATGACCATCGAACCGCGCGCCTCGGTGACCGGCATGCCGGCACCGATCGCCGCCGCCATTGGCTCCTCGATCAGGTACACATCGCGGGCACCGGCCTCTTCCGCAGACTCCTTGATCGCGCGGCGCTCCACCTGAGTGGAACCGGCCGGCACGCACACCAGCACGCGCGGGCTGGGGCGCAGGACGCGCGACTTGTGCACCTTCTTGATGAAGTGCTTCAGCATCGCCTCGGTGTAGGTGAAGTCGGCGATCACGCCGTCCTTCATCGGGCGGATGGTAGTGATGTGACCGGGGGTACGGCCGAGCATCTGCTTGGCCTCGGCGCCGACCGCGGCCACCGAGCGCGTACCGCCGATGGCGCGGTCTTGGCGTACCGCCACCACCGACGGCTCGTTCAGCACGATGCCCTGTCCGCGCACGTAGATCAGCGTATTGGCCGTGCCCAGATCGATGGACAGGTCGTTGGAGAACATGCCGCGCAGTTTCTTGAACATCGAGGGAATTGTTCCTGGGTAAGTCGCGTGCCCCGCCACCCGTGTGGCGAAATTTTGGGCAGAAAACGAAGTCAGCTAGCCTAGCAATCCCCCCCGGTGTGAGCAAGGAAAAATCGGTGAATACGCCCCCGTTTTCATGTGCCGGTCACGCCGGCCATGGCATGCGGTTGTGGCCCTGATGGGTCGCAGCCGTTACCCTTTGCGCCGCGGCGCACGCGCCGTCCCGCTGCCATGCCCGGCAACTGGCGGGTATTTCCCTACGCAAAGGCCTGATTCGATGTCCGCACTGATCTGTGGTTCCCTCGCCTACGACACCATCATGGTGTTTCCGGACCAGTTCAAGAACCACATCCTGCCGGACAAGGTGCACATCCTGAATGTGTCGTTCCTGGTGCCGCGCATGCGCCGCGAGTTCGGCGGCTGCGCCGGCAACATCGCCTACAACCTGCACCTGCTTGGCGGCGCGCCGATCCCGATGGGCACCGTAGGCCAGGATTTCGGCCCCTACCGCGAACATTTCGAAGCGCTGGGCATCGACCTGTCGCGGGTGAAGATCATCGACGACCTGTTCACCCCACAGGCCTTCATCACCACCGACCACGACAACAACCAGATCACCGCCTTCCATCCGGGCGCGATGATGCGCAGCTACGAGAACCATGTGAAGGACGTACCGGGCGTGACCCTGGGCCTGGTCGGCCCGGACGGGCGCGAGGGCATGATCCAGAACGCGGAAGAGTTCGCTGCCGGCGGCATCCCCTTCATCTTCGACCCTGGCCAGGCGATGCCGCTGTTCAACGGCCCGGAGCTGCGCCAGTTCATCGAGCAGGCCGAGTACGTGTTGGTCAACGACTACGAGTCCAACCTGCTGCAGGAGCGCACCGGCTGGGACGAGAAGGACATCGTCTCGCGCGTGCAGGCCTACATCACCACCCAGGGGCCCAAGGGCGCGCTGGTGCATACGCCCGAGAAGACCTACGACATCCCGCCGGCGCACGAGCGCCGCGTGGTCGACCCCACCGGTTGCGGCGACGCGTTCCGCGCCGGGCTGATCTACGGCATCCAGCACAACTACGACTGGCTCACCATCGGCCGCATGGGCAACCTGATGGGCGCGCTGAAGGTCGAACACCCGGGCACGCAGAACCAGCGCTTCGACTTCGCCGAGTTCAACGACCAGTTCAAGCAGCAGTTCGGCTACGCGCTGTAAGGGCTCTGTCGGGCGGCTGCGAGCCGTCCCGTGGCGACAGGTGGCGGGAGTTTGGATGCGACCGGGATTGGCCGGTCTGACTCAGGCGCCACAGGGAAAACCGCTGGCGATCGGCAACTCAATCGCCGTCGCGTCGCTGCCATTGCTGCAACAGTTGCGTGCAATCGTGAAGGCGCCAGTCGGCAAGGCCGGGCCATGGGTCGCCAGGCGTGTTGACCAACACCGTGCAGGCGCCCACGGCCCGGCCGCACGCCAGGTCATTGAGGTGGTCGCCGACCATCACCAGCGCGGGGCCGCCGATTGCCCAGCGCTGCTGGAAGTAGTGCAGGCCGTCGGGCGCTGGCTTGGGCGCCGCTTCGTCGCGGCCGACAATATCGTCCCAGCCGAACGCATCCTCCAGGCCGATCGCCCGTAGCGTCACATGCGCCAGTTCGCGTGCGTTGCGCGTGAGCATGCCAAGCCGGCATCCGGCTGCCTGCAGCGCCCGCACCAGTTCCACCGCGCCAGGTGCAGCACGTGCAGCCTGCGCCAGTTCCCGCTCGTGTTCGAGCAACCAGGCGTGCCGGGCCGCAGCCTGGTCGGCGGGCAGTGTCGCCAGGTGGTGCAGGATGTCGGCCTCTGGCGGAATTTCCAGGGTGCGTCGGATCGCTGCGAAATCGTGCACTGCCTCGGTCAGCGTACCGTCCATGTCGAAGACCCAGTGCCGGTAATGGGGCAGCGCTGGCAATGCCTGTGTGCGTGTCATGCCGTCCATCCGTTCAAAGCGACCGGGGTGGTCAACCACCGCGCGGCCGGATGCACCGTCGCTGCCGGCTGTGCGCCTGCCGATCCCAAGGGTTCCCGCCGCCAGGCAACGACCGCTTGCGCAGCGCTGCAGTGGCGCGGGGACATGGCGTGCTACTTCCAGCCGGGCATCTGCGCAGGGTCCAGCCCGCCCACGTCGAACGCTGCCGTGCGCGTGCCGCCGGCTTTGACCGGGAACGCAATGCTGATGCGCTTGGCATTGCGCACCACCTTCCATAGCGCCTTGTCGTCGTCGATGAACATCGCGATGGCTTCGTCGGTATCCGGGCGATGTGCCGCCATCGCGCGCGGCGCGCCGCCGTCGGCCGACACCTGCACGTTGCAGCCGCTGTAGCAGTTGAAGTCGCCGGCCTTGAGCACGAGGTAACTATGCCGTTTCCATTGCGGGTGGTCGCGGAACACCAGGCTCACCGGTTTCGCCCCGCTGCCGTCCACATCCACGCGCGCGGCGGCCTCGACCATCGCCGAACGCTGGGTGCCGCCCTTGGCCGGCACTTGCGAATACGCCCAGAGTGCCTGCATGCGGCGCAGCTCGCGCGCCTGCTCGCCCTTGGCCTTGATCTCGGCGTAGCCGGGCGCGATGCGCGTGGCCGCAGCGCTACCGGCATAGCCTTCCAGCAAGGCAGCGCCATGCGCGCGCGCCATGTCCCAGTTCTGCGCTGCGACCGCTTCGTCGTACTGCTTGGCCAGCGCATCGGCCTGCGCTTGCCTGGCCTGCGCCTGCGCAGCTTCCTGCTCCTGGCGTTGCGCCTGGCGGTCGGTGCAGGCACTCAGGGCCGCCACGCACAAGGCCGCGCTCAGCAGATACTTCATCGTCGACTCCGGAAGACATGAAAGGCTACAGCAACGATAACAGCCTGCCCGCATGACCCGCGATCAGACACCCGCAACCCGTAGGAGCGCACCTGGGCGCGATAGGGCTCTACCGGGAAAGCTTCATCGCGCCCGGGTGCGCTCCTACGGTGTTGATTGCAGGGCACGATGCCGCGCTGCAGGCAGCGGGAGGGCGTGCACCTGGGCGCGACTTCATCGTCGACTCCGGAAGACATGAAAGGCTACAGCAACGATAACAGCCTGCCCGCATGACCCGCGATCAGACATCGGCAACCCGTAGGAGCGCACCTGGGCGCGATAGGGCTCTACCGGGAAAGCTCCATCGCGCCCGGGTGCGCTCCTACGGTGTTGATTGCAGGGCACGATGCCGCGCTGCAGGCAGCGGGAGGGCGTGCACCTGGGCGCGACTTCATCGTCGACTCCGGAAGACATGAAAGGCTACGGCAACGATAACAGCCCGCCCCCATGACCCGCGATCAGACATCGGCAACCCGTAGGAGCGCACCCGGGCGCGACGGGGTTCTACCGGGAACGCCCCATCGCGCCCGGGTGCGCTCCTACGGTGCTGATTGCGGTTACGGCTGCGCCGGGGGCGCTGCCTTGGCCTTGGCGATCATCTCGGCCACCGAGGCGGTGGTGATCGGGTGATAGCTGGGCTTGGCCTTCTCGAAGGCCTGTTCGGCGAAGGCGATCCCGTCGGCAGTCTTCAACAGTTCGGCATAGATCGGCAGCACCAGTTTGCGCCGGCCCACGCGTTCGATGAACTCACCCGCGGCCGGGCGGGCGTGGGTATAGCCGCTGCGGATTGCCAGCGGATACCAGCGCATGGCGATCTCGCCATTCGGGGTCCCGGTGAAGTGGTAGGCCTGATCCAGCTGCTTGAGCTGCTCGGGCTTGAGCGTGGCGCCCATGCCGCTGAGGAAATGCACCCACTCCTGCGTGCCCCACTCGCTGGTGACCTGCTGGCTGGGCAAGGTGCCACTGCCGCTCCAGGCGATGCGTGCGGTGTCCACGATGGAGAAGCTGCGCGAACGCGCCTTGGTGGCAAACGCGGGGATGCCCGGCTGCTTCAACCATGCATCCACCTCGGCCGCGCTGACCGTGGTCGGATGCTTGTCCAGCAGATTCTTCTTGAGGTAATCGACAAACTGGTCGGTGGTGGCGCTCTGGAAGGCATGGTCGTCGAACCAGCCACGCAGGAACGGGTCGAACACCTCGCGGCCGAAACGCTGCTCCAGGAACTGCAGGAACCATGCACCCTTGACGTAGGCCACCTGGCTCAAGGCTTCGTCCGGGTCGCGCTGCGCCAGCGGCGGCAATGCCAGGGTCTGGTCGGCCGGGGCCATGTCCTTCACTTCGGCCAGCAGGTCGCCCTGGTCGATCTCGCGCTCCATCTCGGCCATCTCGGTGCCGTACAGCGCTTCGGTGATGCGGCCCTGCACGTAGGTGGTGAAGCCTTCGTTGAGCCAGATGTCCTTCCAACTGGCATTGGTCACTAGGTTGCCGGACCAGCTATGTGCCAGTTCGTGCGCCACCAGCGACACCAGCGACTTGTCGCCGACGATCACGGTAGGCGTGGCGAAGGTCAGGCGCGGGTTCTCCATGCCGCCGAACGGGAACGACGGCGGCAGCACCAGCATGTCGTAGCGGCCCCAGCGATACGGGCCATAGAGCTTTTCGGCGGCACCGATCATCTTCTCGGTGTCTTCGAATTCCTTGGCGGCCTTGTCGGCCATCGCCGGCTCGGCCCACACACCCGAGCGCGCGGAGATCGGCTTGAACACCACATCGCCGGCGGCAATGGCCAGCAGGTAGGAGGGAATCGGCTCGGGCATCTTGAAGCTGTAGTCGCCGTCGCGCGCGGCCTTGGGGTCGTTGTCGGCGCTCATCAGCACCATCACGTCCGGGCGCGAGGTGACATGCGCGCTGTAGGTGAAGCGCACGCTCGGGGTGTCCTGCAGCGGCACCCAGCTGCGCGCGTGGATCGCCTGCGATTGGCTGAACATGAAGGGCAGCTGCTTGCCCTCGGTCATCGACGGCTCCAGCCACTGCAGGCCCGACGCGGTCGGTGCGGTGTGATAGGTGATGACGACCTTGGCCGGCTGGTTCGGCGTCTCGATGGTGAGCTTGCTGCCGAAGGTCTTGTCGGCCGGCGCCAGCGCGAACTGCAGCGGCGCCAGGCCGCCCTTGCCGTCGTCGGCCTGCACCTGGGCGATGCTCAGCTCGCGCGTATCCAGCACCAGCTGTTTGGCCGCCTTGTCCTTCCACTCCAGCGTGTAGGTGGCCGTGCCACCAATCTGCTTGCTGTCGAAATCCAGCTTCAGGTCGAGCGCCAGGTCCTTGATGACCACCAGCTGCGGCTGGGCATAGGAGCTTTCGTCGTGGGTACGGGCATCTGCTTTCACGGTGGCCTTGGCAGTGGCGGCCGGCGCGGCAGCGGTGGCGGCCGGCGAGGCGGAGTCATTGGAGCAGCCGGCCAGGGCGATGGACACGGCCAGGGACAGCGACAGGATCGGGAAGCGCATCGACGGCACCGCAGCATGAACAATCACGCAGTTTAGCGCTCCGCGCCGTTGGCTGCCCGCGCGGTGGCCCGGGCAGCGCCAGGCACGGGCCAGATCACGCCAGACGCGCGCGCGCCAGCACCGCACTGCCGACGCATCCACAAGGCGCCACGCGTGCAATGCGCGACGCACTACAATGCCCGCTCAGATCGCCGGAGGCAGGCGCGGGGTGTCGACCCCATCGCGCACCAGGCGCCGGCCGCCGGAAAACTTGGCGCGATACATCGCCGCGTCCGCGCGTCGATACAGCTCGGTGGCATCCACGTCCGGCGCGTAGACCGCGCTGCCGGCGCTCAGGTGCAGCGGCGCTTCCTCGCCATCTTCGCGCTCCAGCATCGACAGCCATTGATTGAGCTTGAGGGTGGCCTCGTCCTCGCCGGCATGCACGCCGATCAGGAACTCGTCGCCGCCCCAGCGGCCGATCCAGTCCTGCGCACCGAGCCAGCCATAGGCCGATTCCACCAGCCGCACCAGTACACGGTCGCCGGCCAGATGCCCGAAGCGGTCATTGATCGGCTTGAGGTTATCCATGTCCAGCACGAACAACACGAACGGCCAGCCTTCGCGTTGTGCGGCGGCCACCGAATCGCGCATCGCCTGTTCACAGCCGCGCCGGTTCAACGCTTCGGTCAGCGGGTCGAACAAGGCGTGCTTCTTCAGATCGCGCATGCCCGCGTCGATGCCGTGCAGGCTGCGGTTGATCCCGCGCAGCAAGCGGCCCAATTCATCGTCACCGTGTTCTGGCAGGTTGGGCAGGCGTTGGTCGGCGTAGTAGCCGTCCAGCGCGTCGGCGGCAATGCGCAGCGGTGCCAGCAGCCGATACAGGGCCGACAGGGTCAGCGCGGTGCCCACCAGGGTCGCCAGCAACGCCACCACGACCACCGACCACAGCAGATGCCCCTCCAGCTCACTCTGCGCAGCCAGCCACGCGATCAACAGCAGCAGCGGCAGGTGGATGCCGACGAAGGTCACCGCCAGCAGCTTGGCACTGAAGGAACGCGGAAACACGCGCGCCAGTCCTGTATACAAGCGCATCCAACTCTCCGCCGGAACCGGCGCTCAGTGTCGCCGACGGCCCGTGCAATCGACGCGACGGGCGTCCCAGAACCTCGTTGCCCGCTCCTGGTTGCGGCGTTGCCCCGCGCAAGCCTGTGATGGCCTGCGCAGGCGAAGGCCTTCGCATCAGGCCCGCACGGCACGCCTGCGCGCGCCGCGTCGGCCCCGATGGCGCCGCCTCAGATCTTGTAGCCGGAGTGGATCGCCACGATGCCACCGGTGAGATTCTTGTAGTGGCAGCGCGCAAACCCGGCCTCGCCCATCATGCCCTTGAGCGAATCCTGCGGCGGATGCTTGCGGATGCTCTCGGCCAGGTACTGGTAGCTGTCGGCGTCGCGCGCGAACAGCTGGCCCAGTCTGGGCAGGATCTTGAAGGAGTGGAAATCGTAGATCGGCTTGAACCACTCGGCGGTGACTTCGGAGAACTCCAGCACGCGCGCCTGCCCGCCCACCTTCAGCACGCGGTACATCTCGCGCAATGCGGCGTCCTTGTCGGTGACGTTGCGCAGGCCGAAAGAGATCGTGACAAGGTCGAAACTCTGGTCCGGGAACGGCAGCGCTTCGGCATTGCATTGCACGTAGTCGAGGCCGGCCACCAGCCCGCGGTTGGTCAGCCGGTCGCGGCCGACCGACAGCATGCCGGCGTTGATGTCGCCCAACACCACCGCGCCTTCATCGCCCACGCGCTCCTTGAGCAGCACGGCGATGTCGCCGGTGCCGCCGGCCAGATCCAGCACCCGGTCGCCCGGCTTCACCTGGGCGGTGGCCACGAAGTAGCGTTTCCAGGCGCGATGCACGCCCAGGCTCATCAGGTCGTTCATCAGGTCGTAATTGCGCGCGACCGAGGTGAACACGTCGCCGACCAGCTTCTGCTTGTCCTTGGCAGCGACATCGCGAAAGCCGAAATGGGTGGTACCGGAGGTATAGGGGGATTCGCTCATTGGGAGATTATCGCACTGCCGAGGCCAACGTGACCGCAACCGGATCACACGGCGGCCTCTTCCGCAACCAGACCTGCGCGCGATGCAGCCGCTATCATGCGGTGATGCCCACCTTCGCACGCGCGCTCCTGGCGCAGGCGCACCTGCAAGCGTTCTACGCAGCGCATGCATTGACGCCGGTGTCCTCCCCGTCCCTGCAAGACCGCGTTCCCCACCCCGACCTGCTGCGCCCTGCCGGCGCGGCGTCCATGGAGCCCGCCTGATGCTGACCACCCCCGACTATCGCGCCCTGCTCGACACCGCCATCGCGCAAGCCCGCCAGGGCCTGGCCGAAGGCGGCATCCCGATCGGCGCGGCGCTGTATCACAACGACGGCCGCCTGCTCGGTTGCGGCCACAATCGCCGCGTGCAGGAAAACGACCCATCCGTGCACGGCGAAACCGACGCCTTTCGCAAGGCCGGCCGCCAGCGCCGCTACAAGGACACCATCATGGTCACCACGCTGGCGCCGTGCTGGTACTGCAGCGGACTGGTGCGCCAGTTCAATATCGGCACCGTGGTGGTGGGCGAATCGATCACCTTTCAGGGCGGGATTGCCTGGCTGCGCGAGCATGGCGTCAACGTGATCGACCTGCAAAGCCAGGAATGCGTCGACCTGCTGGGTGGCTATATCTCCGCCAATCCGGACGTGTGGAACGAAGACATCGGCGAGGATTGACGCGCGCGGGCATCCCGCTCGCACCGCCACCTCGTCCTGCAAGGCAGCAGCGGGCACGGCCCATACCGCAGCCGTGCATGCCCGTGCTGCTGCCTCGCGCTCAGAGGATGTAGCGGCTCAGGTCCGGATCCTGCACCAGCTCGCCCAGCTGCGCGTCCACATAGGCCGCATCCACGCTCACGCTCTGGCCATCGCGGTCGGGGGCTTCGTAGCTCAAGCCATCCAGCAGCCGTTCCAGCACCGTATGCAGGCGACGGGCACCGATGTTTTCCTGGCGCTCGTTGACCTGGGCGGCAATCTCGGCCAGCCGCTCCACCGCATCGGCGCCAAAGCGCAGCGACACGCCTTCGGTCTGCAGCAGGGCTTCGTACTGCTTGATTAATGCGGCCTTCGGCTCGGTGAGAATGCGCACGAAATCGGCCTTGGTCAGCGCGGTCAGCTCCACCCGAATCGGGAAACGGCCCTGCAGCTCGGGAATCAGGTCGCTGGGCTTGGCCAGGTGGAAGGCGCCCGAGGCAATGAACAGGATATGGTCGGTCTTGACCGTCCCGTATTTGGTGGACACGTTGGAGCCTTCCACCAACGGCAACAGATCGCGCTGCACGCCTTCGCGGCTGACATCGCCACCGTTGGAGCCGGCTTCGCCGCGCTTGGCAACCTTGTCGATCTCATCGATGAACACGATTCCGTGCTGTTCGCAGGCCTCGATCGCCGCTGTGCGCACATCGTCTTCATTGACCAGCTTGCCGGCCTCTTCCTCGATCAACAGCGGGCGCGCGGCCTTGATGGTGAGCTTGCGCTTTTGCGACTTGCCGCTGCCGATGTTGGCGAACATCTGCCGCAGCTGCTGGCCCATTTCCTCCATGCCCGGCGGGGTCATGATGTCCATGCTGGCGTTGATTGCCACGTCCAGTTCGATCTCGCGCTCGTCCAGCTCACCGTTCCGCAGCATGCGGCGGAACTTGATGCGGGTGTCGTTATCCTGCGACGAAGGCTCGTTGCGTGCGGCTTCCGGATCAAAACCAATACCGGCGGCACGACGCGGCAGCAGCGCGTCCAGGATGCGGTCTTCGGCGCGCTCTTCGGCCTGGTTGCGCACGCGCACCTTGGCCTGTTCGCGGTACAGCTTGACCGAGGTGTCGGCCAGGTCGCGAATGATCTGCTCCACGTCCTTGCCGACGTAGCCCACCTCGGTGAAGCGGGTGGCTTCCACCTTGACGAATGGCGCGTTGGCCAGCGTCGCCAGGCGTCGCGCGATCTCGGTCTTGCCGACGCCGGTCGGGCCGATCATCAGGATGTTCTTGGGCATCACCTCGTTGCGCAGCTCTTCGGGCAACTGCATGCGACGCCAGCGATTGCGCAGCGCGATGGCAACCGCACGCTTGGCATCGTGCTGACCCACGATATGACGGTCAAGCTCCTGCACGATTTCGCGCGGAGTCATGGTTGAAGTTTCGGGATTTGGCATTGGGGGAGTCGAGAATGGGGAATGGGGAATCGTGGAGGCAAGCATCAAGAGCCTGTGTCGTTGGAGTGGAGACGAGACCGCTGTTGCGATTCCCGATTCCCCACTCCCGATTCACAACTCTTCGACCACCACATTGCGATTGGTATAGATGCAGATATCGCCAGCGATATTGATCGCCTCGGTGGCGATGGTCCTGGCATCCAGCGCCGTGTGCGCCAGCAGCGCGCGCGCAGCCGACAGCGCGTACGAGCCGCCGGAACCGATGGCGATGATGCCGTCTTCCGGCTCGATCACATCGCCGGTGCCGCTGATGATGAGCGAGGTTTCCTTGTCGGCCACCGCCAGCAGGGCTTCCAGCTTGCCCAGGCGGCGCTCGGTGCGCCAATCCTTGGCCAGTTCCACCGCTGCGCGGGTCAACTGGCCGTGCTTGTCCAGCTTGGCTTCGAACAATTCGAACAGGGTGAATGCGTCGGCCGCAGCGCCTGCGAATCCGGCCAGCACCTGACCCTCGCGTCCGAGCCGGCGCACCTTGCGCGCATTGCCTTTCATGACCGTATGGCCGAGGGTGACCTGGCCATCGCCGGCGACGGCGACATGCCCACCACGCCGCACCGAAATGATGGTGGTGGCATGCACGATGTTGGGGTTCTGGCTGGGGTCCATGGGTCCTCCGGGGGTTTCCAAAGAGGTGGGGACGCCCCTGCCGGGTTCAAGCGCGCTGCGACGAAGCGACGCGAGGGCACTGCCGCGCCCCGGATGCGTGCACATCACTTGCGATGGAGACTTCGCGCGACCTGGAGACAGACGAGCATGCTTTGACCAACACGCCAGCCCTCTAGCCCCTCTCCCACCGGGAGAGGGGTTGGGGTGAGAGTAAGGCCACTCATGATGTCTGCATGACGCACTCACCCATCATGCGCCGCCATGGATTGAATCGCTCGCCCCGTCACGCTCACTCGGCTGATTTCTTGCGCTTGGCGCGCGGATGCGCGGCGTCGTAGACCTTGGCCAGGTGCTGGAAGTCCAGATGCGTGTAGATCTGGGTGGTGGCGATATCCGAATGGCCAAGCAGCTCCTGCACACCGCGCAGATCGCCGGACGACTCCAGGATATGGCTGGCAAAACTATGCCGCAGCATATGCGGGTGCACGTCCTTGAACATGCCCTGGCGCACGCCGAGTTGCTTGATGCGGATCTGCACGGCGCGCTGCGAGAGCGCGCCGCCGGCGCGCCCGGGGAATACATGCGCGTCGGCAGTTCCGCCGCTGTCGCGCTGCCATTCACGCAGGGCAGCGATCGCATGCGAGCCCACCGGCACCAGCCGCTGCTTGCTGCCCTTGCCCAGCACCATCACCAGACCGCTGGCCAGATCCAGGTCGCGCCAGCGCAGGGCACACAACTCGCTCAGGCGCAGACCGGAGGAATACACCAGTTCCAGCAAGGCACGGTCGCGCAGGCCCAGCGGGGCGTCGGTGGGCACCTCGACCAGGCGCACGGCCTCGTCGGCGTCGAGTACCTGCGGCAGTTTGCGCGGCGCCTTGGGCGCACGCAGCGCGGCGGCGGGGCTGAGGGCGATGCGCCCATGCTTGAGCAACCAGGCGTAATAACTACGGCAGGCAGACAGGCGCCGCTGCAGGCTCTTGGCCGACAGCCCGCGTCGATGTTCGTCAGCGACAAACTGGCGCAGGTGCGCGCTGTCCAGCTGCGCGACATCCAGCGGTGCGGCAGTATCCTTGGTCTGCTCGGCCACCCAGCTCAGCAGTGCGGCCAGATCACGCCGATACGCATCCAGCGTGTGGGCCGACACCTGCCGCTCGACCTGCAGATACGCCAGGAAATCCTCCACCGACGCCATGTCACCTGTCCCGCGGTCGCGGCGCTATTGCAACAGTGCGCTGCAATGCGCCAATCCGTTGCCGCGCCAGCGCCATCACGCCTCGAAGCGCTGCAGCGCCACGCTCAGCGACTCGCCCATCATGCGCAGGAACAAGGTCCCCATGCCGGGATAGAAGCGGTTGGCGTCGTGGCTGCCCACCGCAATCAGACCGATGCCGGGCAACGGCAGCAAGGCGGTGGACTGCACTTGGCTCGCTTGCTCGCCATACAGCAGCGCGTGCTTGTCGGCCTGCAGGCGGCCGCAGATCGGTTCACCATCGCTCAGGCAGTCGCGGAATGGCGCCAGGCGCGCATCCTCGGCGGCCATCGTCTGCAACCAGTCGGCCTGCAGACCAGCCACCGGGGTCAGCAGCACCAGCCGCACCAGATCGCCGTTGAAATCTTCCGCCAGCGAAGCGGCCATGGCCTTCAGCGTATCGGCCGCGGTGCGTTGGCGCATCAGCGCCAGCGTCAGCTGATGGGTGCGCACCGCCAGCCGCTCGTTGACCTGGGCGTTGCTGCCCAGCTCGTGCAGCCGCCGCGACAGCTCGCGGTTCTTGTCGCGCAACACTTCCAGTTGGTAGGTCGCCAGCGAGGCGGTGGGGCCGTCGTCGCGCGGCACCAGCAGGCTCACCGCCAGATCCGGAAACTGCTTGAGGAAGGTGGGATGACGGCGCAACCATGTCGCCACATCGTGTGCGCCCAGCTTGTCGGTGGTGTCGCTCATCAGATCCATTCTCCATCGAAGACGAACACGGCCGGACCGGACATCACCACGTCCTGCCCCTCGCCGGGCCAGCGGATCCGCAGCGCGCCGCCCGGCAGGGACACACGCACGTCGCGCTCCACGCGGCCGCGCTGCATCAGCACCACTGCCGCTGCGCAGGCGCCGCTACCGCAGGCCAGCGTCTCGCCGACGCCGCGCTCGAACACGCGCAACTGCACCTGCGTGGGGTCCACTACCTGGACAAAACCGACGTTGACCGAATCGGGGAACGCGGCGTTCTGCTGCAGCAGGCTGCCGACACGTTCCACCGCCGCGGCCTCCACGCGGCCAACCTCCAGCACGGCGTGCGGGTTGCCCATCGACACCGCGCCAAAGCGCAGCGTCTCGCCATGCACCGGCAACGCGTATTCCTCGCGCGCATGCGCAAAGCCGGCCAGCGGAATCTGCGCCGGATCGAACCGCGGCACGCCCATCGCCACCGCATAGATGCCTGCATCGACCCGCTCCACCGCATGCGCGGTGACCGGGCTGTCGATGAGGAAGCGATCGCCTTGCGCAGTGCCATCGCGCACCAGCCAGGCCGCGACGCAGCGCGCGCCGTTGCCGCACTGGCGGGCCGCCGAACCATCGGAATTCCAGATGCCATAGGCAGCCACGGCGCCATCGCTGCGCGGGGCTTCGATGGTCAGGATCTGATCGCAGCCCACGCCGAAGTGCCGGTCCGCCAGGCGGGCCGCCAGCGCGGCATCCGGCGGCAGCGCGCCGTCGCGCAGGTCCAGCACCACGAAATCGTTGCCGGCACCATGCATTTTGGTGAAACGCAGGCGCCCGTTGCGGCCGTCAGCGCTCATTGCCGCTGCTAGCGGGCTGGTCGGTGGTGGAGGCAGGCGGCGTGTCGGTCTGCGCCGGCGCCGGCTCGCTCTGCGATTGCGGCGCATCGGCCGGTGGCACGGGCTGTGCTTCCACCGGCACCGGCTTCTGCGGCATCACCAGCGGGCCCTTGTTGCCGCAGGCGGCAAGCAGGGCAAAGATCGCACCAACCAGTGCGAGACGAACGGAAGGTCGGGACATGAGGCTCATGGCCCGAGTATAGCCAGAACACCCTGACTGCCGTGCGCTCAGGACGGCGCCGGCAGCGTGCGCGGCGGCGGCTCCGGGCGCAGCCACAACCAGATTCCCACCACCGCCATGCTGCCGATCGACAGGCACTTCACCCACAGCACCGGAACGCACCACAGCATGATGCCGGCACACACGGTCATGGTCAGCGTGGCCATCCACTTGGCCTTGCGGCTCACCGCCCGATAGGTCTGCCATTCCACGATGGCCGGACCGAAGCGCGGGTGCGACAGCAGCCAGCCATGCAGGCGCTCGGACCCACGCGAGGCGGCCCAGGCCGAGATCAGGACGAACACGGTGGTCGGCAAGCCCGGCACGAAGATTCCGACAATGCCGGTCGCCAGGCTGGCGTACGCCAGCAACCACCAGGCCCAGCGGAATCGAGTCGGTCGCGTCATGGGTAAATGATACGACCAGAGCGGCTACGGGTGCGCCAGGGGGTGGCGTGGGGGGGGGGAGGTGAGGATGCGTGCAGGCCCTACCCTCATCCGCCCTGCGGGCACCTTCTCCCGATGGGAGAAGGGAGCGGGTCATCTGTCCTGCGGGCACCTTCTCCCGACGGGAGAAGGGAGCGGGTCATCTGTCCTGCGGGCACCTTCTCCCGACGGGAGAAGGGAGCGGGCCATCTGTCCGGGCGCGTTGCCGGCAGGCAGTTATTTGACGCCTAGCTGATCCAGCACAAACGCATACGACTCGGCCAGTTCGCGGTAGCGCCGGAAGCGGCCGGATTTACCGCCATGGCCGGCTTCCATGTTGGTGCGGAACACGATTGGATACTTTCCGATGTTGTCGTCGCGCAGCTTGGCCACCCACTTGGCCGGCTCCCAATACTGCACCTGCGAATCCCACAGGCCGGTGCCGACGAACATCGCCGGATACGCCTGCTTGCGCACGTTGTCGTACGGCGAATACGACAGCATGTAATCGTAATAGTCCTTGTTCTCCGGGTTGCCCCACTCGTCGTATTCGTTGGTGGTCAATGGAATGCTGGCATCCAGCATGGTGGTGACCACATCCACGAACGGCACCTGCGCCACCATCACGCGGTAGTCCTGCGGGGCCATGTTGGCCACTGCGCCCATCAACAGGCCACCGGCGCTGCCGCCGGATGCCGCCACGCGGTCCTTGGAGGCATAGCCCTGCGCCACCAGGCCGCGGGTGACATCGACGAAATCGGTGAAGGTGTTCTTCTTGTGCAGCAGCTTGCCGTCGTCGTACCACTGGCGGCCCATCTCCTGGCCGCCGCGGATGTGCGCGATGGCATACACCACGCCACGGTCCAGCAGGCTGATGGCGGGCAGGTTGAACGCCGGATCCATCGACATACCGTAGCTGCCGTAGGCGTACTGGAACAGCGCCGCAGAACCATCCTTCTTGAAGCCCTGCTTGTACACCAGCGATACCGGCACCTTGACCCCGTCGCGCGCAGTCACCCATACCCGCTCGGTGACGTACTTGCTGGCATCGTAGCCAATCACCGGTTGCTGCTTGAGCGTTTTGCGTTCGCCGGTCTGGGTATTGAGTTCGTAGGTGGTGGCAGGCGTGGTCAGCGAGGTGTAGCTGTAGCGCAGCCAGGGCGTGCCTGGCTCGGAGTTGACCGACAGGCCCATCGAATACGCTGGCTCATCGGCCTTGACGTATTGCGCCTCCCCCGCAAGAGCCTGCGCACCCGTGTGCGGACCGTTGAATTGGAGACGCACGCGCTCCAGACCGCCGGAGCGTTCTTCGATGGCGGTGAATCCGTCGAACAATTCGAAATTCTCGATGTACACCTTGTCGTCGTGCGCCACCCAATCGGTCCACTGCTTGCGGGTGGTCGCATCGGTCGGTGCGGTCACCAACTTGAAGTTCTTGGCACCATCGGCATTGGTGCGGATCACCCAGCGGCCATCGAAATGCTCGGCGTGGTATTCCACATCGCGCTCGCGCTTGGCCAGCACCTTGAACGTGTCCGGTTTGGCGGCGGAGGTATAACGCGTCTCCGAGGACACTGTGCTTTCTACGCCGATGGTGATGTACTTGTCGTCGCGGGTGCGGCCGATACCCATGTAGAAACTGTCGTCCTTCTCTTCATAGACCAGCACGTCGTCCTTGGCGGGCGTGCCGAGCACATGCTTTTTCACGCGCACGGTCAGTAGCGTTTCCGGATCGTTTTCGACATAGAACAGCGTCTTGTTGTCGTCGGCCCAGACAATGTTGGCCGCAACGCCTTCCACGGTATCGGGATAGGTTTCACCGGTCTCCAGATTCTTGAACCGAATCGTGTACTGGCGGCGGCCGATCGCATCGTCGGCCCAGGCCAGGATGCGGTTGTCCTGGCTGACCTCGGCCTCACCGACGCTGAAATACCCCTTGCCTTGCGCCATCTGGTTGACGTCCAGCAGGATCTGCTCCGGCGCGTCCATGCTGCCCTTGCGACGCGCCTGGATAGGGTAGTCCTTGCCGGCTTCGAAGCGGGTGTAATACCAGTAGCCGCGCTGCCGATACGGCACGCTGGCGTCGTCCTGCTGGATGCGCCCCACGATCTCGGTATAAAGCGTGTCCTCCAACGGCTTGAGCGGCGCCATCACGGTGTCGGCATAGGCGTTTTCCGCATTGAGATAGGCCAGCATCGCCTTGTCTTGCCGCTTGTCGTCGCGCAGCCAGTAGTAGTCGTCGTTGCGGGTGGCACCGAAGGGCGCCTTGACCACATGCGGATGCTTGGCGAGGTCTGGCGGCGTTGGGAGAGCGGCAACGGCGGAGGCGGCGGATGTGGTCATCAGGCTGGCGATCAACAAGGTCAGGACAGGCTTCATCAGATTGGGGTCCGTTGGATGAACGCAATGCCATCCCAGCGCCGGAGTGTGGAAGAGCCCGTCGCCGAGCGCCATGTGTCCTAGGTCATGCTGGTCTATCATCCTCGCAATGGATTCCACGCTTTCGCCCCTTCGCGGCTATAGCCGCCGCAGTCAGGACATCGCCCCGTTCCATGTCATGTCGCTGCTGGCGCGGGCCAATGCGCTGGAGCAGGCCGGGCACGACGTAATCCATCTGGAAATTGGCGAACCCGACTTCACCACCGCCGCGCCGATCGTGGCCGCAGGCCAAGCCGCCCTGGCCGCCGGCCACACCCGCTACACCGCCGCGCGCGGGCTGCCGGCATTGCGCGAGGCCATTGCCGGTTTCTATGCGCAGCGTTATGGCTGCAGCCTGGATCCGGAGCGGATTCTGGTCACCCCGGGCGGCTCCGGTGCGCTGCTACTGGCCAGCAGCCTGCTGGTGGATCCTGGCAGGCACTGGCTATTAGCCGACCCCGGCTATCCGTGCAACCGCCATTTCCTGCGCCTGGTCGAAGGCGCCGCGCAGTTGGTGCCGGTCGGGCCAAACAGCGATTACCAGCTGACCCCGGCACTGGTGGATGCGTGCTGGAATACCGACAGTGTCGGCGCGTTGGTCGCCTCGCCGGCCAACCCCACCGGCAGCGTGCTCGCGCGCGAACAGCTGGCCGGGTTGTCCCACGCGCTGCAGGCCCACGGTGGGCATCTGGTGGTGGACGAGATCTATCACGGCCTGACCTATGGCCTGGATGCGCACAGCGTGCTGGAAGTGGACGACAGCGCCTTCGTGCTGAACAGTTTTTCCAAGTACTTCGGCATGACCGGCTGGCGGCTGGGCTGGCTGATCGCGCCACCTGAGGCGGTGCCCGAGCTGGAGAAGCTGGCGCAGAATCTCTACATCAGTGCCTCCACCATTGCGCAACACGCGGCGCTGGCCTGCTTCACGCCCGAGAGCATGGCCATCTTCGAAGCGCGCCGCGCGCAGTTCCAGCAACGCCGCGATTATCTATTGCCCGCCCTGCGCGCATTGGGGTTCAAGATCGCCGTCGAACCGCAGGGCGCGTTCTATCTGTATGCCGACATCAGTGCATTCTCCGACGATGCGCAGGCCTTCTGTGCGCATTTCCTGGAAACCGAACATGTGGCATTCACGCCCGGCATCGACTTCGGCTTCCATCGCGCCAACCAGCATGTGCGTATTGCCTACACGCAAAGCTTGCCGCGCCTGGAGCAGGCGGTAGAGCGAATTGCGCGTGGGTTGAACCATTTTTGATGACATGACGCGCGTTTCGCACGGCTCATCGCTGTCGCTACGCTCAGACGCAACATCGCTCACTGCGGTTGATGAAAGCAGCTGTTTCTTCAGGCCCTGCGCGTTTACTTTTGCACCCAGGAACATCTCCTTCTGCGTGCGACCGTCCCCTCATCCGCCCTTCGGGCACCTTCTCCCCCATGAAGGAGGACAATGTCCCGGCGGGAGAAGGAAATACCAAAAAAGCCCTGGACCACTCGGCCCAGGGCTTTGTTCAACGCAACACATGGAAAAACAAAGCAAGTTGCGGAATTGCTTTCAAGACCAACTCAGTCCGCCAACCGCTCCCACAGGAAGCTGTACGCCAATGCCGCCATATGCGCAGCCTGCGCATTGTTGGCTGCGCCGCCGTGGCCGCCTTCGATGTTCTCGTAGTAGGTCACGTCCTTGCCGGCCTCGATCATCTTGGCGGCCATCTTGCGGGCATGGCCGGGATGCACGCGGTCATCGCGCGTGGAGGTCAGGAAGATCACCGGCGGGTAGGTCTTCTTCGGGTCGAACAGGTGGTACGGCGAGAAGGTCTGGATGAAGGTCCAGTCGTCGGTGTCCGGGTTGCCGTATTCGGCCATCCACGAGGCGCCGGCCAGCAGGTGGCTGTAGCGCTTCATGTCCAGCAGCGGCACCTGCACCACCACCGCACCGAACAGCTCCGGATACTGGGTGAGCATGTTGCCGGTCATCAGGCCGCCGTTGCTGCCGCCCTGCACGCCCAGGTGCTTGGTCGAGGTGATCTTGCGGGCGACCAGATCCTTGGCCACCGCCGCCATGTCCTCGTAGGCCTTGTGACGGTTCTGCTTGAGGGCGGCCTGGTGCCACCGCGGACCATACTCGCCGCCGCCGCGGATGTTGGCCACCGCATACACGCCGCCCTTTTCCAGCCACGAGCGACCCAGGGCACCGGAGTAGTTCGGCGTCATCGAGATCTCGAAACCGCCGTAGCCGTAGAGCAGCGTCGGCGCGCTGCCATCGAGCTTCAGCGCCTTGGGGCGGACCAGGAAATACGGCACGCGGGTGCCGTCCTTGCTGGTGGCGAAGTGCTGCTCGATGCTGTCCTTGCCGGCATCGAAGAACGCCGGCATGGTCTTGAGCGGCTGCGGCGCGCTGCCGACCTCGACCCACGACAGCGTGGTCGGGGTGAGGTAATCGGTGACGGTCAGCCAAAGCGCATCGCTGTCATCGCTGTCCACCGCACTGACATCGACCGTACCGAAGGCCGGCGCGCCGACGAAGGCGCTCTGCTTCCAGCCGTCCTGCGTTGGAGTGACCACGCTCAGGCGGTTCTTGACGTCTTCGAGCACGTTCAACACGAGATGGGATTTAGTCCAGGCAATGCCGGCCAGCGAGGTGGTCTCGGTGGGCTCGAACAGCACATCGAACCGGCGCTTGCCCGCCATGAACGCGTCAAAGCGCGTCGCCAGCAGCGAGCCGGCCTTGTAGGTCTTGCCACCCACCGTCCACGGCTCGCGCAGCTCCAGGGTCAGCCATTGGCGCTTGACCGCCTTGCTGGCCGAGTTGGGCGCGTCCACCTTGACCAGCTTGCCGTCGGCGCCCTTCAGATACAGCTCGTCGTTGTAGAAGGCCAGGGTGCGGCTGACGAAATCCCGCTCGAATCCAGGCGTGTCGTCGTGCATCGCGGCGATGTACATGTCGGTCGGCTTGCCTTCGTAGACCACCGCAGCGGCACTGAGCGGAGTACCGCGCTTCCACTGTTTGGCAATGCGCGGGTAACCGGAGGTGGTCATCGCACCAGAGCCGAAATCGGTGAACACGTAGACGGTGTCCTGGTCGATCCAGCCCAGCCCGCCCTTGGACTCGGGACGGAAGAAACCGTCCTTGACCCACTGCTTGCTGCCCAGGTCGAACTCGCGGGTGACATCGGCGTCGGCACCGCCGCGCGAGAGCGCGATCAGGCAGCGCTGGTAGTCCGGGCGCAGGCAGTCGGCGCCGTGCCAGACCCAGTTCTCGCCTTCGGCCTTGTTGAGCGCATCCAGGTCCAGCACCGTTTCCCACTTGGGCGCCGGCTTGCGGTATTCGTCCAGCGTAGTGCGCCGCCACAGGCCGCGCTCATGCTGCTTGTCCTTCCAGAAGTTGTAGTAGAACGCGCCGATCTTCTGCACGCCGGGAATCTTGGCGTCCGAATCCAGCACCTCGCGGATGCGGGTTTCCATCTGCTTGAACGCCGGGGTGACCGCCAGCCGCGCTTCGGTCTTGGCGTTCTGGGCCTTGACCCAGTCCAGCGGCTTGGCGCCGGTGACATCTTCCAGCCAGGCGTAGGGATCATTGGACACGGCGGTTTCCTCTGCAGAGACGGCGCCAACAGTCATCAGGCCGGCAAGCAGGCAGATCGAGGCGAATTTGGACATGGGTATTTCCGGAAAAACCAATGCCGGAAAACCTAGCACAGCACCTGGCCGGGCCTCCCCTGCCGAAGGTCAGGCCGCCCGTGCCGATGTCGCCGGGTGCGAAGCAACACGCCGGCGCTGCGCCTGCGGCCGACGGCGGCGGCGCGCGGCCGGCCGCAGCCCGGTCGCCGCCAGGGTCGGTAGCGCGAACCGATACAGGCTCCACCAGGCCAGCATCGGCATGCCCACCAGCCACATCGGCCACCAACCGATCCATTGGCTGTCCCCGCGCGCGGCCGGCCACACCAGCACCAACGCAAGACCTGCCAGGGCAATCTGCCGAACCGGGCGCAGCACGCGCGGATCGGGGCGTTCGGAACGGCGGTTGGGGCGATGATGCGACATGGCGGCACTCCGTGGCTGGAAGGATGGAACAGGCCGGCAGGATTGCCTGCGTCCATCTCACGGACTGCGACCTGGCCGACGCAGCGCGGCTGTCCGGCAGTGGGAGACACCGCCGCTCGACCCATCCATACCGACGCCTGACTTGCCGCCTCGCCGGGCTGGGTTCTCGCCGGCCCACCGCCCAGCCATCCTGAGCGCTGTGGCGCCGCGCAGGACGGCCTCACGCCCTCCCCCACCGACCGGCGTCCCGTCAGGGAGTTGCCGCGCCGGCCGCCGCCGCACACGCCAGACCCGACCGTTGACGCGAACTTGCCCCCTGCATGCGGTAGTGTGCTGCACCTATTGCCCCTTTGTGATGTTGCGATGCGCCTGACCGTTACGATCGCCCTCGCCTTCCTGCTCGTGCTCGGCCTGTCTCCGGCGCATGCCAAGGACCCGCCCAGCGCCGCAGCGATCGATCTGTCCAAGATGATGGGCACCTGGTATGTGATCGCCCGCATGCCCAACGCGGTCGAACGCGGCCACGTCACCAGCCGCGACGAGTACACCCTGCTCGAAGAGGGCAAGGTGGCGGTGCGTTACCTGTACCGCGAGGGCTTTGGCGAGCCGGAAAAGGAAGTCAACGCGCGCGCCTCGGTGGATGCGGACAGCGGTAATCGCGATTGGCGGGTCTGGTTCTACAAAGTGATCCCGACCAAGCAGCGCGTCCTGGAAATTGCCCCGGATGGTTCATGGATGCTGATTTCCTACCCAGGCCGCGATCTGGCATGGATCTTTTCCCGCAAGCCGGACATGAGCCGCGACCAGTACCGCGCCCTGGTGGACAAGATGCGCGACGACTACGGCATCTACACCGACAAGATCAAGCGCGTGCCGCAGCTGCGCGAGCAGGTGGACCGGTTGGGATTCGAAGTGCCGAACAAGCGCTGAAATAGCGGCGGGCCGGCGCATCGCAGGCCGCCCGCCGGCTCAGTCGTAATTGCTCAATGCCAGCGACAACAGCGCCTTGACCTGCTCGCGCAGCGACACCGGCTCGACGATTTCCGCGTCCGAACCGTAGTGCAGCACGTCCATCAGCAATTCGCGCGAGTTGCTATACGGTAATTTGAGTTCGTAGCGGCCATCCGGCAAGAAGCGGCCCTGCTGCCTGGAATGCCAGTGTTCGTCGGCCACCCAGCGCGCGGCCTTGGCACTGAAGACGATGGTGGCCCAGCCCTTGGGCGCGCCGGAGAAAATGCCGTAGCTGGCGGCCAGCTGTTCGTCCAGCTCGCTATCGGGCACATCGCGCGGCGCCGCATCGAGCAGGCGCGCGTGGTTGATGCGGTCCACCGCGAAGCTGCGCACGCCGTCGCGGCCATGGTCCCAGGCATCCAGATACCAGTTGTCGCGGTAATGGGTAATGCGCTGCGGGGACACGGTGCGCTTGGTGGATTCGTCGGTGGAACGGGCGCGGTAGTCGAAGCTCAGCTGCTTGCGCTCCAGCACCCCGGAGGCCACGGTGCGGAAACTGGCTTCGTCCAGCTTGCGGCCGCGATGCGGGATCACCCGTACCCGGTCCACCGGCCAGTGCGACACCCCGGCCTGCGCGGCCAGCAAGCCTTCGATGCGCTGCTGCAACGGCGCCAGCATCGAGGACAGCACCCCGCCACCGGTACGCGCGAGCAATTGCTGCGAGGCCAGCAACGCGTGCAATTCTTCGGAACTGAGCCACAGGCCGGGCAGTTCGAAGCGGTCGCTTTCGCCGGACAGGTAGCGGAAGCCGGATTCGCCATCGCCCTCCACCGGCGCCATCAGCGCATCGCGCAGGAACGCCAGGTCGCGGTACACGGTGGCGCGGGAACAGCTCAGCTCATCCTGCAGCCGCGCCACCGTGACCGGATAGCGCGCCGACTTGAGCAAGCGATGCAGGGAGTTGATGCGTTCATAGCGGTCCATGCGCCGATTATGTCCGGATTCGTCGCGCGGCGGGGTGAGCATGCGCCCGGGTCGTTGCCCGCTCGTCCACGTGGCGGCGGTAGCGGCGGCGCACCATCGGCTGGATGCCTGGGCGCGGGACGGGAGTTTTCGCGCATCTGCCGTCGCTGGATGGCAGCAGCAGCGGAACCACGACTAAAGCGTGGCGTTCACCTGGTCATGACGAAGCGCACAGTCCGTTATCATGAAACCGCTTCCACCTTACCCACCCCGTCCATCAAGCGAGCCGCCCATGTCCCGCCGTGCCCCGTTGTCCGCCCTGTTGCCACTGCTGTTGATGACGCCTGCCGTGTGGGCCCAGTCGATCGCGGTTGCGCCGACGCCGATTGATCCCGCTGCGGCACTGGTGCCGTCGCCGTGGAGTGGCAGCAGCGGCGAGCTGGGCTATGCCTCGGCGCACGGCAACAGCACCACCGACAGCCTCAACGGCCGTATTCGCCTGCGTTACACCGACGGCGACTGGATCCACAGCCTGGACGCCACCGCGCTGCGCTCCAGCTCGGAGTACATCAACACCAACGACGACGGCAGCACCACGCGCGAGCGCCAGACCACGGCCGAGCGCTACACCGGCAGCGCCGGCAGCGCATTGCAGCTGGGCGAACACCGCCAGCTCACCGCCACCGGCCGCTACGAACACGACGACTTCGCCACCTACGACCGCCTGGCCACCTTCGGTATCGGCTATGGCACGCGTCTGATCGACGCGCAGCGGTTCTATCTGGATGCGCAGGTAGGCCCGGGTATCCGTCGCGCGCACAACAGCAACGACGACCGCAACGAGACGGGCTTGATCGGGCGCGGCCTGTTCGACCTGAAGTACACCGTCACCGACAACACCGATCTCATCAACACCCTGCTGGTGGAATCGGGCCAGTACAACACCTATGCGCAGAACGACTTTGGCGTGCAGGTCAGCATGAACTCGCACTTCGCGCTCAAGGCCGCCTGGCAGATGCGCCACAACAGCGACGTTAGCGAAGGCGACAAGAAAACCGACACGCTGACCACGGTCAATCTCGTCTACACCTTCAAGTAAGCCCCGTAGGAGCGGCCCTGGCCGCGAGGGCTTTCCCGGTAACGCCCGTCGCGGCCGGGGCCGCTCCTACAAATTGCTGGCGCGCGCGCGGCGTGCAGCATCCCTGTAGGAGCGCACCCGGGCGCGAGGGGCGTTACCACCAAAATCCAACCCCATCGGTGCCTCTATCGGTAACGCGTTCGCGGCCCGGTCCGCTCCTACGAAGGGCACGGCTGGGTTCGGGTGCTACAGCTCGGCCAGCAGCTGCGCGGCGCCCTTGTCGAACAAGCCCTGCGCAACGCGGCGACCCAGTGCTTCGGTGTCGTCGGCGCTGCCGTGTGCGTCGGCATGGATCAGCCGGCCATCGCTGGCGCTGCCGACCATGCCCTGCAAGTACAGACCTTCGCCTTGCCAACGCGCGAAGGCCGCCACCGGCACGTGGCAGCTGCCGTGCAGCGCGCGATTCATGGCCCGCTCGGCTTCCACGCAGACGCGGGTGGTGGGCGCGTCCAGCACCGCCAGCAGGGCGTGGATGCGTGCATCGTCGCTGCGGCATTCCACCGCCACCGCGCCCTGCGCCGGCGCTGGCAGCCACTGCGGCGCGTCCAGCCGTGCGCTGATGCGTGCATCCAGGCCCAGCCGCTGCAGGCCGGCACAGGCCAGCACGATGGCGTCGTAACCGCCGTTGTCGAGCTTGGCCAGGCGGGTGTTGACGTTGCCGCGCAGGTCGATCAATTCCAGGTCCGGGCGGGCGGCGCGCAGCTGCGCCTGGCGACGCAGCGAGGAGGTGCCCACGCGTGCACCCAGCGGCAGTGCCTGCAGGCTGGCATAAAGGTTGGACACCAGCGCATCGGCGGCATCGCCACGGGGCAGGATGGCCGGCAGCACGAAGGGCGCATCCAGCTCCATCGGCACGTCCTTGAGCGAATGCACCGCGCAATCGGCATCGCCGCGCAGCATCGCCAGCTCCAGCTCCTTCAGGAACAGGCCCTTGCCGCCGATCGCCGCCAGCGAACGGTCCAGCACTTCGTCGCCGCGGGTGCTCATCGGCACCAGCACCACCTCCAGGCCGGGGTGGTGCTGGCGCAGCGCGGCGGCGACATGTTCGCTCTGCCAGAGGGCAAGCGGGCTTTTGCGGGTGGCGATGCGGAGCGTGGTCATTGCGCCATTATCGCGGACCGGACCGCGAACTCATACATGGCGAAGTTGATCGCGCAGGCTGGCCACGCAGCGGCGACTCACTTCCAGGGGGTGCGGCACGTTGCGCAGCACCGCATGCACCTGGCCGTCGCTGCCGCGACGCAGTTCCAGCAACTCGTCGCGGGCCACCAGGCAATTGCGGTGGATGCGCACCAGGCGGTCGGAGAATTCGTCTTCCAGCGACTTGAGCGATTCTTCGATCAGGTCCTCGCCACGGGTGTGGTGGACGATGACGTACTTCTCTTCGGCCTGCAGATAACGGATGTCGCCGATGGCGATCAACCGCAGGCTGCCGCGCAGGCGCGCGCACAGATGGGTGCGCAGCGGTGCCGGCGCGGCGCTGGGCACGCGCCCGGCCAGGAAGGTGGCCACGCGCTCCAGCGCGGCGGCCAGGCGTTCCGGGCGCACCGGTTTCATCAGATAGTCCAGCGCGGCGGCATCGAAGGCCGACAAGGCGTGCTGGTCGTAGGCGGTGCAGAACACCACCGCCGGCTGCGGCTGGCACTGGCGCAGCAATCGCGCAGTTTCCAGCCCGTCCACGCCGGGCATGGCGATGTCCAGCAGCACCAGGTCCGGGTGCCATTGCTCGCATTGCTGCAGCACCTGCTGGCCGTTTTCGGCCTCGCCGATCACCTGCACCTGAGGATGGTCTGCCAGCAGCATGCGCAGGCGCTCGCGCGCCAGTGGCTCGTCATCGGCGATCAACACCCGCACTTGCGTGGCCGTCATGGACATCCCCCCTTACGCTGCGGTGACTCTCCCTCACGGCAGCGGCAATGTGATCTCGCAGGCATAGTAGCCTTCGGCCCAGCTGGCCGCCATCCGTGCCCCGGCACCGAACTGGAACGCCAGCCGGTGCGAAATGCTGGCTTGTGCGTGCCCGGCGCCGGCAAGCAGCGGCGCCTGCGTGCCCGGCTGCGGGGCCGGGTTGACGATGCGGATCTGCAATTGGTTGCCGCGCTGGCGTAGCGACAGATACAGCGTGCCACCTTCGGGCATGCGCGAGACGCCGTGCAGCACGGCGTTTTCCACCAGCGGTTGCAGCACCAGGCGCGGCATCGGCAGCTCCCAGGGCAGCGGTTCCTGGTGGTGCCAGCGCACCTGCAGGCGCTGGCCCAGGCGCAGCGATTCGATCGCCAGATAACGCTCGGCCAGTTCGCATTCGGCGCGCAGGGTGGACAGGCCTTCGCCGGCACCGAGCGCGGCGCGGAACAGGTCCGACAGGTCCAGCACCGCCTGCTCGGCTACCACCGGGTCGCGGCGCAGCAGGCTGGCGATCAGATTCATGCTGTTGAACAGGAAATGCGGGCGGATGCGCGCCTGCAGCGCATCGGCTTCGGCGCGGGCATTGGCCTGCACCTGTGCTTCCCAGCGGTCGCTGACGTAGAAGTAGCGCAGTGCCAGCGCGGTAATCAGCACCACGGTGGCCGCGCTGCCCAGGGTGAAGCGCCAGAAACCGACCAGCGGGCCCAGCGGGGCCTGGTCGAGCGCCGCATACAGGGCGTGCACGATCCCGGCCCCCAGCATCGCCACCACGGCGGCGATCGACAACGCCGCCAGCCCACCCAGCCGTGGCGGCAGCCGCGACAACGCGGGCCGCAGCACGCACAGCAAGACGCTGACCGCCAGCGCCAACCACAGCGCCAGGCCACTGGCCGAAAGGAAGCGCGACAGGGTGATGCTGCGCGCGGCATCGGCCTCGGGCACCAAGGTCACCACCAGCACCACCAGTTCGGCCAGCCCCAGCATCGCACCCAACCGGGGCAGCCGGCACAGGTCCGGCATCCAGGCGATCTGGGGGGCGCCGGTGGCCATGGGCTCAGGCCGCGGCGAAGCGCGCCTGCATCCAGTCGCGCAGGGCGTCGATCTCTTCCAGGCAGACCTGGTGGCCCATCGGGTAGGTGTGCCAGTCCAGTGCGAAGCCGAGCGTGCGCAGGGCCTGCATGCTGGCCTGGCCGGCCGCGAACGGCACCACCGGATCGGCGCTGCCGTGGGCCATGAACAGCGGTTGGCCGGTGGCGGCCGGCTGCAGCTGGCTGGCAGCGGCCGCCGGGTCCGGCAGATAGGTCGACAGCGCGATCAGCCCGGCCAGCGGCACGCTGCGCTGCAGGCCTACCGCCAGGGTCACCGCGCCGCCCTGCGAGAAGCCGGCCAGCAGGATGCGCCCGGGGGCGGTCCCGCGGCTCTGCTCATGGGCAATCAGCGCTTCGACCTGGGCCACCGATTCGGCGATGCCGGCCTTGTCGGCACGCTGGGCAAAATCCATGCCCACGATGTCGTACCACCCGCGCATACGCACACCGTTGTTGATGGTGATCGTGCGGATCGGCGCATGCGGGAACACGAAGCGCAGCGCCGGCCAGTCGGGACGCACCAGCTCCGGCACCAGCGGGGCGAAATCGCTGCCGTCGGCGCCCAGGCCGTGCAGCCACAGCACGGTCCACTGCGGGTTCGGTCCGGTCTCGCGTTCGATCACTTCCAGCATCATCCAGCTCCGTTCGGGGGCCGGGCATTATGCCTTGCGCGCCGGCCCTGCCCGATCACGCAGGCGCGGGCGCCGCGCGCCCGTCAGATCAGCGGGGGGGTGCTGGGCGGCGGCGCGGCGCAGCTCGGAGGCACGCACCAGCACCTTGGGCGGGTCGAGTTCTTCGGGGATGCAGAAGATGCCGGCGCGGCGCAACGCCAGGCCGCCGCGGCGCAGCGAGGTCAGCGCCACCACCGGGATCGATACCGCCATGCCCACGATTACCGGGGCCATCCACGCCGCCAGCGACGGCGAGACCAGATAGGCCAAGGTCCCCATGAACACGCCGAACACGGTCAGCCCGCCGTAGCTGCGCAACAGCGCCGGCCACGACAGCTTGCCGTCGTCGCGCACCTGCGCATCCCAGCCAGAATCCTTGCCGGCCAGCACTTCGAACACGCCGCGCGATTGCAGGTACATCACCACCGGCGCCATCAGCGCGGCCAGCACGGTTTCCAGCAGGATGCTCAGCGCGGCGCGGATGGCACCGCCGCAGGCACGTAGTTCGCGCGGGTTGAGCAGCAGGCAGATGTAGCCGAGCAGCTTGGGCGCCAGCAGCACGAACATAGTGCAGATGAAGATCCAGATCGCATTGCCCTGGCTGCTGCCGTGCCAGTAGCGGGCAGGCGAGAACGGCAGGTCGCCGGCCAGGTCGATGCCGCCGCCGGCCAGCGGAATGCCGATGCCGATCAGCATCAGCAGGCCCCACATCGGCGCGGTGAAGTAATGGCCGATGCCGATCAGCATGTGCATGCGGCTGATCCAGTGCAGCCCCCTGGCGCCGACCACCTTGGCGTGCTGCAGGTTGCCCTGGCACCAGCGGCGGTCACGGATCAGCAGGTCGGTGAGCGTGGGCGGGCCTTCTTCGTAGCTGCCCTGCAGGTACGGCACCATATGCATGGCCCAGCCGCCGCGCCGCATCAGCGCCGCTTCGACGAAATCATGGCTGAGCACGTGGCCGCCGAACGGCTTGCGCCCGCGCAGCGACGGCAGGCCGGCGTGATCGGCAAAGGCCTGGGTGCGGATGATGGCGTTGTGGCCCCAGTAATTGCTCTCGGCGCCATGCCACCAGGCCACGCCGAAGGCGATGATCGGCCCATACACGCGCCCGCCGAACTGCTGCATGCGGGCGAACAGGGTCTGCCCGTTGACCACCGCCGGCAGGGTCTGGATCAGGCCCACGTCCGGGTTGTTTTCCATACCCGCGACCAACCGTACGATGGTGTCGCCGGTCATCACGCTGTCGGCGTCCAGAATCAGCATCTGCGGGTAGTTGCCACCGAAGCGGCGCACCCAGTCGGCCACGTTACCGGCCTTGCGCGCGGCATTGTCGGCGCGGCGGCGGTAGAAGATGCGTCCATGCCCGCCGACGCTGTCGCACAGTTCGTTGTAGACCCGCTCTTCGGCGCGGCCGATGTGCTCGCGGGTGGTGTCGCTGAGCACGAAAAAGTCGAAGTGCTCCAGCTGCCCGGTCTCGGCCACCGATTCGTAGATGGCCTGCAGGCCGGCCAGCAACCGGCGCGGGTCTTCGTTGTAGGTGGGCATCAGCAGCGCGGTGCGCGAGCGCAGCGTGGGCAGCGGTTCTTCCGGATCGATGCCGAGCTTGCGCCCGGCACGCGCGACCACGGTGACGAAGCCGGCCACCGCGCTGGCGAAGGACATCGCGATCCAGGCGAACAGCAGCACGAACAGCCCGAGCAGGCAGCCTTCCAGCACGCTGATGCCGTCGGGCCACAACACGCTGAGCATCACCCACACCGCGACCGCAGTGGTGGCGAAGGTGCCGCCGATCAGATAGAAGCGGCGCAGCCCGATGCCGGGCGGCGAGGTGCGCTGGTGCGGCACCTGCAACTGGCCCTCGCGCAGCGATTGTTCGGGCATCGCCAACGGCGCTTCCGGCGGCAGTGTGGGCTGGCCGGCATCGAGCGCGGAGACGGGGGGCAAATCGGTGGGCGCGGGGGAAAGGGTCACGGTACCGTCCATCAGGGCTGTCCGTCGCACGCGGGCGACAATGTGGGCGGAAACGGAAGATGGCTTCCCGCGATGCGGCGCGAGAACCTCATGCATGCGTCAACGAGAGCAAGCCTGGCGGTGTGCAGGCACAACGCGGGGTTGGCAGCTTTGGAACCACTCCGATGCACAAACTCTCCTGGCGGCGACGCACTGTCGCGGCTCATGCTAAAGAATCGTCCGTTAAAGGAAACGAAGGCCATTGTGCGGTCTTCGCCCCTGCCCGACGAGGACCGCGCGGCAGACTACGCGGTGACAACCGAACGCAACCCCAACAGATTGCGGGCTGGCGCGCAGGCTGTCACGGCCGGCGCTGCCCTGCCGCCACCATCAGCGATGCAAGCAATATGCCAGCAGCGGCGCGGCAACAGCCATGCCGCGCCAGCCCGCGCCGGCATGGCCGTTGCCGCAGACGCCGCCTACTTGCGCGCCGCCGCGCTGGCATCGCGGATGGCGCGGAATTGCGAATCGCCGCTCCAGTTTGGCCATTGCCGCGAATCGGCCAGTTGCTGGCCCAGCGTGTACAGCACGCCCAGGTCGCGCGCGGCGCCAGCGAAGGTCCAGTCCGGCTTCCACTCATCGCCCTGCTGGTGGTAGCGCTTGGCGGTGTAGTCATCGGCGGCAGCCTTGCCTGCGGCCACGCCGCCCACTTCCCAATCCTGCCCGGCCGCATACGACAGCGCCGGCACGCCGCGCTTGGCGAAGGAGAAGTGATCGGAACGGAAGAAATAACCGGCCTGCGGCTTGGGATCGGGGGTGTAGCGCAGCTTGGATTGCGCCGCCACGGTCTTGAGCTGGTCGAGCAGTTCGAGCTTTGCGGTGCCGTAGATGCCGAAGTCGCGCGAGGGCACGAACGGGTTCATGCCATCCATGTTGATGACCGCCACCGTGGTGTCCAGCGGGTACAGCGGCTTGGAGGCGTAGAACTCCGAACCCAGCAAGCCCTTTTCCTCGGCGGTGACCGCCAGGAACACCACCGAGCGCTCGGGCTTGGGCCCTTTGGCAAAACCACGTGCCAGTTCCAGCAAAGCGGCGGTGCCGCTGGCGTTGTCCAGTGCGCCGTTGAAGATGGTGTCGCCACGCGCATCCGGCTTGCCCACGCCGATATGATCCCAGTGCGCGCTGTAGATCAGCGTCTGGTTGGGCCGCTTGCTGCCTTCCAGACGTGCCACCACGTTGTGCGAGGTAATCACGTCGGATGTGACCTGGTAGCGGGCGCTCAGGCCCTGGCCCTTGAGTTCCACCGGCTTGAAGCCGCGGGTCTGCGCCTGCTGCTTCAATGCATCGAAATCCAGGCCGGCGCGCTTGAACAGCGTGGCCGCCAGATCGCGCTGGATCCAGCCTTCCAGCGTGGGATGCGCCGCGCGCGGGTTGTCGCGCACCACGTCGAACATGGTGTTGGTGTTGGAACTGGCCACGGTGTCCCAGCCATAGGAGGCCGGTGCGGTCTCGTGCACCACCAGTACGCCGAGCGCGCCCTGGCGTGCGCCTTCTTCGTACTTGTAGCTCCAGCGGCCGTAGTAGGTCATGCCGGCGCCGTCGAAGGCGCCTTTGCCGGTTTCGAAGTCCGGGTCGTTAATCAGCACCAACGCGATCTTGCCCTTCAGGTCCACGCCCTTGAAGTCATCCCAGTCGCGCTCGGGCGCCTTGACGCCATAGCCGACGAATACCAGCGGTGCGTTGGCGATGTCCACGGTGGACGAGCCGTCGAGCGCGGCGCGGATGGCGATCTGCTTGCCCTGGGTCAGCGGCTGCGACTTGCCGGCATCGGCCAGCGCGATGGTCGGTGCACCGACGATATCGGCGCGCCGCAGCGGTACCGCCTGGGTCCACAGCCGCTTGCCGTCGGCCAGATCGCCACCGGGCTGCAGGCCGGCGGCGGCGAACTGCTTGCTCAGGTAGGCCACGGTCTTGGCTTCGCCAGCGGTGGCCGGGCCACGGCCTTCGTAGGCGTCGGAAGCCAGTTCCTTGACGTCGCGCGAGATGCGCGCACCGTCGAACGTCGGCGTCTGCGCCAGTGTGGCGGTCGAGACCGCCATTGCCAGTAGTCCTGCTGCAACTCGCTTCACTGCGCACTCCGGTGTGATCGAACAAGCCCGGAGTGTAGGTCAGGACGCCGGCAGTGGCTGCATGCACGGCAGGGCGATGACGCTGGATGCCTGCCGGCGCTGCATCACCGCACCGACACTGCGCAGCCCTCGCGCGCGGCGTTGTTCAAAACAGATCCACGCTCCCGACCTGCTGGATGCTCTGCTGCAACTGCCCGCTGGCAATCAGCTCGGCATACACCGCGGCACGGTTGCGGCCGTGCTGCTTGGCCCAGTACAGCGCCTTGTCCGCCTCATCCAGCATTTCGCTGATGAGCCGGCCATGGGTCAGCTCCACGATGCCGGTGCTGAGGGTGACCTGCCCCACCTGCGGAAAATCGTGCCCGGCCACCGCCGCACGGAACCGCTCGAACAAGCCGACGGCGATATCGCGATCCACCCCGCGCAGCACGATCACGAATTCCTCGCCGCCGAAGCGGAACAACAGGTCGTCCTGCCGGAACGCGCGCTGCATCAGCTGCGCCACCAGCAACAGCACCTCATCGCCATACAGATGCCCGAAGGTGTCGTTGATGCGCTTGAAGTGATCGATGTCCACGATCCCCAGCCACACACCCTGCGTCGCTGCGGCCTCGGCACTGCCGGAAAACAGCTGCAGGATCACATCGTCGAATGTCTTGCGGTTGCGCAGGCCGGTCAACGCATCGCGCTGGGCGTCGTCGAGCAGACTGCGGTAGTTCTGGAAGAACCGCGCAAACCCCTGCAGCATCGCCTGCTCGGCGGCACCGGGCGCGCTTGCCCCGCCCACCCGCAGGCAGGTGCGGATGCCACGCGCTTCCATCATCGGGTAGACCAGCAGCGAGCGGCCATCCTGCTGCAGTTGCAGCACCTCGCCCGGGCCATGCAGCTCGGCCAATTGCGCACGCATCTGCGCATCGTGCAGCTCGGCCACCGTCAACGACAGGCGGCCGTCGTCGCGCAACCGGCTTTCGGCCATGGTGCGGCTATCCGGGGCGATCCGCAGCAGCGACAGTTCCTCGACGGCGCACACCTCGCGCATGGTGCGCAACAGGCTCAGGTCGAGCAGTTCCGCATCGCGGATGGCGCTCATGTCGACCATGCGTTCCAGCAACGGCGTCGCGCTCATCGACCCCTCCGCCGGGCGCACGCGGGCCCGCCACCGCAAAGGCGGCCTGTTGGCAGACAACGGGGACGGCAACGCAGAGGCTTCACGACGGCGACCAACAATCAGGTAGCCGGTTCATCGGCGCAGGTGACACAAACTTGAGATCACGCGCCGGCCGGCCTCAGCGCGTGACCGGTTGGCCGCCACGCGGCGGCGGGCACGACCGCGCGCCGCCACGCCGGGCTGCGCCGTTCACGGCAATGCCGATTCCAGTGCATCCTCGCCCAGCGCATGCGCCTGCATCAGGCGCCGGCTGCCGGCATTCAGGCCTTTGACCTGCACCTCCAGCTCGTGATGCCGCAGCCGCTGCACCACCTTGTCCAGGGCGGCCACGGCGGTGATGTCCCAGAAGTGCGCGCGACCGACATCGATCACCACACGGCGGCCGGGCACCTGCCGCGCATCGAAGGCATCGATGAATACATCGGCCGAGGCGAAGAACACCTGCCCGCGCACGTTATAGGTCCGCACGCCGTCTGCGCCATCGTCGTGGGTGATCTGCAGCAGCCCGGCCACCTTGAAGGTGAAGAACACCCCGCTCAGCACCACGCCCACCGCCACTCCGGCGGCCAGGTTGTCGGTGGCCAGGGTCACCGCCACGGTGGCCAGCATCACCACGCTGGAGGTCCGCGGGTGGGTGACGACGGTGCGCAACGAGCGCCAGTCGAAGGTCTCCGCCGAGACCATCACCATGATGGCCACCAGCGCCACCACCGGCACCTGCGACACCCACGGCTTGAGCAGCACCATCAGGATCAGCAGGAACACGCCGGCAAATAACGTCGACAGCCGGCCACGGCCGCCGTACTTCACGTTGCCCACGGTCTGCCCGATCATGCCGCAGCCGGCGATGCCACCGAACAGGCTGGCCGCCGCGTTGGCCAGGCCCAGGCCGGTGCATTCGCGGTTCTTGTCGCTGGGGGTATCGGTGAGCTCATCGACCACGCGCGCGGTCATCAACGATTCGAGCAGGCCCACCATGGCGATGGCCAGCGCCGGCAGCGCGATGATGCGCAAGGTCTCCAGCGTCAGTGGCACCGCCGGCCACTGCAGGAACGGGAGCGCAGTGGGCAGCTTGCCCAGGTCGGCCACGGTCTTCAGCGGCAGCTGCAGCACGCTACCGGCGATGGTCAGCAGCAGGATGCAGAGCAGCGGAGAAGGAATCGCCGATAGCCCCGGGATGCGCAGGCGCGGCAGCCCGTAGATGATCGCCAGGCCCGCCCCCAGCATCGCCCAGCTGGCCAGGTTGGCGCCCAGCAGATGCGGTAGCTGCGCGGCGAAGATCAGCACCGCCAGCGCGTTGACGAAACCGGTGCGCACCGAGCTGCTGACGAAGCGCATCAGCACGCCCAACCGCAGCAACCCGAACAGGATCTGCACGGCGCCGGCCAGCAGCCCCGCCGCCAGCAGATACGGCAGGCCATGCACCGCGACCAGGGGCGCCGCCACCAGCGCCACCGACCCGGCCGCCGCCGAGATCATGGCCGGACGGCCACCGCAGAAGGCGATGACGATGCCGATCACGAAGGAGGCGAACAACCCCACCTGTGGGTCCACGCCTGCGACGAAGGCGAATGCGATCACCTCGGGAATCAGGGCGAAGGTGGCAACCGCACCGGCCATCAGTTCGCGCGCGGGCGAGGCGCGCCATTGCGCCAGTTCGGCACGCAGCAAGGACATTCGTGGACACTCCAGGGACAAGAGGGACAGCGCGTGGCCATCCGGAGGTGCGAATTGTGGTCCAAACAACCGCTTCCGGTGTGACTGAATCGCCAAAGCCTCTTTCTGTGGCGCAAATCACGCCCCGATCCGGGGCCCAGGAACAAGATGCCCCCCTTACTGGGCCCGGGTGTCGGGCTCGCTCACCCACGGAGATCCGCATGTCCATCCTCAGGACCGTCACCGCCGCTGCGTTGGCCACCGCGCTGGCGCTGGCTGCCGCCCCGGCACACAGCTATGCCATCAGCAACAACCGCATCGTCGACGACAACGGCAATGTCGTGCAGCTCAAGGGCGTCAACGTATTCGGTTTCGAAACCGGCAACCATGTCATGCACGGCCTGTGGGCGCGCAACTGGAAAGACATGATCGGCCAGATGCAGAGCCTGGGCTTCAACGCCGTGCGCCTGCCGTTCTGCCCGGCCACGCTGCGCAGCGACACTCAGCCGACCAGCATCGACTACAGCCGCAACGCCGACCTGCAGGGCCTGACCGCGCTGCAGATCCTCGACAAGGTCATCAACGAATTCAATGCGCGCGGCATGTACGTGTTGCTGGATCACCACACCCCCGACTGCGCGTCCATCTCCGAACTCTGGTACACCGGCTCCTATTCCGAAGCCCAGTGGCTCACCGACCTGCGATTCGTGGCCAACCGCTACAAGAACGTGCCGTTCGTGCTTGGCCTGGACCTGAAAAACGAACCGCACGGCGCCGCCACCTGGGGCACCGGCAATGCCGCCACTGACTGGAACAAGGCCGCCGAGCGCGGTTCGGCGGCCGTGCTGGCGGTGGCGCCGAAATGGATCATCGCGGTGGAAGGCATCACCGATAACCCGGTGTGCTCCACCAACGGCGGCATCTTCTGGGGCGGCAACCTGCAGCCGCTGACCTGCACCCCGCTGAACATCCCGGCCAACCGCCTGTTGCTGGCGCCGCATGTGTATGGCCCGGATGTGTTTGTGCAGTCGTACTTCAACGACAGCACCTTCCCCAACAACATGCCGGCCATCTGGGACCGCCACTTCGGCCAGTTCATCGGCACGCACGCCCTGTTGCTGGGCGAATTCGGCGGCAAGTACGGCGAAGGCGATGCACGCGACAAGGTCTGGCAGGACGCACTGGTGAAGTACCTGCGCAGCAAGGGCATCAACGAAGGCTTCTATTGGTCGTGGAATCCCAACAGCGGCGACACCGGCGGCATCCTGCGCGACGACTGGACCACGGTGCGCCAGGACAAGATGACGCTGCTGCGCACCTTGTGGGGCACCATCTCCAACACTACTCCGACTCCAACTCCGACGCCTACTCCCACACCAACGCCGACGCCTACTCCCACACCAACGCCGACTCCGACGCCCACCCCGGGCACCAGCAGCTTCAGCACCAAGGTGATTCTGGACAGCAGCTGGAATGGCGGCGCGTGCAACCGCGTGCAGGTCACCAATACCGGCACCGCCAGCGGCACCTGGTCGATCGCGCTGCCGGTCACCGGCACGGTCAACAATGCCTGGAACGTCACCTGGTCGCAGACCGGCAATACGCTCAAGGCTAGTGGCGTGGACTTCAACCGCACGCTGGCCGCCGGCGCCACCGCCGAATTCGGTTTCTGCGCGGCTAGCTGAGCATCGCGTGGCGGGCACCGGGGTGCCCGCCACATCCGCCACATGCAGCCAGGTCGCTGACCAGACCACCGCGTAGGAGCGCACCCGGGCGCGATGAGGCGTCACCGTTATTCCCATCGCGCCCAGGTGCGCTCCTACCGCTTTGTGCGTCACCGAATTGGTGTCGGTCTGACTTATCGATCGTGGTGGTAACGCCACTGCGCGATCGCAACTGCACTGCAAAAAAACCCGCCTGTGTCCCTGTAGGAGCGCACCCGGGCGCGACGAGGCGTCACCGTTATTCCCATCGCGCCCAGGTGCGCTCCTACCGCTTTGTGCGTCACCGAATTGGTGTCGGTCTGACTTATCGATCGTGGTGGTAACGCCACTGCGCGATCGCAACTGC
>NZ_MDED01000005.1:147592-167310 GCF_002939885.1 Xanthomonas cucurbitae
GAGGCGTCACCGTTACTCCCATCGCGCCCAGGTGCGCTCCTACCGCTCTGTGCGTCGCCGAATTGGTGTCGGTCTGACTTATCGATCGTGGTGGTAACGCCACTGCGCGATCGCAACTGCACTGCAAAAAAACCCGCCTGTGTCCCTGTAGGAGCGCACCCGGGCGCGACGAGGCGTCACCGTTACTCCCATCGCGCCCAGGTGCGCTCCTACGGCTTTGTGCGTGGGTGAGAGTGCTCCGGCGGTCGCGATGCGTCGATGGACAAAGCGTCGCGTTGGCAATCGAGCCATCGGCTGAGGTGCCCTCATCCGCCCTTCGGGCACCTTCTTCCCGATGGGAGAAGGAACAGTGTGTGGCCGCCAGTTTCAACGCGCAGCGTCGCGACGCCCCTGTTTTCCACGCGCATGCTTTGCCGCATACATCGCCTCGTCTGCCGCGTGCATCAGGCTTGCGGCATCGGCCTGGTCACCCTGCTGCCAGGCCACGCCGATGCTGGGCTGGATCGGTAGCCATTGCTCGCCGAACATGGCCCCGGCGGCGGCGGCCTGGCGGATGCGCTCGGCAACACCGCTACACGCTGCCTCGGGCAGCTGCAGGTTGTCCAGCAGCACCACGAACTCATCGCCAGCCAGGCGTGCCACCAGGTAGCGGCCTTCCACGGCGCGCTGCAGGCAGCGCCCGAACTCCATCAGCACCGCATCGCCGGCACGGTGGCCGTAGGTGTCGTTGATGCGCTTGAACCCATCCAGGTCCAGGAACATCACCGCCACGGCGCGCTGCAGTTGCTGTGCCTGCGTCACCGCGTCTTGCAATGCCTCGGTCCAGGCGTGGCGGTTGGGCAGGCCGGTCAGCGCGTCGCGGGTGGCGCGCTCATGCATCAGGCGGTGCAGCGCCTTGTGCGCGGTCACGTCCTGCGCCATCAGGAAGAAGCCTTGCGCACCCGCACGCGAACGGCGGGTTTCCGGCACCAGGGTGATTTCCACATCGCGTGCGGTGCTGCCAGACCGCAGTACGTGTTCGAAACTGGCACGTCGCCCGGCCGCCACCTGCGCCAGTGCAGCGCGGGCGGGAATGCTGAGCGCGGCGCCGAGCAGATGGGTGATGGGCAGGCCGACCAGGCTGGCAGGCTCCACGCCCAGCCAGTCGCGATGCGCTTCATTGGCGAACAGGCAGCGCTGGCTGCCATCGAACTGGCTGACCAGCGCCGGGGTGGCATCGCTGATCGCGCGCAGCCGCGCTTCGCTTTCGGCCAGGCGTTCGGCGGCGACATGCCGCTCGGTGACGTCCTGGACCTGCGACACGAAATGCACCGGCGCGCCGCTGCCATCGCGAACCAGCGACACCGACAACTGCGCCCAGATCACCGCACCCTGCCGGCTGATGTAGCGCTTGGCCAGGCTGTAGCTGTCGCGCTTGCCGTCGATCAGTTCCTGCACCAACTGCAGGTCCATCTGCAGGTCGTCCGGGTGGGTGATCTGCTGGAAGGTGGTGCGCAGCAACTGCTCGCGCGGATACCCCAGGATGCTGCACAGCGATGGATTGACGTCGCGCCAGCTGCCGTCCAGCGACACGATGGCCATGCCCTGCGGTGCGGTTTCGAAGGCGCCGGCGAACCGTTCGGCGGCCAGCTGCGCGGCCGCTTGCGCCTGCAGTTCGGCGGTGACGTCGATGGCCATCGCCAGATAGCCGGCCAGGCCCTGCTGCGCATCGTGGATGATGTTGAAGCACAGCCGCACCCGCCGCAGCTCGCCATCCTTGCGCACCAGCGTCCACAGTTCCACGCCCAGTAAATCGCCAGCGGCGGCGGCCGCCAGCTTTGCATACGACGGCGGCGACAACGCCAGCGTGGCCATATGGCGTTCGAGTTCGGCTTGCAGATGGAACTGCGCGGGGCACCCACCCAGCACCTCGGCTGCGGCATACCCCAGCAGCCGCTCGGCACCGGGATTGAACAACTCCACGCGTCCCTGCGGGTCGAACGCGATGATCGCCACGTCCTTCGAGGCATCCACCAGTGCCTGCAGCCGCGCGCGCTCGGCAGCCAACGCCGCCGAGGCATCCTTGAGCTGGGTGATGTCGTGCATCACGCACACCGCGCCCAGCGCCGAGCCGTTGTCGGCGGCCACCGGGTCGGCATTGCACAGCACGCTGCGTGCGGGCTGGCCGTTGGCGCGGATCACCAGTTCGGCATTGCGGACATGTTCGCCGTGCCAGGCACGCACCAGGGGAATTGCCGCCGTCGGCAGCAGCGTGGTGCCGTCGGCGGCGTACAGATCGAAATGCTGCGCCCATTGCGCAGGCGGCAACACCCGCGGGTCGGTGCCGTGCCAGCGCCGGGCGGCGTGATTGAACTCGCGCAGCAGGCCATCGGTATCGCAGGCCACCACCCCGTCAGGCATGGCTTCCAACAGCATGCTGAGCGTCTGCCGTTGCGCCTGCGCCGCCAGGCGATCACGGCGCGATTCCAGCAGGTTGGCAACCTGATGCGCGAGGCGGATCAGTGCCTGCTTCTGCTCTTCGCCAAGCACGCGCGGACGCGTGCTGAGCGTGCACAGGGTGCCGTAGGTATGGCCCTCGCGGCCGATCAGCGGCACCCCAACATACGAGCGGATGCCCGGAACAGCGGTGACCAGCGGGTTGGCGGCGAAGCGCGGGTCGGCCTCGGCATCGGGCACCTCCATCAGCTCGGTGCCCATCACCGTGTAGGAACAGAACGAGACGCTGCGCGGCGTGCCCTCCAGGTCGGTGCCGCAGCGGGCCTTGAACCACTGCCGGTCGGCATCCAGCAGCGAGACCAGCGCCATCGGTGCGCCGGTGACATGCGCCGCCAGCCAGGCGAGATCGTCGAATTCAGCCTCGGCCTCGGTATCCAGCACGCCCAGCCCGCGCACCGCTTCCACGCGCAAGGCGTCGTTGTCGGGAATCGGCACGGGCGGCAGCAGGGCGGTCATGGCAAAGTCAGGGACAACACGCGCTCAGGTCGGGTCGCCCGAAGTAACGGCGAAGCGACGGTCAACTTAAGCACCGTCTGGATGGGTCCGTTAAGGCGCGGCGACCGGCCAGCGCTGCGGGTGGCGTTGGCGCCAGGGCAACGGCCAGCGGGTATCGGCGCTGCCGACAGGCATGCGCGCCCCGCCGAGCGACGCCGGCAACGCATCCGCCGCGCGCGCTGCCCACCTGCATTTGCAGCGCTGCCAGGCAGCCACTACCCTCGGCCGATTGTCTATCTCCGGGAGTGTCATATGCTGCGTCCGCTGTCCCTGTTGATTGCCGGTGTCCTGGGTGTGACTGCCGGTACCGTCGCCCCCGCCGTGGAGGCCGCCCCGGCCAGTCTGGCCAAGGCAACGACCCGCAGCGCCATTCCCGACATCGGCTACACCCGCTTCACCCTGCCCAACGGCCTGACCGTGATCGTGCACGAGGACCACAAGGCACCGGTGGTGGCGGTGAGCATCTGGTACCACATCGGCTCCGGCGACGAGCCGGCCGGCAAGACCGGCTTTGCGCACCTGTTCGAGCATCTGATGTTCTCCGGCTCGGAGAACAACAAGGGCAGCTTCTTCGCGCCGCTGGAAAAGGTCGGCACCACCGACATGAACGGCACCACCTGGTTCGACCGCACCAATTACTTCGAAACCGTGCCGACCACCGCGCTGGATACCGCGCTGTGGCTGGAATCGGACCGCATGGGCCACCTGCTCGGCGCGATCGGCCAGGAAGAGCTCGATACCCAGCGCGGTGTGGTGCAGAACGAAAAACGCCAGGGCGAGAACCGACCGTACGGCCGCGTGGACCAGAACATCCTGTCCCACCTGTTCCCGGCCAACCACCCCTACCAGCACGACACCATCGGCTCGATGGAAGACCTGGACGCGGCCTCGCTGGGCGACGTCAAACAGTGGTTCAACGACAACTACGGTGCAGCCAACACCACCTTGGTGCTGGCCGGCGACATCACCGTGGCGCAGGCGCGCGCCAAGGCCGCGCAGTATTTCGGCGACATCCCGGCCGGCAAGCCGGTGGCGCGCCAGCAGCCGTGGGTCACCCCGCTGCCGGCGCAGAAGCGTGGCGTACAGCACGACCATGTGTCGCAGCCGCGCATCTACCGCACCTGGGCGGCGCCGCAGCTGGGCACCGACGAGGTGATCCAGTTGGACCTGGCCACCACCGTGCTGGGCGGCGGCAAGACCTCGCGGCTGTATCAGCGCCTGGTGTATCAGGACAATCTGGTCGACGACGTGTCCGCCTCGGTGCAGCCGTTCGCGCTGTCCAGCCAATTGCAGATCCAGGCCGACGTGAAGGACGGCGTGGACCCGGCCAAGGTCGAAGCCATCATCGACGAAGAGCTGAAGACGTTTCTCGCGCAAGGCCCCACCGCCGACGAATTGCAGCGCGCGCAAGTGGCCTACCGCGCCGGCTTCGTGCGTGGGTTGGAAAAAGTGGGCGGCTTCAGTGGCAAGGCGGCGATCCTGGCCGAGGGCCAGGTCTATCGTGGCGACCCGGGCGCCTACAAGCAGGACCTGCAACGCGGCCAGGCGGCCACCGTGGACAGTGTCCGGCGGGCTGCCGCCACCTGGTTCGGCAAGGGCGACTACCTGCTGACCGTCTTGCCGGCTGGCAAGGACTTCGACCCGGCGGCCGAGGACAAGGCGGTGGTGGCACGCGCCGCCGAACCGGGCAAGCCGGCGCCCAAGCTGCCGGCCGCCGCCAGCTACAAGACCGTCGTCAGCACGCTGGATCGCAGCAAGGGCGTGCCGGAGACCAACCAGTTCCCGGACCTGAGCTTCCCCAAGCTGCAGCGCGGCAAGCTGAAGAACGGCATCGAAGTGATCCTGGCCGAGCGCCACACCATCCCGGTCACCCAGGTCGAGCTGCTGTTCGACGCCGGTTATGCCGCCGATCAGGGCAACAAGCTCGGCACAGCCAGCTTCAGCGCCGCGCTGATGAACGAGAGCACCGCCGCGCTGGATTCGGTGGAAGTAGCGCAGCGCCGCCAGCGTCTGGGCGCGATCACGGCGGTGGGCTGCGACCTGGACAGCTGCAGCGCCTCGCTGGATGCGCTCAACGACCAGTTGCAGCCCTCGCTGCAGTTGTTCTCCGACATCGTGCGCAACCCGGCCTTCAAGAGCAGCGATATCGAACGCGTGCGCGGGCAGTGGCTTTCCGGCATCGCGCAAGAAAAGACCCAGCCCAATAGCCTGGCGCTGCGTGCGCTGCCGCCGCTGCTGTTCGGCCAGAACCACCCCTACGGCATCCCGCTCACCGGCAGCGGTACCGAGGCGGCGATCAAGAGCCTCAACGCCAAGGACCTGCAGGCCTTCCACAGCCAGTGGCTGCGCCCGGACAACCTGCGCATCCTGGTGGCCGGCGACACCACCCTGGCGCAGATCATCCCGCAGCTGGACGCGGCGTTCGGCGACTGGAAGGCCCCGGCCACCCCGCTGCCGAAGAAACACCTGGTCGAGGTGGCCGCCCAACCCAAGCCGCGCGTCTATCTCATCAACCGCCCGGACGCGCCGCAGTCGGTGATCCTGGCCGGCCTGCTGGCCCCGTCCACCAAGACGCCGGACAACCTGGCGATCGGCGTGGCCAACGGCGCCTTCGGCGGCACCTTCACCTCGCGCCTGAACATGAACCTGCGCGAGAGCAAGCGCTGGGCCTACGGCGCCGGCACCCGCATGATGGATGCGCAGGGCCAGCGCCCCTACCTGTTCTCCGCGCCGGTGCAGACCGACAAGACCGCCGAGTCGGCCAGCGAGATCCTCAAGGAAGCCACTGCGGTGATCGGCGCCAAGCCGCTGACCAGCGAGGAGATCGAAAAGATCAAGAACCAGCGCATCCGCGCCCTGCCCGGCAGCTTCGAAACCACCGGTGCGGTACTGGGCGCAATCGAAGGCATCGTGCAGTTCGACCGCCCGGACGATTACGTGCAAACCCTCAAGCCGCGTCTGGAAGCGATCGATCAACCCGCGGCGCAGACCGCCATCGCGCAGATCATCAAGCCCGACCCCATGACCTGGGTGATCGTGGGCGACCTGAAGAAGATCGAGGCCCCGGTGCGCGCGCTCAAGCTCGGCCAGGTGCAGGTGCTGGACGCGGACGGCAAGCCGGTCAAGCGCTAACGGCAGCCCCTGCCCGCACCGCACGGCGCAGTTGTCGCCGTGCGGTGCGGCCTGACACAGCGCGTTTTCGCCGGCTGGGCTATCGTGTGCGGCCCTGCGCACTCCGCGCGCCCGTGAACGTCCGTTCCATGTCCGACGAAACACTACGCCAACAGGTACTCGACGGTTATCGCATCGTCGACAGCCTGCCCGAAGACACCTACCAGGACATCGTGCAGGTGGCCGCTTCGTTGTGCGAGACACCCATCGCGGTGATGTCGCTGGTGGACCGCGATCGCCAATGGTTCAAGGCACAGCTGGGCCTCGGCCTGGGCCTGCGGCAGACCGACCGCAGCCAGGCGGTGTGCGACTACGCCATCCGCGAGCCCGGCAACCTGCTGGAAGTCCCCGACCTGACCCAGGACCCGCGTTTTCGCGAGATCTCCGTGGTCACCGGCGATACCGGCGCGCGCTTCTACGCCGGCATGCCGCTGGTGACTTCCGAGGGCGTGGCGCTGGGCACCGTCTGCGTGCTGGACACCGAACCGCGCCGGCTCAACGACACCCAGCGCACCGGGCTGCAGGCCTTGGCGCGGGTCACCATGAACCTGTTGGATGCACGTCAGCAGGCGCTGCAACAGCAGCGCGATGCCCTGCTGCAGCCAGCGGCCGAAGTGCCGGCCACCGCGCAGGCCGCTACGGACGAACCGTATCGACTGGTGATCCTGGAGGTACAGGAACTGGCCGCCCTGGCCGAACGCCAGAGCGAACGCCTGCTCGGCCGCAGCCTGCAGCAACTGGACCAGGCCTTTGCCGCGCTGGTGCAGGGCCCTGGCAACAGCATCGACCGGGTGACCGACAGCGCCGAGTTCATCGCCGTGCTGCGCGGCCCCGACAGCGAACGCACATTGCAGGCCCTGCGCGAAATGGCCGGCCAACAACAGGCGCTGGGCCTGACCGTGTTGGTGGGCCAGGCACGCGCCACGCGCGCGAACGAGCCGATCGGGCAGGTGTTCCTGCGCGCGGAAGTGGCGTTGAGCGCGGAAAAGGACCGCTACCGCCCACATCCGGCGTGACCCTGGCGTGGGGGCGTCGACGGATGTTGGGACGAGCCGACCTGCGAGCCGGCCTGGTAGAAGCACTCACTGGTAGAGGCACTCACCGTCAGCGGCACGACAATGGCACTGCTGGCGCCAGCTGCCACTGCGCCACGCGCTCGCTGCCGCTGACAGCCAAGCTCCTGCAACGCCGCCGCTGCGTTGCGCGCCTTGCCCAGCCAGCCCACCCGCGGCTGCGGCGCATCTGCCCAGCTCACCCCACCGCGCACTGCCGCAATTGTCGATCCGCATACCACAGCGCGCGGCGCGCCAGATCGTAGGCGCTGTCCAGCTGGCGCGGCAGCAGCTGCGCGGCCATCACCGGATCGGCGCCGTGGTTGAGCGCATGTTCGGCGCGTTCCAGATCCGACAGATGCGTGCGTACCGGCGACAGCAGCAAGGTGCGCCTGGACGCCTCGCAACGCGTGCTGCGCTGTTCCAGCGTCGCCAGGGCCTGGCGGATGCGGCGGCTGGCCTCGCCCTTCAGGTCGGGCGGCGTCTCGTGCGCGATGGGCGCGGCCTTGTAGGCATCGCCGGTCGCCTCGCTACCAAGCTCGGCCTGGTTTCCGGCCAGGGCAGGATTGAAGCGCACGTCCGGCGGCGGCCGCGCCGTGGCCACCTGCGTCTGCGGCCCATTGATCATGGCGTTGAACTTCTTCATGCCGCGGTCCACTTCCTGCATCGCCACATCGCCCAGCGTGCCATCGCTTTTCCAGTCCTTGGCGAAGCGCGTCTGCTGGTATTGCACCGGGTTGACCCGTTCCATCACGTTGCGTGCCCTGGCTTGCGCGCGCGCGTCGGCCATGCCGGGCGGGACTGCATCACCCGGCGGCGCCATCGGGTCCTGCTGCGTGTCGGGCGGCAGGCGCAACTTGCCATCGCGGGTGTACAGCTGGGCGGCCATCGGGTCGGCGGCCGGCGTACGGGCCGCGGCCACCTGGCGTTGCGGCGGCGGGGTGCGCGTGGGCGGCGGTGCACGACGCGCCGTCGCCGTCGCTGCCTGCGTCGTCGCACGCGGGCGCGGCCTGGAGTCGCGCGATGGCTGCGCCGGCGCCGGCGCGTATGCTGGCGGGCGTGGCACGAAGTCCACCTGAAGCCTGTCGTCATGTCGTACGCCCTGGCGCGGCGGTGGCAGGTACAGCAACAGGCAGGCGAAGAAGAACAGGATGGCGCCGGTACATGCGGCGGCGGCTGCATGCGCAACAAGCGCGTCCTTCCGGCGGATAGTCACAATGCGGCCGACCGATGCGAAGAGGGGGAAAAACGGGCACGGCATCGGCGAGGGCGATGCACGACGCGCCAATCTAGCCGGCGCCGCGTGCACGCGCGTTTGAAATTCGTTGTCCGGCCCGCGCGTGCCAGCCGCCATTCACATTGCGCACGCGCTGCTGCGACAGGCCTGTCCTGCAGGCAGCGCGCAACGCTGCCGCCCATGCCGCAGCAGACGGGCACGGCGCCCCCGACGCATCGTCCCTGCGCACGCCGCCGCGTTGCAATCCCTGGCGCGCATCTTGCATCGCGTCCTGGTGATCCAGTGCAACGCGGCGCTGCTCAAGCTGGTTGCCCGGATGCCGATAGGCCTGGATCGGCACACGTCGCGGCGGCGCGCCGGATCACCGTGCCGGCTTCCGTCACCCGCGCGTGCACGGGGCCGCACCCCGGTCCCGCCCGTTACCCCGGTCGTTTACCATGCCCTACGCCACTGTCCGTCCTGGAGATGCCATGAGTTCTGCCGCGCCCCCGTGTTGCACGTCGCTGCTCGGCCTGTCGCTGGGCATGTTCGTTGCGCCGTGCACACTGACCGCCGCGCCGCTGGACACTCCGGTCGTCAACGTGCCGGCCTCCACGCCGCCCACACCGGATCTGGCCTACCCGGAGCTGTTCCAGGCGGTGCAACGCGGGGAACTGTTCGATGACCAGAAACATTTCGTCGATTTCCTGCCGCTGCGCGACCCTGCACTCATCAACGCCGATTACCTGGCCCAGCACGACCACCCCGGCTTCGATCTGCGCCGTTTTGTGGATGCCAATTTCGAGGAATCGCCGCCGGTGCAGACCGACGCGATCCGCCAGGACACCGCACTGCGCGAGCATATCGACCTGCTGTGGCCCAAGCTGGTGCGTCGCCAGGCGCAGGTGCCGCCGCACAGCAGCCTGCTGGCGCTGCCGCACCCGTACGTGGTGCCAGGCGGGCGCTTCCGCGAGGTGTACTACTGGGATTCTTACTTCACCATGCTGGGCCTGGTGAAGAGCGGACAGACCACGCTCAGCCGCCAGATGCTGGACAACTTCGCCTACCTGATCGACACCTACGGGCACATTCCCAACGGCAACCGCAATTATTACCTGAGCCGCTCGCAGCCACCGTTCTTTTCCTACATGGTGGAGCTGCAGGCCGGCGTGGAAGGCGAGGCGGTCTATCAACGCTACCTGCCGCAATTGCAGCGGGAATATGCCTACTGGATGCAGGGCAGCGATGGCCTCAAGCCCGGCGAGGCCACGCGCCATGTGGTGCGCCTGGCCGATGGCAGCGTCCTTAACCGCTACTGGGACGAACGCGATACGCCGCGCCCGGAAGCCTGGTTGCACGACACCCGTACCGCTGCCGACGCGGGTGATCGCCCGGCTGCCGAGGTCTACCGCGACCTGCGTGCCGGTGCGGAAAGTGGCTGGGATTACTCCAGCCGCTGGCTGGCCGACGGGCAGCACCTGCACACCATCCGCACCACGGCCATCGTGCCGATCGATCTCAATAGCCTGCTGTATCACCTGGAGCGCACCCTGGCCCAGGCCTGCGCGCAACCCGGCGCCGAGTGCGCGCTGGACTACGCCGCGCTGGCGCAGCAACGCAAACAGGCCATCGATGCGCACCTGTGGAATGCGGCCGGCTATTACGCCGACTACGACTGGCAGACCAAGACCTTGAGCAATCAGATCACGGCGGCCGCGCTCTATCCGCTGTTTACCGGGCTGGCCTCGGACGCGCACGCCAAAGGCACCGCCACCACCGTGCGTGCGAGGCTGCTCCGTCCAGGCGGCCTGGCCACCACCGCAGTGAAGACCGGCCAGCAATGGGACGAGCCCAATGGCTGGGCACCACTGCAATGGATTGCGGTGGACGGCCTGCGCCGCTATGGCCAGGTCGCACTGGCGCGCACTATCGGCGAGCGTTTCCTCTCCCAGGTGCAGGCACTGTTCGCACGCGAACACAAGCTGGTCGAGAAGTACGGCCTGGACGCCGACGCGGCCGGTGGTGGTGGCGGCGAATACGCCCTGCAGGATGGGTTCGGCTGGACCAACGGCGTCACCTTGATGCTGTTGAACCTGTATCCCTCGCCGGCGACCACCCCCGCCCCGCGCAAGGCCAAGCGCAAGCGCGCGCCCGCCGCGCCCTGATCCGGTCGCGTCGCCCTGCACGCCGTCGCACGGAAACCGGCGGGTATCATGCGTACTCTTTCACTCCAGGATGGAACGCATGGCCGTACGCACGCTCAACGAATTTCTCGCCCACTCCAAGGAAAAGGACCTCAGCCCCGATCCCTTCGAGCTGGAAAACCCGCATCTGCTGGAAGTGCGCCTCAACGGCATGGTGTGGTCCAAGGCCGGCGCCATGGTCGCGCGCACCGGCAACGTCAAGTTCACGCGCGAAGGCCTGCTGGAACAGGGCCTGGGCAATCTGCTGAAAAAGGCGGTCAGCGGCGAAGGCATGCAGCTGATGAAGGCCGAAGGCCAGGGCCGCGTGTATCTGGCCGATGTCGGCAAGCTGGTCACGCTGCTGCGCTTGAACGGCGAGTCGATCTTCGTCAACGGCAATGATGTGTTGGCGTTCGAATCCGGCATCGAACACAAGATCACCATGATGCGCAAAGTGGCCGGCATGCTCTCCGGCGGCCTGTTCAACGTGCGCCTGAGCGGCCACGGCATCGTGGCGATCACCTCGCATTACGAACCGTTGACCCTGCCGGTCACCGCCGCCAGCGGCCCGATATTCACCGACCCCAATGCCACCGTGGCCTGGTCGGGCACGCTCACCCCGGAACTGGTCACCGATGTGTCGCTGGGCACGCTGTTTGGCCGCGGCTCGGGCGAAAGCCTGCAGATGCGTTTTGCTGGAGAAGGCTGGGTGGTGGTGCAACCCTATGAAGAAGTCAGCTTCCAGGCCAAGGGCTGATCCTGGCCCCGCGTAGGAGCGCACCCGGGCGCGAGGGGCCTTCCCAGTAAAGCCTCGTCGCGCCCGGGTGCGCTCCTACGACGCTTACGGTCGCGCTACGCGATCGGGCAACCCATCTGCACACAGACGCCGCACCGGGTAGGAGCGCACCTGGGCGCGAGGCCTTGACCGATGACAATCAAACTCCTGGGCTCCCACGATGCGCTGGCCACCCATCACACCCAGCCGCGCTTGCGGAACCACGCCAGCGGAATCAGCACGCTCAGCGCGATCGCGCCCAACGCCCAGAAGTAGTGGTCGTGCCCCTTGAGTTCGGGCATGTAGGCGAAGTTCATGCCCCAGATACCGACCAGCACGGTGGGCGGAATGCCGACCACCGACGCTACCGCCATCACCTTCATCACATTGTTCTGGTCCATGTTGATCATGCCCAGCACGCTGTCGAGCAGGAACTCGATGCGGTCGTCCATGTGCTGATGGAATTCGCTCAAGGTGGCCAGGTCCTTGTGCAGCAGTCCGATCCGCTTGGCCGCATCGGCACCGAACCACTCGGGCGCGCTGCTGTCCAGGTAGGTCACCAGCCGCAACAAGCCCTGCCCCGCGCCATGTAGCCCGCCCAGCTGCCGGCCCATGCCACCGACATGGCGCAGCATGCGTTCCAGGTCGCGGGTCTTGTGCGGGTTGTCGAACACCTGCCGGGTGGTCTCGGTGACGGCCGCTTCCAGGGCTTCCAGCCGGTCTGCCAGACGCCCGACCAACTGGTCGAACATGCGCAGCAGCAGATCGTCGGAACGGTGGCAGGGCTCGTGTTCCAGCCGCGCGGTCAAGGCCTCCAGCGAGCCGATGCGTTGCTCGCGCAGGGTCACCAGCATGGTCGGCGACAGTGCAAAGCCCAGCGGCGCGGTGGGGCCATCGTCGTCCTGGAAGCGCGGCACGTTGAGGAACAGCACCTCGCCCTGTCGGCGCACCCGGCTGGAAAATTCGATCTCGCCGATCGCCGCGCGGTCCGGCAGCGCGAAACCCACCCGCCTGGTGGCCTCGGCGAGTTCCTGCGCAGTGGGCTGGCACAGGTCCACCCAGCAGCCCTGCGCGTGCTCGGTTCCGGTTATCGGGTGGATCGTCATCATGCGGCAGGCCCTGCTGAACAGTGGCCGCGAGCATCCCGTGCGGCCCCATCCACGTCAACGACGCGCACTCATCGACTCAGCTGCCGGTGATCTTCATCAGCGCGGCGTGCACTGGCCGCGCACATGCCACACGCAGCGCTCAGGCCGCGCCAGGCCTGCGCCCCTTGAGCGCATAGCCGATCGCCAGGACCAGGAACCACACCGGGCTGGCCAGCAGCGCCTGGCGCGTATCGGCCTGCAAGGTCAGCAGCACGATGACGAAGGCAAAGAACGCCAGGCACAGGTAACACATCAACACGCCGCCAGGCATCTTGAACTGCGATACCGCGTGCTGCCCGGGGCGCTTGCGGCGATAGGCGATGTAGGCGCACAGGATCAGCGACCACACGAACATGAAGAGCACCGCCGACAAGGTGGTGACCAGCGTGAAGGCCGTCACCAGATTGGGGATCAGATACACCAGCATCGCGCCCAGCAGCAGGCACACGCAGGAGAACAGCAGGCCGCGCGCCGGCACCGCCGCGCGCGAGAGCTTGGAGAAACCCTTGGGTGCATGCCGCTCTTCGGCCAGGCCGTAGAGCATGCGGCTGGTGGAAAAGATGCCGCTGTTGGCCGACGAGGTGGCCGAGGTCAGCACCACGAAGTTGATGAGGCTCGCCGCCGCCGGCACGCCGGCCAGCACGAACAGCTCCACGAACGGGCTCTTGTCGGCCACCACCTGCCGCCAGGGCGTCACCGCCATGATGGCGATCAGCGCCAGCACGTAGAAGATCAGGATCCGCACCGGAATCGAATTGATCGCCTTGGGCAGGTTGCGGCGTGGGTCGGCGGTTTCGGCGGCGGTAGTGCCCACCAGCTCGATGCCGACAAAGGCGAACACCGCGATCTGGAACCCGGCAAAGAATCCGCCGATGCCCATCGGGAACATGCCGCCGTCGTTCCACAGGTTCGCCAGCGAGGCCACGTTGCCCGAGGGCGAACGGAAGCCCCATGCCACCAACCCGGCACCGGTGACGATCAGTGCGCAGATGGCGAGGATCTTGATGAGTGCGAACCAGAACTCCATTTCGCCAAACAGTTTCACCGTGACCAGATTCAGTGCCAACAGCAACAGCACGCAGGCGATGGCGGGTATCCACGGCGCCAGGCCTGGAAACCAGAACTGCGCATAGGCGGCAATGGCGATCACATCGGCGATGGCGGTAATGATCCAACAGAACCAGTAGGTCCATCCGCAGAAGAATCCGGCCCAGGGGCCGAGCAGATCGGTGGAGAAATCGATGAACGACTTGTATTCCAGGTTGGACAGCAGCAGCTCGCCCATCGCGCGCATCACGAAGAACAGCATTGCGCCGATGATGAGGTAGACGAACAGGATCGACGGCCCGGCCAGGCTGATGGTCTTGCCCGAGCCCATGAACAAGCCGGTGCCGATCGCCCCACCGATCGCGATCAGTTGCAGGTGGCGATTGGAAAGGCTGCGTTGCAGATGGTCGGGCGCAGACGGATCGGACATGGCACGGCACCGGCAAGTGAACAAGCCGTCAAAAATACGAGATCGCGCCGGTTGGCACCAGAGGGCTGCGCCGCCAGCCGCTCGGGACGGCAGGATGCACGGCGGCACCCATGACCACGCCTCATCGCGCCGCGCGGGATCGGCACGCGGGATCGGCGACGCTGACAGGCGATGGCACTGCAGGCAGATCCGCAGCACCCGGCGCGAACGACGGACCTTTGTTCCAGTACGGCCATCTTCCCGACGTCGCTGGCACACTTCGGTTCGCTTCCTTGACTGCGCGCACGGACGCTGTGCGCCTGATGCTGGTCTGCTGCCCAGCCGTCCTCCAGGAGACCGTCATGCAGCTGCGCAGCCATCTACTGCTTGCACTCGCGGCACTGACCCCGCTGACCTGCGGGGCCATGCAGGTCGATGCCCACGGCCAGCTCGTCGATGCCCGAGGGCGGACACTGCAGATTCACGGCGTGACCTGGCCAGGCTTCGATCGCAGCACCCTGGCGGCCACCGGCCTGCGTGACAGCACACTCGCGCAGCAACTGGATCGGATGCAGGCCTCGCAGATCACCGCCCTGCGGCTGCCGCTGTGCGCCGCCGTGCTCCAGGGCAGGCCGGTGGCTGCCGACGATGTGGCCGGCGACCCTGCACTGCGTGGCCTGAATTCCCTGCAGCTCGTCGATGCGGTGGTGCGCAACGCAACCCAGCGCGGCATGCAGGTCCTGTTCGCCTTTGCCGCTGGCGGCTGCGACGACGACCCGCCGCAGTTGGGCACGACACCGCAATCGCAGGCATGGATGCAGGGCCTGGCCACCCTGGCGCGTCGCTATCGCAGCAACACCGGCGTGATCGGCATCGATCTTGGCAGCAGCGGCTATCGCAATGCGACCTGGGCCGGAACCACCGCCGGGGCGGACTGGGGCCGCCTGGCGGCACGTGCAGCCGACAGCGTGCTGGCGCAGGCGCCGCACTGGGTGGTGGGGGTGGAAGGCGTGGGCAGCAACGCGGTGTGCAGCGATCCGGCACGCAAGGCCGCCGGCAGCAATTTGCAGCCGTTGGCCTGTGCACCGCTGCGCATCCCGGCCCGGCAACTGGTGCTACTGCCCAAGCTGGCAGGGCCGGACCGCGACGCTGCCGAGACGTTCGCGTCGCCAGACTTCGCGCAGGCGCTGCCCGCGCTGTGGCAGCGCGATTTCGGCCAGTTCGCCGCCGATCACGCGGTGATCCCGGTCAGCATCGGCGGGGGCCTGGGCGATGGCGATCCGCGCGATGCGGCCTGGCAGCAGGCGTTGAGCGGCTATCTGGCCGGCAGCGGCCTGCGCAGCGCGTTCCTCGGCAGCTGGGAGCCGGGCAATGCCAACAACGGTGGCCTGCTTGCACCGGATGGCCGCCCGCGCGTGGACAAGCTGCAGATCCTGCACCGGGCCTGGGGCATCGCGCCGGTTGCACGCGCCGCCACTGTATCCACTGCAGCCGCACGCAGTGATGCCGCCTGGAACAGCACCTTCACCGGCACCGCGACGTACACCGGCTCGGGCTACTCCGGCGGTGCGCTGCTGCTGGATCCGATTCCAAGCACCGCCTTCATCACCGCGCTCAATCCCACCCAGTTGAACTACGGCGGGGTGAAAGCGGCGCTCGCCGGTGCGTATCTGGAAGTGACCGGCCCCAAGGGCACGACCACCGTCTATGTGACCGACCTGTACCCGGAAGGCGCCTCCGGTGGACTGGATCTGTCTCCCAATGCGTTCGCGGCGATCGGCAACATGGCCGATGGACGCATCCCCATCAGCTGGAAGGTGATGCGCGCGCCGGTGTCAGGCAATGTGCAGTACCGCATCAAGGAAGGCAGCTCGCGCTGGTGGGCAGCGATCCAGGTGCGCAACCATGCCTATCCGGTGGTCAAGTTCGAGGTGAAGCAGGGCACGACCTGGAAAAGCCTGCAAAAAATGGACTACAACCACTTCCTGGGCGAGCAGCTCGGCAACCAGCCCTTGGTCATTCGCATCACCGACATCCGCGGCAAGACCATCACCGACACGCTTGCCGCCCTGTACGAAGACGGCAGCCACCCGGCGTATTTCCAGGCGGGCAACGTGCAGTTTCCATGAGTTGCCGCAGCGATGGCGCCACTGCCCTGGCACGGGACCAGTCAGCGCTAGGCGCCAACGCCTGGCCAATCCCGAATGCCAACGCCCCAATCCCGAACTAAACGATCTTGGTCCGCCGCCACCACCGCGACACCTGCTCTTCGCGCACCAGCGTGAACAGCCCGGCCCCCAGGATCAGCGCGATCCCCACGCCCATCGGCCAGTCCAGGCGGTCGTGGAACAGCAGGTAGCCGAACGCAATCGCCCACAGCATCTGGCTGTATTGGGTGGGCGCCACCACGCTGACCGGCGCCAGGCGCGTGGCGTACATCATGCAGATGGCCGCCAATCCGGCGAGCAGGCCATAGCCGGCCAGCAGGCCCCACTGATACAGCGACGGCCAGACGAAGCTCGGCAACATCAGGATGCCGCCCATCACCAATGGGCCGATGACGCCGGCACCGTACAGCGTCAAGCGCTTTTCGCCATGCCCGGCCATGCGCAGCGCGATCACCGAAATCGCCCCGACCAGCCCGCACACGATCGCCGCCACATGCCCGTGGGTGAGATGCCGAAACCCGGGGCGCAGCACGATCAGCACGCCGATGAAGCCGACGATCACCGCGCTCCAGCGCCGCCAGCGCACTTCCTCCTTGAGAAAGATCACCGACAGCACGGTGACGAAGATCGGCATCAGGAAGATCAGCGCAAACGCCTCGGCCATCGGCAAGGTGGTGAAGGCGATCACCGAGGTCAGGTTGCCGATGGCGCCGGTGAGCGCCCGTAGCAGCCATAAGGCCGGCTGCTTGGCCATCACCAGGTCGCGCAACCTGTCATCGGGCTTCTTCAGGAACGGCACCGCCACCAGCATCAGCAGCGCACCCAGAAACAGCACCTCGTAGACCGGCAAGCTGCCTTCGAGCAGCTTCACGAATGCATCGCTGATCGCATACGCCGCATAACAGGCGAATCCCAACAGCACACCCTTCAACATTGCCGGCACTCCATGGTTCATACCGATCCGGGCGAGCGCATGGATGCGGAAAACGTCGAGTATGCGCGGTGACGCGGGTCCACGGAACCGTAGCGGCCGTTGCCAGCGCCCCGCCGATGTAGCACTGCCGCCAACCGCCTCGCCTACGGCCAGGGTAGGCAATCGGCGGCGGCGCGGCGGCCGATGTCCTGCCGCGATGGGTCGGTTACGATGGGGCATCCTTCCCCAGGCCGCGCACGCGTCCACCCACCGTGCCCCATTATTCCGGACCGCTGCTCACCTGTTCCGATGCCCAGGCGTTGCTGGCAGCACGCAGTGCCGGCCTGGCCACGTGGGCCGGTTCGCTGGACCTGGGCCGCAGCACCGATACCGTGCAACTCGCGGTGCAGACCTGGCAGTGGCGCGGTCGCGGCTATCCCTATCCCGGCACGCTCAAGGACCGCACGCTGTATTTCTGGGACGGCGAGGATTTCGCGCCGATCTCCCGCTACAGCGGCGCCTTGATCAAGCTGGTGCCTACCGCCTGGGGCGCACCCACCTTCGAGATCGATGGCATCAAGATGCTGCCGTCGGCGCAGCTGTCGCCGTTCGAGGATGCGCGCCGCAAGGTGGCGCTGGTGGACCCGCGTGGCAAGACCGTGCTGGATACCTGCGGCGGGCTGGGCTACTTCGCGGCGTGTTGCCTGGAAGATGGTGTGGCGCAGCTGCGCTCATTCGAGAAGAACGCCGACGTGCTGTGGTTGCGTACGCTCAACCCGTGGTCGCCGGACCCGGAGGCGGCAGCGGCCGGCGGGCGCCTGCAGCTGATCCATGCCGACGTGTCGCAGCAGATCGCCACGCTTGCGGACGACTCGGTGGACGCCATCCTGCACGACCCACCGCGCTTCGGCATTGCCGGCGAGCTGTATTCGCAGGCTTTCTACGATCACCTGGCACGGGTGCTGCGCCGTGGCGGGCGGCTGTTCCACTACACCGGCGCGCCCAACCGACTCACCAGCGGGCGCGATGTGCCCAATGAGGTGAGCAAGCGGCTTGCCAAGGCCGGTTTCAGTACCCAACTCGCGCTCGACGGCGTGTTGGCCACCTTGCCCACGCGCCGATAACGCACGCTGCGCGCCGCGTGGCTGCCGGGCGGATCTGCAGACGCGCACGTTGCATGCGCGCGCATATCTCGCCGGTGGCATGCCAGAGCCAGACAGTGTGTCCAGCGCCCGCCAGCGCGATTCAAGTGCCGACGCCGACCGGAAGGAGAGCGTTTGCGGCGACGACACCTGGCCCAAACGCGATAAGCGACCGGCAAGCCGCCCGCAACGCAGGCGATAAGCACGGCGCCGGGCCGACGTGCAGGCGTCGTCGCTGCTGATTCGGGAGCCCCAGCCGTGCACGCCGCGGCTGCATAGCCGTGGTATCAGCTGCTTTCGGGAGCCGAGCAACGCGCACCTATGTGCTTGAGTCGCTGCTGCGATCGCCTGGCGGCCGAGCAGCCTGAGTAAGGAGGGCTTCCCGCCCTGCCGCAGTTTCCAACCCAACGACCGCCGGGCTCGAAGCGACGGTCCGCTGCTGCTGGTCGTCCAGGCCGAATATCAGGGTGCGATGCGCCGCCACGCCGGCCATCGCGCCGCTGGCGACGGCAAAGGCCACCGATGCGGCCGGGTTGGCGACATCGCCGCAGGCAAATACGCCTGGCACCGTGGTGGCCTGCAGCGCATCCACCGCGATATGGCTCCCCAATGGCCCATCGTTGCCGCCACAGCCCAGCTGCGCCACCAAAGGGCTGAGGGTGCTGCGTGGGGTGACGAACACGCCATCCAGCGCAAACACCTGGCCATCGCGTAGTAGCACCTCCAGCGATTGGCCCTCCCCTTGCAGCGCGGCCACCGCGCCGGCGACCAGCTGCACACCGCGCGCCTGCAGGTGCCGGTGCTGCGCCTCGTCCAGCACCAGCGTGTCATTCAAGAACAGGCGGGTAGCGCCCCAGTCCGGCAGCATCGCCGCCTGGTGCGCCGCGAACGCCGAGGTTGCCAGCACCCCGATGGTCCCCTGCTGTAGCTCGTAGCCGTGGCAATAGGGGCACACGAAGACCTGCCTGCCCCAGCGCTCGGCCAGCCCGGCGATCGTGGGCAATTGGTCGACCACGCCGGTGGCCAGGATCAGGCGGCGTGCGCTGTGGCGGCTGCCATCGGCCAGCGCGACCTCGAAGGCATCGGCCCGCCCACTTAGCTGCGTCACCTGCCCGTCGACCCACTGCACGGTGGGGTACGCCAGCACCTGCGCATGCGCTTCGGCGGCAATCTGAGCCGGCGATGCGCCATCGCGACCAAGAAAACCGTGCGAGGTCGCCGCGAAACGGTTGCGCCGTTGGCCGCCATCGACCACCAACACCGCGCGCCGCGCGCGCGCCAATTGCAGGGCGGCGGACAGCCCCGCGTAGCTGCCGCCAATGATGATTACCTCGTGCTGCATGTCCGCTCCCGGTCGCCACGCCATTAACGTACTTTTCGATGTTACATGAAAAGACAAGCAGCTCAACCCCTAGTCCACTGAATCATTGAAATCGGATGCAATGTCCCCAGATATCGATGCATGCAAAGACCCCCACTAACGATCGAACAGCGCGCTGAACT
>NZ_MDED01000006.1 GCF_002939885.1 Xanthomonas cucurbitae
GCACCGAACGAAGCTTCCCCAGAGTCGTCAAGAACCGCGCTTCGAAGTTCCCAACGAAAAATGCCAATCAGCGTTAACTGACTGGCATTGCGCTGACGCGGCCTTTTCCTCTCAACCGATACCCTCAGCGCGTAGCACTTGCAACCCGCAGGACCTTGGGCGTCACGAACACCAGCAGCTCGGCTTTCTCCTTGCTGCGACCACGCTTCTTGAACAGATTCCCCAGAAAGGGAATGTCGCCCAGGAACGGCACCTTGGAAACGCTTTCGCGGTCGGTGAACTCGTAGACACCACCGATCACCACGGTCTCGCCATCACCGACCAGGACTGCCGTATTGACCTCACGGCGATTGATTTCCGGCACGGTGCCGTATTGCGGCAGATTGATGAAACGTGCCACCTCGTCCTTCTTGACGTTCATATTCAAGAAAACGCGATTATCGTTGGTGATCGTCGGAGTGACCTTCAGCTCGAGCAGGACTTCCTTGAACTGCACGTTGGCCTGCGATCCACCGCCCGCCACGCCCGCTCCACTGATGGTGACGTAACCGATCTCGCGGCCTTGCTTGATGACGCCCTCGCGTTGGTTGGCGGTCACGATGCGCGGGTTGGACACCACTTCGCCCCGGCCTTCTTCCTGCATCGCAGACAACTCGATATCCAGGTTGAAATTGGAGCCTAGCAGCGTGTACGCCAAACCAGCGGCCCGGTTATTGGTAAATCCGCTGGCTCCCAGATCGATGTTCAATCCCGAAGGGAACAGGAATGCAGGAATCGTGTTGCTGGTTCCCGGCGTCGTCGGGGTCGCCGTGTTGGCAAGCTCATTGGCACGCTGCGCCGAGGTGTTCTTGTAGTTCACCACGCTTTCAAGCGAGCCGCTCAAAATGCCGCGACCGGTGGCACCGGAAATGCCGAACCGCGCACCCAGGTCACGCGCGAACGTATCGGTCGCGATCACGATCCGGCTTTCGATCAACACCTGATCCACCGGACGGTCGATATGCGAGATCAGCTCGCGCATCTGCGCGACCTTCTTCGGGATATCGCTGATCATCAGGGTATTGGTGCGCTCGTCGGCCACCAGACGGCCACGCGGCGACAGGAAACCATTGTCCTGCTGGCCTGCCCCGCCCTGCCCACCTTGACCACCGCCACCACCGCCGCCGCCGATTCCCTTGGCCTCGGTCAGCGCTTTGAAGATCACCGCCGCGTTGTGGTAGTTGATCTGCACATAATCGGTAATCAGGTCCTCGCGATTCTCGATCGCGATGCGGGCGTCCTCCTTGTCCTGCTCGAACTTGGCCAGCTCCGGCTGCGGAGCGACCCACACCACGCCGCCGTCGCGACGCTTGTCCAGGCCCTTGGCACGCAGCACGATGTCCAGCGCCTGGTCCCACGGCACGTTCATCAGGCGCAGGGTCACGTTGCCCTGCACGGTGTCGGAGGCGACGATGTTGAGGTTGGATTCTTCGGCGATGAGCTGCAGCACGGTGCGCACCGGCACGTCCTGGAAGTTGAACGTCACCGGGCGGCCGCTGTAGCCGCGCGCCGCGATCTGCGCGGCCTCCTGGGTCACCGCCGCCGGGCTGACGCCGCCCATGGCCGGCTGGCCCTTGCGCGGGCTGATCTCGACCACGTATTCGTTACCGGTCTGGTAGGCCAGCGAATCGAATGCACCCTTGGTGGACAGCACCAGTTGCGAGCCGGAGCCGGACGGCTTGACCTCAACGCGCTGCACCGGAGTGGCGAAATCGGTGACATTGAGCGGCCGCTGCAGTTCGGCGGGCAGCTTGGCGTTGCTGATGTCCACCAGCACGGTGTCGCCCTGGGTCCGCAGGTCGGGGCTGGCGCCCTGGCCGTCGAACTGCAGGATCAGGCGGCCAGCACCGTCGTCACCGCGTTTGAAGTCGATTTTGGAGACGGCCAGGCTTGCCGGAGCGGTCCTGGCCGGTTCCTGTGCAGGCGAAGCCAGCGCGGTGGCCGCGAATGCGCTGCCACTGGCCAGCGCCAGCGCGAACCCCAGCGCGCAGGCCCGGAGCGTGGCGTGGCGCCGAACCGGACGCAGCCGCTGGGCATTGGAAAACGTCATCGTGCTATCCCCTATCACTTTATTGATCCTCCAGTGCGAGTGCGGCCGGCCGTTCAAGCCATCCACCCGCACCGTCCGGCACCAGTTCAATCAGCTCGATGCGGTCTTCGTAGACCCCGGTCACCCGGCCATCGCTCTGTCCCAGATACACACCCGGCCGCACCCGGTAGGTCACCTTGTCCGGCGCCATGACCAGCGCGATCAGACCCGACCCACCCCCGATGGTCCCCACCATGTCAAGGGCGTCGAGCGGAAAGGCTTCCAACGGCTCCTTGCGCCGGTTCGGGTCCGGTCGCGTCCCGTTGCCGCCTTCCGCACTGACCCAGGCATCGCTGAACGGGTCACGCATCGACTGCGCTGCGTATTCGAACGTCTCGAACTGCTGCATCACCGGCAGCGGTTCCAGCGGCGGCGCAGGACGCGCGCGCACCTCGGCCACCCAGGCTTCCAGATTGGGCGCATCACCGGGCGTGCTGGTGATGCTCCGGCTGCACGCCGGCAATACTGCAATTAGCGCCACGCAGGACAGGATCTTGAGCAATTTCATGGTCATTGGCCGCCCTTCTTCGCCGCGTCGGCCGTCGCCTTCTCCTGCTCGGCCATTTCCTCATCGTCCAGATAACGATAGGTCTTGACCGTGCCGGACAATTCCAGCGCGCCGCGCGCAGTGATGCCGGCCTTGGCATCCCTGGGCTTGAGGTTGATGTCGTGCATGGTCAGGATCACCACGCGCGGCAGCGAGGCCACACCGCTGACGAAGGCGCCGAACTGGTGATAGCTGCCCACCATGCGCAGGGCGATCGGCTTCTCGGCGTAGAACTCCTTCGGCGATTCCGGACCCGGCTGGAACAGCTCGTTGGACAGGCCGCTGGACAGCGCGGTCTGCGAGATGTCGATGATGAGGTCCGGCATTTCGGTCTTGCTGGGCAGCTGGCGCAGCATCTGCTGCAGCACCTGCTCCATCTGCGCGAGCTGCTGCTTGAGCGGCTCCAGGTTGACCGCACGGCCCTGCTGGGTCTCGAACTCGGTGCGCAGCTGGGATTCGGTGCCTTCCAGGCCTTCCAGCTCATCGCGCTTGCTGCTGATGAGCAGGAACCAGGCCAGCACCATGATGAACAGGCCCACGACCACGCAGAACACGATGCGCGCCTGCTGCGGCCAGCCGCCGATGTTGTTGAAATCCAGATCGCTGAGCTTGAATGATTTCTTACTCATGACGCCGCCCCCTCCTGCGGCCGGGTGGCTTGCGCCGGTGCAGGCGCTGCGGGTGTCGGCGCCGGTGTGGCGGCAGGTGCCGGTGCAGCGCCCGCTGGCGTTGCACCGGGTGCCTGCCCGTCGACCGGCGCCGTCCCGTTCTTGTCGGCCTCGTTCGGATTGGCCAGCTTGACCTTCAGCGTGAACACATACGGCAGCGCCTTGGTCTCCACCGACGCGGCGGCGGGCTGGCCGGCGGCCTTGTCCTGGCTCTTGGCCTCGATGATCGACAGGTCCGGGCTGGTCATCCAGCCCGAGCCCTCCAGGTTGCGCATGTAGGTACTGACGCGCGCATTGGATTGCGAGCGGCCTTCCAGGGTCAGGATGTCGCCATCCTGCTTGACGTTGGTGAGCGCCACGCCATCGGGAATGGTGCGCACCAGCGAATCGAACAGGTGCACCATCTGCGAGCGGTTGGCCTGCAGCTCCTCGATGACCTTCTTGCGGGCCAGCAGGCGGTCTTTCTTCTTGTCGAGTTCCTTGATCTCTTCGTTCTGCGCCTTGACCTTCTCGATCTCGGCGGTCAGGAACGCATTGCGCTCGGTCTGGCCGCTGATCTGCGCGTCGTAGTAGAACCAGATCAACGCCGACAACAGCACCCCGCCCAGCGCGGCGAAGCCCAGCATCGAATAGAACTCGCGCTCGCGCGCCTTCCTGCGCTCAGCGCGCCAGGGCAACAGGTTGATTCTTGCCATCAGTCGAAGCTCCTCAGGGCCAGGCCGGTGGCGATCATCAGGGCGGGCGCATCCAGCGCCAGCGCATGGGCCTGAACCTTGGGACCCAGCGTCATCTGTGCGAGCGGGTTGGCCACCACGGTGGTCACCCCCAGCTGTTCTTCGACCATCTCCGGCAGGCGCGACAGCGCAGCGCAGCCGCCGGCCAGCACGATGCAGTCCACGCGATTGAATTCGCTGCCGGCGTAGAAGAACTGCAGCAGGCGGCTGATCTGCTGCACAGTCGCCTCCTTGAACGGCTCAAGCACCTCGACCTCGTAGCTTTCCGGCAAGCCACCCTGGCGCTTGGCCAGGCCGGCCTCTTCGTAGGTCAGGCCATAGCGGCGCATCACTTCGTCGGTCAGCTGCTTGCCGCCGAACACCTGCTCGCGGCTGTACAGGCTACGGCCGGAGCGCAGCACGCTCAGCGTGGTCATGGTGGCGCCGATATCCACCAGCGCCACCACCGCATCGGCTGCCACCGGCAGTTCGCTGGAAACCAGGGCGAAGGCGTTTTCGACCGCGAAGGCCTCCACGTCCATCACCTTGGCGACCAGGCCGCCCAGTTCCAGCGCCGACTGGCGCAGCTCCACGTTCTCCGAGCGCGAAGCGGCCAGCAGCACCTGGACCATGTCCGGGCTGTTGGGCATCGGGCCGAGCACCTCGAAATCGAGATTCACTTCCTCGATCGGGTACGGGATGTAGTTGGTGGCCTCCAGCTCGACCTGCGCTTCCAGATCGCTGTCGTCCAGGTCGGCGGGCATCGGGATCAGCTTGGTGATGACCGCCGAGCCGGCCACGGCCGCCGCCGCGTTCCTGGCCTTGCTGCCGGAACGGTTGATGGCGCGGCGAATGGCTTCGCCCACCGCTTCCACTTCGACGATGTTCTTTTCTACCACCGCATTCGGCGGCAATGGTTCCACCGCGTAGTGTTCCACGCGGAAACGGTTCCCGCTGCGCGACAGCTGCAACAGCTTGACCGCAGTGGAACTGATATCGACACCGATCAGTGGCGACTGACTCTTGGGTAGAAGCCCCACGGTAACTCCCCTGCCGATGGGCACTTGGACGCACGCTGCGTCCTCGCATTAATAATCAAATTTTAACAGTTGACAAGCCCCTCACGCGCAAGGCAATGACCCCGCGAGCGTGACCCCAGTGCCGTCTTCTGCGATCCCCAGAGTTCGGCCCCAGCCAAACTCGGCGTCATCTATACTCTGTGGCCAAGAAATCTGCAATCGGAATCTCTCGTACATGCCCCGTATTCGCCGTTGGCTGGGCTGGATCCTGGCCGCGCTCGTCGTGCTCGCCCTGCTTGGCGCCATTGCCGCTGGCGGCCTGTACTACGCCATTTCATCGAAGTTGCCCGACGTACAGTCCCTCAAGCAGGTTGAACTGCAGGAGCCGATGTACGTCTACGCCAGCGACGGCCGCCTGATGGCCGTCTATGGCGAAACCCGGCGCTACCCGGTCCAGATCAAGGAGGTTCCGCTGCGCCTGAAGCAGGCCTTCCTGGCAACCGAGGACGCGCGCTTCTACGAGCATGGGGGCGTGGACTACAAGGGCATTGGCCGCGCGATCTGGCTGCTGGCCACCACCGACGCCAAGCGCGTACCCGGCGGCTCGACCATCACCCAGCAGGTGGCGCGGCAGTTCTTCCTCAACTCCGAATACAGCTATACCCGCAAGCTGGCCGAGATCCTGCTGGCGCGCAAGATCGAAAGCGAGCTGAGCAAGGACGAGATCTTCGAGCTGTACCTCAACAAGAGCTTCTTCGGCAATCGCGCCTACGGCGTGGGAGCTGCGGCCGAGTATTACTACGGCAAGAAGATGGACGCGTTGAGCCTGGACGAGATGGCCTCGCTGGCCGGCATCCCCAAGTTCCCCTCCAGCGGCAATCCGATCAGCAACCCGGAGCGCGCGCGAGAACGGCGCGACTATTACGTGCTGCAGCGCATGGCCGAGCTGGGCTTCGTCAGCCAGGCCGAAGCCGACGCCGCCAAGGCCGTGCCGATGCACGCCAAGCCGCACGAGCCGCCGGTGCAGGTGTACGCACCCTACGTGACCGAACTGGTGCGCCAGGAGATGATCGCCAAGTACGGTGGCGACGTGCTCAACAAGGGCTACCACGTCACCACCACCATCGATGCCACCCTGCAGACCGGTGCCGACGCGGCGATCAGCGAAGGTCTGCGCCTGTACGACCACCGGCATGGCTGGCACGGGGTGGAGCAGCACTTCGAGGTGGCCGCCGATGCCGATGCCGCCGCGTTGGCCAAGCATCTGTCCGGCGTCTTCATCCAGGGCGGGCTGCGCCCGGTGATCGTGGCGCGCACCAACCCCGATGGCGGCGTCACCGTCGTGCAGCACGACAAGACCGAACTCACCCTGCCTGCCTCGGCCAGCCGCTGGACCAGCAAGACCCCGGCCAAGCTGCTGACCCGCGGCGACCTGACCCGCATCCGCGCCGACGAAAAAGACGGCGAGTGGATCATCGACCAGCTACCGCGCGGCCAGGCGGCCCTGGTGTCGCTGGACGCCAACAGCGGCGCACTGCGCGCGTTGGTCGGCGGTTTCAGCTTCGCCGGCAACAAGTTCAACCGCGCCACCCAGGCGCGCCGCCAGCCGGGCTCCAGCTTTAAGCCGTTCGTGTACGCGGCCGCCTTCGAGAAGGGCTTCAACCCAGCCTCGATCGTACTGGATGCGCCGGTGGTGTTCCGCGACCGCCGCGGCAAGACCTGGTCGCCGCAGAACGACGGCGGCGGCTTCCGTGGCCCGATGCGCCTGCGCGAAGCGCTGGTGCAGTCGCGCAATCTGGTCTCGGTGCGCCTGCTGGACGCCATCGGTGTCGATTTCGCCCGCAAGTACATCAGCCAGTTCGGCTTCCAGGAGGCCGAGCTGCCGCCCAACCTGTCGATGTCGCTGGGCACCGCGTCGCTGACGCCGCTGTCGGTGGCGCGTGGCTACGCGGCGTTCGCCAATGGCGGCTCGCGCGTGGACACCTGGATCGTGGATGAGGTCAGGGACCGCGACGGCAACCTCATCTTCAAGGAAGTGCCGGCGGTGGCATGCCGCACCTGCGCTCTGCAAGGCGGCAACGTCGCACCGGTGAGCCAGGTGGTGGACGGCTTCAACTTCGGCGCGCAGGCAGCGGCTACGCCGCCCGCCCCGGCCGCCAATGCCGCACCGGCATCGGCGCAGGCCACCCCCGCGGCGACGGCGGAGACCAAGATTGCCCCCCGCGCCATCGACGAGCGCACCGCCTACCAATTGGTGTCGATGATGCGCGACGTGGTCCAGCGCGGCACCGGCACCGCCGCCAAGGTGTTGGGCCGTGAGGACGTGGGCGGCAAGACCGGCTCGACCAATGACCACCGCGACGCCTGGTTCTCCGGCTTCGGCGGTCCGTATGCCACCACCGTGTGGGTCGGCCGCGACGACTTCCGCTCGCTGGGCTACCGCGAGTACGGCGGCAAGGCGGCCTTGCCGATCTGGATCGACTACATGCGCGTGGCGTTGAAGGACAAGCCGATCGCCGCCAACGATCCGCCCGATGGCATGACCCAGGCCACCATCAACGGCGCAGTCGAGTGGGTGAAGAACGAGGACCTGGATCGCCTGCAGGATTACGACTACGGCTTGCAGGAACAGCAGGACGAGAAGGCGTTCGATATTTTTTAAGGGCTGGGATTCGGGATTCGGGAATGGGGAATCGGAACAGCGTGGCTGCTCCGGCTCCCCTTTTTCTTGGGCGGGTGAGGCAGGTGCAATGACGCGAACAGGCAGCTGCCGTTTGTGGCTGATTGCCTGATGGAGCGAGATCGGCAGTACGACGCGGTTCGTGCTCAACATGGCGCAACGCATTCGCCATGTCTTCATGTGGCTGTTGTAGAGTCGAACCCAGGTTCATCAGGGGAGCCGGGTCATGCATCACGCACGCCAGCACGCCGATACGCGCACCCGGGAACGCCGCCATCGGCTCGCCCATGAGGCCGCCAGATTGATGGCCGAAGGCGGTATCCGCGATTTCCACCAGGCCAAGCTCAAGGCCGCCAGCCGGCTCGGCATCCATGACGATGCTTCGCTGCCGCGCAATCGCGAGATCGAAGATGCCTTGCGCCAATATCAGCGCCTGTTCGCCGGCCCAGACCACACCATGCGGCTACGCCAGCGCCGCGAGGCGGCGTTGCGGGCGCTGGATTTCCTCAGCCGGTTCCAGCCGCGGCTGACCGGCCCGGTGCTGGAGGGCACTGCCGATGCGAATGCGCCCGTGCAGTTGCAGCTGCACAGCGACGATGCCGACGCAGTGCAACGCTTTCTGGAAGAACACCGCATTCCTGCCGAAGCGCGTACCCGCCGCCTGCGGCTGGACCGCGAGCGCAACGGCGAGTTTCCGGTGTGGCTGTTCAGTGCCGAAGACCTGAGCTTCGACCTGACTGTGCTGCCCTACGACGCCCTGCGCCAGGCACCGCTCTCGCAACTGGACGAAAAGCCGATGCCGCGCGCCTCGGCGGCGCAACTGCGGCAGCTGCTCGCCGAACAGGAGAGCGCCGCGTACCAGCAACGGGATTGAGCCCGCGCAAGCGCTCCCATTGCTGGGCGGGCCGTCGGCATTTATCCGGCGACTGCTCGCCAGGCTTTGCCAGCCGCGCTTGGCAAGCGCCCCGGTTTCAGTGACGGCAGCAGCCAAAAACGAAAACGCCCCGCAGTGCGGGGCGCTGGTTTACGCAGCGAAACGTGAGTCGATCAGCGCTTGGCGCTGTCGGTGTAGTCGCGCTTGTCGTAGCCGGTGTAGATCTGGCGGGGACGGCCGATCTTCATTTCCGGGTCCACCTGCTGTTCCAGCCAATGCGACACCCAGCCGGCGGTGCGGGCGATGGCGAACATCACAGTGAACATTTCCACCGGGATATTGAGCGCCTTGTAGATGATGCCCGAGTAGAAGTCGACGTTCGGGTACAGCTTGCGCTGCACGAAGTAGTCGTCCTTCAGCGCGGCCTCTTCCAGCTTCAGCGCCACTTCCAGCAGCGGGTCGTTGACACCCAGCTCGCCCAGCACCTTGTGGGTCATCTCGCGGATGATCTTGGCGCGCGGATCGAAGTTCTTGTAGACGCGGTGACCGAATCCCATCAGGCGGAACGAGGAGTTCTTGTCCTTGGCCTTGGCCACGGCCGACTCGACGTTATCGGCGGTGCCGATTTCTTCGAGCATCTTCAGCACCGCTTCGTTGGCGCCGCCGTGCGCCGGGCCCCACAGCGCGGTGATGCCCGCTGCGACCGATGCGTACGGGTTGGCGCCAGTCGAACCGACCAGACGCACGGTCGAGGTCGAGGCGTTCTGCTCGTGATCGGCGTGCAGGATGAACAGCAGATCCAGCGCCTTGGCCACGACCGGGTTGATCTCCAGCGGCTCGCTCGGCACTTCGAACATCATGTGCAGGAAGCGGTCGACGTAGTTCAGGTTGTTGCGCGGGTAGCGGATCGGCCAGCCGATCGAATAGCGGTACGCAGCAGCAGCCAGGGTCGGCACCTTGGCGATCAGACGGATGGCGGCCTGGCGGCGCTGTTCCGGATCGTTGAGGTCCAGGGTGTCGTGGTAGAACGCCGACAGCGAGGCGACCGAGCCGGCCAGCATGGCCATCGGGTGGGCGTCGTGGCGGAAACCGCCGAGGAAGTTCTTCAGCGACTCGTGCATCATCGTGTGATGCGTCACTTCGTGGTCGAACTTCTTGAATTCGTCCGCCGTCGGCAGTTCGCCGTTCATCAGCAGGTACGACACTTCCAGGAAGCTGGACTTCTCGGCCAGCTGCTCGATCGGGTAGCCGCGGTACAACAACACGCCATTGTCGCCATCGATGTAGGTGATGGCCGACTTGCAGCTGGCGGTGGCGGTGAAGCCCGAGTCGTAGGTGAACAGACCGGTTTCTTTGGTCAGCTTGGAAATATCGACGCAGTCATTGCCCAGCGTGGGCTTGAGAACCGGCAGAACGACCGACGTGTCGCCGGCGTTGAGCGTGACCTGATCAAGATCGGACACTGTGTACGCTCCTTCAGTGGAAGGCGCCTGATCCCACATGGGCAGGCACGTGATGGAAGTCCAAGGCATCGCCTCGGATCACGTCATTATCGCACAGCAGCATTTTGGTCGTCGCTTGGACTGAAGTCGTAGACGCGCGTCGCAGGGGCGACGCAAACGAAGCGGCGGCAGGCCCAAAACAAACGGCCGCGCAGTGCGCGGCCGTTGCTGGTACAGCCCGTCTTGCAGGCTTAGCGCCCGTAGCGCCTCTGGAACTTGTCGATCCGGCCGCCGGTGTCGATCACATTGTGCTTGCCGGTGTAGAACGGGTGCGACGCGGAGGAGATTTCCACCTTGATGAGCGGATATTCCTCGCCGTCCTCCCACATCACGGTATCCTTGGAGCTCATGGTGGATCGGGTCAGGATCTTGAAATCAGAGGTCACGTCGTGAAAGACGACCTCTTCGTAGTCGGGATGCACGTTATTTTTCATGGGCTTGGCGCTCGGGCTGCCTGGATAAGCCGAGCATTATAGCGACCTGCAGGCACCCTGCGCAAGGTGCCCCTAGCTCGCCGCCAGTGCCGCGCCGACCAGCCCGTGGAACCGTTGGCGGTCGTATTGCAGCAACAGGTTGGCATTGTCGGGCGCGCGGCCCTGCCGGTTCCAGTCCACCAGGGTCATCCCGCGGGTGTGGGTGCCGGACAGTTCGATCTGCACCGGGCGCCGCTCCAGGCGCTGGGCGCCGTCCGGGTGCAGCGCAAACGCCATCGCCAGCGCATCGGCCGCATACCAGTACTCGCCGCGGCTGTCTTCGGACCACAGGCGGGTCTTGCGCGAGATCTCCTCGTAGAAGCGGGCGCGGGCCGAATCGGCGGCCAGCCACTGCTCCACGTCCCGGTGCAGCAGGCCGTGCGCGATGGTGGCCTCCCAGTCGGCCACGTCGAAGTGCGGGAAACCGCGGAACACGATGTGCGCCGCCTCCGGGTCGAAACCGATGTTGAATTCGGCTGCCGGGGTGATGTTGCCGTGCCCGGTCAGCGCCCCGCCCATCACCACCAGCCGCGCCACGCGCTGCGGCAGGGTCGGGTCCAGGGTCAACGCCAGGGCAAAATTGGTCAGCGGGCCCAGTGCCACCAGCAACAGCTCGCCGGCGTATGCATGCGACAAGCGCAGGATCGCGAGCGCGGCATGTTCCGCTTCGACGCAACGCTTGGCCGCCGGCAGACCAACGTCGCCAAAGCCATCGATGCCATGCACATGTGCCGCATCCACGGAGGAATGCAGCAGCGGCTGCGGGCAGCCGGCATATACCGGCACATCGTCGCGACCGGCGATCTCGCACACCTTCAAGGCGTTGCGCACGGTGTGCTCCAGGCCCACGTTGCCGGCGGCGATGGTCAGCCCGACCACCGCATGGCGGCTGTCGTTGAAGGCCATCAGCAACGCCAGCGCATCATCCACGCCCGGGTCGGTATCGATCAGCAGCGGTATCTTTTTTGTCATGGGATTCGGGAGTGGGCATTCGGGATTCGTTGCCCCATCTTCGCAAGGATCAGCCGATCAAGCGAACGCCTTCGGATGAAAAGGAAGCAGCAGCCTTTGCTTTTACGATTCCCGAATCCCGATTCCCGATTCCCAGCCGCTCAAGCGGCCGCATACCGCACCGCGCTCCCGATCCAGCGCGCCACCACCCGATCAGCGATCTCCGGCGCCTCGGCCAGCAGGCGGTCGGCCAGCACCTGCACGCGCGGCAGCAGGCCGGCGTCGCGGGCCAGGTCGGCGATGCGGAAACTGGCCAGGCCGGTCTGGCGCGTACCCAGCAGTTCGCCAGGACCGCGCAGCTCCAGGTCCCTTTCGGCGATCACGAAGCCATCGTTGGTCTGGCGCATGGTTTCCAGGCGCTGACGGGCCATCAGCGACAATGGCGCCTGATAAAGCAGCACACAGCTGGAGGCGGCCGCGCCGCGCCCGACTCGCCCGCGCAACTGGTGCAACTGGGCCAGGCCCAGACGCTCGGCGTTTTCGATAATCATCAACGACGCATTGGGCACGTCTACGCCGACTTCGATCACGGTGGTGGCCACCAGCAGATCGCTGCGGCCCTGCTTGAAATCGAGCATGGCCCGCTGTTTCTCGGCCGGTTTCATGCGCCCGTGCACCAGCGCCACGCGCACGCCGGGCAGTTGCGCCGACAACGCCTCGTAGGTGACCTGCGCGGCCTGCGCTTCGATGCGCGGCGGCCCGCCCGGCGCGCCCTTCTCCGGCTCTTCGCTTTCTTCGATCAGGGTGCACACCCAGTACGCCTGGCGGCCTTCGGCACAGGCGGCGCGGATGCGCTCGACCAGCTCCGGACGCCGCTCGGCACTCAGGACAATCGTCTGCACCGGGGTGCGTCCGGGCGGTAGTTCGTCGATGGCCGAGACGTCCAGATCCGCATACGCGGACATCGCCAGCGTGCGCGGGATCGGGGTGGCGGTCATCACCAACTGGTGCGGCACGCTGCCGGCGGCCGCACCCTTGTCGCGCAGCGCCAGGCGTTGGTGCACGCCGAAACGGTGCTGCTCGTCGATGATGACCAGGGCCAGGTCATGGAAGACCACCGCCTCCTGCATCAGGGCATGCGTGCCCACCACCAGCTGCGCCTGGCCGGAGGCCACCTCGGCCATGGCCGCAGCGCGCGCCTTGCCGGTGACCTTGCCGGCCAGCCAGACGATGCGCACGCCCAACGGCTCCAGCCAGCCGCGCAGGTTGGTGAGGTGCTGCTCGGCCAGCAGTTCGGTGGGCGCGGCCAGGGCCGCCTGCTTGCCCTGCTCCACCGCCAGCATCGCCGCCAGCGCCGCGACCACGGTCTTGCCGCTGCCGACATCGCCCTGCACCAGCCGCAGCATCGGCGAGGGCTGCGCAAGGTCGTGCGCAATCTGTTCGAACACCCGCTGCTGCGCGCCGGTGAGCTGGAACGGCAGGGCATTGCGCAGTTGCTGCACCAGCCGGCCGCCGCGCAACTGCGGGGCACGCAAGCGCTGCAGCGCGATGCGCTGACGGCGCAGGCTGAGTTGATGGGCCAGCAGTTCTTCCAGCGCCAGGCGCCGCTGGGCCGGATGCCCGCCAGCGAGCAGCTGCTGCGGATCGGTGCCGACCGGCGGGCGATGCATGGTCAGCAAGGCCGTGCGCAGCGAGGGCAGCTGGTCGTCCTGCAGCCACTGCGATGGCAGCAATTCCAGCGCGGCCTCCGGCGGCAGCCGCTCCAACGCCTGGCCGATGAGCTTGCGCAGCGTGGCCGGGCCGACCCCTTCGAGCACCGGGTAGACCGGGTCCAGGCTGTCGCCCAAGCCGGCATCCTCGCCCGGCGCAAGCACCCGATAGCTGGGATGGACGATCTCCCAGCCGTGCTGGCCGGGCTTGGGCGTGCCGAACACCCGCACGCGCGTCCCCACGGCAAACTGCGCCACCTGGGCAGCGCGGAAATGGAAGAAGCGCAGCACCACGCTGCCGTGCGAGTCATCGGAGACCGCCACGCGCAACACCGGGCGGAAGCGAAAGCCGCGTTCCACCGCCTCCACCCGCCCTTCGATCTGCGCGGGCACGCCGCTTTGCAGCTGCGCGATGGTGGTCAGGCGGGTGCGGTCTTCGTAACGCAGCGGCAGGTGCAGCCACAGGTCCTGCAGGCTCACGATGCCGCGCGCGGCAAATTTCTCGGCCACCCTCGGGCCGACACCAGGCAGGCTGGACAACGCAGCCTGGCCGGCGACGGCCAGGCTTGGCGCTGCGGTGGGTGCGCGCGGCACGACGGATCGGCGCCGATCAGCCGGACGGAATCAGTCGAGCACCATCACCGCATCGACTTCGAGGCCGGCGCCCTTGGGCAGGCCGGAGACCTCGATGGTGGAGCGGGCCGGGAACGGGGCCTGGAAATAGTCCTGCATCACCGCGTTGACGGCGGCGAACTGGCCCAGGTCGGTCAGGTACAGGCCCAGCCGCACGATCTTGTCGAGCGAGCCGCCGGCTGCTTCGGCCACCGCCTTGAGGTTGTCGAAGGCGCGGCGTGCCTGCGCGCCGATATCGCCGGGCACGATCTCGCCGGTGGCCGGGTCCAGCGGAATCTGGCCGGAGAAATACACTGTGTTGCCGGCGCGCACGGCCTGGGAATACGGACCGATGGCGGCAGGCGCCTGATCGGTATGGATGATCTGGGACATGGGAACTCCGTCAACACTGAAAACGAGCGCGCATTGTATCGGCGCATGCCGTTGACGGGCGAATGGGTGAGCAATAGGCGCTGACGGCGCGCGGGCGTTGGCCGGTGGTGTGGCGGCGCGTTGATCGGTGGGGTGGGTGTCTTACGAGGGTGTTGATGGCGGCTTGATTTCGCCTGCACGCACGATGGTTTTCATGAGACTGCGCGGGTGTGCTATCGGGCGCTGTGCGACATAGCGCATGAGGCTGCGCACCTGCCCTCATCCGCCCCTTCGGGGCACCTTCTCCCATCGGGAGAAGGGAACGGCAAGCCCCGCTCCCTGCGGAAGAGAGATGGGGGTGAGGGCCCCGGCGTCGCCACGCCAGGCGACCTGCGCCATCGTGCAGCAAGCGTTGCTAAGTAATCGGCGCCGGGTTGAACAAGGCCAGATCGTTGTGCAGGCGATGCCGCTCGGTCCAGGTGCGTTGGCCGCTGGCCACGTCCAGATAGCGCTGGAACAACTCCCAGCCCAGTTGCTCCAGCGTCTTGGCCCCGGTGGCGACGCCGCCAGCATCGATGTCCATCAGGTCGGACCAGCGCTGCGCCAGCTCGCTGCGGGTGGCGACCTTGATGACCGGCACCATGCCCAGGCCGTAGGGGGTGCCGCGGCCGGTGGTGAACACATGCAGGTTCATGCCGGCGGCGACCTGCAGCGTACCGCAGACGAAATCGCTGGCCGGGGTAGCGCAGTACTGCAGGCCGCGTCCCTTGACCCGCTCGCCGGGTGGCACCACGCCATTGATCGCCGAAGAGCCGGATTTGGCGATCGAGCCCATCGCCTTTTCCACGATGTTGGCCAGCCCGCCCTTCTTGTTGCCGGGGGTGGTGTTGGCACTGCGATCGGCCTGCCCACGCGCCAGATAGGCGTCGTACCAGGCCATCTCGCGTACCAGCGCCTTCGCCACGTCCGCATTGGCGGCGCGTGGCACCAGCAGATGGATGCCGTCGCGCACTTCGGTGTTTTCCGAGAACATCACCGTGGCGCCGGCACGCACCAGCAGGTCGGCGGCCACGCCCAGGCCCGGGTTGGCGGTGACGCCGGAAAACGCGTCGCTACCGCCGCATTGCATGCCCACCACCAGTTCGCTGGCCGGCACGGTTTCGCGGCGGCGCCGATCCAGATGGCGCAGGCGTTCTTCGGCCATGGCCATGATCGCGCCCACCATGTCGGCAAAACCCAGGCGGGTTTCCTGCAGGCGATACACGCCGCTGTCGTCGTCGCTGACGTCGTCGGGCAACAGACGCTCCGGCGCAAGCTTCTCGCAGCCCAGTCCCACGATCAGCGCCTGCCCGCCGAAGTTGGGGCTGCGCGCGATGTTGCGCAGCGTGCGGATGGGAATGATGGCCTCAGGCGCAGTGATCGCCACGCCGCAGCCGTAGACATGATTGACCGCCACCACATCGTCGACATGCGGATACCTGGGCAGCAACTCGGCGCGGATGCGGTCCACCGCGTGCCCGAGCACGCCGACCACGCACTGCACGCTGGTCATGATGCCCAGGATATTGCGTGTCCCCACGCTGCCATCGCGATTGCGGTAGCCCTGGAAGGTGTAACCCTCCAGCGGCTCGGGCGCTGGCGCCGGATGCAGCCCCAGATCCAGCGTGGCCAGTTCGGGGGCCTCGGGCATCGCCAGCAGCTGCTCGCTGACCCAGGCGCCGCGTGCAATCGCGGCATTGGCGGTGCCGATCACCGCGCCCAGGCGGATCACCGGCGCGCCCGCCGGCAGGTCCACCAGCGCCATCTTGTGGCCCTGCGGAATGTGTTCGATGGCGCTCACCCCATCCGGAAAACCGGCGCCGGCGGGCGCACCGCCATCGTTGACGACAATGGCGACGTTGTCGCGCGCATGGGCGCGGATGCTGAGCCAGGGCATGGCGTGCTGGGTTGCGGACATCAGGGGCTACCTTGCAGAACATGGGGGTGGAATGCGTTAACGATCGGGGCTGTCGAACTGGCGCCGATACTGCAGGATCAACCGGTTTTCATCGACGTTGCGCTGGTAGTTGGAGCGAAAGGTGCCGTTGAACCAGATCAGGCTCAGATGCTTGAAGCGCTCGCTCTGGAACTGATAGGTAGTGAGCACATCGCGCGCCCATTCGCGGCCTTCGCCGGCATAGGTGGCCGGGCGTGCATTGTCGCCGCTGATGTAGCGCACCATGACGCTGAGGCCGGGAATGCCGATGCTGTCGCCATCGATGCTGTAACGCAGTTGCCAGCTGCGCTCGCCGCGCTCGAGGAAGTCGTTGATGAAGGTCCAGTTGAAGACATTGCCATCGGTGCCGCCCGGCCAGGGCATGGCGCTGGGGCCGGACAGCTTCTGATAGCCGACACCGAATTCATGGCCGCCGGTGCGCCAGGACACCATGCTGCTGACCATGCGGTTGTCGATCAAGCCGGCGCGCGACTGACCAGTATCGTCGGTGCGGAAGTAGCGCAGATCCACGCGCAGGCGGTCCTTGCCGAACATCTGGGTCTGGATCAGGTTGTAGAGCTGCTGGCGATAGATGTCTTCCATCACCGCGCCCTGATAACGCAGCTGGGTGCCCGGGGCCAGCGTATAAGTCGCCGACACCAGATCGAGCGCGTCCGAATCCGGGGTCCCGAGAAAGCGGCGGTTCTTGTTGGCCAGGGTGATCGGCACGCGCGAATCGCCGTCGCGATACCAGGCGCTGGTGAAACGCGCCAGCAGCAGATCGAGCTTGGGCACATCCTTGGACTCCAGGGTCACGCCCTGGAACGTCTCCGGCATGATGCGGGTGATGCTGGCGCGCACCAGCGGCTCGTTGGGAATGAAGCTGCCCCATTTCAATTCGGTCTGCGAGGCGCGTAGCTTGAGCGTGGGCGCCACCCGCACCAGCGCGTGCTGCGCAGTGCCATCGTCGTTGCTGGGCAGCAGGCCGGTGCCGCCTTCGGCACGCACGCCATCGAGCTTGAAGTCGCCGATGCCGAGCAGGTCCAACCCCGCGCCGACCGGGCCGCGGGTGTAGCCGCTCCTGGCATCGACCACGAAGCCTTGCGCCCATTCGGCCCGCTTGCCCTGCCCGTCGCCACTGCGGAAATCACGGTTGTAATAGAAATTGAGCGCGGTGACCTCGGCCGTGGCGCCATTCCAGAATCCTTCATCGGGCTGCTGCGCACGCGCACGCCCGGCCGCGCCGACCGCCAGCAGCGCGGCGCCGCTGATTGCCATCATGCTTTTCATTGCTCGGTTCTCCAGCTGCGGTGAACGCGCGGTCAGGTGCTGCGGCCGGTGCTCCGGCCGCAGGCATCTAGACGCCTCAGCGCACCAGGCAGGGACGCTTGTTGTCGAACGTCCAGTTGGGGATCAGCGCCTGCATGGCGACGGCATCGTCGCGCGCGCCCAGGCTCAACCCCTGGTAGGTGCGATGCGCCGCTTCCAGCGCATCCATGTCCAGCTCCACGCCCAGGCCGGGCTTGGCCGGCACCTGGATCTGGCCACCTTCGATCTGTAGCGGATCGCGGGTCAGGCGTTGGCCGTCCTGCCAGATCCAGTGCGTGTCGATGGCGGTGACACGCCCCGGTGCGGCGGCGGCCACTTGGGTGAACATCGCCAGCGAAATATCGAAATGGTTGTTGGAATGCGAGCCCCAGGTCAGGCCCCAGTCGCGGCACAATTGCGCCACCCGCACCGAGCCTTGCAGCGTCCAGAAATGCGGGTCGGCCAGCGGAATATCCACCGACTGCAGCTGGATGGCGTGACCCATCTGGCGCCAGTCGGTGGCGATCATGTTGGTGGCCGTCGGCAGGCCGGTGGCGCGACGGAATTCAGCCATGACCTCGCGACCGGAATAGCCCTGCTCGGCTCCGCACGGGTCCTCGGCATAGGCCATCACGCCATGCATGTCGCGACACAGCGCGATGGCCTGTGCCAACGACCACGCTCCGTTGGGGTCCAGGGTAATGCGCGCCTGCGGAAAGCGCGCATGCAGCGCATGGATCGCCTCGATCTCCTCCTCGCCACGCAACACGCCGCCCTTGAGCTTGAAATCGCGGAAGCCGTATTTGGCGTAGGCCGCTTCGGCCAGCCGCACCACCGCGGACGGCGTCAGTGCCTCCTGGTCGCGCACGGCCTCCCAGGCATCGGTGGCAGCGCTACCGTCGCGGTATTCCAGGCCGGTCTTGCGACGATCGCCGATAAAGAACAGGTAGCCCAACACGTCGACCGCATCGCGTTGCTGGCCTTCGCCGAGCAGCGCGGCCACCGGTTGATCCAGAAACTGCCCGAGCAGGTCCAGCAATGCCGCTTCGATGGCGGTCACCGCATGGATGGTAATGCGCAGATCGAAGGTCTGCAGGCCGCGTCCGGCGCTGTCGCGGTCGGCGAAGGCGGTGCGCACCTGATTGAGGATGCGCTGGTAGTCGGCGATGGAACGGTCGCGAATCAGCGAGGCCGCCTCGTTCAACAGGCCGGCGATGGCATCACCACCCGGCACCTCGCCCACGCCGGTGCGCCCGGACGAATCGCGCAGCACCAACACATTGCGAGTGAAGTACGGCGCATGCGCGCCACTGAGGTTGAGCAGCATGCTGTCCTGGCCGGCCACCGGCACCACGCGGATGTCGGTAATGCGCGGCGTGGCGCCGATGCCTGCAGCAGAAGTATGGATGTTCATCAGGACTCTCCGAAGACGGTCAACGCGATACAGGCATGGGCGCGGCCGGGCCACCCGGAGGGGCCTTCAGTTCCACGCGCTTGATTTGCCCGACCACGAACAGATAGGACACCACCGCCAGCAGCGCATTGAGCCCGACAAAGACCAGCGCCCACTCGAAGCTGCCGGTGGTGGAGACGATGTAGCCAATGACAATTGGCGTGGTGATGCCGGCGATGTTGCCGAAGGTGTTGAACAGGCCACCGGACAGGCCGGCGATTTCCTTGGGCGAGGTATCGGCCACCACCGCCCAGCCGAGCGCACCGATGCCCTTGCCGAAGAAGGCCAGCGCCATCAGCCCCACCACCATCCATTCGGCCTGCACGTAGTTGCAGCCAATCATCGTCACCGACATCAGCATGCCCACCACGATCGGCGTCTTGCGCGAGACGGTAAGCGAGTACCCGCGCCGCACCATGCGGTCGGACACATAGCCGCCCAACACACCGCCGACAAAGCCGCACACCGCCGGCAACGAGGCCACGAAGCCTGCCTCCAGGATCGACATGCCGCGCTCCTTGACCAGGTACACCGGGAACCAGGTCAGGAAGAAATAGGTCAGCGTGGTGATGCAGTACTGGCCGATATACACGCCCAGCAGCATGCGGTTGCACAGCAACTGCTTGGCGTAATGCCACTGCGTCCCCTTGGGCTGACTACCGGGCTTGCTGCCCTGTTCCATGTCCACCAGTGCACCATTGCGCTGGATGTAGTCCAACTCCTGCGCAGACAGGCGCGGGTGTTCGCGTGGGGCGTAGATGGTCTTGCGCCACACCAGTGCCAGCAGCACGCCCGCCCCACCCATCACCAGGAACACATGCTCCCAGCCCCAGGCATGCACCAGCCAGCCCATCAGCGGCGCAAACGCCACCGTGGCGAAGTACTGCGCGGAATTGAAGATGGAGGCGGCCAGGCCACGCTCGGCGGTGGGAAACCACGCTGCCACGATGCGGCTGTTGCCGGGGAACGACGGCGCTTCGGCAATGCCCACCAGAAAGCGCAACACGAACAGCGTGGTCACCGCCCAGGCGACCGGCACCCAGCCGATGAAGCCCTGCAACGCGGTGAACAACGACCAGATCAGCAACGACAGCCCATACACGCGGCGCGAGCCGAAGCGGTCGAGCAACCAGCCGCCGGGAATCTGCCCGGCCACATAGGCCCAGCCGAACGCGGAAAAGATGAAGCCCATCTGCAGCGCGTCGATGCCCAGCGCATCCTGGACCGCGGAACCGGCGATGGACAAGGTGGCGCGATCGGCATAGTTGATCGTGGTCACCACGAACAACATCAACAGGATCAGATACCGCCTGCGCGGAACCGTCGGTGCGCCGACTGTCGTTGAACCGACCGTTTTTGAATCGATAGCCATCATCGTTCCTCACCTATGACGATGGAAGCGCACTGCGCTTCGGGATTCCAAGTGGGCCTGCGGTTGGCGTGCCGGACCCTCCTCCGGCACGCCTCAGGCAACATTGCGAACGGGTCGGTCAGTCGTGGCCCAACGCGCCATCCACGCGCCGCCACAGGCCCAGCGGATTGCCGTGCGCCACGGCCGCCGGCAGCAGCGCCGCCGGCAGGTCCTGGTAGCAGACCGGGCGCAGGAAGCGATCGATCGCCAGCGTACCCACCGAGGTGCTGCGGCTGTCGGAGGTGGCCGGGAACGGGCCGCCATGCACCATGGCGTGGCAGACCTCCACGCCGGTGGGCCAATCGTTGACCAGGATGCGGCCGGCCTTGCGCTCGAGCACCGGCAGCAATGCCCCCGCCAGCTCGCTATCGCCGTCGTCCATGTGCAAGGTGGCGGTGAGCTGGCCTTCCAGCTGTTCGCTCAATGCACGCAACTGGGCGATGTCCTTGCAACGCACCAACAGCGAAGAGGCGCCGAATACCTCGGCCTGCAGCGCTTCGTCAGCCAGGAAGGCATCGGCATCGGTACCGAACAACGCCGCCGGGCAACGCCCGGTGTCTGCGGCCGCGCCACGTGCCAGGGTGACGACCTGCGGATGCGCATCCAGGCGCTGCACGCCTTGCGCATACGCATGGCCGATGCCGGTGGTAAGCATCGCCGCCGGCGATACCTCCTGCAGCGCTTGCGTTACCGAGACAATGAAGCCATCCAGTGCCGGCGAATCGATCGCCAGCAGCAGGCCGGGGTTGGTGCAGAACTGCCCCGCGCCCAGGGTGAGCGAGCCGACGAACGCCTTGCCCAGTGCCGACGCGCGCGCTTCGAGCGCATGCGGCAACAGATAGACCGGGTTGATGGCGCTCATTTCCGCATACACCGGAATCGGCTCGCGGCGTGCGGAAGCAATCTTGACCAACGCCATGCCGCCGCCACGCGAGCCGGTGAAGCCCACGGCCTTGATGCGTGCATCGGCCACCAGCTGCGCGCCCATCTCGATGCCGGCATCGAACAGCAGCGAGAACACGCCTTCAGGTAGACCGCACTGCGCCACTGCGGCCTGGATCGCGCGGCCCACCAGTTCGGACGTGCCCGGATGGGCGCCATGCGCTTTCACCACGACCGGGCAGCCGGCCGCCAGGGCGGAGGCGGTGTCGCCGCCGGCCACCGAAAACGCCAGCGGGAAGTTGCTGGCACCAAACACCGCCACCGGCCCCAATGCGATATGCCGCTGGCGCAGATCCGCACGCGGCAGTGGCGTGCGCTGCGGCATGGCGGGGTCGATGCGCGCCTGCAGCCAGCTGCCTTCGCGCACCACGTTGGCGAACAGGCGCAGCTGGCCCACGGTGCGTCCGCGCTCGCCTTCCAGCCGTGCACGCGGCAACCCGCTTTCGCGCATGGCGCGTTCGATCAGCGCATCGCCCAGTGCCAGGATCTGCTCGGCGATGGTCTCCAGAAAGCCGGCGCGCACTTCCAGCGAGGTGTCGCGATAGGCATCGAACGCCGCGTGCGCCAGCGCGCAGGCCTGTTCCAGATCCTGTGCGCTGGCCGAGGCGAACACCGGCTGCAGCGCTTCGCCGCTGGCCGCATCCAGCCCCTGAAACACCGCGCCGGCGCCGGGCACGCTGCGTTGGCCGATCAACGATTCACCCTGGATGGCATGCATCAGCGGCGTCCTCCGATCAATTGCTTGAGCTGGGCGAATTCGTCCTCGTTGAGGTCGGCCAACGGCGTGCGCACCGGACCGGCCGGGCGGCCCACCGCGCGCATGCCGGCCTTGACGATGGACACCGCATAGCCGGCGCGGCGATTGCGCAGCACCGTATACGGCAGCACGAAATCGTTGAGCTCGCGGTAGATGGTGGCGTGGTCGCGCGCGCGCACCGCCGCATAGAACGCCAGCGCCCACTCGGGCAGGAAATTGAAGATGGCCGACGAATAGGTGGTAACGCCCATTTCCAGATACGGCAGCGCGAAGGTTTCGGCCGTAGGCAGCCCGCCCACGTACAGCAGCCGGTCGCCCAGCCGCGCATAGATGCGGGTCATGCGATCCACGTCGCCGATGCCGTCCTTGTAGCCCACCAGGTTGGGGCAGCGTTCGGCCACGCGCGCCAGGGTCACATCGTCGAGCTTGGCATTGGCGCGGCCGTAGACGATCACGCCGAGCTTGGTTGCCTTGCAGACGCGTTCGACATGGTCTGCCACGCCCTCGGCATCGCACTCGGTCAGGTACGGCGGAAACAGCAGGAGGCCGTCGGCGTCGTTGCGTTCGGCGGCCTGTGCCATCTCGATGGCGATCGCGGTGCCGTAGCCGGCCGGCGCAATTACCGGCATGCGCCCGGCGGTCTGGGTCACCGCGGCACGTACGGCGCGGTTGACCTCGTCCAGGCTCAGCGAAAACAGCTCGCCGGTGCCGCCGGCGGCAAACAGCCCGGCTGCCGGATGCGAGGACAGCCAGTCCAGGTTGGTGCGATAGGCCGGTTCGTCGAACGCCCGCTCGGCATCGAAATGGGTCACCGGAAACGACAGCAACCCGGCGCCAAGCGCCTGGGCCATTTCGGACGGGGTGTATCTGCTGCTCATCGGACAAACGCTCCTAGGCGGGGGTGGGCTGATCCTAGGAACGCAGATCGTTGCTGGTCCAAACCAAATTACGTATTGTTTGATACATGATTCGAATCAATCGCGTCATGGATGACGCGAAACCGGTGCAAATGGCTGCTTTGCAACGGTTTTCTGTGACCTACGTAATTATGGATGCTCGTGCTCGTTGTCGATGCCTTGCCCATGCCCCGCGTATTCATCCGCGCGCCGCGCGCAGAGATGTTGCACGTGCAGCATCGAATTCATCCAAATCGCCCAGCGAGGGGCTGCTTTCATGTTCGATCTGCCCCAGCTGCGCTGCTTCGTCGCGGTTGCCGACGAGCTGCATTTTCGACGCGCAGCCGAGCGGCTGAACATGACCCAGCCACCGCTGAGCCGGCAGATTCAGCTGCTGGAGCACAGCGTCGGCACCGCCTTGCTGGAGCGCAACAGCCGGCATGTGCGGCTGACCCAGGCCGGGCGCAGCCTGCTGGCCGAGGCGCGCGCGATCCTGCGCATGGCCGAGAACGCCGGCCTGCGTGCACGCCGGATCGGCACCGGCGATGCGGGCAGCGTGTCGGTGGGCTTCACTGCCGGGGCCAGCTATCGCTTCCTGCCCGAGGCCATCGCGCGCTGGCGCAGGCAGGCGCCGGATGTGGACCTGCAACTCAAGGAAATGGTCAGCCTGGCGCAGCTGGATGCGCTGGACGCGGGGCGGCTGGATATCGGCCTGCTGCGCCCGCCGATCCAGCGTCCCAGCCTGCACAGCCGGTGCGTGGCGCGTGAGCCGCTGATCGCCGCGCTTCCCGAAGACGCGCCGCTGGCACGCCGCGACAGCCTGCGCCTGCAGGATTTCGACGACCAGCCGCTGGTCAACTACGCACCCGATGAGGCGCGCTACTTCTACGATCTGCTAGCGCAGCTGTTCGGCAGCCGCGGCATCGCGCCGCGCTCGGTGCAATACGTCAGCCAGATCCACTCGGTGCTGGCACTGGTGCGCGGCGGCATGGGCATGGCACTGGTGCCCGAAGGCGCGAGCGGCCTGCGCTATGCCGGCATCGTGTACCTGCCGCTGCGCGATGAGGCGCCGGCCACGCCGGTGGAATTGCATCTGGTGTGGAAGCAGGACAACGACAATCCGGCGCTGCGCCGATTGATTGCCTGAGCCCCCCCCGCTGCAGGCGCCACCAGCCCCATCCTGCGCGGCGACTGCCCGACCCGGCGATGCGGGTTACTGCCGCCCTACGCTTTGCACCACATGCAGGCGACGCAGCCGGCGCATCACTTCGGCCAGATGGCGGCGGTCGCGCACCTGGATATTGAAGCTCAGCACCGCGGCATTGAAATCGCGGTCCAGATAATCCACGCGTTCGATATTGGACTGGCTCTGCGCAATGGCCGCGGCCAGCTGCGCGAGCACGCCGGTGCGGTTTTCCACCTCGACGATCAGCGCGGTGTCGTAATCGCCACTGACGCTGGAATCCCAATCGATCAGCACCCAGCGCTCGGGCGACTTGCGCAGCTCCGCCAGGTTCGGGCAATCCAGCCGGTGCACCACGATGCCCTTGCCGGCGGTGTGGTAGCCCATGATTTCGTCGCCGGGAATCGGTTGGCAGCAATTGGCGAAGCTGATGACGCCGCGCTCGCTGCCATCGATGAGGATCTTTTCGTGCGAGTGCCTGGAATGCCCGCCACCGCGCAGTTCGGCATAGGCCATCAGCGCCTGCGCGGCCTGGGTGGGCATCCAGTTGCCCAGCGCCACATCGGCCAGCAGCGCTTCCAGGCGCGGGTAACGGTGTTCGTTGAGAAACGCATCCAGCCGGCCCTTGGGCAGGCGCTCCAGCGAGGAGTCCATCGCTTCCAGCGCGCGGTCGAGCATGCGGTGGCCCAGCTGTACCGCATCTTCGTGTTCGAGCTGCTTGAGCTGGTGGCGGATCGCGGTGCGCGCCTTGCTGCTGACCACAAATTCCAGCCACTGCGGCTTGGGCGTGGCCGAGCGCGCGGTGATGATCTCCACCGCCTGCCCGCTGACCAGCTTGGTCCGCAGCGGCACCAGCTTCTTGTCCACGCGCGAGGCCACCGCGCGGTTGCCCACGTCGGTATGCACCGCATAGGCAAAATCCAGCGCGGTGGAATTGCGCGGTAGCGCCAGGATCTTGCCCTTGGGCGTGAACAGGTAGACCTCGTCCGGGAACAGATCCACCTTGACGTTGTCCAGGAACTCAAGCGACGAACCGGCCGCGCGTTGCGAGTCGATCAGCTCCACGATCCAGTCGTGCGCACGGCTCTGCGCGCTGTTGGGCGCGGCCGAACCCACCTTGTAGGTCCAGTGCGCGGCCACGCCGCGCTCGGCGATCAGGTCCATCTCTTCGGTACGGATCTGCACCTCGATCGGCGAGCCGTACGGCCCGAACAACACCGTGTGCAGCGACTGGTAGCCATTGGCCTTGGGGATCGCGATGAAATCGCGGAAGCGCCCGTCCAGCGGCTTGAAACTGGCATGCACCGCGCCCAGTGCGTGGTAGCAATCGGCCACCGTACGCACCACCAGGCGGAAGCCGAACACGTCCATCACCTGGTCGAAGGACTTGTTCTCCTCGTGCATCTTCGAATAGATGCTCCACGGCGTCTTGATACGGCTGACCAGGCGGTGTTCCAGCCCTTCCCTGGCCAGCCGCTGCGACAGCTGCACTTCCACCTGTGCCATCGATTCGCGCCGCACCACCGGCTGGCTGCGGATGTGTTTTTCGATGATGGCGTGGCGCCACGGATACAGCGCGCGGAAGCCCAGGTTCTGCAGCTCGGACTTGATGAGGCTCATGCCCAGGCGCTGGGCGATGGGCGCGTAGATCTCCAGCGTTTCGCGTGCGATGCGCCCGCGTGCCTCGGTGCTTTGCGCGCCCAGCGTGCGCATGTTGTGCAGGCGGTCGGCCAGCTTGATCATGATGACGCGCAAATCGCGCGACATCGCCAGCAGCATCTTGCGGAAGCTTTCGGCCGCCGCTTCCTGGCGGTCGCGGAACTTGAGCTTGTCCAGCTTGGTGACGCCATCCACCAGCTCGGCCACCGCTTCGCCGAATTCGGAGGCCAGCTCTTCGCGCGTCAGCGGGGTGTCTTCAATGGTGTCGTGCAGGATCGCGGCGATCAGCGATTCCATGTCCAGGCCCAGCTCGGCCAGCACCCTGGCCACGGCCACCGGGTGGGTGATATAGGGCTCGCCGGACTTGCGGGTCTGGCCGGCATGCGCGGTGGCGCCCACTTCCCAGGCACGGCGCAGGATCGGCAGCTGCTCCTTGGGCAGGTAGCTGGCAGCGCGCTCGAAGTACAGAACGTAATCTGGAATCGCCGGATCGGAGGGCGGGGATTTCGCCACGCTCGCCTGGGCAGTAGGGCCTGGGTTCATGGCGGAAGACTATGCCAGTGGCGCAATGACGGCAAACGTTTGCACACGCCGGCGTACCGCCAACGCCCCAAACGAAAACAGCCCGCGATAAAGCGGACTGTTCGGATCGATCGCCGCGATGCGGGCAATCAGTCGTCGTTCTTGGACATGTCTTCGTCGGCGACCACTTCGGCGGCGGCCCACTCCAGCGCTTCGCGCTCGGCGCGCTCGCGTTCGGCCTTCTCGACTTCATCGATCAGCGCATTGTCGATCCGGCGGGCAGCGATCTCGCGCAACGCCATCACGGTGGGCTTGTCGCTGGCGTCGGCGTTTTCGATCAGCGGCTGCACGCCGTTGGCGAGCTGACGGGCGCGCTTGGAGGCCATCATGACCAGCTCAAAACGGTTGTTCACGACTTCCAGGCAATCTTCTACGGTAATGCGGGCCATGCGGGCTCCCGGCGACCAGCAACGGCCGCGCATCGAATGAGGGAAAGGGGGCGGAGTGTACGCCCGCTACACGGCCCAGGCAACCGGCGGCCGCTAGGTTGCCTTTGGAATCAGCAACTTGGGCAAGGGCCATCGTCCCGTTTCCTCGACTTTGTGCGCAGAACGACGCCCCGGCCCCAGCGCGTGCGCCTCTTGGAGCCGCCGCGTGCCGATCGCCACCCTGCCCACTGCGGCCCGGCACGCCGGCCACGCGACGACCCGATCACCGCGCCACGTGCCCTTGGTCGTTACTCCAGCAGCGCCTGGATCAGCCCCGCATGCCGCTGCTGCTGCGCCTGCCGACGCAAGCGGCTGGCGGTGAAGATGGCGCACATCTCCGCCACGGCGGTATCGAAGGTTTCGTTGATGATGACGTAGTCGAATTCTTCGAAATGCAGCATCTCTTCGCGCGCGGCCGCCAGGCGCTGCGCCATCACGTCCTCGCTGTCCTGGCCGCGCTTGCGCATGCGCTCGTCCAGCGCCTGCCGCGACGGCGGCAGGATGAACACGCTCACCGCATCGGGCACCTTCTGCCGCACCTGGCGCGCGCCCTGCCAGTCGATCTCCAGCAGCACGTCATGGCCGGCGGCCAGCTGCGGCTCCACCGACTGCCGTGCGGTGCCCTTCCAGTCGCCGTGCACCAGCGCGTACTCGAAAAAATCACCCGCTTCGATCATGCCCTGGAACTCGTCGGCGGACACGAAATGGTAGTGCTCGGCATGCCGTTCGCCCGGCCGCGGCGCGCGCGAGGTGAACGAGATCGACAAGGCGATCTTCGGGTCGCGTGCCAGGGTGGCGTTGACGATGCTGCTCTTGCCGGCGCCCGAGGGGGCCGCAACGATATAGAGAGTGCCGCGCATTTTAGGGAATAGGGAGTCGAGAATAGGGAATGGGGCACCGCGCCAAGCAAGCAGGCCAGGGGTGAATCGTACCTGCTTTGACGATTCCCCATTCCCCATTCCCGATTGCCTATTCCCGGCTATTCGATGTTCTGCACCTGCTCGCGGATCTGGTCGATCAACACCTTCAGCTCCACTGCGGCGTTGGAGGTGCGGCTGTCCACCGACTTGGAGCCGAGCGTATTGGCCTCGCGGTTGAACTCCTGCAGCAGGAAATCCAGGCGGCGGCCGACCGGTTCGCGTTGCGTGAGCACGCGGCGGATCTCTCCGATGTGGCTGGACAGCCGGTCCAGCTCCTCGTCCACATCGAGTTTCTGCAGCCACAGCACCAGTTCCTGCTCGGCACGGCCCGGGTCTACCGGATGCGGCAGGTCGGCCAGGCGTGCGGCCAGCTTGGCGCGCTGGCCTTCGCGGATCACCGGGATCAGGCTGCGCACCTGCGCGGCGATGCGCTCGATCGCATCCACCCGCTCACTGATCGCCTCGGCCAGCTTGGCGCCCTCACGCTCGCGTGCACTGACGAAGCCGTCCACCACCTCGTCCAGCAGCGCCAGCGCCTGCGCCTGCAGGGCCGGCGCATCGACATCCTGCACCTGCAGCACGCCGGGCAGCTGCAGCAGCTCGGTGAAGCCCACCTGCAGCCTTGGGAAGCTCGCGTCCAGGCGCGTGGCCAGCGCCCCCAGTTCCTGCAGCAGCGCCTCGTTCACCGCCAGGGTCTGCGCGTTGTCCGGCGCGCGCAGGCGCAGCGTCAGGTCCAGCTTGCCGCGGCTGTTCCTGGCCGCCACGCGCTCGCGCAGCAACGGCTCCAGCGCACGCAATTCCTCCGGCAGGCGCGTGCCCACTTCCAGAAAGCGGTGGTTGACCGAGCGCAGCTCGCAGCCGAGCGTGCCCCAGGGCGTGATGCGTTCGCCGCCGGCAAACGCGGTCATGCTTCGGATCATCGTCAATCCCGTTCCATCAAAGCGCGAATGGTACCCTAGCCGCCCTTGCCAGCTGCCTGCACGCTGCGCAGTGGCGACCTGACAACCTCCCGACTTCCGGACTCATCGCATGACCTTTTCCCGTCCCAGCGGCCGCACGGCCGATCAGCTGCGCCCGGTGCGCATCGAACGCTCCTTCACCCGCCACGCCGAAGGCTCGGTGCTGGTGAGCTTCGGCGACACCCGCGTGCTGTGCACCGCCAGCGTGGAAAACCGCGTGCCGGGGTTCCTGCGCGGCAAGGGCGAAGGCTGGGTCACCGCCGAATACGGCATGCTGCCGCGCTCCACCCACACCCGTTCCGACCGCGAAGCCGCACGCGGCAAGCAAGGCGGCCGCACGCTGGAAATCCAACGCCTGATCGGCCGCGCATTGCGCGCCTGCGTGGAACGCAATGCGCTGGGCGAGCGCACCATCACCCTGGACTGCGACGTGTTGCAGGCCGATGGCGGCACCCGCACCGCAGCCATCACCGGTGCCTATGTGGCACTAGCCGATGCGGTGAACCTGCTGCTCAAGCGTGGCGACATCAAGAAGCACCCGCTGATCGGCGCGGTGGCGGCAGTGTCGGTGGGCATCTACCGCGGCGAGCCGGTGCTGGACCTGGATTACCCGGAAGACAGCGACTGCGACACCGACATGAACGTGGTGATGAACGACGGCGGTGGATTCATCGAGCTGCAGGGCACCGCCGAAGGCCACGCCTTCCGTCGCGAAGAACTCGATGCGCTGCTGTCGCTGGCCGAAAAAGGCATGGGCGAGCTGTTTGCGCTGCAACGCGCCGCGCTGGCCGGATGAAGTGGCGTATCGCCCTGACCACGCTGTACGACACGGCGTGGGATCTGCTGGAGGCCAGGCAATGAAACAACTGGTATTGGCCAGCGGCAACGCCGGCAAGCTGGAAGAACTGCGCGCCATGCTGGCCGGCCTGCCGCTGCAGATCGTGGCGCAGGGCGCGCTGGGCGTGGAGGATGTGCCGGAAACCGGCCTGACCTTCGTCGAGAACGCCTTGATCAAGGCGCGCCACGCCAGTGCGGTGACCGGCCTGCCGGCACTGGCCGACGACTCGGGCCTGATCGTGGATGCATTGGGCGGCGCGCCCGGCCTCTACAGCGCGCGCTATGCCGGCAGCCCCACCAACGCACACGCCAACAACGCCAAGTTGCTCGAGGCGATGCGCGAGCTGCCGGCCGAGCGCCGCAGCGCGCGTTTCTATGCGGTGATCGTGCTGCTGCGCCACCCGGAAGATCCGCAACCGCTGATCGCCGAAGGCAGCTGGGAAGGCGTCATCACCACCGCGCCGCGCGGCGATGGTGGCTTTGGCTACAACCCGGTGTTCCTGGACCCGGTGCATGGCCTGACCGCCGCAGAAATGGACAGCGACCTGAAGAACCGCCTGAGCCATCGCGCAGTGGCGCTGGCCACGCTGCAGCACAAGCTGCATGCACTGGCGCTGTGACCGACACATGGTGTCATGCCTGACCTGATCCCGCCCCCGCTCTCGCTCTATGTGCACCTGCCCTGGTGCGTGCGCAAATGTCCGTATTGCGATTTCAATTCGCATGCGGCCAAGGGCGCGTTGCCGTTCGACGATTATGTCGATGCACTGATCCGCGATCTGGATGCGGATCTGCCGCTGGTCTGGGGCCGGGTGGTACATTCGGTGTTCTTCGGCGGCGGCACGCCCAGCCTGTTTCCACCCGCAGCGATCGACCGTTTCCTGCAGGCGGCCGCGGCGCGGCTGCGGTTTGCGCCGCGTCTGGAAATCACCCTGGAAACCAACCCGGGCACCGCCGAACATGGCCGTTTCGAGCACTACCGCGCAGCGGGCGTGAACCGGCTGAGCTTCGGCGTGCAGAGCTTCGACGATGTGGCGCTGCAACGGCTGGGGCGCATCCACGACAGCGGCGAGGCCGAGCGTGCGATCAAGCTGGCGCAGGATGCCGGCTACGACAATGTCAACATCGACCTGATGTACGCCCTGCCAGAGCAGACGCTGGCCCAGGCCGAGCACGATCTGGAGCGCGCCTTCGCGCTGCAGCCCACGCATCTGTCGCATTACCAGCTCACGCTGGAACCGAACACGGTGTTCTTCGCGCGGCCGCCCAAGGGTATTCCCGACGACGATGCGGCCTGGGATATCCAGGAACATTGCCAACGCCTGCTGGCCGACGCCGGCTATGCGCAGTACGAAGTCAGCGCGTATGCCAAGCCTGGGCGGCAGTGCGCGCACAACCTCAACTACTGGCGCTTTGGCGACTACCTGGGCATCGGCGCCGGTGCGCACGGCAAGATCAGCTCGGGCGCGCAGCAGCAGGTGTTGCGCCGCTGGAAACACAAGCATCCGCAAAGCTATCTGGCCAGCGCCGGCACTGAGGCGTCGATCGGCGGCGACGACAGCGTGCCACGCGAACGATTGCCGTTCGAGTACATGCTCAACCTGCTGCGGCTGCATGAAGGCTTCCGGCTGGGCGACTTCGAAGCCTGTACCGGGCTGCCGGCAGCGGCCATCGCCGCACCACTGGCGCAGGCGGTGGCACAAGGTTGGCTGGTCGAGCACGACGGGCGCGTGCTGCCTACCGAACTGGGCCGCCGTTTCACCAACGACGTGGTGGAGCTGTTCCTGGACTGAGCGCGGCCTACCGATACCTACCACCGACCGCACCTGTCCGGCAAACGGCCAGCCGCCGCTGCACGCGGGCACCGGTTCGCGCTCTGCAATCGCCACTGTCTTCGCTCCCGCATGCAGCCAAGGCACAGCTGTTCGCTGAGCAAGCGGAAAACATGCTACATAGCTCACGCTTCGAACCGCGCCTGCCTCCCCCGAATGCCCATGCCCGCCTTTTCCCAGCCACCCACGCTCCTTGGCCCGATTGCCGATGCGCCCGTCTCCGCGCGCGGCCGACGTCTGCTCGGCATGCTGCAGGCGCACTGCGTGCAGGCGCTGGGCGGGCCGCTGCGGCTGACCATCGTCGAGCTGGAACGCGAGCTGCTGCACCAGGCCGAGCATGCGCGCAGCAGTCAGCTGCAGGCCGATGCCTATGCGCAGACGCGTGGGTTGCGCGAGCATCTGGACCAGTTCCCGCAGCGCTTCCTGCACGCATTGGCGCAGGATCTGGCCAACTTGCAGGAGCGTCCGGCACTGTTGCCGCCACCGGACGCAGCGGCGTTCCCACCCATGCTCAGCCTGGTGGAAGAGAGCGACATCGACCGCGACATCGTGCTCGGCGAGATCGCCCGGCGCGAAACCTCGCGACGCGCCGACGCGCTGCAATTGCTGTCGCAGCGGCTGGCCGTGATCGGCGCGGTGCCGGAGTTCGAACTGGAAGCCGTGCCGCTGGGCCCATATGCGCTATGCCGGATCGTGCGCGACTGTGGCCTGGCCCTGGGGCTTAACCAGGATGGGCAGATCACCCTGTACAAGGTCTTCGTGCGCCAACTGATGGAGCGGCTGGGCGATCTGCTCGAACGCGCCAATGCCACGCTCGAACACGAGGGCATTCTGCCGGGGCTGATCTACCATCCCTACCTGGTCAAACCGACCCAGGTCCGGACCCGGCGCACAGCGCCGTCGGCTACAGATGCTCCCGCGCACAGCGGCGTGGGCAGCGCCGCACGTACAGCGCATCCGGCCACGGCCCGGAATGCAGCGTCCACCCCGCCGACCGCCTGGCAAAGCGCACTGCTCGACCCGCCTGACGGCACGGCCCTCGCGCCTGCCACGGCCGGGGCTGCTGTCGCTGCTGCCGACGTGCAGCCCGGCGCGCCCGTGCTCAGCGGTGCCGTGCATGCACTCGGCGGCCTGCTGTCGTCGGCTCGCCACGCGCAGGCATCGCGCCACGCGGCCCACGCCGGCGCGCCGGGCAGCCTGGTGCAGGCCGCCGCTGCGCACCCGGTCGCATCGGCCACCGAGGCCGAAGCGCTCGCCGTGCCCGCCGCCGCGCTTGGCGAAGCACTGGCCAGCCTGCAACAGGCGCTGCACGCTCCTGCGGCGGCGGCTGTGCCGGCAACCGGCATCGACACGCTGCAGCGCCAGGTCATCGACCTGTTGCGCGCCCAGCATGGCCCGGATGCGGCGCTCTCTTCGCAAGACAACGACACCTTCGATCTGCTGGGCTTGCTCTATGCGCAGATGCAGCGCGAAGTGCACGAGCGCGCGCCGGCGCGGGCCCTGCTAGCCAAATTGCAGGTGCCCGCGCTGCGCGCTGCGCTGGCCGACGCGCATTTCTTCGTCCGCGACCAGCACCCGATGCGCGAGTTGCTCAACAGCGTTGCCGAGTCCGGCGCCGCGTGGCTGAGCGAAGACGAGACCGACCCGCAGTTGCTGCACAAGCTGGGCAGCGTGGTCGACAGCGTGGTCGTCAATTACCAGGGCGACGAGGCGGTGTTTGCCGCGGCCAACGACGACATCCAGGCGCATCTACGCGCACACGGCCGCAAGGCCGAGGTCGCCGAGCGCCGGCATGTGGATGCCGCACGCGGCAAGGAACGCCTGGAATTGGCCAAGCAACAGGCCCAGGCACGCATCGAGGAACTGTGCGAACGCAGCGCACCGCCGCGCTTCGTGCAGTCGTTGCTGCGCCAGGCATGGTCCGACGTGCTCACGCTCACCCTGCTGCGCCAGGGCGGGCCGTCGCCCGAATGGGACGAACGCCAGGCCTTGACCGCGCGCATTGCCGAGGTCACCTGCCGCAGCAAGGGTGAGCCCATCGACACCGCGCTCGCCACTGATGTGGAAACCGCGCTGCTGCAGGTCGGCTATCACCACGATGAAGCGGCCGCGATCGCGCGGCGCCTGGCCACGCCCGGTGGCGAAGACGACCTCACCTCGCGCACCGAACTGGCCGCCAGACTCAAGGCGCGTGCGCGGCTGGGCGACCAGGGCGACGATGCGCAACGCAAACCGGCAGCCGCCCCGCGCACGGCGGCCGAAGAGGACTGCTACGCCCGGCTGCGCAGCCTGCCGTTCGGCACCTGGTTCGAATTCACCCTCAATCAGCAAGGCGACCTGCGACGGCAGCGCTTGTCCTGGTACAGCCCGATGACCGACCACGCGCTGTTCGTCAATCAACGCGGACAGAAACTGGGCGACTACTCGCTCGACGCCCTGGCACGGCTGATGGCCAGCGGCCAGGCACGGCTGCTGGTGGAAGACAAATCGCGGCTGATCGACCGCGCCTGGCATGCCACCGTGCGCACCCTGCGCAGCCTGGCCGGCCACTCCTCCGCAGAGGCGTCCCCATGATGCAGGACACCCGCCGCGCCCCCCGTCGCCAGCCCAGCGACCTGGTGCCGGTCATCGACATGCTCAGCGAGGCGCAGATCGGCCGCGTCGGCAACGTCTCCGAAACCGGCATGCTGCTGTTGGCCTCGGCTCCGCTGCGCGACGATGCGCTGTACCAGCTGCGTTTCAGCCTGCCCGAGCGCAGTGGCCGCAGCACCGAGATCGATGTCGGCGTGCATCTGCTGTGGACCGACGCGGCGCACGCGCCGGGGCAGGCCTGGGCCGGCTTCCGCTTCCTGAGCCTGTCCGAACCGCACCGCCTGCGCCTGCGCGCCTGGATCGCCGAAGAACACCTGGTCGGCTGACCCCTTCACCGGGTTTGCGGCAAAATCGCGCCCTGCCTTTGCATTGCCGATCGAGTCCCGCATGCCCCAGCCTTCCCTCAGCCACCTGTATTCCGACCACCTGCGCACGCTCAGCACGCGCGCCGACCAGGCGCTGCAGCGCGGCGGCTTCGATCACCTGGTGGTGCCCAGCGGCAACCTGCACTACCAGGTGTTCGACGACCGCGACTACCCGTACGCGGTGAACCCGCAATTCAAGGCCTGGGTGCCGCTGACGCGGGTGCCCAACAGCTGGCTGGTCTATACCCCGGGCCAGCGCCCGACGGTAATCTTCCATCAACCCTTCGACTACTGGCACGTGGTGCCCGATGCGCCGAACGGTTGGTGGGTGGAGTACTGCGACATCCACATCATCCGCACGCCCGAGGAGGCCCTGAAACTGCTGCCCGCGCGCAGCGAACGCTGCGCCATCCTGGGCGAGGCAAACAGCGCGCTCGGTGCCTACGTGCCGAACAACCCGCCGCCGGTGCTGGATGACCTGGAGTACCAGCGCGCCTTCAAGACGCCCTACGAACTGGCGCTGATGCGTATCGCCCAGCAACTGGCGGTGCGCGGCCATCGCGCCGCCGAAGCGGCGTTCCGCGCCGGCCAGAGCGAATTCGGCATCCATATGGCGTACTGCGCCGCAGTAGGCCAGGACGCCAACGAGCTGCCGTACGGCAACATCATCGCGCTCAACGAACATGCCGCGGTGCTGCACTACACCGAGCTGGGCCAGCAGCCGCCGCAACCGCTGCGCAGCTTCCTGATCGATGCCGGCGCCTCGGCCTACGGCTATGCCAGTGACATCACCCGCACCTACGCCGCCGACACCGGCAGCGAGTTCCAGGCGCTGATCGAGGCGGTGGACGCCGCGCAGGTGCGCATGGGCCAGAGCGTGCGTGCCGGCGTGGACTACAAACAGCTGCATGTGGACGCGCACCTGGCGCTGATGGGCATCCTCAAGGAGTTCGGCATCCTCACCGTCTCGCCCGAGGCGGCACTGGCCACCGGCGTCAGCGCCGCGTTCTTCCCGCATGGCCTGGGCCACCTGATCGGCCTGCAGGTGCACGATGTGGCCGGCTTTGCCGCCAGCGACCGCGGCGGCCGCATCGAGAGGCCGGCAGGGCATCCGTATCTGCGCCTGACCCGCGTGCTGGAACCGGGCATGGTGGTGACCATCGAGCCGGGCGTGTACTTCATCGACATGCTGCTGGAGGAGGTCAAGCGCAACGGCCACGCCGCCAGCATCGACTGGCAGCGCGTGGAGCACTTCAAGCCCTATGGCGGCATCCGCATCGAAGACGAAGTCGTCTGCACCGACGAGGCGCCGGAAAACCTGACGCGCCCGGTATTCGACGTACCATGACCCGTCCTGTCCCGCACGGAGCATTCCCATGAACGACCCCCGTCAGGCCTCGCATCCCGACCACGCGATGTACCAGCAGATCGAACGCGGCGTGCATGCCATCGACGCCGCGCACGGCCGCACACCCGACCAGGCCAGCGCGCGGCTCACTGCCGCGCTGTTGCCGCTGGCCAAGGAAAACGGCCTGTCGCGCGTGGACCACGTCCTGATGAGCCAGGCCTATGGCAACGGCGTGCACAACGGCGAGAACGTGTTCGTGGTGGAGGGCGACCCCACCCATCACGCCCACCTGCGCGCGCGCATGAACACCGAGCAGGCACTGAACACACCGGAAGAGCAGTCGTTCGAACGTGCGCGCCAGCTCGCCGGCCCCGCCGAGCAGGTGCCGCAGCCCGAGCGCACGCAGACGCCCCAGCTCGATCAGTAGATCGCGTCGGCGGCACTGGCTGGTGACGCAGGCTGGCGCACGCTGTGGCCTTGCCGATAACGCTTCATCGTGCGCCAGCGCGCTCCTACGCGTGAATGTGGTGCGCGGCGCGGGCATGGCAGGCGTGGGCACGCACGGTACGATCACCCGCTGGTCGGTGCCCGTACAGCGCGTAGGCGGCGGCCTCAGGCCTGCGCGCCTGCCATGTCTGCCTCGATCTCCTCGGCGCTGCGTGCCAGTGCATCGGTCAACACGCGATGCCCATCGGCAGTCACCAGCACATTGTCTTCGGTGCGGATGCCGATCCCGCGCCACTTGGCCTCCACCGAGGTGTCGTCAGCGGACACATAGAGCCCCGGCTCGATGGTGAATACCATGCCGGGCTCGAGCAGGCGCGACTCGCCGGCCAGCTTGTAGTCGCCAACATCGTGCACGTCCAGGCCCAGCCAGTGACCGGTCTTATGCCGATAAAAACGCTTGTAATGGCCTTCGGCGATGTTGCGCTCCAGCTTGCCCTTGAGCAGGCCCAGGCGCAGCAGGCCTTCGGTCAGGGTCTCCACTGCCGTCAGATGCCCGGCTTCGTAGGCCACACCGGGGCGCGCCTGGGCCAGCGCAGCGGCCTGCGCGGCACCGACCAGATCGTGCAGTGCACGCTGGGCCGGGGTGAAGCGGCCATTGATCGGAAAGGTGCGGGTGATGTCGGCGGCGTAGCCGCGGTACTCGGCGCCGGCGTCGATCAGCACCAGCTCGCCGGCGCGGCAGCGCGCCGCATTGGCGCGGTAATGCAGCACGCAGGCATTGCTGCCGGTGCCGACGATGCTGCCGTACGCCGGCCACGCATCGGCGGCGCGGAATTCGCGCTCCACCTCGGCCTGCAACGCGTATTCGTGCACGCCCGGGCGTGCCAGCCGCATCGCCGCACGATGCGCACGCACGCTGATGTCGGCCGCCTGCTGCATCAACGCAATCTCGTCGCGCGACTTGAACAGGCGCTGCTCGTGCAGCAGATGGCCCAGCTCCAGGAACTCGTGCGGCGGCTGCGCGCCGTGGCGTACCTGCTCGCGCACGCGCTTGAGCCAGCCGATCAGCTTGAGGTCGAAATCGACGTCGCGCCCGAAGTGGTAGTACACCCGGCTGCGGCCTTCCAGCAGGCCCGGCAGGATCTCGTCCACATCGTCGATGGGATAGGCATCGTCCATGCCATAGTGCTCCACCGCGCCTTCCTGGCCTTCGCGCGGGCCGTCCCAGGCTTCGCGCTCGGCATCGCGCTCGCGGCAGAACAGGATCGCCTCGCCATGTTTGCGGCCAGGCACCAGCACCAACACTGCTTCGGGTTCGGGAAACCCGCTCAGATACCAGAAGTCCGAATCCTGCCGGTACGGGTAATGCGTGTCATGGCTGCGCACACGCTCGGGCGCGGCCGGCAGGATCAGGATGGCGTGCTCGCCGGCCATCTGCATCAGTTGCTTGCGCCGGCGCGCGTATTCGGCCGCGCCGATCCCGGTGAGCTTTTTCATGTCGGTGCGACGATCAGTTCAGACGTTGGCGGAAACGCGGCCCCATCACGCAGTCGCCATGCAGCAACAGCACCGCCACGCGCACGAATTCCTCGATCTCGGCCAGCGCGGCATCGTCTTCCTCGCCGGCATCGAAATCCTCGCTGGAGGCCTGCGCCAACCGCGCCAGATCCTGCAACGCTTCCTCGCCTTCCTCGGTCAGCGCCGGGTGCTGCTGCGCGGCCAGCCCGAACCCACCCAGAAATGCACGGCACCAGTCGAACAAGGCATCCGTGCGCGCCGACAGCGGGGCGCCGTCCTCCACCAGCAGCAGCTCGAACGCAAAGTCGCGGTCTTCCAGCTGCATGACCGTGGCCTGGCGCAGCTGATCCAGCGCGCCGCCCTGTTTGGGCGCCATCTGGGAGGGTTCGGCCAGGATGCGCGCCAGCCAGTCGGCGCCATCGGCGCCGCCACCGGACAGCCACCCGCACAGCCCGCCATGCAATTCCGCCGCAGACGACGCCAGCGCAAGCTGGCGGCTTTCGGTTTGCACAGCGGTCACGTCAGGCAGATCCATCGAGTCATCCAGGCTAAGAGCAGAAAGGTGCCCGCACGCTGGCGGGCAAGCTGACGTTCCAGTGTACCAAGGCGGCCTCCGCTCGACCTCTTGCTTGAGGTTCCATGCAGCGTTCCACGCATGTCGTGCGTGTCGCTGCCGCTGGCTGCAGGCCTTGGCAGGCTTGACCTTGCGCGGCGCAACCGCCCGTCCAGCGAGCGCTTGACCGCTGCGCGCACGCCCCCCTATCGTGGGCACATGGACAATGCCGCTGCCCTCGCCCAGATCCGCGCACTTGCCGCCCGCGTGGAGGCGCTGGTCGAGCGTGCTCAACGGCTGAGCGACGAAAACCGCAGCCTGCGCCACCAGCAGGAACAACTGATCGGCGAACGCGCGCAATTGCTGACCAAGAACGAGCAGGCACGCTCGCGCGTGGAAGCGATGATCGCGCGCCTGAAGTCACTGGAGCAGCACACGTGAGCAACAACGAACCGGTCAGCGTGCGTATTCTGGATCGTGAATACACGGTGGGCGTGACGGCGGAAGAGCGCGAGAGCCTCACCGCAGCGGCACGCCTGCTGGATCTGCGCATGCGTGAGATCCGCGGCAGCAATCGCATGGCTGCCGTCGATCGCGTCGCCGTGCTGGCTGCACTGAATCTGGCGCACGAATTGCAACAGGTGCGAGAGCAGCAGACACGCTACGAGCGTGAACTGGCCACCACGCTGGACACCTTGAATCGCCGGTTGGACAGCGTCGCCGACACGCCGCGTTGAGGCGTACGTCGCACTGCCGTCGCAAAGATGAACTTTTGAACGCGCGCGCCGACGAATGGGCTAGCCATCGCGCCGCAGAGGTCTATACTTCACCTGCGTTCTCTGCTGTAAACGACAGCGTGCAAAACATTCGCCTTGTCCCTTAATGACGACCATGGGGGCGCGACGAAGCCGGGTGTGCAAGTCCGCCTTGTAGCGGGAAGCCCGATGGCCTCACAACGTTCCCACTTGAACCCCGGGTTCAAGGTCGTTTCGCCCGCATCGTCACGGCGGAGAATGCAAATCTGAAACGACGCCTCCGGGCGTCGTTTCTTTTTGCGTCTCTGTCGCCAAACCCACGACAATCGCCCCGTGTCGCTGCAACCGCGCAGCAACCACATTGCTCCCTCCCTTCGTCACGAGCGTCCGATGACCGACGACAGAAACGCATTGCGTCAACGGCTGCGCGCCCAGCGCCGTGCGCTGCCGGCAGCGCAGCGGCTGGCGGCGGCCGATACCTTGTGCGAACGTCTGCTGGCGCTGCCATTCGCACCGCAGACCGGTGCGGTGGCCGGGTACTGGGCAATGGATGGCGAAATCGCGCTGCACCGCTGGCAACTCGGTTTGCCGGCCGGCGTGCGCTACTGCCTGCCCTTGCTGGACGGGCGGGTGCTGCGCTTTGCGCCGTGGCGCCCCGGCCAGGGGCTGACCAGTAATCGCTACGGCATTCCGGAACCGGACGTAGACCGCGCCGACACCCTGGCACCGGAGGACATGGCCCTGGTGATCGCCCCGCTGACCGGCTTCGATGCGGCGTGCCGGCGGCTGGGCATGGGAGGCGGCTGGTATGATCGCAGCTTCGCGTTCCGGCATCGCCAGGCGCCGCCGCCGTGGCTGGTCGGTGTCGGCTTCGCCGCACAACAGGTGCCTGCCCTGCCGACCGAACCCTGGGACGTGGCGGTGGACGCCATCTGCACCGAACACGCCACCTTCCTGAAAGACGACGCCGTTTCCGTATGACTGCCCGCACGCGCTACTGGTTGATGAAGTCCGAGCCGGACACCTTTTCCATCGATGATCTGGAGCGCGTCGGCACCGAGCCGTGGAACGGCGTGCGCAATTACCAGGCGCGCAATTTCATGCGCGACGGCATGCGGGCGGGCGATGGCGTGCTGTTCTACCACTCCAACTGCAAGGTGCCTGGCATCGTCGGCATCGCCAAGGTGGCCAGCGCGGCGTACCCGGACGACACCCAATTCGACCCGAAATCCGACTACCACGACCCCAAGTCCAGCCGCGAAGATCCGCGCTGGATGCTGGTGGACGTGGCATTCGAGCGCAAACTCCAGCGCACCATCGCGCTGGACGAGATCAAGCAGCACGCCGACGCGCTGGGCGAAGGCTTTGCGTTGATTGCGCGCGGCAACCGCCTGTCGATCCTGCCGGTGACTGCCGCGCAATGGAAGCTGTTGCTGGCGATGGAATAGCCGCGACCAGCCGCCTTTGCGATTCCCGATTCCCCAATCCCGAGCTCTTACCCATGTCCGAAGCAAAACGCCTGGCCGCCGAGAAAGCGATCGATTACGTGGAAGACGGCATGATCGTCGGTGTGGGTACCGGCTCGACGGTGGCCTATTTCATCGATGCACTGGGCCGCATCGGCCAGCGCATCAAGGGCGCGGTGTCCAGCTCCGAACAAAGCACCGCACGGCTGCGCCAGCATGGCATCGAGTTGCTGGACCTCAACCACACCGGCAACCTGTCGCTGTATGTGGATGGCGCCGATGAGTGCGATCCGAACCGTTGCCTCATCAAGGGCGGCGGCGCCGCGTTGACGCGCGAGAAGATCATTGCCGAGGCCAGCGAGCGCTTCATCTGCATCATCGATCCGAGCAAGCAGGTGCCGGTGCTGGGCCGCTTCCCGCTGCCGGTGGAGGTGATCCCGATGGCGCGCAGCCTGGTGGCCCGCCAGATCCTGGCGTTGACCGGCGGCCAGCCGGTGTGGCGCGACGGCGTGGTCACCGACAACGGCAACGTGGTGCTGGACGTGCACAACCTGCAGATCACCGATCCGGTGGCACTGGAGCGCAGCTTGAACCAGATCCCCGGCGTGGTCTGCGTCGGCCTGTTTGCGCGCCGCCCGGCCGATGTGGTGATCGTCGGAGGCGAACCGCCGCGCGTGCTCTGACGCACGACGACTGCAACGCGCGTTCTCAAGCTCCCCGCAAGCGCGCCGACTCCCCCCCGTCACCGAGCCTGCCTTGTGCCGGATGCGCGCCAGCGGCTTGACGCGCATCGACGCATGGCAGATGGTGCGCCATTGCTCGCCTCGTCGGTCTGCCCCATGCACCTTGTCCGCTTCCTCGCCCTTGCCTGCCTGATCCTGCTCGGTGGCTGCGCCAGCCGCGGCCCATGGGTGGAGCTGGCCGGCACGCGCTACCGGGTGGAAGTGGCGCAGAACGACGCCGACCGCACCCAGGGCCTGATGTTCCGCGATGCCATGGACGAGGACCGCGGCATGCTGTTCATCCACGACCGCCAGGAACCGCTGGCGTACTGGATGAAGAACACCAAGATCGCGCTGGACATCCTGTATTTCGACAACCAGCGCCGCCTGGTGTCGCAGCAGCGCGACGTGCCGCCCTGCTCTGGCGGCGATGCCTGCCCGCCCTACCCCAGCAAGGGGCCGGCGCGCTACGTGCTGGAACTCAATGCCGGCCAGGCCGCCCGGCTCAACCTCCAGGACGGCAGCGAGCTTGTTTTCAGCCCGGACATTCCCAAGCTGAAGTGATTCACAGCGATGCGGTGTCGCCTGTCAGGAAGTACCGGACTTGAACCCCATGCCGCTTGCCGACACTCTTGGCAGCATGGTCGACATGCTCCCACTTCCCCACTGGACCGCGCTCGCCAGCCTGGATGACGAGGCGGTGCCGCTGATGTCCACCGCGCTGCTGATCGCGCGCGACGAGTATCCGCAGCTGGACGCCGGGTTGTACGACACGCTGGTGCAGAGCCATGTCGAACACCTACGCCGCGAAGTGGACGCGATCGACCTGTGGCCATTGAAGATGGCGGCGATCAACCGCTACCTGTTCGATGAATTGGGGTATTCGGGCAATCACGACGAGTACTACGACCCGCGCAACAGCTATCTCAACCAGGTGTTCGAGCGCCGCCTGGGCAACCCCATCTCGCTGGCGATGGTGCAGATCGAAGTGGCGCGGCGCCTGGGGATCCCGCTGGCAGGTGTGTCGTTTCCCGGACATTTCCTGGTGCGCCTGCCGGTGGACGACGGCGTGCTGGTCATGGACCCGTTCAACGGCGGTCGCCCGCTGGGCGTGGACGAGCTACGCGAGCGCGCCCGCCCGCACCTGGGCGGCGAGATCCCCGACGACCGTGCGCTGGCGCAGATCCTCGACCCGGCACCGCACCGCACGATCCTGATCCGCATCCTGCGCAACCTGCACGGCGTCTACGCCGACGCCGAGCACTGGGACCGGGCCGCGCGCAGCGCCGACCGCATCCTGAAGCTGGTTCCGGACCAACCCGAGGCACTACGTGACCGCGGCATGGCCTACCTGCACCTGGGCCATCGCTCCGGTGCACGCCACGATCTGTCCCGTTACGTGCTGCTCAATCCGAGCGCACAGGATGCAGGCAATCTGCACGAGCACCTGGTCGAGTTGAACAGCCAGCGCACGCACGCGCACTGACCCCCTGTACGCGTCACGCGATCCGCTTGGCCACCGCAGTATGGCCCTGCTACCCGTGATCGATACCCCATCCGGGCAGACAAGCGCTTTAATCGATCTCCACCATCTCGAAATCGTCCTTGGTGACGCCGCAGTCCGGGCAGGTCCAGGTGTCGGGCACGTCCTGCCAGCGGGTGCCTGGCGCGATGCCTTCTTCGGGAATGCCGTCGGCCTCGTGGTAGAGAAATCCGCAGACGACGCACATCCAGGTGCGGTAGATGGTGGTGGATGCGTCACTCATTGGATAATCGCGGTCACGTAACGGTGGGGCTGCATTGTCCCACTCCACTCACCGCTTTCGGAAGCGCTGCCATGCCCAACCGCCTTGACGCCCGCGGCGTGTACCTGATTACCCCCGATGAGCCCAACACCCACCGTTTGCTCCTGCGCACCGCACCTTTGTTGTCATCCATCACCTGGCTGCAATACCGCAACAAGCAGGCTGATGCGGCCTTGCGGCTGCGCCAGGCCGGCGCCCTGCGCGAGGCCTGCGCGGCACATGGCGTGCCCTTGATCGTCAACGACGATGCACAGCTGGCTGCGCAGATCGGCGCGCAAGGCGTGCACCTGGGCGAGGACGATGGCGACGTGGCGGCCGCGCGCGCCTTGTTGGGCGAGCAGGCGATCATCGGGGTGTCGTGCTACGACGAGATCGCGCGCGCGCGCGCCGCCGCAACTGCCGGCGCCAGCTACGTGGCGTTCGGCGCGTTCTTCCCCACCCCCACCAAGCAGACCACGCGGCGCGCCACGCCTGCGCTGTTGCAGCAGGCGGCCGAGCTAGGGCTGCCGCGGGTGGCGATCGGCGGTATCGCCGCTACACAGGTGCCCGAACTCGTCACCGCAGGCGCCGATCTGGTGGCCGTGGTCAGTGGCGTGTACGCGGCGCCGGATCCGGTCGCTGCAGTGCAGGCGTATCGGGCAGGGTTTGCGGGGGCGCGCGACAAACCCTGAAGCGCTGCAGGTTATTTATTCCAGCTCGACGCTCTGCTTCACGACAGCAAGATTTCACTCGCGGCATCGCTTGATTTCAAAAGCTGGTTGGTCGGGTGCGCGGTGCCCTCGCCGCACCAGACAGTAGGCCGGCGGTCTATTGAAGAGCGAGGCACTGTTTCGCCAGCTTGCTGATTGCTTGTTGAAAGCCTTGCACACCGACCATCTCGACTGGTCCTTGCCCGCCTACCGTCGCGGGACCTTACGCGGCATGGATGCCGCGTAAGAGCCTACAGGGACGTACTTGCGGCGTGTCCTGCGATGGTGGGCGGGCAAGGGCCCTGCAACCAAGTGGCAGACCTGCAGCGTTGCAGCGCCGATGTAACCATCACCTCCCAGAAAAAAAGCAGCGCCGCGCGCCACCACGCGTCGCTGCCGGGACCGACTTATCGGCTACGCGGTCAGAAGTCGTAGCTCAACGTCACCCGGCCAGAGCGCGGCGCCTGATAGGCCACGACCTGGTTCCACAACGGATTGGTGGTGTTGTCGGGCAGCTGCGAGAACGGGTAGATATTGGTCGCGGTCTGCTCGTTGGTGATGTTGAACACGTCCAGGCGCAGCGCCAGCTTGCCGTCGGCGAAGGCTGGCTTGTAGGTCACGCCCAGGTCGAGCTGGGCGATCCAGCCCAGCCGCCCCTGCGAGCCCGGAGGCGATGTCACGCCGGTGCCGGTTTCCGGGTTGTAGCAGTAGTGATACGGGCCACCGGTGATCGCACTGCCACCATAGCCGGCCGGATCGCGGCCGCTGTACTCGGTGCCGTAGTAATTGCCCAGGCAGTTACGCGGCGCACCGGAGATCAGGCTGTAGTTGGCCGACGCACCCCATTGCGGGTTGAACTGGTAGAAGCCGAACAACTTGAGCTGATGACGGTGATCGTTGGATTGATCGCCGTTGAAATGTTCCATCAACGCCGGGTGGTCCCAGCTCTGCGTGGTCGACACCGAGGCCTGGCCCTGGTAGCTGCCCAGCGCGCCGCCGGTGCGCCACAGGTCCGAACGCACCTGGCCTTCGGTCGTACCGTAGCTGTGCGACCACACGTAGTTGACCTTGGCATACCACTGGCCGTCAAACGGGCGCTCCAGATTGAATTCCACGGCCGAGTAATTGCGCTTGAGCTTCGGAAAGCCCGACGCCTCGCGGGTCACCGATACCTCGTGGAACTGGCCATCGGTGCCAATCACGCCCCAGGTGTTGGTCTGGCCGGGATTGATCAACGCAGCGCCCGCCACCTTCGAGAAATCGATGGTCACGCCTTGCGCCGCCGCCGCGTCGATCAACGCGGTATTGGAGACATCGTAGTTCTGGTCGTCGATGCCGGCATTGAGACGACGGTGCGTGCCACGCACGCCCAGCACCCAGCCGCTGTCGAGTTGCTTGGTAACGCCGAGGATGAGTTCGTCCTGGTTCTCGCCTTCGATGTCCTTGGCCACTGCCGTGCGCACGTCGGCAATGCGGCCGAAGCGCGAATTGGCAGAGACCGCCGAGCCCAGTTGCTGCGCCAGGATCGGCGTGCCGTCGGCATTGATGCCGCTATAGGTGGAGTAGGTGTCGGTGGTGGTGGCCGGGGTGAACAGGCTCACCGCCGACAGCGGCAGGCCGAGGTAGTAACGGCCGAGGTTACCGAATACCTTCAGGCTGGAATCGCCGTTGACGTCCCAACTGAAGCCCAGCCGCGGTGCCCAGGCGTTGTCCACCTCGATGTAGGGGTCGCCTAATGGGGTGTAGTTGGTGAATTCGTCCTTGCGCAGGCCCAGGCTGAGTAGCAGGTTGTCGGTGACCTGCCACTTGTCTTCGATGTAATAGGCGCGCTGTTTTGCCTCGTACGAATACAGGCTGGTGTTGATGTTGCGCACCACGTAGTAGCCGCTGGAGCCGTTGACCGGATCCACCAACCCCGGGCTGGGCGCGCCGATGCCGCCGGCCTCGTTGGCCGACTGGCTGACCAGCCCGCCGGTGGCCAGGCCGTTGGGGTCGTTGGTCTGTCCATAGGTCCATGCAAAGCCGGGGCCAGACAGCACCGAGCCCACGTCGATGCCTTCGGACTTCTGGTTGTCGATACCAAAGTTGAGCGTGTGATGGCCGAGGCGCCATTCCAGATTCAGGCGCTGATTGTCTTTCTTGTATTCGCGGTCGGGCGAACTGACCGAGGTCACCAGCTGGTTGCCGATGCGCGGCGTGCCGCCGGTGTAGGCCGGATTCTGCAACGCGGCGCTATTGATGACGGGCCCGCCAGCCGCATTGTAGTTGAACGGGGTCAGCTCGTCGGGCGTGGTCATCTTGCCGTACAGCGCAGTCACGGTGAGGGTGTCGCCGATGTAGCCGGTGTACTTGCCGGTGAACAGGGTCGGGCCGGTTTTCCAGCTGGATTCGTCGGTGAAATAACTGCCACGCTGGCGGTTGACATAGTCGTAGCGGTAGATCGATCCGTTGGTCTCGGCCTCGTCGCTGGCACCAGTCACCTCGATCAGGTGATTGTCGGTGATGTTCCAGTCCACCTTGGCGTACCAGCGCTTCTGGGTGTAGTCGTAGTCGGTGAGGCCGCCGGTGCGGCCGTTGTCGGTGTCGCGATTGGTGCCCACGCGCACGCCATCCGAATCCACCTGCTCGGCGGCCAGGAAGAAGAACAGCTTGTCCTGGATGATCGGCCCGCCGACATAGGCGCTATAGGTGGTCTGGTTGGCTTCGGCTTCGCTGGCCGGCTGGTACAGGCCGCCTGCCGCACGCGCGTAGCGGTAGGCGGCATTGTTGACAGTGCTGGCCTGGCTATCCGGGCGCCAATAGAGATCGCGCTGGTTGGCACGCAGGCCATTGGGTTCCCAGATGACGGCGGCGCCGAACTTCCATGCGTTGGTGCCGCGCTTGCCGATCTGGTTGATGACGCCGCCATTGGAACGGCCGAACTGCGCGCCGTAGCCGCCGGTGAAGATTTCCTGCTGGTCGATGGCGCCGTAGGGCAGGGTCAGGCCGCCCAGATTATTGCTGATGGTGGTGGTGTTGAAGCCGTTGAGGTAATACGCGTTTTCGCTGGCGGCCGAGCCGCCGAAGCTGGGCAGCGAGCCGCCAAGCGGGCCGTTGTCGAAGCCGCCGCTGTTGACCACCACGCCCGGCGCCAACAGTGCGATCGCTTCGGCGGTGCGGCCCAAGGGCAGCTGCGCCAGCTGCTCGGCGGTGACCACGGTGCGGGTATCCACGCTGCTGACGTCGATGGTGGCCAGGCTGGCGGCATTGACGGTGACGCTGTCCAGGGTCTGCACGCCGCTCCCCGCGGCACTGGCGGCGAACGAGACGTCGGTATTGGCGCCAACGGTAATGGCGACGTTTTCGCGGGTTTCCACCACTGCGCCGTCGCGCTTGACCGTCACCTTGTACGTACCCAGCGGCAGGTTGCCGGCGGTGTAGCGGCCGCGCGCATCCACCGGCACTTCGCGACTAAGGCCACTGTTGTTTTCCACCACCACGCTGGTGCCGCTGCCCTGCCCCACGCTGCCGACGATGCTGCCGGTGGTCGACTGCGCGTGTGCACTGCCGATGGCCACCACCAGGGCCAACGCCAGGGCACGCTTCTGGATCCCACGGTTCATGCTTTTTCCTCAAGTCTGGAACTGTCGCAAGGCGACCACTGAACGGGGCCAACGGCCACCGGAATCACACTTTCTGAACATCTGCAGCGGGGCGCCAATGACCGCAGGCCATCAGCTCATGCTCAATCGTCGTGTTCGATCGCAGGCCGCCGGGGTGTGCTACCCGCCGGCTCCGACAGGCAGACGGACCTCTGCCGGGTAGGCGTGCGAGGCTGCAGGCCTGACAATGGCGCACGCGATGCCCACGACCGGGCATCGATGCCCCCCATCGGTCTTCCTCAAGGATCTGCGCGCATGAATCACACCCGCTCCCACGCCCTGTTCGCCCAGGCGCAGACCCTGCTGCCCGGCGGCGTCAATTCCCCGGTGCGGGCATTCAAGTCGGTGGGCGGCGAGCCGTTCTTCGTAGCGCGTGCCGATGGCGCGTACTTGTACGACGTAGACGACAACCGCTATATCGACTACGTAGGTTCGTGGGGCCCGATGATCGCCGGCCACAATCACCCGGCGGTACGCGAGGCGGTGGAACGCGCCATCCGCGACGGGCTGTCGTTCGGCGCGCCGTGCGCGGCCGAGGTGACCATGGCCGACACCATCACCCGGCTGGTGCCTTCCTGCGAAATGGTGCGCATGGTCAACTCCGGCACCGAGGCCACGCTGTCGGCAGTGCGCCTGGCGCGCGGCGCCACCGGGCGCAACCGCATCATCAAGTTCGAAGGCTGCTATCACGGCCACGGCGACTCGTTCCTGGTCAAGGCCGGCAGCGGCATGCTGACCCTGGGCGTGCCCACCTCGCCGGGCGTGCCGGCCGGCCTGAGCGAGCTGACCGCCACGCTCAGCTTCAACGACTTCGAAGGCGCTACCGCGTTGTTCGACGAGATCGGCGCCGAGGTGGCCGCAGTCATCATCGAACCGGTGGTGGGCAACGCCAACTGCATCCCGCCGCTGGCCGGCTACCTGCAGCATCTGCGCACGCTGTGCACGCGCCACGGTGCGCTGTTGATCTTCGACGAGGTGATGACCGGTTTTCGCGTCGCACTGGGTGGGGCGCAGGCGCTGTACGGGGTGACGCCGGACCTGACCACCTTCGGCAAGATCATCGGCGGCGGCATGCCGGTGGGCGCCTACGGCGGCCGACGCGAGCTGATGGAACAGATCGCCCCGGCCGGGCCGATCTACCAGGCGGGTACCTTGTCAGGCAATCCGGTGGCCATGGCCGCGGGCCTGGCGATGCTGGAACTGGTGCAGGCACCGGGCTTCCACGACCGCCTGAGCGAGGCAACCAATGCGCTGTGCGAAGGCCTGGAAGACGCCGCGCATGCGGCCGGCATCGCCGTCACTACCAACCAGGTGGGTGGCATGTTCGGGTTGTTCTTCACCGACGAGATCGTGGAGAGCTATGCACAGGCCACCGCCTGCGACAGCACCCGCTTCAACCGCTTTTTCCACGCAATGCTGCAGCGGGGCGTGTACCTGGCGCCGTCGGCGTACGAAGCCGGCTTCATGTCCAGCGCACACGACCAGGCAGTGATCGAGGCCACGCTTGCCGCCGCACGCGAGGCCTTTGCGGAGGTCGCGCGCTGAGAGCGGCCAAGGGGGCGTGGCGAATGTCCTTGCTCCTGCTCGATTTCGATGGCGTGCTGGCCAGCTATTCGCGCCCACGCCGTGTGGCAGCACTTGCCAGTGCAGCCGGCTGTGCCCCGCAACGCGTGCAGCAGGTGCTGTTCGAACAGGGACTCGAGCGCGCCTACGATGCTGGCACGCTCGACACGCCGACCTACCTGAGCCAACTTGGCGACGGCCTGGGGCACCGGATCGATCGGGCCACCTGGATCGATGCGCGCGTGGCCGCCTGCCGCGCAGACGCCGCGGTCGTGGCGCAGGTACTGACGGTCTCGGCGACAACGCCCGTGGCAGTGCTGACCAACAACGGCCCGTTGATGGCTGACGCGATCGCGAAGATCGTGCCATCGCTGTTTCCGTTGCTGCAGGGACGCGTGCTGTGCAGCGGCGCACTGGGCGGGCGCAAACCGGATGTCCAGGTGTACCACCGCGCGCTTGCCGCCCTCGATGCGACCGCAGCAGACACCTTGTTTCTCGACGATCTGTTCGTCAACGTGCGTGGCGCGCGCGCCGCCGGCCTGCATGCCGACACGGTGCGCGATGCGCGGGCAGTGCGGCGGGTATTGAAGCGCTATGGGTTGGGATGAGGCAGTGGTGCATCAGACGTGCTGGCCCCGCTACCATCGGGAGACGGGTTGCGGGTGAGGGTACGCGGTTGCAACGCAAGCAACCGCAACCACGGCAATCCTCCCCACCATGGCAACGGCTCACCGCTGCGCGGCGTACTCGGCAATGGCCAGGCGCAGGCGCTGCAGCCCATCGGCCAGCTCGGCGTCGGTCAGGTTGAGCGCCGGCACGAAACGCAGCACATCCGGCCCGGCCTGCAGCAGCAATAATCCATGCCCGGCGGCCAGGTCCAGGATCGCGCCGGCCTGGCCGGCATGCGCCGGCGCCAGCACCGCGCCCAGCATCAGGCCGCGCCCGCGGATTTGCGCGAACACGCCGAACTCGGCATTCAAGGCCTCCAGCCCCGCACGCAACGCAGCCGATTGACGCTCCACATTGGCCGCGATTTCCGGCGAGGCCAGCTTGCGCACCGCCACCCGTGCCACCGCCGCGGCCAGCGGATTGCCGCCGAAGGTGGTGCCGTGCGCGCCGAACTGCATGGTCTGCGCCACCTTGGGGCCAGCCAGCATCGCGCCGATCGGGAAACCGCCGCCCAATGCCTTGGCCAAGGTCACGATGTCCGGCGTCACCTGCTCCTGCCAATGCGCGAACAAGGTGCCGGTGCGGCCCATGCCGCACTGGATCTCGTCCAGCACCAACAAGGCATCGTGCTGGTCGCACAGCGCGCGTGCGCGGGCCAGGAAGCCCGGTGCGGCCGGCATCACCCCGCCCTCGCCCTGGATCGGCTCCACCATCACCGCCGCCACATCGCCTGCCGCCATTGCCGCTTCCAGCGCCGGCACATCGTTGAAATCCACATAACGAAATCCGCCCGGCAACGGCTCGTAGCCTTCCTGGTACTTCGGCTGCGCGGTGGCGGTGACCGAAGCCAACGTGCGGCCGTGGAAACTGCCGCGAAAGGTCACGATCACGCGCCGCTCCGGCGGGCGGCCCTGATCGCTGGCCCACTTGCGCACCAGCTTGATCGCCGCCTCGTTGGCCTCGGTACCCGAGTTGCACAGGAACACCTTGTCGGCAAAGCGCGAGGCCTGGACCAGTTCTTCGGCCAGCCGCAGCGGTGGCGCGCTGTAGAAGATATTGCTGGTGTGCCACAGCTTGCCGGCTTGTTCGGTGAGCGCGGCCACCAGGTCCGGATCGTTGTGGCCCAGTCCGCTGACCGCGATACCCGAGGACAGATCCAGATATTCGCGCCCGGCCTCGTCCCACACCCGGCTGCCCTGGCCGCGCTCCAGCACCACCTGGCGCGGGCGATACACCGGCAGGTAGTAGTGCGCCAGTGACAGGGGCGAATCGGCAGCGGTGTGCATGGGGATCGGTCGCGGAAGCGGAAGGGGAACCCGCATTCTCGCGCATTCGCACGCCTGCGGCACACTGCGCGCATGCGCCCTCTTTCGATCCCCGGCTCACGCCCGCTGGCGGCGCTCGACAGCGGCTGAGGCAAACCCACGCAGGTCGCACGCAGCCGGCAGGTCCGACTGCGGCGATACGCATCACACGCGCCACCAGCGGTGCGCTCTACCGCAGCACGGCGATCAAGCCGCACATGCACACGCTCAGTCCAGAAACAGATCCGGCAGCAAGTCACGCGCCGGATCCACCGCATACCCGCGCAGATCGGTGATGCCGGCCTGCGCCAGCACCTGTTCGTCGATCAGGAACTGCCCGTGGAAGCCGGCCGCCTCGCGCGTGAGCACCGCATGCGCCGCATCGGCCACGATCTCCGGCCGGCGGCAGGCAGCCGCCTCCACGCCGGGCAGCATGTTGATCGCATCGGTGGCGATCACCGTGCGCGGCCATAGCGCATTGACCGCCACGCCTTGCGGGCCGAATTCGGCGGCCAGCCCCAGCGTCACCAGGCTCATGCCCATCTTGGCCAGCGTGTAGCCGGTATGCGCGCCCCACCACGCCGGATTCAACGAGGGCGGCGGGGCCAGGCTGAGGATGTGCGGATTGGGCGCCTGCAACAGGTGTGGCAGGCACGCTTGCGCGCACACAAAACTGCCGCGCGCATTGACCTGCTGCATCAGGTCGAAGCGCTTCATCGGCGTCTGCAGCGTGCCGCGTAGCCAGATCGCGCTGGCGTTGTTGACCAGGATATCGATCCCGCCAAACGCTTCCACGGTGGCGGCCACAGCGGCATGCACCTGCGCTTCGTCGCGGATGTCGCATTTGAGCGCCAGCGCCTGCCCACCCGCCGCACGCACCGCATCGGCGGCGCTATGGATGGTACCGGGTAGTTTTGGATTGGCCACCGCCGACTTGGCCGCGATCGCCACATTGGCCCCATCGCGCGCCGCCCGCAGCGCGATTGCCAATCCGATCCCGCGCGAGGCACCGGTGATGAAGAGGGTTTTGCCATTTAACGTCATCGGATTGGGGAGTCGGGAGTCGGGAGTCGGGAGTCGGGAGTCGGGAGTCGGGAGTCGGGAGTCGGGAGTCGGGATTGGGGATTGGGGATTGGGGATTGGGGATTGGGGATTCGTAAGAGCTTATTCCTTCGTTCCTTACACCGACCAGCCCACCGCTCAAGCCATCTGCTGTGACCAATCCCTAATCCCGAATGACCAATCCCGGCCACTCATCGCCAACCCCACCCCGCGCGAGGCTCCGGTGATAAAGAGCGGGTGGATTCACTCACGACGTGCAAGGTGCCTGCTCCGGCCCGGGCGCAGGCACTGCCACCGGGTCCATGATGCGACTTTTCAATACGCTGTCCTTGAAGAACCAGTTCTTTTCGCAGCGGATCGGCTTGCTGCCTTCAAAGAACAGCAACTCATCATCACCGGGCAGCTCCTTGATTTCCTGCGGCAGCATCAGTGCACGGCGTTCTTCGGTATAGCTGTAGGACACGTTGCTTGCGCCACCGCCGCTGCTGGTGGAGCGGTGCTGCCTGCCGATGGTTGCATAGCCCAGCATGTCGCTGTAGGCATTGGCATCTTCCTGCTCGCGCGGGGTGAACACGATGCTGGCCGCATGATTGGTGATGAAGTTCTTCGCATCGTCGGCGCCGTAGGTTGCACGCAACTGCGATTGACTCTGGATGATGCACAAATCGCGCACGCCGTAGCTGGCCGAGATCGAGATGCGCTTGGCCCAGACATCGACCCGACCCATGGCGGTGAATTCGTCCATGAGCATCAGCATCTGATACTTCAGGGCGGGATCTTCGTTGAGCTGCTTATCGAGATTGTTGCCGATGACGGAGCTGAAGAAGATATTCAACAGCTTGCTGCTTTCATCCAGTTTCTGGGTGGGGATGATGACGTAGACGGTGGTGAGCCGTTTGCGGATCGCAGTGACGTCGATGTCGGTGGCATTGGTGGCGGCCGCCAGGATCGGGCTCAAGAACTGCTGCAACGGGGCCTGCATGGTGGCCATGACCGAGGAGAAGGTCTGTTCGGCCAACCCTGCGAGCGCGCTGAAGGTGGAGCGGGTCTGCGGGCTGAGGTAACTCACCTGCGTATCTGCAAGCAGGCCTTTCAACAGGTCTGCGGTGCTCTGGCCAGCGTCGCCGCCTGCAGACAAGCGCAGCAACCGCTCCAGGCTAGGAGACAGCAGGCTTTGATTGCGATCGTCCACGCCCGCAAAGCCCTGGCTGCGCAAGTGATCGCGTTTTTCGAACATGAAACAGGCGAACGCCACAAACGCGGCGCGCGACTGCGTGATCCAGAAGCTGTCCTTGCCAGGTTCATCCGGATACAGAATTGCCGCCATGGTCTGTATGGACGCGATGCGCTCACGCGGATCGTCCGGCACCAAGGTGAGTGGATTGAAGCGATGGGTCTTTCCATCGATTGCATACGGCGCCCAGACATAGATCTGTTGACCTTGCGATGCCCTGTATCCACTGGTGGCCTTGAATAATTCGCCCTTCAAATCGAGGACCACCATCGACTGTTGGTAGGTCAGCAGGACAGGGATCGCAATCGAGGTGGTCTTGCCCGAACGTGTGGGCGCCACCACGATGACATGCAGTGCGCCGTTGATGTAGATGTAGCGACCGTTGAGCTTGCCCACCAGGATGCTTTCCGGCTTGTTCTCGAGCATGCCAGCTTTCTTCAAGTCGGCGACACTGGCAAAACTCGCCTCTCCGTGCAGGGATTGTTTCCTGGTCCTGAGCATCGGGATCAGCAGCAGCCACCAGCCCAACAGCGGCAACCCGAAGCCAAGAGCGCCGCTTGCCTTGACGCGCAGAACGTAGGGCTTGACTTGCGGTAGATCGAGCGCTTTCCAGTACTCCAGGTAGGTGGTCGCCTTCAATGGCACCTGCACGTTCAACAGCAGCAGGGTGATGAAACCCGACAGGTATACCCCGGCGACCAGTGCAAGGATCAACACGACCACGACTACGGCTACCTTCGCCTTGCTACTCATGCATCCATCTCCGGGGTTCATTGCATTCAGCAAGTACACAGCGCCATGCAGGGCGGGCGTCGCCTGATCGCCTTACATGCCCATGCCCATGCCGGGCTGCGACTGCGCTTGCGCCTGCATGCGGCTCTGGGCGATGTACTCGCTGATCTGCGCGTGTTTCAGATCGCCGGCCTGCGCCACTTCCATCGAAGCCTGGATCGACGGTGCCGCCTCATGCATCTGCACGCGCGCGATGCCAAGCGGGTGATCGTAATTGAGCGCAAACACGGTGTCGCGCGCTACATAGAACTGCCCCTTCCAACCTGGCTTGAAGTAGGACTCGTTCAGCGCTGCGGTGATCTGGGTCAGGCGTTCCTCCGAAAACTGATGGCCTTGCGCCTGCATCCGCTCTTGCACGTCCGCATACAGGGCATGCTTGGGATGCGCGGGATTGCTGTAGGGGCGTAGACCTGGCGGCGGTGTGTGCGCGTCGTCTTGGACGGCGGTGGCCGACAGCTCCTTGTCGCGCTGTGCCTTGCGGCTGTTCTCGTCTTCGTCGCGCTGCGCCTGCTCCTGCTGGTATTGCCGGGCCTGCAACTGTAGCTGTTGATCCTGCTGCAGTTGCAGCTGGCGTTGTTGCTCCAGCGCTTGTTGCTGCTGTTGCGCATGCAGATCGGGTTGGCTGCGTTCGGGCGCGACGGCCGGCGATGGTGTGGAGGGCATGACCATCGCGCGATGGGGCGCATCCTGCAGCGCGACGCCGGGCTGTTGCGGCACCATATCGCGCTGGGCAATGGCAATGCCGGCCTGTTGTTGCAACGCGGCCAATGTGCTGCGGTCGGCAATGCCGCTGACCTCCTCCATGCCGTGCATCAGCTGGAAGGCCTGCACGCCACGTTCGGTAGGTTGATCGTAGACGCCATTGATTTCCACCGGGATCTTGATCCGTTCGTTGATGCCCAGCTGGATCAAACTGGCCTGCAGCGCCTGCACCTCGGCGCCACGGTCGCCGGGTTGCAGGTGTCCCTGATCGCTGGGCGCCAAGCTGGCAGCTACTCCTGCGGTGATGGGCAAACCGTTGTCAGTGCGTAGCGCTGGCGGTGCAACCGACGGTCCGACAGCCGGGATGGCTGGCACAGGCACATTGTCGATTTCGGGCGCACGCACGTTGACGGTGGCGAGCGTGGCGATCTCAGGCGCTGCGTGCGGCGCTACCTGCTGGGCGTTAGGCTGCGAGGGCTGCGAGGGCTGCGCGGCCACCTGCGGCAGCGCGCGTTCAGCGCCAGTGGCCAGGCCCTGCCCGCGCATTTGCACCTCGCGCAACGCTTGGCGAATGTCCTCACTGCTGGTCACTGCGGCAACACGCTCCACCCCATCGGTATCGCGTTGCAGATGCGCAATCGGACTATCGGCGCCAAACGTGCCGGCCGGGCCACGTTGGAGTTTCATGGCGCCATCGCCGGTGAGGCCATGCGCCGCGCGCGTGCGCTGGGTCGCCAATTCGATGGCTTGCTGCCAATCCGGTTTGAGCTCGGTGCCCGTGATGCGATAGCGGTACAGCGTTTCCTCGCGCTGTTGATCCTGCGGCGAGGGCGGCGACTGCGCGATGGCCGCAACCACCTGTGCATGCTCGGCCAGGGCCGGCTGTAGCAGGCGGCGCGTGGTCTCCAGTTCCAGCGCCACATTGCCGGCGACAACGCCGCCCTCACCAGACCAGTGGCCCTGCGCATCGCGGCGATAGGCGTGGCCATCCGACGCGGTCAACGCGTCTGGATTGGGCAGGGCCTGGCGGAGTGTGTCCGACAATGGCAAACCGGCGGCGGCCCAGCCGCTGCGCTGATAAGCCAGTTCATAACGCGCCGCAATCGCGCCGGGGCTGTTGGCGATGTTGCCGGCGATCACTTGCTGCGCTTGTGCGTCCAGTTCCGCTGCACGCGCTGGCGCGGCGATATCGGTGCGATACACAGCACTATCGGCGTCTGCGACCACACCGCTTTGCAGCGTGCGCCGCCATTGCCCGTCGGTGGGATCGCGCGCCCAGTCGGCCGTGCTCAGGCTGGGCGGATCGGTGGCGTTGGCCGGCAACCGGTACGGATCCTGCGGTGCTGGCGCATCTTTCAGCGCCAGCACCGCAGCGGCGTTGGTGGCCTGATAATTGAGTTCGCGGGCTTTGGCGTAACTGGCCACGATCTGCGTGGACGTGGGATTGTCCACGCCATCATCGGTGGTATCGGCCTTGCCCTCGCGCGCCCACGCGGTGCCATTGAACGACCACTGCGTCCCCTGGCGATCGGTCTGGGTGTAGATGGCGCGGTTGTCGAGCAAATCAGCGACCTTCTCCCCCGCCTTGCTCATGAAATACGCATCGGCGGCGATCAAGGCCATCGGCCCGGCGCCGGATGCGCCCAGCGCGTAGGCTGCCGCAGCGCCACCGGCCCAGCCACCGACGTTGCGGCCGGTGAAATGCGCCAACTCCGACTGCGCAGCCAGCGGGTTGCTTTGCGACAGCAGCGCGGCGATCTTCTCGCCGGATTGTTGCGCCTCGTAGAGCGTGGCGGCAACACCCAGCGCGCCAGCAGCCCGCACGCCAGGATGGTCGAACATGGCCGGCGAGTAGGATCGGGTTTCCAGCGTTGCGGCATCCACAGACTGCGATAGCCGAGCGATAAAGGTATCGCCCTCGGTAGAGATCGCCGTGTTGATTAGCGTGGTCCGCTGAAACGGCCCTGCGCTCTGGAGCATGTGCGCCAACTCGCCACGTAGCGCTTCTGGCGCTTGCACGGGGATGTTGGCCAGCTCGCCTGGCGGCACGTAATACCCGTAATCGGCGGTAAGCTGGCGCAGCTGGCCATCGGGCGTGGCGCGGTCCGCCTTCGGGGCAAGACGAAACAGGGCGTTGCCCTCTTCGGAGCGGTGAAGCACATTCAGTCGCGGATCGGTCGGCTCCGGCAGGCGATAAAACAGCGGCTCGCTGACCAAGCCATTGTGATAGTCGGTCATCAGGTTGAGCGTACGGATACTCAGCCCATCGCGCAGGTAGCTGCCGCCGATATCGGAATGCGCGGCGGCAAACACGACATGCCCGAAACGGCCATCGGCCGAGACGCCAAGCGGGATGCTGTGGTCGGCCTTGAACAAGCCACGCCGCTCTTCGCTGGCACTGAACTGCACACCGCCCACCACCGAGGGCGGCAAGCGCCGGTCGAACAACTCCATGTAGCCAGTGGCGACCGGGTCGTACAGGCCCACCGTCATCGGCGTCAGACCGGGGGGCTGGTGGTAGCGGCTGTAGGTCTCCACCAGATTGCCGCTGGCATCTGGAGCCAGAGTCAAACTCTTCTCGTCGGGAATACCGCCTGCATCAACCATTCGGGCAAGTAGTGGCACTTGACTGGCGCCACGACTGAAACCCTCAAGATGAAAAGCGATTTTTGCTTCGGGATCCGCCTGGAAAATTTTCTGTGATTGTGTCTTCAACCGCTCATACATTTCCTCTGCACGGAACAGGCTGGTGCGCCCAGTAGCGCCATCGAGCGCTTTCGCGAGCGGATTCTCCTGGGTGCCGGCGCCTTCGATGTATTCGACGTATAGTCGTTTCTCACCCGCCTTTTCCATATCCTCAAGCTGTTGACGGAACTTAGCAACATTGGTGGCATGCAGCGGGTCCTTGTAGACATCATTGCCGGTGCCATCCATCAGGCCAACGATCAGATACGAATGCGGGTCGGCGCGATCCAATAGCTTCGGCACCTTGAGCCGAGAGAGGTCTTCAGCTGCTTGTTCGTAGGTACGCAGCTGTTCCGGCGTTGCTGCGTAGTGCGACACGTCATCGAGCGGTAGGCCATCTTCGCCCAGCTGCAGAACGATCTTTTTGTTCATGGCGAGCGCTCCCTCAGTAGGTCTTGGTCCAGGCCAGGATCAGGTCATCTCGGCTCACTTTTATATTTGGGTCATCTGGCGATTCCAGACAGTTGGTGAGCACCCACGACTTCATATACACATTGATCGTGCGATCATTCACCTCTAAAAGAATTACTGCAATCTTCCTTTTGTGTGCCGCCCAATACTCAAAGATATCTTCTTTCGGAACGTTGTGCAGGATCAGATGCCCGGGGAAAATCTTTTCGAAATCGACTTCGACATAGCGCTCTACGCCATCCATCGCCGTCCAGCGGATATCCACAGTCGAAGGAAACCCGCGTGTCTCGAACTCTTCGGTACTGCCGAATCCACCTGTCCAGTGATCTTTCCAATCGGGGGCGTATGGCTCACCTGAAGGCTTATTCAAGTCGCTGACCGAATGCTGCTGTCGAGCAAAGGTAATGCTGCAGCGCAACGTGTGATAACAGCGCGCCCCGAACGAATAGCTATCAAACCGTAGCGGCCACGGTTCGCGCTGTTTTTTCTTGAACGGATTACGGAACTTGAACATATCGGAATCGCCAGGATCGGGGAGAGAAGCATGCGGGGCCACTGACACACCCTCATCCAGTGCTGACGCCTGTTGCACCGGCTGCGCCCACGGCGCTGGCTTGGGCTTGCGCTTGACCTGCACCGGCAGTCCGCCACGCGGCAATGGACCAAGCTCACGCAGCGTGCGTTCGTTGATGCGTTGCACATCGTGCAGCAGTTGCGCTGCATGCGCCTCCACCACACGGCGCGCCAGGGCGGCGTAACGGGATTCTTTGGCATCGCTCATATGCGTTTCCTTGCAGATGTTGCGTTGGTCGCGGCTAACGGGGATGTTATCGCATTGATGCACCGGCGCGCTGCGTCGATTTTGTCGGTAAATGCCGCTGCTTTCTATCAGATCGCCAGCGTTTCTCGGCAGGTATGCATCGGCGCTGATTCACGGCCCAGCCGCTGCGCTGATAAGCCAGTTCATAACGCGCCGCAATCGCGCCGGGGCTGTTGGCGATGTTGCCGGCGATCACTTGCTGCGCTTGTGCATCCAGCTCCGCTGCGCGCGCTGGCGCGGCGATATCGGTGCGATACACAGCGCTATCGGCGTCTGCGACCACACCGCTTTGCAGCGTGCGCCGCCATTGCCCATCGGTGGGATAGCGCGCCCAGTCGGCCGTGCTCAGGCTGGGCGGATCGGTGGTGTTGGGTGCGGTGATGGCCCATCTAGCGCTGGATCAAGCCTTGCCGGCCAGTTGGATGGACGAGGTGTTCCAGGCGCATCGGCAACGGCAATATCCACGCGAGCGGCTGTTTTCCAGTGTGGTGAAGCTGATGCTGTTGGTCACGCTGGGACTGCGTCCCTCGCTGCATGCGGCAGCACGCAAGCTGTCCCAGCGTCTACCGGTGTCGCTGGCAGCACTGTATGCGAAGGTGCGGCGCCAAGCGCTTATTCCTACATTGCTCTGACCGACCAACCCACCGCTCAAGCCATCCGCTTTAACGAATCCCCAATCCCGAACAACCAATCCCAGCCACTCAGGGCTTCGGCCCCTGCCCCTCGTTGTCTTCCCAGTGCAGCACGCGGCGGGTCACGAAACGGTAGACCGGCTTGCCGGTGGCGAACCACAGCTCGCGCACCCAGGAGCGGCGCTTGAGCACGCGGCGTTCCACCGGGGTGATGGCGGCCGGGCAATACATGCGCTTGTGCTTGAGCAGGTGGCGCAGGTCCTCACGTGCAAGCAGACGCATCCAGCGCGCGCGTGGGTGGCCACGCACCGCCAGCTGGAAATCGATCACCGCCGGGCTGCCATCGTCCTGCACCAGCCAATTGGCTTCCTTGGCCAGATCGTTGTGCGCCACGCCACGCCGATGCAGCTGCTGCAGCAGCCTGCGCGCACTCCGAAAGTAGACCAAATCGCCGCGCGGCGGGCGCTGGTACATCGCCTCGCCGGCCAGGTAGCTGCGGTCCAGATGACGCCCGTTCCACTGCAGCAGGCGCGGCGTGTGCGGCAGGCCATCGAGCTGGCGCAGCGCCAGCGCTTCGCGCCGCGCCAGCCACCACGCCACCCCGCGCAGCAGCCACGGCGCCACGCTCAGGTCGCGCCGCACGAACACGCGGCCGGCATCGCGGACCAGCAGGATGCGTCCGAAGGTGTCGGACTTCAGCGGCAGGTTGCCGGCGGGATCGTCGCTCATCGCCCATTGTAGACGGGCGGTGCGCATCGCCACATCGTCAATGCGGGCGCCGCTGTGCCAAAGGCATGCAACGCCGGGGCGGTTGCAACCTGAGGTGAAGCAAACCGCCAGATGTGAGCAGGGCGCAAGTCAGTCGTCGCCATGCCCACCTATAATTCGGGAATGAACTCATGGATCGACGCCACGCTGGAGTGGATCGGACACCACCCCACCTTGGCTGGCGTGGTGATCTTTGCCATCGCATTCTGTGATGCGGTGATCGTGCTGGGGGCCATCGTGCCCGCGCTGCCGCTGCTGTTCGCCATCGGCGTGCTGATCGGGCTCGGCCAGATCAACGGGCCATACGCGGTGGCCTGCGCCACGCTGGGCGCCTTCGTCGGCGATGCACTGAGCTTCTGGGTGGGCCACCGCTGGGGCCACCAGCTGCACACCTATTGGCCGTTCCGGCGTTATCCGCAATTGCTGGAACGCGGCGAGCTGCTGTTCCGGCGCAATGCCTTCAAGAGCATCCTGATCGCCCGCTATGTGGGTGCGGTGCGGCCGTTCGTACCGGCCATCGCCGGCATGTCGCACATGCCGTTCAAGCGCTACCTGATCGCCAGCGGGCTGGCCTGCATTTCCTGGGCACTGCTGTTCCTGGTGCCGGGCTGGGTGCTGGGCACCGCCTACGACGCGGTGGCCGCCGTGGCCGGGCGCCTGTTCGTGGTGGTGGCCTTGTTGGCGGCGGTGATCGGGCTGGCCTGGGCAATGGTGCTGTACTCGTATCGCTGGTCCGCCGGGCACCTGGATGCGCTGCTGGCGCGGTTGCTGGAGTGGTCGCATCGGCATCCGGTGCTGGGCAACTGGTCGGTCAGCGTGTTCGACCCGCGCCGCCGTGAATCGGTGCCGCTGGCGATGATGGCCTTGATGCTGTTGCTGCTCGGCTGGGGCTGGTTCGTGCTGCTGATGGTGGTGCTGGCGCACGGCGAGCCGCTGCGCGTGGACTTGGCCGTGCACGACCTGATGCTGGCGCTGCGCAACCCGCTGGCCGATTACCCGATGGTGGCGCTGGCCTCGCTGGGCGACTGGCAGGTGCTGCTGCCAGCGATTGCCGCGGCGATGGGCTACCTGGCATGGCGCCGGCGCTGGATGGCGGTCACGCACTGGGTGATCGCGCTGGCGTTCGGCCTAGCCCTGACCCAGTTGCTGGGGGCCACCGTGCAGGTGGTGCGCCCGCCTGCGGCCAGTAGCGGTTTCGGGTTTCCGTCGGTGGCGGTCACCATGGCAACGATTGGCTTCGGCTTCTTTGCGCTGTTGATCGCGCGCGAACTGCCGGGCCGCCGCCGGGTGTGGCCGTACTTGGTCAGCGGTGCGCTGGTGTCGTTGATCGGTTTTGCACGGCTGTATCTGGGTGCGCACTGGCTCAGCGACGTGGTCGGCGGGATGCTGTTCGGCGTGTTCTGGCTGCTGGTGCTGGGCATTGCCTATCGCCGTCGCGCCACGCGCGCGTTCTGGGTCAAGCCGGTGGCGTGGATCTTCTACGGCGCCTTCCTGAGCTGCGCGATCTTCTTCGCCCCGCGCAACCTGGAGGCCAAGCTGGCCAAGTTCGAACCGCCACCGCCGCTGCTGATGGACCTGCCCGCCAGCGACTGGTGGGACAGCCAGTGGCGGTTGCTGCCGGCGCGCCGCAACGAATTCGACGATAACCAGCGATGGCCGCTGGATGTGCAGCTGGCCGGCCCGCTGGCGCCGTTGCAGCGGCAACTTGAATTGCGCGGCTGGCGGGCGCAACCGCAGGCCGGCTGGGAACAGGCGCTGCATCTGCTCGATGTCGGCGGCCGCCCGGACGAGGTGCCGATCCTGCCCGCCACCCTGGACACGCGGGTCGAGGCGCTGCTGATGGTGCGTCATGCGGCACCCGGGCATGTGCATGTGCTGCGGCTGTGGCCGGCGGCAGCGCGCCTGCAGCCCGGCGCCGAACCCTTATGGGTAGGCAGTACGCAGACCCTGCGTTACAGCCGCCACTTCAGCCTGATCGGATTGTGGTATCCGCTGCGCGGCGTGGACCCGGCGCTGAACGCGCTGCGCGATGCGCTCGGCGCGCTGCCGCATCGGGTGGCGCAACGTGGACGCTCGCAGGTGCCGGTGATCCTGATCGACAGTACCCCCGGTGCCGTGATGCATGGCGATGCGGCAGCGCCGATCCAGCCGCAGCGCGATGCCGCAGGTTCGGCGTCGCTACCGACGCGCCGATGACCTGAGCGCGTGTCGCCACCGTGGGCGGCCGCCAGGCGCGGTGCATCTCACCACAGCACGCCGTCCACCGGCTGGACCGGCCCGGGCGTGGTTTCACCAATGGCCTGCAGGGCATCGATCTCCACCGTGCGGCACATGCTGTCCAACGGCAGGTCATGGATGGTATTGGCGAACGGGTCAACCAATTCGTCGCCGATCTTGAGAACCGCCAGGAACATCAACCCGGCCAACGTCGATCCCACCGGCGTGGCGTATTGCAGGGTTTCCACCAACCCGATCGGTAACGCCGCGCAGAACAGCCGGGTGAACAGCGTGGGATAGAAGCGGTACTGGTACGGCAGCGGTGTGTTCTTCAGCCGCTCCATGCCGCCTTGCGCATTGGCGATGTCCACCAGGATGCGTTCGACGCTGGCTTGCTGGATGCTGTCGATCCAGCCGGCGCGCCGTGCCTGTTCCACGTCGCGGCCGGTGCTGTCGAGCAGCCCGTTGGCCACGTTGGTGCGCGTCATCGCTGCCGCCGCTTCGTCGGCCTCCAGGTGCGATTCCAGCGCCATCGCCACCGGCAGCCGACGCAACTGGCAGCGCAAGGCATTGACGTAGGCCACCTGCCGCCGCGCGATCGTGCGGCCCAGCGCGGCGGCCTCCGGTGCCGACAGGATGCTCACGCTCAGGCGCGCCAGATTGCGCGAGGCATTAATCATCTGGCCCCACAACACCCTCCCCTCCCACCAGCGCTGATAGGTGGAATTGGCGCGAAATCCGAGAAACAACGCCAACGCCGAACCGAAAATGGTCAGTGGCAATGCCGGCGCGCGGAATGGCAGCACGTAGTAGATGATGGTGATCAACACATCCCAGACGAACAACACCGCCAGGGTCTGCCAGACCTGGCTGATGACATCGGCCACGCGCGGCTTGACGTCGATAATCAAAAGCACACTCCATCGGGAAGGATTCGGTGTCGCCGTGACGCGCATCCCCTGCACGGATGCCGTTGCGCAGCGCACTCATGCGCGCGCAGTCTGCCGCTGTCATGGTGCAAGCGTGGTGATGGGGCACCCGCAAGGCGGGATTGCCGGGTCAGGTCATCCATTCCAGCACATTGTCCAGCCGTTGGTGCGGATCGCCCACCTGCAACAGCGACAGGCGCTGTTGTTCGGTCAGCGGCAGCAGTTCGGCCAGCCGCCATCCCACCCATGCCGCCTGATCCAGCAGCCCCGGACCGACCGATGCGAACTCGCCGCCGGCCTGTTCCAGCATGCGCTCCAACACCGTGGACAGCAGCGCGTGTTCGGGCCGCAACTCGTCGTCCGGATCGGGATCGCACCAGGCGACGTCACCCACCACAAGGCCGTTGTCGCGAATACGCGAGCGCTGCACATGGAAGCGGCGCATGCCGCGCAGGCGCAACACCAGCACCCCGTCGGCGCCCACATCGAAATCCTCGATGCGCACTTCGGTACCGAACGCGGCCGGCGTGGCCGGGACGCCGACTTCGTTGCCCTCCAGGATCAGGCACACGCCGAAACGGGTGCCGTTGCGGCCGCAGTCGCGCACCAGATCCAGATAGCGGCGTTCGAACACGCGCAAGCCCATCGCCGCACCCGGCAACAGCACGCTGTGCAAGGGGAACAGCGGCAGTGCGCTGGTGTCGGCAGTGGAGGGAAGCGGCGCCATCAGGACAGCTGCGCCAGGAAGCGACGCGGCGCGCCGTCGAAGCCGCCGTTGGACATGAACACCACATGGTCGCCCGGCTGCGCCAGCTCGCCCAAGGTGTGCAGCAATGCATCGACATCATGTGCCACGCGCGCATCGCCACGTATCTGCGCGATGATCGGCGCCGCATCCCAGGGCAGTTCCGGCCGATGCAGGAACACCACCGCATCGGCATCGTGCAGCGACGGCGCCAGCGCCTGCGCATGCGCGCCCAGGCGCATCGAGTTGCTACGCGGCTCCATCGCCACCACCACGCGCGCCGCCCCCACCTTGGCGCGCAGCCCCTGCAGCGTGGTTGCAATGGCGGTGGGGTGATGCGCGAAGTCGTCGTAGACGGTGATGGCGCGCGCCTGGCCCAGCACTTCCAGCCGCCGTTTGACGCTTTGGAAGCGTGCCAGCGCCGGCATCACCGTCGCCGGCTCCACGCCCACCGCATGCACTGCGGCCAATGCCGCCAGCCCGTTGAGCACGTTGTGCCGGCCCACCAGCGGCCACTGCACCTGGCCGATCTCCACACCGCGATGGGCCACGGCAAATACGCTGCCGTCGGCGGCGATCAGGCGCGCGCTCCATTCCAGCCGCGCATCGAAGCCGAACCGCTCCACCGGTGTCCAGCAGCCCATCGCCAGCACCTCGGCCAGCCGCGCGTCTTCGCCATTGACGATCAATCGCCCACGCGCCGGCACCGTGCGCACCAGATGATGGAACTGGCGCTGGATGGCGGCCACGTCGGGAAAGATATCGGCGTGGTCGTATTCGAGATTGTTGAGGATCGCCACCAGCGGCCGGTAGTGCACGAACTTGCTGCGCTTGTCGAAGAACGCGGTGTCGTACTCGTCGGCCTCCACCACGAATTCGCGGCCCTGGCCCAGCCGTGCGGAAACGCCGAAGTCCTCGGCCACCCCGCCGATCAAAAAGCCGGGCGCCCGGCCAGCCGCCTCGAGCAGATAGCTCAGGATGGTGGTGGTGGTGGTCTTGCCGTGCGTGCCGGCCACCGCCAGCGTGTCGCGGCCCGGCAACACCTGCTCGGCCAGCCACTGGGCGCCGGAGGTGTAGCGTCGGCCGGCATCGAGCACCGCTTCCACGGCCGGATTGCCACGCGACAAGGCGTTGCCGATGACCACGTCACTGGCGTCAGGCGAAATGTTGGACGGCACGTAGCCTTGCGCCAGCGCGATGCCGAGCGTTTCCAGCTGGGTGGACATCGGTGGGTAGATGGCCTGGTCGCTGCCTTCCACCTGCCAGCCCAGTTCACGCGCCAGGGCGGCCACACCGCCCATGAAAGTCCCGGCAATGCCGAGGATGTGGAGTTTGCTCATGCGGCACATTGTCGCCGATCACCGCAGCGGCGTGACCTTCCGGTCATTCGCCGGGGCCACTGTCAGAAAAACCCTACCGTACTGTCAGGAATTTCCCGATATGCGAACTGCGTCACATCCATCACTCTGCTGAACGCCAGTCGCAGCACCCTTTGGTCCACTCCCCAAGCGGCCAAATCCCCAGGGAGCTCATGCTGTCGAGGCTCTGAGCAAGCCTATTACTGGCGTTATTTAGACCCCGGTCGTCTTGTACGACCGGGGTTTTTCTTTGCCGCTGCGCCGCCACGCCCGTACACCGCAGCGGGCGTCCGGGCCGGCGCTCGATCCGGCCCGGATGGGATCAACGCTTGAGTGCGGTGCCGATCCGCTCCAGCACCTCGTCCAGCGCCCCCACTCCGTCCACGCGCGCCAGCTTGCCGCGCTGCGCGTAGAAGCCGATCACCGGTGCGGTGGAATCGGTGTAGACCTGCAGACGCTTGCGGACCGAATCCGGATTGTCGTCCTCGCGGCCTTCGGCCTTGGCGCGCCCGGCGATGCGTTCGACCAGCAGTTCGCTGGCCACGTCCAGCTGCACCACCGCATCCAGCGGCTGACCGATCTTGCCCAGCAACTCCTCCAACGCGTCGGCCTGCGCCACGTTGCGCGGGTAGCCGTCCAGGATGAAGCCCTTGGCGACATCGGCCTGGCCAAGGCGGGCTTCCAGCATACCCAACAGGATGTCGTCGGACACCAGGTCGCCGCGTGCCATGACTTCCTTGGCCTTCAGACCCAGCGGCGAGCCGGCGGCCACTTCGGCGCGCAACAGGTCGCCGGTGGAAATGTGCGGGATCTCAAAGCTGTCTTTGAGCCGTGCAGCCTGGGTGCCCTTGCCCGAACCGGGCGGTCCCAACAGAACCAATCGCATCAGTGGACTCCACTTTCGAAGAAAAACGCGTTGCGGTTGGCGGCGTTAGACTCAGGTCTTCGCCAGCGCTGACCGTATGGTCGTGCAGCTTACCGCATCCCGGGAATGTCCCGGCACTGTCCCTTGCGCCATCGCCCCTGTGAGGAGCCTGTCCCCTATGACCACCGGCAATCTGTTGTATGCCCAGTCCGGCGGCGTCACCGCCGTCATCAATGCCACTGCCGCCGGCGTGATCGGCGAAGCGCGCGCGCGCAAGATCAAGGTGCTGGCCGCGCGCAATGGCATCCTGGGTGCATTACGCGAGGAGTTGATCGACACCTCCAAAGAATCAGCTGCCGCGATCGCCGCACTGGCGCAGACGCCCGGCGGTGCATTCGGCTCGTGCCGCTACAAGCTCAAGTCGCTGGAAGACGACCGCGCCAAGTACGACCGCCTGCTGGAGGTGCTGCGCGCGCACGACGTGCGCTGGTTCCTCTACAACGGCGGCAACGATTCGGCCGATACCGCCTGGAAGGTCTCGCAGCTGGCCAAAGCCTATGGCTACCCGCTGCAGTGCATCGGCGTGCCCAAGACCATCGACAACGACCTGGCAGTGACCGATACCTGCCCCGGCTTCGGTTCGGCCGCCAAGTACACCGCCGTGTCGGTGCGTGAGGCCGCGCTGGACGTCGCCGCCATGGCCGACACCTCCACCAAGGTCTTCATCTACGAGGCGATGGGCCGCCACGCCGGCTGGCTGGCCGCCGCCGCGGGCCTGGCCGGCCAGGGACCGGACGACGCACCGCAGATCATCCTGCTGCCCGAGCGCGCCTTTGACCAGGCAGTGTTCCTGGCCAAGGTGAAACAAATTGTGGAGAAGGTCGGCTGGTGCGTGGTGGTGGCCAGCGAAGGCATCCAGGACGCACACGGCCGCTTCGTCGCCGATGCCGGCGGCGCGGCCGATTCGTTCGGTCATGCGCAACTCGGCGGCGTCGCCGCGCTCCTCGCCGCACAGGTCAAACAGGAGCTGGGCTACAAGGTCCACTGGACGCTGCCCGATTACCTGCAGCGCTCCGCGCGTCACCTGGCGTCCAAGACCGACTGGGAACAGGCCCAGGCCGTGGGCAAGGCGGCCGTGCAGTACGCCCTCAAGGGCATGAACGCGGTGATCCCGGTGATCGAACGCGTCAGCGATACGCCATATCGCTGGAAGATCGTACCGGCTCCGCTGCACAAGGTGGCCAACCACGAAAAGAAGATGCCGCCCAGCTTCCTGCGCAAGGACGGCTTCGGCATCACCGAGCGCGCCCGTCGTTACTTCGCACCGCTGATCAAGGGCGAAGCACCGCTGGCTTACGGCAGCGATGGCCTACCGAAATACGTCAGCCTGAAGAACGTGGCGGTGGCGAAGAAACTGCCGGCCTGGGAAGGCTGAGCCCAGCCAGGCCGCCGCGCTCCAGGTGTTGACGCATCCGCACCTGGACAGGCAGACGATGGCGTGCCGCCGCATCGAAGCAGCAGCTTGATGCCAACGCGGCATCGCCGTGAATGTGGCGACAGATGGCTGCCAGATCGATGCGCCACGGGAGTGGCAGCCGGTTCAATTGGGCTACCTGCAACTTGGCGCTACGGCTCGCGCCAGGATGAAACGCACGAAAATGGCAGACGATATGCATCAAATGCCGAAACCCTGGCGGCACAGCTCACTCCTTGAGTTCCCACCATCTTGGTGGCGAGCTTAGTGACGGCACTCACCGTATGCGATCAGCATGAAGTTATTACTTCGCTACCGAAGCTGCGCCTTCTGCTCCTAGCCCTGTGACTTTTGACGCTCTAAGGATGCTCGTTAACTCGATCTTCATGGGGAATAAAACGTTATGAAATCCAAATCGAAGCATGTGTTTAGGGCATGCATCATTGGGAGCATTACCAGCGTAGGGGTTGTGGATGCTGTCTCCGCAATGAGTGAGGCGGGCCGTGTTGAAGCCATGTCGGGGTGGGAGTCAACGCTTAGGCAGGAGGCACCCAACATGGAGGGCTGCTTCCGCTCTACGTTCCCGGACAAAGGTTGGCAGGCGGTGCGTTGCGGTCCACCGCCGAAGGCGATCGTAGGACGAAAGCGCACTGCAAATGGCAGCGGTCGAACCACTGCCACCGCCGATCAGGCGCTCGTCGTCGGTAACGGGAACGATTATGCCGCGCTCTCAAGCAGGCCGACCCGCTCGGTGGTCGGTTCGTTTCCAAGCGTCAGTGGCGTCACAACCGGCGTTGTCCAGTACTCGCTGCAGATCAACACCGACAACGACAGTAATCCAGCCGCTTGCGCGCAATTCGGCTTTTCCTCGTGCAAGACCTGGCAGCAGTACGTGTACTCCAGCGATTTTGATGGGGACTCCAGCAATGGCTTCCAGCCGGTCGTCTTCATCGAAAGCTGGGTCTATGCAACGAGTTCTGCGGAGTATAAGGCCGTCGGTTGCCCATCTGGCTGGGATGCCTACGATGGCAACGCATGCGTCCATAACAGCGATTCGGTGAGCGCACCGCTGGTGCCGGTGTCGGGCATCGGCAGTGTCAAACTCACCGGATCAGCGACCTCAGGAGGTGTTGACACCGCAACGTTCTCGATCAACGGGCGTGCCTACAGCGTGAGCCAGGCCGCTTCCACGGTGCATATCAACAAGATCTGGCGCAAGTCCGAATTCAATGTGTTCGGAAATGGCGCACGCACGCAGACTGTATCTTTCAACCGGGGCTCACGCGTGACGGTGAATGTTGCCGTAAACGACGGCACGGCAAATGCGCCGGCCTGCATAGGCGATTCCGGCGAGACGTTTGAGCAGAACAACCTGACACTCGGTAGCTGCACTTCCTTCGGTGGCGCATCGCCCGGGATTAGCTTTCCTCAAAGCAACTGACCTTTGCGCGTCCGGGAGGATCGCGTTCCTCCCGGCGCTCTTCGCATGATGCCGACGGTCATCTATCCAGCAGGACTGGTGGCCTAGCCTTGCGCGCGCAGGCGTCGCTCCACCACGCCTGCGGTCTTCACACTCCTCACTGGCAGGCCTTGCCTTCCATGACCTGCTGCGCAGCGAACATCGGCACCTGCGGGATTCTTCCCGCAGCCGCCTGCTGCTTGGCGTCTTCCAGATAGATGCGCGACTGGCCTTGCCCATCCAGCTGCGGCTTGGCGTCCACCGGTTTGCGCCAGATGCGCACCACTGCCTGCTGGCTGGGGCAGGCCGCGCTGGGGACGCGGATCACGTCGTTGAAGATCCAGCCCGACGCAACGCTGGGCGCGGCCTCGGCGTAGTCCACCAAGCGTGCGCGTGGCTGGCAGGTGGGGCTGCTGCGCACCACTGAGACCGTGTACGGCTGCGCGGCATTTCCGGTGAACACTCCCTCGATCCGCGCACAGGCCTCCGGGATCTGTCGCAAGGTGTGAACGGCGCCGATCGCCTGCGCGGTACCGGGCGCACGCGGCTTCAGTTCCGGGGCGGGGTCTGCAGCCAATGCGCTGCCAGCGAAAAGCATGGCGAGCAGCACAGTGGCGGAACTGGACGCGGTGTAGTTGGACATGGTCACTTCCTAGGATCGGCTGGATCGTGGTGGCCGCAGGCTGTCACGCAGCAACTGAACGACACGCCAAAGCCGTTGTGGTGGCACCCCTGCAAACAGCGGCGCATACTCGGCCGCGATCCGGCCATTGAACATCGCGACGCGCATTGTGGCCCTTGCGGCCGTCGAGTCCGTAATCGCCTCCACTCGTCGTGCATCGCCCTTGGTTCGTCCGACCGGATGACATCCATTCTTTGGGAGGGGTCATGCTGGAACATTACGGGTTGGTACTTGCGCTGGGTTGTGCGGTGGTGGCAATCGTCTACGGGATGATCCTGGCGCGCTGGGTGGTCGCGCAGCCGAGCGGCAATGCCCGCATGCAGGAAATTGCCGCCGCGATCCAGGAGGGCGCGCGCGCCTATCTCAACCGGCAATACCTCTCCATTGCGATCGTTGGCGGCGTGCTGTTCGTGCTGGTCGGGCTGTTCCTCAGCTGGTACACCGCGATTGGTTTTGCGCTCGGCGCCGTGCTGTCCGGGCTGGCCGGGTATATCGGCATGAACGTGTCGGTGCGGGCCAACGTGCGTACCGCCGAAGCCGCGCGCCAGGGCATCGGCAAGGCGATGGACGTGGCGTTCCGCGGTGGCGCGATCACCGGCATGCTGGTGGTGGGCCTGGGGCTGCTCGGCGTGGCCGGATACTACGCCGTGCTGCAGGCCATGGGGCTGGCGCTGGAGCAGAACCTGCATGCCCTGGTGGGGCTGGCGTTCGGGTCGTCGCTGATCTCGATCTTCGCGCGCCTGGGCGGCGGCATCTTCACCAAGGGCGCGGATGTGGGCGCGGACCTGGTGGGCAAGGTGGAAGCGGGCATTCCCGAAGACGACCCTCGCAATCCGGCGGTGATTGCCGACAACGTGGGCGACAACGTGGGCGATTGCGCCGGCATGGCGGCCGACCTGTTCGAAACCTACGCGGTGACCGTGATCGCCACGATGCTGCTCGGCAGCCTGACCCTGGCCGAGACGGGGCCGCATGCGGTGCTGTATCCGCTGGTGCTGGGCGGGGTTTCGATCATCGCCTCGATCGTGGGCGCGGTCTTCGTCAAGGTCAAGACCGGCGGCTCGATCATGGGCGCCCTCTACAAGGGGGTGATCGTCTCGGGCATCCTGGCGGCGCTGGCGTACTGGCCGATTACCCAGGTGTTGATGCGCGACAACAGCCATGGCGCCACCGCGCTGTATCTGTGCGCAGTGATCGGCCTGGTGCTGACCGGCCTGATCGTCTGGATCACCGAGTACTACACCGGCACCCAATACGCGCCGGTGCAACAGGTTGCCTCTGCCAGTACCACCGGCCATGGCACCAACATCATCGCCGGGCTGGGAATTTCGATGAAATCCACCGCGCTGCCGGTGATTGCGGTGTGTGCCGCGATCTGGAGCGCGTTCCACTTCGGTGGCCTGTACGGCATCGCCATTGCCGCCACCGCCATGTTGTCCATGGCCGGCATGATCGTGGCGCTGGACGCCTACGGCCCCATCACCGACAACGCCGGCGGCATCGCCGAGATGGCCGAGCTGCCACCGGAAGTGCGCAGCATCACCGACCCGCTGGATGCGGTGGGCAACACCACCAAGGCGGTGACCAAGGGCTATGCGATCGGATCGGCGGCGCTGGCCGCGCTGGTGCTGTTCGCCGACTACACCCACAACCTGCAGGCCGCCCATCCCGGCCAGGTGTTTGCCTTCGACCTGTCCGACCACACGGTCATCATCGGCCTGTTGATCGGCGGCCTGATTCCGTATCTGTTCGGGGCGATGGCGATGGAAGCGGTGGGCCGTGCGGCAGGCGCGGTGGTGGAAGAAGTGCGCCGCCAGTTCCGCGAGATCCCCGGCATCATGGCCGGCACCGCCAAGCCGCAGTACGACCGGGCGGTGGACATGCTGACCCGCTCGGCGATCCGCGAAATGATCGTGCCCTCGCTGCTGCCGGTGGTGGTCCCGATCGTGGTGGGCGTGTTGCTGGGGCCGCGCGCACTGGGCGGCCTGCTGATCGGCACCATCGTCACCGGGCTGTTCCTGGCCATTTCCATGACCACCGGCGGTGGTGCCTGGGACAACGCCAAGAAATACATCGAAGACGGCCACTTCGGCGGCAAGGGCAGCGAGGCGCACAAGGCGGCGATCACCGGCGATACCGTCGGCGACCCGTACAAGGACACCGCAGGCCCGGCGATCAACCCGCTAATCAAGATCATCAACATCGTGGCGCTGTTGCTGGTGCCCTTGCTCTAGCGCGGCTGACCGGCCAGCCGCGCCTGCGGCGCTTCCGGGTTGGCGCGGCGGCGCGGGCGGCGCAATCGGGCGGGTCCGGCCAGCCGCACCGTCAGGCCGTGGCCGGCCATCGGATCTGCGCCCATTCAGGGTCGCTGCAGCGCAACAGCCGAACGCGTAGAATCGCGCTCCACACACTGCTGACGCCTCGGAGCTACGCGCATGGGTCTTGAACTGGTCACCTCTGGCAAGAATCTGCCGGAAGAAATCAACGTCGTCATCGAAATCCCCAAGGATTCCGAGCCAGTCAAGTACGAAGTGGACAAGGCCAGCGGGGCGATCTTCGTCGATCGCATCCTGTCCACCCCGATGCGCTACCCCTGCAACTACGGCTATGTGCCCAACACCTTGTGCGGCGACGGCGATCCGGCCGACGTGCTGGTGGTGCTGCCGCTGCCGCTGGTGCCGGGCTCGGTGGTGCGTTGCCGCCCGGTGGGCGTGCTGCGCATGAGCGACGAAGCCGGCAGCGATGAAAAGATCCTGGCGGTGCCGATCGAGAAGATCTTCTCCGGCTACGCGCACATCGAGGACATCAACCAGGTGTCCAGCCACTGGATGGAGCGTATCGGCCACTTCTTCGAACATTACAAGGATCTGGAGAAGGGCAAGTGGGTCAAGCTAGACGGCTGGGGCGGTGCAGCCGAGGCCAAGCGCATCCTGGTCGAATCGGTGGAACGCTTCAATTCCGACGTGGCCTGAGCGGTTCGGCATGCAATGGCCCCGCGCAGTGCGGGGCGCTCGGGATCACGCTTCCGGCGTGATCCCGATGACCGCCGGCGGCAGATTAGGTACATTGCCAATTGCGTATGACCGGTGTCCGTCACCGGTGACATCTGGGGAAATGTCTTGCGTATTCTGTTTGTGGGGGACGAAGCCAGCCTTCCGTCCGACCTGATCGACTATGTTGCCGAGCTCGGCGAGCAGTGGCAGGCGCAGCGGGTCGCCGATGGAAATTCGGCGATCGCCGCGGCCGCGCTGTCGCCCTTCGATGCGGTGATCGTGGCGCCGGTGCTGCCGGACCTGACGGCCGCCACCTTGCTGGGGCAGATCCGCACCCTGCGGCCGGACACGATCCGGATCGCGCTGATCGATGCCCAGGACGGCCAGCGGACGCCGCCCGCCCGCATCATCGGCGTGGCACACCGCTTCCTGCCGATGCCGCTGGCACCGGAGGTGCTGCTCGAAGCGGTCACCAGCCTGGAAGAATTGCGCGATCTGCTAGGCAACCCACGCCTGCGCGCGGCCATTGGCCGGATCGAGAAACTGCCTTCGCCACCGCATCTATACCTGAGCCTGATGCATGCGCTGGAAGAACAGGATGGCGCCGATGCGGCCGATATCGCCAAGCTGATCGCGGGCGACCCGGCCATCGCCGCCAAGGTGTTGCAGCTGTGCAACTCGGCGTTCTTCTCCGGCGGGCGCAGCATCACCGACCTGCGCACGGCGGTCACCCGCCTGGGCGTGGCGACGCTGCGCGACCTAGTGCTGGTCAGCGAGGTCTTCTCGATACAGACGCTGACACCGGCCGAGCGCAGCGTGATGCAGCGCCGCTCCCTGCTCTCCTCGCGGCTGGCAGCCAAGGTGTTGCCGCCAACCAGCGCGGAACTGGGTTCCACCGCTGCACTGCTGGCCGATATCGGCCTGCTGCTGCCGGGTGTGCGCGACGAGCGCGAGCCACTGCCGGAAGGCGGCGACGAGCGCCTGGGTCATACCGAAGCCGGCGCCTACCTGCTTGGCCTGTGGGGCCTGCCGATGCCGATCATCGAAGCGGTCGCCTTCCATCGCCACCCGCAGCGCTCCAGCGTGCGCAGCTTCTGGGTCACCGGCGCGGTGCATGTGGCCACGGCACTGGCCAGCGGCGAGATGGTGGACGAAGAGTATCTGTCAAAGGTTGGCGTGATCGCCCGCCTGCCCACCTGGCGCGAACAGGCCGATACCCTGCTGGGTCTTACCGAAGCGTGATCGGCTGACCGCGTTCTGCCACTGAAACGACACAAGGCGCGAGAAGCCGTTGCGATCTACAAGAACGTCTTTGCACGGATTCGCAACAGCGCAGGAACGTCTGGGCTAGTCTGCTAGGCAACCTGAGCGTAAGCCAGCGCCTCGTTGGCCCTGCCAGAGCCGGTCCTGTCGATCAGCTCCCACCCGATCATGGCAAGGCCGACCGTCTTGGGGATCAGCTTCTCGCCGCTCCTGTAGTAAGCCAGCATCCGCCGACTGAGACCCAGCGCATCGGCGGCCTGGTCCAGTGTCAGGTGGTGGGATTCCATCCAGGCGATGACCTGCGAGTGGGAAAAATGGCCGGCTTGCTCGATCGCCATTGCGCGCAGGTTGTCGCTCGCCAGGGTCAAGGCATCGTTACCGGCGAAGGTGACGCCCCGGCTCCATTCGTCCAGGCCGACCTGTGCGAAAACGTCAGGATCGGCCAGCAGGGCAAGGGTGGGGTGAGCGTCGATCACATTGGAGAGATCCACCTCGGCGGCGAACCCATCCGCAAAAGAAAGGGCGAGGCGGGCACGACCCGCCAGCGTGGCACGGGTCATAAAAAACTGCGGCTGGTTCACGGATTCAACTCCTGCCAGTTGGCATTGAGGAGAGGGACGTTGCCGGCAGCCCATTCCAGGGCCTCGGCCAGTTCACGCGCCTTGAGGCTGCTGGTCAGGGTCTTGAGGGTGGCGATCATGACAAGCGCCTCGCGGCCATCACGCATGCGCACATGGAAATGTGGCGGCTGGTGGTCAGCGGCGTACATGGTGATGGTGCAGTTCTGTAGGCGGATGATCGTCGGCACGATCGTACTTTAGTGCAACCATTGCACTATTGCAATCGTTGCATTCCCTCGTGTTCAAGTCGTCTTGCGTTGTTGCGTTGTTGCGCTGCAGCCACGTCGTGCCCGACGCAGCGTGTTCGAGAACCACGTTGGTGAATACACAAAAAAAATGCCAGTCAGCGTTAACTGACTGGCATCAGGCATTCAGCCCGCGTCTGTGTCACGACGCTTCGATCATCAGAAGCGCTGGTTGTACTGCACGAACAGGAAGCGGTCGTAGTCCAGCATCGGATCGATCGCTGCGGTGCTGCTGTTGGTGATCGAGTAGGTCACCGGCGGCTGCTTGTTCCAGATGTTGCGGGCGCCGACGGTCACGCTGCCGTCCCACGGAGCCTGCCAGGTAACCGACACGTCCTGGTAGGAGATCGAGCCCTTCTTGTTGGCGCCGGTACCGCCGCCCCAGCCCGGATTGGCGGTCTGGTAGGTCGGATCGTTGCACTCGATGCCAGCCGCTGCATCCCAGCAGTAGTCACGGAAGCCGCCGTAGTAGCGCAGGTTCCAGTTGGCCGACAGCGAACCCAGCGACCAGTCCACACCCAGGGTGGCGCGCACACGCGGGAAGTTCCAGTAACCGGCCGAATTGGCCCAGTCTGCACCAGACTCGGCCTGCGACTTGTAGGTCGCCAGGTAGTTGGTGTCCAGGTTGAAGGCGAACTTGCCGTAGGCGGTTTCCGGCATGCGGTAGCGCACGCCGAAGTTGTAGCCTTCGGTTTCCAGGCGACCCAGGTTGACGTTGCCGCGGCTCAGCGTGGTGACCTGGCCGGTGACCGCATCGCGCGCAAAGTCTGCGCAGTAGTTTTCCAGATTATTGAGGTAACAATTGTTCAACACATCATTGGCGGTCAGCGCGGTGATGATGTTGGAGATCGAAATGCGGTACCAGTCCAGCGACAGGTCCAGGCCCTGCACCCACTGCGGGCTGTACACCATGCCCACGGTACGGGTGATGCTGTTTTCCGGCTGCAACTCCGCATTGCCCACGCCGGAATTGAACGGCGCGTTGCCCTGCACGTCGCGACGCGTCACCGGGTTACCGGCCGTGTCGGTCTGGCGGAAGCCAGCCGGCACTTGACCCGCGCAACGTGCTGCCACGCCCGCATTGCCCAGCGAACCGAAGGTGGCATCGCACGGGTCGGTGAAGGTGTCGAAGGTCTGCGAGCCGCCGCCGAAGGTGTCCGACAGCGTCGGCGCACGGAAGCCGGTGCCGTAGGTACCGCGCACCAGCAGGTCGTCGATCGGCTTCCAGGTGAAGCTGAACTTGCTGTTGGTGGTGTCGCCGAAGCGGCTGTAGTTGCTGTAGCGCGCGGCCACGTCGAACGACAGTTCCTTGGCGCCCGGCAGATCCTTCAGCACCGGGATCAGCAGTTCCAGATAGGCTTCGTTGGTCTGGTAACGACCTTCGGTGGCCTGCGCAGCGAGGTCGGTGGTGTAACCGGCGCTGGACAGCTGGTCCGGGAAGTCATAGCCGCTGATCTGGCGGTGTTCGAAGCCTGCGGCGACGCCCAGCTCGCCGGCCGGCAGATCCACCAGGCCGCCGGTGATGTTGGCGGTCCACTGCTTGCTCAGGCTTTGCTGCGTGGACTGGCCCAGCGCATTGATGTACTGCAGCGCGTTCGGCGTGGAGGCCGACGGGCCACCCAGGATGTTGAACGGGGTGCACTGACCCAGCGCATTGCTGGTGCCCAGCGCGATCGGAGCCGCTGCGGTACCGCACTGCACCTGACCCTGTGCATTGAGGAACGACGGGCCCAGCGCCTTCTGCAACGCCAGCAGGTTGATGTTGCCGCGCGACACCTGCGTTACATCGTACTTGTTGTAGTTGAAGCCCACGTCCCAGTTCCAGCCATGGCTGCCAACGTCGAACACGCCTTCCAGCGCTGCATCGAAGTGCAGGCTCTTGACGTTGCTTTCGGTGGTGCGCGGCAGTTCGGTCGTACGACGGAACCAGCTGGTGATGTCCTGGCCAATCGGGTTGTAGTAGCTGGCGCCACTGATCGCCACCGGGAACTGCGGCTGCGAAGCGGCCTGCAGCGGGTAACCGGCAATCTGGCGGTTCGAGTCGCGCTCGGAGTACATCGCCGTCGACTTGAAGGTGAGGCTGTCGGTGAGGTTGTAGCTGCCGGTGGTGAAGATCGACTTGTTGCGGCTGGACTGCTGCAACATCATCTGGTCGACGGAGTTGAAGTAATCGTCGGTGGTGATGTCGTTGTGGTAGTTGGCGATATTGCGCGAATCGGCACCCACGCCACGGCCGTCGAACGAACCGGTGTGGTTGAGGATGAAGGTTTCGCCGCCGGAGGTGAAACGACCCCACGGGCCAGTCGCGCTCAGGCCGTCTTCGATATGGTTCGGGCCGGCCGAATAGCGGGTCAGCGCGCGATCCTTGGCCCACACCGGGTCTTCGTTGGTGTAGTTGGCGCCGAACACCAGCGAGGAACGATCGGTGGTGGTGCCGGCGGTGAAGGAGTACTGCTCCTTGGAACCGTCGCCACGGCCGTTCTGGCCGAAGTACGCCGAGGCTTCGGCACCGTCGTAGTTCTGGCGCAGGATGATGTTGACCACACCGGCCACGGCATCGGAGCCATAGATCGCCGAGGCGCCGTCCTTCAGGACTTCGATGCGCTCGATCAGCGAGCTGGGGATGGTGGACATGTCGGTCAGGCCGTTCAGGCTACTGGTCCAACGCTTGCCATTCACCAGCACCAGGGTGCGGTTTTCATTCAGGTTGTACAGGTTGACGTACTGGCCGCCCTGCTCCGCGTTGGAGGTCAGCACCGCCGCCTTGCTGTAGGTCTGCGTGCCGGCGATCGACAGGTTCTGGAGGATGTCGCCAACGCTCACCAGACCGGACTTCTGGATGTCCTGCTGGGACACGGTGAACACCGGCTGGGCGGTTTCCACGTCGACCGAGCGGATGCGCGAGCCGGTGATCTCGATGCGGTCCAGCGTCGTGGTCGACGGGGCGGACTGCTCTTGTGCATTGGCGGCAAACGCCGGCGTCAACGCGATCGCAATACCGGCGGGCAACAGGCCCAGCCGCACTACGGAAGTGCGAAGGTTCATCAATCTCTCCAGGGTTCGTTAGTGGCGCGTTAAGCGCCCCTGTGCAAATTACGGTTGCGTGAACGCCGTCGCTTTGCGGGTCACGTTCCGTGGCTTTGCCGACTCTGGCGGAATGCTTGCCTGGTCGCGGTAATGGGAGGCAGAGACGCCGAAGCGTGCGCGGAACGCGCGGGCGAAACTGCAACAGTTATCGAAGCCGCTGGCGGCCGCGACCTCGCCGATCATCATCGAGGTGTCACGCAGCAAATCCGAGGCGCGCTCCAGGCGCAAGCGGGCCGACAAGGCCTGCGGGCTTTCCTCGTACAGGCTCTGGAAGGTCTTGGAGACGTACCAACTGGAGAAGTTGGTCAGTTGCGCCAGTTCACTGATGCGGACCACCCGATCGCTGTTGCCCTCCAGGTACAGCCGGGCGCGCTGCATGCGGCCGAAGACCTGGCGACGGCGGCTGCGCGAACGCCCCGGGCAGCGCTGTTCCTGTGCAATGAAACCGCGCTGCATGGCGGCCAGATGCAACAGCAGCGGCCGTGCCGAGGCAGTGTCGCTACGCGTGGCCGCGTTGCGCCACAGCCGCAGTGCAATGCGCAGATCGCTGCGCGTCAACTGGCTGCGTCCGGGATAAAGGGTGGCATCGGTCAGTTCGGCCAGCGCTTGCAGGCTATCGCTATCCAGGCCGACACCAACGCATAGCGCACCACGATCGGCCTGCACGGTGGGTTGGGAGTCCTTGTCGAAGGCGATCCAGTCGCCAGCACGCAGCCGGAAGCGTCCCTCCCTGGACTCCACCCAGGCGCGTCCACGCAGCTGCACCCACAAGGTGAAGGTGGCCGAGACGGTGCGGATGCTGCCCAGCCGCGACACCGCCAGACACGTCGTCGGGGTCGCGTCGCTGGCAGCGTCCAGCAGCACGGCCAGACCGCGGTCGGCGAGGATGACTTGTTGCATGTTGGCGGCCCCCTGTACAAAAGAGCGCCCAGTGTTTTGCCGAATCCGGCGCCAGTCAGGACGTTCCGACGAAGCTGTGCCGAAATCGCCACGAAGCCTTTCCGAAGAACTTACGAGGCCATTTTCCTGAGCATCATCAAGAGGTTGGAAATGAAGCCCAGCGTGGCACCAGGGCGCTCCGGCAGCGGCATGTGGGCGATCGCACTGCCGTCTTCCTCGGCCAGGGCCACATACAACGCACCACTGCGCTGGTCCACGCTGAAGCCATTGATGGTGGCGAACTTGGTCGCGTCCAGGCACCGGCCATGGCCCACGCGCAGCGCCGCGTCGTAGGTGGCGCAGGTGTCGGTGGACAACAAGTAATGCACCTGCCCGGCAACGCCCGGCGCCCAGGCCCGGTAACGCCAGCGCGAGGGTTGCTGCGGGTCGACGGCCTGCAAGGTGTCGGCCGCCAACGAGGGTGCGATCTGCCACAGGCCGCCGCCGCTCAGCCGCGTCAACAGCAGTTGTCCGCTGACGCGGTCCAGACGCACTTGTGACACATCCGGCAGCGACGCCAGGGCGCGCCACAGCTGGCTACGCCTGTCGTACACGGTGGCGAAGGTGTGTCCATCCTCGCCCGCCGCAACCACCAGCAAACGGTCGGGATCGGGCAGATGGAGCGCCTGCAGCAGCCGTGCCTGCGGCACCGGCAGGCGCACCACCTTGCCTGTTCCCGGCGTCACCTCGAACAAGGCCGCGTGCCCTTGCGTATCGCTGCCGCTGACCAGCACCTTGCGCGCATCGGCCGACCAGTCGGCGGCCTGGCGCGCATCCGGCCGCACGCCTTCGATCAGGCGCACCGAGCCGGGCCGCGTGACATCGCCCCACCACAGCCCATAGGCGCCGGAGCGATTGGACGCAAACACCAGCTGGCGGCCATCGGGCGCGATCACCGGGTGGTCATCGCGCCCGCTGGAGGCAAATAACCGACGTCGGATGTAGCCCCCGTTCATGGGGTCGTGGATGACCTGGTAGAGGCGGAACTGCGGCCTGCGTTGCACGAACACCAGATGGCCGCCCGCCACGTCAGGCGCCTGCGCATCGTCCACACCCAGGTCGTGCAGGCGGTGATCGTGCAGATCCAGCCGATACAACCGCGCCTCGCTGTCCACGCGGCGCCCGAAGACCACTGCACTGCCGTCCGGCAACCAGCTCCAGCCGCGGATATCGGCGTTGTCGTGGGTCAAGCGTTCGGCGGTGCCACCTTGCGCGGGAATCCGCCACAGGTCGCCCAGCTGCGGATTGCGCAGGAACACGATCCAGCGCCCGTCGGGCGAGTAGCGCGGCGCGTAGTCGAAATCGCTCGCGCTAGCACTGTAGTTCAAGGGCTGCCACTGACCACCATCCAGGTCCAGGCGGCGGATACGCGGCCAAGCCCGTGCCCCGGTCATGCTGCCGAACAGCAGCGCGCGCCCATCCGGCGACCAGGTGAAACTGAGCATGTCCGCACCGTCGCAGCGCGCCACTTCGCGCGCCGCTGCGGTACCGGCCGCGGCAGCGATCATGATCCGGCAGGTGCCGTCGGGCGACTGCCGCGAGAAGGCGATGTCCCGCCCGTCCGGCGACCACGCCGGCAGCCGATCGGAAACACGCGCCGCAGGTGTTTGCAGCACGTGCGGGTAGGCGCTATCGGTGCGCTTGATGAGGATCGAGGTGCTCAGGCGACCCTCGGTCAACGAGGCATAGGCCACCATCGACCCATCCGGCGACAGGCTGGGGGTGAGGTCGAAACCGCCACCGGCGGTAATGACCTGATAGGGCCGCTTGGGACTGCCCGGCACGGTGGCCGATGCGGGGCCGGTTTCGGCCAACGGCGCACCCGGCCACAGCGCCTGCATCGCCAGACCCAGCACCAGCAGCGCCAGGCTCGCCACCCCCAGGGCCATCCAGCGCCGCCGCACGACGACCGATGCATCCGGAGCAGGCGCGCTCGGTAACGGCACGGAACCGTCGTGTGCCGAGGCGGCGGTGCCTGTCGTCGGCGGCGCCTCGGCAGGCGAGGTGTGCACGAGAAGCGGCGCGGGCTGTGGTGAATCCGCCGGCGGCGATGGCAGCGCCGGCGTGTGCGTCTCCCACGCCACTGCTGCGATCAGGCGGTAGCCGGTCTTGGCGATGGTCTCGATATGCTGCGAACGCTCGCTGCCCTGGCTGGCAAACGCCTTGCGCAGCTGCGTCACCGCCTGGGTCACCACGTCGTTGGTGGGCAAGGTGTCCGGCCACCCTTCGGCCAACAGCTGTTCGCGGCTGACCACCTGCCCCGGCTGACGCGCCAGCGTCAGCAGCACCGCCAGCGACTTCGGTGCCAGGCGTAGTGCGCGCCGGGCGCCGGGCACATGCACTTCGCGCGAGGCGACGTCGACCACGCACTGGCCGACACGCAACCGGCCAGCGGGCATTGCATTAGCGGGAGGGACACTCATCGGCAAAGAAACGCATCGCACGCAAAAGACGGCAAAGAACGCACCGCGCCGGGACGCGAAACGCCAAATTCAGCAAAGGACCACGACCGACTGCGTCATGCATCCATTTGTTGCAAATTTTACCCTATGCCTCGTTGCCAGCCATGACCGGCGGCGACGTCAGGCTCTCTCTCTCTCGCCGACGCATTCAAATAACCATGCTGTTCTCTTCGCGCCTTCTGGCGCGATTTTTTTTATCTGCGATTCAGCTCTGCAGCCCGAGAGCCTTATCGGCCGTAGCTGCCTGCCGGCGGATTGCCGCGCGGCAGGTGCGCAGCACCCGGCGACTTGCGCCGGAGCTAACTGAACTCTTCCTGTCAGGCTACCCGCTCCGTGGTCTTGGCAGCCTACGAGGCGCGGTAGACCTGCGCCCCCTGCTCCAGGAACTGCACTGCCTTTTCTTCCATGCCGGCCGCCAGTGCCCGCTCCTCACCCATCCCGTGTTCGGCCGCGTAATCGCGTACGTCCTGGGTGATCTTCATCGAACAGAAGTGCGGGCCGCACATCGAACAAAAATGCGCGAGCTTGTGGGCGTCCTTCGGCAGGGTTTCGTCATGAAACTCCTTGGCCTTTTCCGGATCCAGGCCGAGATGGAACTGGTCTTCCCAGCGGAACTCGAAGCGCGCCTTGCTCAGTGCGTTGTCGCGCACCTGCGCACCTGGATGGCCCTTGGCAAGATCGGCGGCATGCGCGGCGATCTTGTAGGCCATGATGCCGTCGCGCACATCCTGCCGGTTGGGCAGGCCCAGGTGCTCCTTGGGCGTGACGTAGCACAGCATCGCGGTGCCGTACCAGCCGATCATGGCCGCGCCGATCGCGCTGGTGATGTGGTCGTAGCCGGGCGCGATATCGGTGGTCAGCGGCCCCAGCGTATAGAACGGTGCCTCCCCGCATTCGCGCAGCTGCTTGTCCATGTTTTCCTTGATGAGCTGCATCGGCACATGCCCCGGACCCTCGATCATGGTTTGCACATCGTGCTTCCAGGCAAGCCGGGTCAGCTCGCCCAGCGTCTCCAGTTCACCGAACTGCGCCGCATCGTTGGCATCGGCGATGCAGCCAGGACGCAAGCCATCGCCGAGCGAGAACGCCACGTCATAGGCCTTCATGATCTCGCAGATGTCTTCGAAGTGGGTGTAGAGGAAATTTTCCTTGTGATGGGCCAGGCACCATTTGGCCAGGATGGAACCGCCGCGCGACACGATACCGGTGAGACGCTTGGCGGTCAGCGGCACATAGCGCAGCAACACGCCGGCATGGATGGTGAAATAGTCCACGCCTTGTTCGGCCTGTTCGATCAAGGTGTCGCGGAAGATCTCCCAGGTGAGTTCTTCGGCGCGTCCGTCGACCTTTTCCAATGCCTGGTAGATCGGTACCGTGCCGATCGGCACCGGCGAATTGCGGATGATCCATTCGCGGGTCTCGTGGATATGCTTGCCGGTGGACAGATCCATCACCGTGTCGCCGCCCCAGCGGATCGCCCACACCAGTTTTTCCACCTCTTCGGCAATGCCGGAAGACACCGCGCTGCTGCCGATGTTGGCGTTGATCTTGGTCAGGAAATTGCGGCCGATAATCATCGGCTCGCTCTCGGGGTGGTTGATGTTGTTGGGCAGGATCGCGCGACCGCGGGCGATCTCCTCGCGCACGAAATCCGGCGTGATGCGCTGCTGGATCGCGGCGCCGAACTGCTCGCCCGGATGCTGCTGACGCAGCACCGCATCGGCGACCGCCTCCAACCGCTGGTTTTCGCGGATGGCCACGAACTCCATCTCCGGGGTGACGATGCCGCGGCGCGCGTAATGCATCTGGGTGACGTTGGCCCCAGCGCGCGCAACCTGCGGCAGGCGCCGCGCGGCAAAGCGCACCGCGTCCAGCCGCGCGTCCTGCTCGCGACCGCGTCCGAAGCTGGAACTGAGCTGCTCCAGTGCAACGGTATCGCCGCGTTCGGCGATCCAGTCCGCGCGCAACGGCGCCAGGCCGGCGGCCAGATCGATCGTCGCCTGCGGGTCGGTATAGGGGCCGGAAGTGTCGTAGACGCTGAGCGGCGGGTTGTCTTCGCCACCGAACAGGGTCGGAGTGCGGGTCAATGCGATCTCGCGCATCGGCACCCGCAGGTCCGGGCGCGAGCCCTGCACGAAGCTCTTGCGGGAGCCGGGAATCGGCTGGGTCACGGCCTCGGACAGGGATTGGGCGTGCTGCTGCAAAACGGTGGGCGCGGCGTTCATGACATCGTCCTGTGTGCTGGAAGACCAGCACCGGTGGCGCTGGCCCTGCGACGGAGTCGCAGTGCGGACGAAGCGGCGGCGCTCAATACGCAGGCCCCATGCAGGCACGGACCATCGCATCTCACGAAGCTTCCCTACGCCGGTATGAGCCGGATCAGGTTCGAAGGGACTATCTCAACCGCGCAATGACGCGGTACCCCCACTTCGACGCGAATTAGAACACGAAACGCGCCGCCTCCCAATGCCGGCCCGCCCGCATGCGAGGTCATTCCAGCGTATACCCCACCCGCAGACCGCCCCAGTGCTTGCGCGCCACGAAGATCGGCGCGGACAGGTCGAACATGATCTGCCCGGTGTCGCGGCGATAGACCTGCAGGCGGTACGGGTCGGTGTGTGCGCCGACGCTGCGGCCAACACGGTCGGTGAACTTGCGCTTGGTGCGGTTGCCCACCAGATCGCGCTTGGGGTCGCCGGTCAGCGGCTGGGTGAAGCGCAGGTTATGGGTGGGCACATAGCCGTCGGGATTGGCGCTGATCGCGAAGACGATCCATGGGTGTGCCTCCAGCAAGGGTTCCTGCAGAGCCGGCAGCAGTTGGTCGCACAACGCGTCGAAGTCGGTACTGAACTTGGGCGGCTCCACTCCGGGAATCGGCAGGTAGGTGCGCGCAAACAGCGCGGCCTCGTCGATCTGCCCGCGCGCGATGGCCTGCGCCAACGCCGTACCGATCTTGCCTGCGGCGGCAACCGCCAGCTCCTTGACGCGGGCATGCCGCGGCACCTGCAGCGGGTCGGCCGGCAACCGGAACAGGCCCACGCAATCGCGCAGGGTTTCCGTGCCGCGCTCCAGCGCTTCGCTGCGTTCGGCCACATGCGCGGCGTGCTGCAGATTGCTGCGGCCCAGCGCGACCACGCCATCCACCGCCTGCTCGATACCGCGAATTTCGCCATCCTGCGCCTGGATGCGCCCGGCCACCGTGGTCATCGCGGTACTGGCCTGGCCAAGCACGCGGGTGATGCCATCGAGCACCGCTTCGGTGCCGCGTGCGGAAGCCGCGCCCTCGCCTACTGCGGCGCTGGTTTCGGCCAGGATCGCGCGCACATCGCGTGCCGCCGCACCGGCACGTTCGGCCAAGCGGCGGATCTCGGTGGCAACCACGGCAAAACCGCGCCCGGCTTCGCCGGCATGCGCCGCCTCGATGCTGGCGTTGATCGAGAGAATATTGGTCTGGAACGCCACCGAGTCGATCACCTCGATGACCTCGCCGGCGCGTGCCGCCCGGCGCTCCACCTCGTGCATGGCCTGCCCCAGCGCGTGCGCGGCGGCCACACCCTGGCGCGCGCTGTCGTCGGCGCTGGCGGCCAGCGCAATCACCTGCGCCAGTTCCGCATTGATGTCCTGCAGGCTGGCCGACAGCCGCCCCACCGCGTCCCGCGCCCCATCCAGTGCGTCGGTCTGCGCCTGCGACTGGCGCACCATCTCATCGTTCTCGGCCACCAGCGGCGGCACTTCGGCGGCAATCTGCACCGACAGCGCCACTGCCTGGCGAATCGCTTCGGCCAGATTGCCGAAGCCGGCCTGCAGCCGGCGGCCCATCTCGGTCTCTCCCAGGCCGGAGGGCAGCAGTAGTTCCAGTTCGCAGCCAGCCAATGCCTGCGCAGTGCGCTCCAGCACCGTGCGGTCTTCGTGCTCGGCCTGCAGGCGCGCCACCAGCGGCTGCAACAGCGGCGAAATCGGCACCGGCCGGCTGTCTTCGGCCAGGCGGGTGGCCTCGCGCAGCAGCACGGCGGTTTCCACATGCGGCAGCGACAGCATCCAGCCGCCATGCGCGTGGTCGCGCAGATAGCGCACGCGCCGGGCCGGGTCGTCGCCCGCAGCGGCCCACACGCCTTCGTCGCCAACCAGGTTGGCGGCATCCAGTCCCCACAGCACACTGGCCGGCGCACCGATCAGATCCCTGGCGGTCTGGCCCAGCACATCCAGGCCGGCGCGATTGCAGGCCACCACGCGGGCCTCGGCCGACAGGCGCAGCAAGGCCACCGGGGCATCGGGCAGCAGGGCTGCGTGCATTTGCGAGGGCAAATCGGGCTGTTGCATCGAACTCATGGCAATGTCCTGTCCATCACTGTCGTTGGCGGCGCGCCGTGATTGCGGTCAAACGGCGCACCCATCTGCGGCCCGCTCAGTAGCCGGCCGCCTGGCCATCCTTGCGGCTTTCCGAAGCACCGTAATACACCCCGCTGGCCGCATCACGCGCAATCGCCTGATAGCCGCCGTAGGGGCCATCGGCGAAGATCACTCGGTGACCCTTGCGCATCAGCGCACGAATGGTGTCGTAGGAGTAGCCGGTTTCCAGATTGACCTCGCCACCATCGCGCATCGCGGTGGCCTGGCCGGTCGGTTCAGTGGACCCCTCGTGCTGGATGCGGGGCGCATCGCCCGCTTCCTGCAGGTTCATGTGGAAGTCCACCAGATTCATCACGATCTGCACATGGCCCTGCGGCTGCATCGCCCCGCCCATCACGCCGAAGCTCAGCCACGGTTTGCCGTCCTTGGTGACGAAGGCCGGGATGATGGTCTGGAACGGCCGCTTGCCCGGCGCATAGCCGTTGGGATGGTCCTTATTCAGCACGAACATCTCGCCACGGTCCTGCAGGATGAAGCCCAACCCCGGCGGGGCCATGCCGCTGCCCATGCCGCGGTAGTTGGACTGGATCAACGACACCATCATGCCGTCGGCATCGGCCACCGTCATGTAGATGGTGTCGCCCTCCTCCAATTGCTTGGGCGTGCCAGGCTGCACTTCCTTCAGCGCGGTCTCCATCGAGATCAGCGCGCGCCGCTGGGCGGCATAGTCCTTGGAAAGCAAGCGGGTCAACGGCGCCGGCTGGAACGCGGGGTCGGCATAGAAACGCGCGCGATCGGCGAAGGCCAGCTTCTTGGCTTCGGTGAACAGGTGCACATGTTCGGCCGAACCGAACGGAATCTTGGAGAAATCATAGCCCTCCAGGATGTTGAGCATCTGCAGCGCGGCGATGCCCTGGCTGTTGGGCGGCAATTCCCACACGTCATAGCCGCGATAGTTGGTACTGACAGGCTCCACCCATTCGCCCTGGTGGCTGGCCATGTCCTCGTAGCTCAGATACCCGCCGTTGGCCTTGAAGTAGGCGCCGATGGTGCGCGCGATCGCGCCCTTGTAGAACGCATCGCGGCCGCCGTCGGCGATCTGCTGCAGCGTATTGGCCAGGTTCGGGTTCTTCCACAGCTCGCCCTTGCGCGGGGCGCGCCCGTCGATAGTGAACTGCTCCTTGAACCCGGGATATTGCAGCAACCGCGGCACCGAGCGGTCCCAGTAATAGGCAATGGTTTCGGCCACCGGATGCCCTTCGCGGGCATAACGGATCGCCGGTGCCAGGTTCTGCGCCATGGGCTTGCGGCCGAAGCGCTCGTGCAGCGCGAACCAGCCATCCACCGCGCCCGGCACCGATACCGGCAACGGGCCGGTCGGCGGAATGTCCTTCAGCCCACGGCGCTGCAGCTCGGCCAGGGTCAGCGACTTGGGCGAACGGCCCGAGCCGTTGTAGCCGTAGAGCTTGCTGGTCTTGGGGTCCCACACGATCGCGAACAGATCCCCGCCCACCCCGTTGCCGGTGGGCTCCATCAGGCCCAGCGCCGCATTGGCGGCGATCGCCGCATCCACCGCCGAGCCACCGTTCTTCATCACCTCCAGCGCGACCTGGGTGGCCAACGGCTGCGAGGTGGCCGCCATGGCATGCGGCGCGATGACTTCCGAGCGGGTGGCGAAGGGCTGCCCGGTGATCCGGTCAGCGGCGCCAAGCGGCAGCGCCACCAGCGCCAGGGCAGACAGCAACAGAACAGGTACGCGACGCATGACAGCACTTCCCCATGGCATGACAGATGAGGTGCCAACCATACCAGCGGCCTGCGCCGTCGCGGTCGCTCGACCTCGTGTGCCGGCAGCCGCCCGCGCAACAGCGGGCCCGGGCCGGGACCCCGCTGCCTGGGTTGCGCCAGTTTCAGGGGAAACCATGCTGCTGCCACGCGGGTTTGCGCGCGCCATGCACGGCCTTCGCCCCAGTTTCAATCGCAAGGGTTGACACCTCGCTACCGACAATGGTTATCTCAGGGCCATGTCGCACCGCCACGCCAGCTCCAACGCCTTGATGTCCGCGCCCTTCGGCGCGTCGGCAGCCGCGCTCCTTGTGCTCGTACTTATTACCTCGCCAACCGGTGCGGGACGGGGCTTCGTGTAGGCAGCAGACACACAAGGCTTCGATCAGACCCCGCACCGGCAACGGCGCGGGGTTTCGCGTTTCAGGGACCGCCAAAAGTTTCGAATGACATGAACGATTTCGCTGCAATCACGACAACAGGTCATACCGGCGCATCCGGGCGTACCGGTGCCGATGGCTGTCCGCGCAATCCCGGCGCGCCTTCCCCCGTTGCTCAGCCGTCCAGTGCACGCACTGCCGGCTGATACGTTTTTCCACTGCCAACCCCCAAGGATTTTTCATGAGCAAGCACACCCAACCGAAAATCGCGATCATCGGCTACGGCAGCCAGGGCCGCGCACATGCGCTGAACCTGCGCGATTCCGGCTTCGAGGTCACCGTTGGCCTGCGTCCGGGCGGCCCCACCGAGGCCAAGGCCCAGGCCGATGGCTTCACCGTGGTGGCACCGGCCGACGCGGTCAAAACCGCCGACCTGGTCGCGGTGCTGACCCCGGACATGGTGCAGAAGAAGCTCTATGAAGAGGTCATCGCGCCGAACATGCAGCAGGGCGCCTGCCTGCTGTTCGCGCATGGCCTGAACGTGCACTTCGACATGATTACCCCGCGCGCCGATCTGGACGTGGTGCTGGTGGCGCCCAAGGGTCCGGGCGCACTGGTGCGTCGCGAATACGAAATCGGCCGCGGTGTGCCGTGTATCTACGCCGTGTACCAGGACACCAGCGGAAAGGCCGAGCAGTTCGCGCTGACCTATGCCGGCGGTTTGGGCGGCGCGCGTGCCAACATCATCAAGACCACCTTCAAGGAAGAGACCGAGACCGATCTGTTCGGCGAGCAGGCGGTGCTGTGCGGCGGTGCGTCCTCGCTGGTGCAGGCCGGCTTTGAGGTGCTGGTGGAAGCCGGTTACCAGCCGGAAATCGCGTACTACGAAGTCCTTCACGAATTGAAGTTGATCGTGGACCTGTTCTACGAAGGCGGCATCACCCGCATGCTGGAATTCGTCTCCGAAACCGCACAATACGGCGACTATGTCAGCGGCCCGCGCGTGATCGACGCCAGCACCAAGGCGCGCATGAAGGATGTGCTGACCGACATCCAGAACGGCACCTTCACCAAGAACTGGGTGGCCGAATACGAAGCCGGGTTGCCGAACTACAGCAAGTTCAAACAAGCCGATCTGGAACATCCGATCGAAGAAGTGGGCAAGAAGCTGCGCGCCAAGATGGTATGGCTCAACGGTGAGCAGCAGGCCGCTGCCGCACCAGCGAACCAACAAGCGGCGTAACTGCCGCCGCATCCCCCACCGCTTAACACCGAAGGTCCGCAACGCATGAACACCTCCGCACACAGCACGCCCCGCAATGGCGCGCGCTGGCTGACGCAGGCCCTGGAAGCCGAGGGCGTGGAAACGCTGTTCGGCTATCCGGGCGGCACCATCATGCCGTTCTACGACGCCCTGGTGGATTCCAGGCTCAAGCACATCCTGGTGCGCCACGAACAGGGCGCTGCCCTGGCCGCCAACGGCTACGCCCGTGCCAGCGGCCGGGTCGGCGTGTGCGTGGCCACCTCCGGCCCGGGCGCCTCCAACCTGGTCACCGGTATCGCCGATGCGATGCTCGACTCGGTGCCGATGATCTGCCTGACCGGCCAGGTATCGACGCCGCTGCTGGGCACCGACGCGTTCCAGGAACTGGACGTGTTCGGCATGACCATGCCGATCGTCAAGCACAGCTTCCTGGTACGCAGCGTGGACCAGTTGCCGGAGATGGTGCGCGAGGCGTTCCGGATTGCACGCGAAGGACGTCCCGGGCCGGTGTTGATCGACCTGCCCAAGGACGTGCAGCTCGCCGATGCGGCGCATCTGCCAGAGCATGTGCCAGCGGCGGTGCTGCCGCCACCGGCACCGGCGGACGCGAATTTGGCCGAGGCACTGGCAGCCATTGCCAGCGCCGAACGCCCGGTGGTGTACGGCGGTGGCGGGATCGCGCTGGCCGGTGCGGTGGAAGCGTTCCGGCGCTTCGTCGAGGTCACCGGCATCCCGACCGCGCTGACCTTGCGCGGGCTGGGTGCGCTGCCGCATGGGCATGCCGATTACCTGGGCATGCTGGGCATGCATGGCACGCGCGCAGCCAATATGGCCATCCAGGAGTGCGACCTGCTGGTGGTGGTGGGCGCACGCTTCGACGACCGTGCCACCGGCAAGCTGAGCGAGTTCGCCCCGTTCGCGCGCGTCATCCATCTGGATGCCGACGCCTACGAAATTTCCAAGTTGCGCACCGCCGATGTTGCGGTGCCCGGCGATGTTGGCGTCAGCCTGAAGGCGCTGAGCGCCGCGCGGGCCAACTGCCAGGCATGGCGCACACGCTGTTTTGCCAACCGCGAAAAATTCGGTACGCGCTACGATGCGCCCGGGACCGATATCTATGCGCCGGCCCTGTTGAAGCGGCTGAGCGAAGTGGCCCCGGCCGACACCATCATCGCCTGCGATGTGGGCCAGCATCAGATGTGGGTGGCCCAGCACTGCCGCTTCAACGATCCACGCAACCACCTCACCAGCGGCGCACTCGGCACCATGGGCTTCGGCCTGCCGGCGGCGATGGGCGCGCAGTTCGCCTGCCCTGATCGCACCGTGGTACTGGTCTCCGGCGACGGCAGTTTCATGATGAACGTGCAGGAGCTGGTGACCATCGCGCGCTGCAAGCTGCCGGTGAAGATCGTGCTGCTGGACAACAGCTCGCTGGGCATGGTGCGGCAGTGGCAGGAGCTGTTCTTTGCCGAGCGCTACAGCGAGATCGACCTGTCCGACAACCCGGATTTTGCGGCGCTGGCGCAGGTGTTCGGCATCCCGGCCAGGCGCATCATCGCGCGTGGCGAGGTGGACGCCGCACTGGCCGACCTACTGGCCCAGCCTGGTCCCGGGCTGCTGCATGTCGCCATCGATGCACGCGCCAACGTTTGGCCGCTGGTGCCGCCCAACAACGCCAACAGCACCATGCTGGACAGCAATCCCGCACATGCGGCTAAGGAGACGACACATGCGTTACCGGCTTGATCTGGTGCTGAAGCCGGCCGAGGGCGCCTTGGTGCGCGTGATCGGCATGACCGAGCGACGCGGCTTCCGTCTCTGTGCCATCCAGGGCGCCGCACAACCGGATGGGTCCGGCCGCTGGCACCTGCAACTGGATGTGGACAGCAGCCGTCCGCCGGAAACGCTGCGCCTGCAGTTGCAGAAGGTGTACGACTGCGAATCCGTTGCGATTACCGCGCTGGAATCGGTGGAGGCCGCCGCATGAACGCACACACCTCGCGCGATCACCATCACGCCGTCCGGAGGTCGCTTCTTCCGGATCGCTCAGGCGTGTGCCGCAATGCCTGATTCGGGCCGCCCCTCGCTGCAGGAGCCGGACGTTACCGACGTGGCGGTCAGCGTGGCCGACGTGCTGGCCGCGCAGGCACGCCTGCGCAAATATCTGTCGCCCACGCCGCTGCATTACGCCGAGCGCTTCGGTGTGTGGTTGAAACTGGAAAACCTGCAACGCACCGGTTCCTACAAGGTGCGTGGTGCGTTGAACGCACTGCTGGCCGGCCTGGAACGCGGCGACGAACGCCCGGTGATCTGCGCCTCGGCCGGCAATCATGCGCAAGGCGTGGCGTGGTCGGCGTACCGGCTCGGCGTGCAGGCCATCACGGTAATGCCGCACGGCGCACCGCAGACCAAGATCGCCGGCGTGGCGCACTGGGGCGCCACCGTGCGCCAGCATGGCAACAGCTACGACGAAGCGTTCGCCTTCGCTCGCGAGCTCGCCGACCAGAACGGCTACCGCTTCCTGTCCGCCTTCGACGACCCGGATGTGATTGCAGGGCAAGGCACCGTGGGCATCGAGTTGGCGGCGCATGCACCGGACGTGGTGATCGTGCCGATCGGTGGCGGTGGTCTGGCCTCCGGCGTGGCGCTGGCATTGAAGTCGCAGGGCGTGCGTGTGATCGGTGCGCAGGTGGAAGGCGTGGACTCCATGGCCCGCGCTGTACGCGGCGATGTGCGCGAGATCGCTCCGGTGGCTACGCTGGCCGATGGCGTCAAGGTCAAGATTCCCGGTTTTCTCACCCGCCGCCTGTGCGCAAGCCTGCTCGACGATGTGGTCATCGTGCGCGAGGCCGAATTGCGCGAAACCCTGGTGCGCCTGGCACTGGAAGAGCACGTCATCGCCGAGGGCGCCGGCGCCCTCGCCCTGGCCGCTGGTCGCCGCGTTGCGGGCAAACGCAAATGTGCGGTGGTCTCTGGCGGTAATATCGACGCCACCGTTCTGGCCACGCTGTTGTCCGAAGTGCGGCCGCGTCCGCCACGCAAACCGCGCCGTCGCAATACCGAGCGGCTGCGCAACGAACGCAGCGTCAAACCACCACCCCACGCCGCCGCTGTTTCCCATCCATCCGCAGTCGCTACAACGCCTGTCACCGCCATCGCCGTAGAGGAGTCTTCCTGGTGAACACGACCGTATCCAACCAGACCCCGCGTATCCGAATTTTCGACACCACCCTGCGCGACGGCGAGCAATCCCCCGGCTGCAGCATGACGCCCCAGCAAAAGCTGGTGCTGGCGCGCGCGCTGGATGAGCTCGGCGTGGACATCATCGAGACCTGCTTCCCGGCAAGCTCGCACTCCGACCGCGAGGCGATGGCGATGATGGGACGCGAGCTGCGCCGCCCCACGCTGGCAGTGCTGTCGCGCTGCCTGCAGGCAGATATCGAAACCTCGGCCAAGGCGCTGGAATCAGCGGCCAATCCGCGCCTGCACGTGTTCCTGTCCACCAGCCCGCTGCATCGCGAGCACAAGCTGCGCATGAGCCGCGAGCAGGTGCTGGAGTCGGTGCACACGCATGTAAGCCTGGCACGCGGCTATATCGACGACATCGAATTCTCCGCCGAAGATGCGACCCGCACCGAGGAAGATTTTCTGGCCGAGGTCACGCGCGTGGCAATCGCCGCCGGTGCCACCACGATCAATCTGCCCGACACGGTAGGCTTCACCACGCCGGAAGAAATCCGCGGCATGTTCTCGCGCTTGATCGCCAGCGTGGAAGGCGCCGACAAGGTGATCTTCAGCGCGCATTGCCACAACGATCTGGGCCTGGCGGTCGCCAATTCGCTGGCCGCCATCGAAGGCGGTGCGCGCCAGGTGGAATGCACCATCAACGGCATCGGCGAGCGCGCCGGCAATTGCGCGCTGGAAGAAATCACCATGGCACTCAAGGTGCGCGGTGCGTTCTACAACCTCGATTCGGCGATCAACACGCCCCGCATCGTCTCCACCTCGCAGTTGTTGCAGCGCCTGGTCGGCATGCCGGTGCAGCGCAACAAGGCCGTGGTGGGCGGCAATGCATTCGCGCACGAATCGGGCATCCATCAGCACGGCATGCTGCGCCATCGCGGCACCTACGAAATCATGCGCCCGGAAGACGTGGGCTGGGAATCCTCGCAGATGGTGCTGGGCCGCCACAGCGGCCGCGCCGCGGTCGAGCAGCGCCTGCGCGCACTGGGGTATCTGCTGGAAGAAGAAGAGGTCAAGCTGGTCTTCGAACAATTCAAGGCCCTGTGCGAAAAGCAACGCGTGGTCACCGATGCCGACCTGCAGACCCTGATGCAGGATGCCACCGTGCAGGAAGGCTACCGCCTGGCGTCGATGACCATCAGCGACGTCGGCAGCCGTGCCAATGCGCTGGTGGAGCTGTCCGATCCGGAAGGAAACCGCGTGGCCGAAACCGCGCAGGGCAACGGTCCGGTGGATGCCTTGTTTGGCGCGCTGGCCTCAGCCACCGGCGTGCGGCTGGAACTGGACAGCTACCAGGTGCACAGCGTGGGCATCGGTGCGGACGCGCGCGGCGAAGCCAGCCTGAGCGTGCGCCATGACGGCGTGGAATACGAAGGCACCGGCACCAGCAAGGACATCATCGAAGCCAGCGCGTTGGCGTGGCTGGACGTGGCCAATCGTCTGTTGCGTCAGCGCGAGCGTGGCGTGGTCGCCGGCAAGACAGCGGCAGTGGCGTAACGCGGCGCGAGGCGCGCGGCGTGAACGTTGCAACTTGGACGGCCAATGGAGCGATCCGCTGGCCGTTCTGGTTTCCGGGTCCCGAGGGCGCTTGCGCGCGTGCCGGCGCGGGACACGCCGCAAGTACGTCCATGTAGGCTCTTATGCGGCATCCATGCCGCATAAGGTCCCGCGCCGGCACGCACGCAAGCACCTCCGACTGCACCGATGCGCGGAGAGAAGAGCAACACCTGGATGCTGCGCGCCACGCAGAACGGACAGTACCGCTGGTCGATACGTGGATAGAGCATCGGAAGCAGCAATCGTCGTCATTCAGCAACGTAACGCTTTTCGATCGGCAGCGGCACAAGCGGGGAGCGCGCTGTCGTGCCCGGCGGCGGGACCGTGTGGCGGCATGGATGCCGCCACCGAGCCTCCATAGATGGGATTTACGGCGTGTCCCGCCGTCGGGCGCGACAGCGCGCATCGATAGCAACGCAGACGCGAAAGCGGCCATCGCCCGGGGAACGATGGCGGCCGCCAACTCGACAAAACGATAAATCCTTACAGCGCAGCCACCACCGCATCGCCCATCGCCACCGTACCCACCTGATTGGTGCCTTCCGACCAGATATCGGCCGTGCGCAGGCCCTGGTCGAGCACCTTGCCGACTGCGTGCTCGATCGCATCGGCGGCGGCGGCCTGGGCGAAGGTGTAGCGCAGCATCATTGCCACCGACAGGATGGTGGCCAGCGGATTGGCGATGCCCTTGCCGGCGATATCCGGCGCCGAGCCATGGCACGGCTCGTACATGCCCTTGCTATTGGCATCCAGCGAGGCCGAAGGCAGCATGCCGATGGAGCCGGTGAGCATCGAGGCCTGGTCGGACAGGATGTCGCCGAACATGTTGTCGGTCACGATCACGTCGAACTGCTTGGGCGCGCGCACCAGCTGCATCGCGGCGTTGTCGACGTACATGTGCGATAGCGCGATGTCCGGATAGTCGCGGGCCACCTCTTCCACCACCGCGCGCCACAGCTGGCTCGACGCCAGCACGTTGGCCTTGTCGACCGAGCACAGCTTCTTGCCGCGCAGGCGCGCCATCTCGAAACCGGCCTTGACGATACGGCGAATCTCGCTTTCGCTGTATGGCAAGGTGTCGTAGGCCTGGCGCTCGCCGTTGTCCAGGGTGCGATTGCCGCGCGGCTGGCCGAAGTAGATGCCGCCGGTCAGCTCGCGCAGGATCAGCAGATCCAGACCCGAAACCACCTCCGGCTTGAGCGTGGATGCCTCGGCCAGTTGCGGATACAGCAAGGCCGGGCGCAGGTTGGCGAACAGGCCCAGCTGCGAGCGAATCTTGAGCAGGCCACGCTCCGGGCGCAGTGCCGGGTCGATGGTGTCCCACTGCGGGCCACCTACCGCGCCCAGCAGCACTGCATCGGCGGCGCGCGCGCGCTCCAGCGTTTCATCGGCCAACGGGCTGCCATATTTGTCGTAGGCGGCGCCGCCGAGTTCGTCGTACACCAGGCTGTAGCCAAGACCGTGCTGGGCGTCGATCCGCGTCAGCACCTTGACTGCTTCGGCCATGATTTCCGGGCCGATGCCATCACCGGGAAGAATCAGAATCTGCTTGCTCATGCAATCCTCGGGGGGCGGCGCCGCAGCGCCAGGGTGTCGATGGGCTGTGCTGGTCAGCGTAGCGCGGTGAACAGCCAGGGCTGCCGCACGCGATGGGCCTGCTCGAACCGGCCGATCGCGTCGGCGTCCTGCAAGGTCAGGCCGATGTCGTCCAGGCCGTTGAGCAGGCAGTGCTTGCGGAATGCATCGACCTCGAAGGCATACTCCACACCATCGGGCCGGCGCACGCGCTGCGCATCCAGGTCCACGGTGAGTTGGTAGCCTTCGGTGGCCAGGCACTGCTCGAACAGGGCATTCACCTCCGCCTCGGCCAGCACAATTGGCAGCAACCCGTTCTTGAAGCTGTTGTTGTAGAAGATGTCGGCAAAACTGGGCGCGATCACCGCGCGAAAGCCGTATTCGTCCAGTGCCCAAGGCGCATGTTCGCGCGAGGAACCGCAGCCGAAATTCTCGCGTGCCAGCAGCACGCTGGCGCCCTGGTAACGCGGGAAATTGAGTACGAACTCAGGATTGAGCGGACGCGTGCTGTTGTCGCGCCCCGGCTCGCCGATATCCAGGTAGCGCCATTCGTCGAACAGGTTCGGCCCGAAGCCGGTGCGCTTGATCGACTTCAGAAACTGCTTGGGAATGATCTGGTCGGTGTCGACGTTGGCGCGATCCAGCGGCGCCACCAGTCCGGTGTGTTGAGTGAAAGGAGTCATTGAGAGGCCGGGAATAGGGAATAGGGAATAGGGAATAGGGAATGGGCAGAGCGGGAAGCGGGACGTGGCGATTCCCTATTCCCGATTCTCGATTCCCTGCAGTTCACGCACATCGACAAAATGCCCGCTGACCGCTGCTGCTGCCGCCATCGCCGGGCTGACCAGGTGGGTGCGGCCACCGGCGCCCTGACGGCCTTCGAAATTGCGGTTGGAGGTGGACGCGCAATGTTCGCCGCTGCCCAGCTTGTCCGGGTTCATGGCCAGGCACATCGAGCAGCCCGGCTCGCGCCATTCGAAGCCGGCGTCCAGAAACACCTTGTCCAGGCCTTCGGCTTCGGCCTGCGCCTTGACCAGTCCCGAGCCGGGGACGACCAGAGCCTGCTTGATGGTGGCCGCCACCTTGCGACCCTTGGCCACCGCGGCGGCCGCGCGCAGGTCTTCGATGCGCGAGTTGGTGCACGAGCCGATGAACACGCGATCCAGGCGGATCTCGGTGATCGGCTGGTTGGCCCGCAAGCCCATGTACTTGAGCGCGCGTTCGATCGAATCGCGCTTGGTCGGGTCCTGCTCGGCCGCCGGGTCCGGCACGCGCTGGTCCACCGCCAGCACCATCTCCGGCGACGTCCCCCAGCTGACCTGCGGCTTGATGTCTTCTGCACGCAGTTCCACCACCGTATCGAAGCGTGCGTCGGGATCGGAGACCAGGGTGCGCCACAAGGCCACCGCCGCCTCCCAGTCGGCGCCCTTGGGCGCGAACGGGCGCCCCTTGACGTAGGCAATGGTCTTTTCGTCCACCGCCACCATGCCCACGCGCGCGCCGGCCTCGATGGACATGTTGCAGATGGTCATGCGGCCTTCCATCGACAGGTCGGCGATGGCGCTGCCGGCAAATTCCAGCGCGTGGCCATTGCCGCCGGCGGTGCCGATCCTGCCGATCACCGCCAGCACGATGTCCTTGGCAGTCACGCCCAACGGCAACGTGCCTTCGACACGCACCTGCAGGTTCTTCATCTTCTTGGCGATCAGGCACTGCGTGGCCAGCACATGCTCCACTTCGGAGGTACCGATGCCGTGCGCCAACGCGCCGAATGCGCCATGCGTGGAGGTGTGCGAATCACCACAGACCACCGTCATGCCCGGCAGCGTGGCGCCCTGCTCGGGGCCCACCACATGCACGATGCCCTGGCGGGTGTCGTTCATCTTGAACTCAAGGATGCCGAAATCGTCGCAGTTCTCATCCAGTGTCTGCACCTGCAGCCGCGAGACTTCGTCGGAGATCGACTCCAGCCCGCCCTGGCGCTCGGCACGGGTGGTGGGCACGTTGTGGTCGGGGGTCGCGATGTTGGCGTCGATGCGCCACGGCTTGCGTCCGGCCAGCCGCAAGCCCTCGAAGGCCTGCGGCGAGGTCACTTCATGCAGGATGTGGCGGTCGATGTAGATCAGCGACGAGCCGTCGTCGCGGCGGGCGACCTCGTGCATGTCCCACAACTTGTCATACAGCGTCTTGGCGGTCATCGCGGGGTTCCGGTTGGCGGGGGCGGCGGCCCATCTGGCTGGTTTCGATGCTAGGAGCTTGCCTTGGATAACGCAAATTCATATTGTTTATTCAAGGAATGAATTTTAGGAATGCCAATGGATCTTGCCAGCCTCGCTGCCTTCGTGGCGATCGCCGACAGCGGCAGCTTTTCGGCCGCCGCCGAGTCGCTGCACCTGACCCAACCGGCGGTCAGCAAGCGCATCGCACTGCTGGAAGCGCAGTTGTCGGCACGGCTGTTCGATCGCCTGGGCCGCCAGGTGGTACTGACCGAAGCCGGACAGGCGCTATTGCCGCGCGCCCAGCGCGTCCTTGCCGAACTGGAAGACGCCCGCCGCGTGCTGGAACACCTGGGCGCGGCAGTTGGTGGACGGCTCAGCCTAGCCACCAGCCACCACGTCGGCCTGCATCGGCTTCCTGCAGTGCTACGCAACTTCGCCGCACAGCAGCCGCAGGCGGCGCTGGACATCCGCTTCCTGGATTCGGAGTTGGCTTACGCGGCGGTGCTGCGCGGGGAAGTGGAACTGGCAGTGACCACCCTGGCGCCGGACACCCGCGCCCCGCTGCGTGCGCAGCGGATCTGGCACGACCGCCTGCAGGTGGTGGTGGCCCCCGACCACCCGCTGGCCGCGATGCGCGCGGTGGCGCTGGAGGACGTGGTGGCGCATCCGGCGGTACTGCCGGATGCGGGCACCTTCACCCATCGCATCGTTGCCGACTTGCTCGCCGCACACGGGCTTGCGCCGCGCCTGCGCATGACCACCAACTATCTGGAAACGATCAAGATGCTGGTGTCGGTGGGGCTGGCCTGGAGCGTGCTGCCCGAGCGCATGATCGACCATCAGGTCGTGGCCTTGCCGGTGGCCGATGTGGTGCTGTCGCGCGAACTGGGCTGCGTGACCCATGGTGGGCGCACCTTGTCGCGTGCCGCGCAGGCCTTCGTTGCCCTGCTGAGCGCGCAGGCCGAGCGTCCATGAGCTGGCCTTACTATCCCACCAACCGGTCGCGCCCCAACCGTTTGGCCTGATACAGACGGCGATCGGCCAGGGCGAGCAGTTCGCGCCGGGTCGGCGCCTCCTCACTCATCGCCATGCCAATGCTGGCCGTGCAGTGCACGCTGCCGCCGTCCACATCGATCGCGATTGTCGCCAAGCGTTGCCGCATGCCTTCGAACAGCGTGTGCGCCTGTGCCGCATCGCGCCCGGTCGCCGCCAGCAGGAACTCCTCGCCGCCATGGCGCGCGGCAAAGCAACGTCCCTGCGCATGTTCACTCAGGACCTCGGCTACCGCGCACAACACTGCATCACCCACCTCATGACCATACGTGTCGTTGATGCGCTTGAAGTGATCGATATCCATCAACGCCAGCGCCAATGGCGCACCACCGGCGCGTGCCTCGTCGAACCATTGCTGCACTACGCGCTCGGCTTCGCGACGGTTCGGCAATGCGGTCAACACATCGTGGCTGGCGCGGTATTCCAGTTGACGCACCAGCGTTTCGCGCTCCTGGCTGGCTTGTTGCAAGGCCAGGTTCTTGTCGCGCAACTCGCGCGTGCGCCGGTCGATGACGGTATTGAGCTGGCGTTGGCGACGGCGGTAACTGGCCGTGCGCCATAAATAGAATGCGTAGACCAGGCCAGCCAGCAGCAACAGGCCCAGCGCGATCACTTCGCCACGGCGCCACCATGGCGGGGCCAGTGCCAGCGCCAGGCTGGATTCACCAAGCAAGGCGGTCTGCCGCCAATCCACCGGCAACGACATCGCCTGCACGCGGAAACGGAACCGCCCCGGCGGCAGGTTGGTGTACACCGCCTCGGTGGCGCCATCGGCATCCACCCACTCCGGATCGAATCCCTCCAACCGGTAGCGGTAGCGCACCTTGTCCGGCCTACGGAAATTCAACCCGGCATAGCCGATCGCGATGCGCCGGGTGTCCGCGCCGAACCGGTGCGGCCCGCTCAGCGGCTGCACCATGCCGTCGACCAGCAGGCGCTCGAACACGATCGGCACGCGATGGCCTTGCAAGGTGCCGACCCGCGCCGGATCGATCACCCCCAGGCCGGCAGCGGTGGGGAACAACAGCTGCCCGGCGTGCGTCAACCAGCCGGCCGGCGCACTGCTGCCGTTGCCCTGGTTGCCGGGCATGCCATCGCTGCGATCCACCACTTCCACGCTCAGTTGGTCGCGGGTGCCGGCATCGATCTGGTCGAAGTCGCTGCGTGCAATGCGGAACACACCATGATTGCTGGACAGCCATAGATAGCCACGGCCATCGTCGATCACCCGGAACACCTTGTCGCGAGGCAGTCCGACGCGATGGTCGTACACGCGGAAGCGCCCAGCGCGCAGACGCAGCAGGCCGCGGTCGCTGGCGATCCACAGGTCGCCGTTGGCATCGCGCAGGAAATCGAAGGCGTTCTGTCCCGGGAAATCCTGCTCGCCCAGCCACGCACGGGTGCTGCCATCGGGCGACAGGGCGGTCATGCCGCGATCGGTACCGCTCCACACCACCCCTTGCGCATCGCGGTACAGCGCCTGCACCGAGCCGTCGGGCACGCCGTCGGCGGCGGTGTACCGGCGCAGCGTGCCCTGCCGCCAGCGCAACAGGCCGCCGGTGGTGCCGATCCACAGATCCTCGCCATCGGGCAGCACCACGCGCACCGACGACGACGGCAGGCCGTCGGCCATGCCGATGCGCAACCGCACCAGGCCTTGCGCATCCAGGCGTACCACGCCCTGGCTGTAGGTGCCGGCCCAGACGCCGCCATCGCCCGCATCGGCCAGCGACAGCACCGACTGCTCCGGCACGCGCCCATCGACACCGGGCTGCAGCGCGACCCGGCTGATGCGGCCGTCGCGCCAGCGATCCAGTCCCACTGCGCTGCCCACCCACACGGTGCCGTCCGCCGTCTGCAGGACCGAGCGCACATAGTCCGACGCCAGCCCATCGGCCTGGGTGACGCCATACGCGGCACCCTCGGCAATCCGGAACAGCCCATGGGTGCTGCCAACCCAGATCAGGCCTTCGGCATCTTCCAGCAACGCCGGGCTGGCCACACCGGAGACGGCGATCTGTTCATCGCGCGCATCCGCTGGGTTGTGCACCACCAGCGTGCCGGTCGGCATGCTCATCCACAGCTGTCCGCGCCGGTCCAGCAACAGGGCGTCCACACGCTGCCCCTGGCGGAAGCGCTGCAGGCCACCGCCACGCCCCCACCACCACACGCCGTCGTCGCCGGCAACCAGCAAGCCGCCGTCGCGGTCGCTGGCCAGACGTCGTACCGACGCCGCCTGCATGCCGTGCGCCCTGCCCCAGGCAGCCGCTGCCCCGCCTGCTGCCGGCAGGCGGTACAACCCCACATCGGTGCCGATCCATAGATCGCCCCCAGCGTCGGCCTGCAAGGCGGTGATCCGCGCGCGTGGCAGGCCCGCCTGACGGCCAATGTCCAGCAGCCGCCCGTCCGGCTCGATGCGGTACAGCGTCTGCGGCGTGCCAACCCACAACGCGCCGTCGGCGCCGCGCAACAACGCACTGACGGCCAGGTGGCGGGCCGGGGCACCGCCCAGCTGTTGCCAGTTGCCGTCCTGATAGCGGTACACCCCATCGAAAGCCGTGCCGAACAGCATGGCGGCGCCGTCGCGCACCACCACGAACACGCCACCCAACTCCACCCCCGGCGTGTTCTGGCGATCGTAGACGGTGAAGTCGCGGCCGTTGAAGCGCGCCACGCCTTCCCAGGTGCCGACCCAGATCAGCCCGTCCGCGCCCTGGGCCACAGCATGCACCAGGTTGTGCGGCAACCCATCCTCCATGGTCCAGCGCGTGACGGTGTGGTAGGGGGTGTGCCGGGGTGGCTGCGCGATGGCCGGCAGCCACCCGGGCAGCAGGCAGCACAACAAGGCCCAGACCCACGCACGCGCCGCACGCGGCATGCCTCTGCCGCGAACGTAAGCTGCCTGCGTATACGCCCGGTCCCTGTCCACCTGTCCCCTCTTCCGTCCATGCCCGATGGCGTTGCTCTCCAGCGAGCGCCAGCAGGCGGTCTGCCACGCTAGCACCGGGACCTTTGCACCGCCCTAGGTAAATTCCCCACAGCTGCCAGGCGAACCATGACACCGGGAGCATTCGAATGAAACCATGATAGGCCATCACGATCTCGGCATTGGCGGCAGCGATCGACACCCCGATTCCCGCAGCCCGGGTCAACGCACGTTCCAGCCGCACGACACCGCCCGCATGCGGCACTGATGCGTTCAGCCGGCCGAGTATAAATATAGAACCCGATGGTCTAGTATTGAGCGCATGCCCCGCCCGCCCCCCCTCAAGCCAAAGGCCCGCAACACCGGCCCGGGGCGTCCCAAAGATCTTGGCAAGCGCGCTGCCATTCTCGCTGCCGCCCGTGCGCTGTTCATGGACCAAGGCTACGCCGGCGTCAGCATGGATGGGATCGCCGCCCTGGCGGGGGTCTCCAAACTGACCGTCTACAGCCACTTCGGCGACAAGGAAAGCCTGTTCTCCGAGGCGATCCGCGCGCAGTGCCAGCAGATGATGCCTGACGACCTGTTCAATCAGGCGCCAACGGGTGCGTTGCGCGATCAGCTGGTTGAGATCGCACATGCGTTCTTTGCCATGGTCAGCACCGAGTCGGCCATTTCCACCCACCGCATGATGATGGCGCCGGGCACCGGCGATGCGCATGTGCGCGAGATGTTCTGGAATGCCGGCCCCAAGCGAACCCAACAGGCGCTGGCCGAGTTCCTGGCCGCGCGGGTGGCCGACGGGCAATTGGAGATTCCCGATCTGCCGCGCGCGGCCTCGCAGTTCTTCAGCCTGCTCAAGGGCGAGCTGTACGCCTTGATGATGTGCGGCCTGCATGGCCAGCCCAGCCGTGCACAGGTGGATGAGCACATCGCCTCCAGCGTGGATTTCTTCCTGAAGGCCTATGCGCCGCGTTGATCGACGATGCCCTTTGGTCGCGATGACTTCCGGCACTGCGCCGGCCTTCGATGCGCGGCGATGCTAGATGCGCCAGCTGCCCCGTGCACCGGTAAAATGTCTGCCCCGCCGCGTTGGATAACCGCACCATGACGATCGATTTCACCCAGGCCCGCGAAAAGATGGTCGAACAGCAGATCCGGCCGTGGGACGTGCTGGATCTGCGCGTGCTCGACGTGCTGGCGCGCCTGCCGCGCGAAGCCTTCGTACCGGAGGCCTACAAGACCCTGGCTTATGTCGATGTGGAAATTCCGCTGTCGGCCGGCCACAAGATGATGAAGCCGGTGGTCGAAGGCCGCATGCTGCAAGCCTTGGACCTGCAGCCGGGCGAAGACCTGCTGGAAATCGGCACCGGCAGCGGCTTTTCAACCGCCTGCCTGGCCGCGTTGACCCGCGAAGTGCTCAGCCTGGAGATCGATCCGGCGCTGGCCATGGCGGCACGCGCCAATCTCGATCACGCCGGCCTCGGCAGCAATGTGCGCATCGAGACCGCTGACGTGTTCGGCTGGCAGAGCGAGCGCCGCTTCGATGCCATCTGCGTCACCGGCGCGGTCGATACGCTGCCCGTCCAGTGGCTGCAATGGCTGCGCCCGAATGGCCGGCTGTTCGTGGTGCGCGGTCACGCTCCGGTGATGGAAGCGGTCCTGGTCCGTGGCGAGGTCAACGCCCCGCGTATCGAATCGTTGTTCGAAACCGACCTCGCCTATCTCCAGGGCGCCGCACCGACGCCCCGATTCCACTTCTGATTCCCAAGGACGCTTCCCGATGATCCGCCGATCCCTCGCCCTGGCCCTGGCCGCCGCCCTGTCACCGATGGCTGCACACGCCACCGATCTGCTGCAGGTCTACGAAATGGCCCGCAACGGCGACCCGCAACTGGCTGCGGCCGAGTCGACCCGGCTGATCAATCGGGAGGGGCAGGTGCAGGCGCGCGCGGCGTTGTTGCCGCAGCTCAACGGGCAGGCCGATTACAACAAGGCGCATCGCGAGATCGAGCGCGTGGATGGCCGCATCACCACCTCTTCGCGCTCGCAGCAGATCCAGGCCAGCCAGACCATCTTCAACTGGTCGCAGTTCGCCACCTTGCGTGCGCAGCGCGAGATTGCCAAGGCAGCGGATTTCACCCTGGCATCGGCCAACAACGACCTGATTACCCGCACGTCGGCAGCGTATTTCCAGGTCCTGGTGGGCATCGAATCGCTGGCCGCCGCAGAGACCAACGAAGCGGCTGCCAAGAAGCAGTTCGACTTTGCCGACAAGCGCCTGGAGGTTGGCCTGGCGCCGATCACCGACGTGCATGAAGCCCGTGCCCAGTACGATCAGGCGCGCGCGGACACCATCAACGCGCGCAACCTGTTGAAGGACTACTACCAGGCACTGACCGAACTCACCGGCCAGCCGGTGCAGGCCTTGCGTGCGCTGCCGGAAGACTTCCGGCCCGAAGTGCCGGCCGCCTACGGCAATGTCGATCAACTGGTCTCCGCCGCCGTCGCCGACAACCCGGAGCTGAAGGCACAGCAGCTGCAGGTGAGCGCCGCCGAGGCGCAGGTCAACGCCGCGCGGGCGGGCCACCTGCCGACCATCAGCCTGAACGGTAACGTGGGGCGTAGCAACAGCTGGGGCACTGGCGCCGCCGAAAGCGGCGTATTCACCACGCAGGGCCGCGACATCGACACCGATTCCATCGGTTTCACTGTCTCCGTCCCGATTTTCGCCGGCGGCGCCACGCAATCGGCCGTACGTCAGGCGCTGGCGCGCCGCGATGTGCAACAGGACACCTACGAGCAGCAGAAGCGCGCGCTGGACCGCAACACCCGCAATGCCTACCAGAACGTGGTCGCCGGCATCAGCGAGGTGGAAGCACGCCGCCTGGCCGTGGTCTCGGCGCAGGCCGCCTACGACGCGTCGCAAGTCGGCCTGGAAGTGGGCACCCGCACCGTGCTGGATCTGGTGCAGAACCAGCGCACGCTGTTCCAGGCGCAGGTGAACTACGCACAGGCACGCTACAACTTCCTGCAGAGCCGCCTGCTGCTGGGCCAGGCCATCGGCAAGCTGGACATCTCCGACCTGCAGGACGTCAATCGTCTGCTGTCGAAGGATGCCGAAGCCGGGCTGCGCAGTAGCGGTTCGCTGCAGTAAGGCCGCACGCAGGAGATTGTATAGGCGGGCGCAAGCCCGCCTTTTTCGTGCGTGGGCACCACAGCGCGAAGCACAGGCAGCGTGCCATGGCCCGGCACGCCGACGCGCGGAGCGACCTGCCTTCAGCCCTGCCTCCCTGGTGACGGGCGGTGCATCCCATGGCAGGCGCGTGGACGCGAACGACCGCTCCAGGCCGCGCTACTCATCAGAGCGCGACGTTGCCGGCGACCGGCGGCAGATCCGGCGCAATCTGCACCAGCGTTCGCGCCACCGCCCCCTTGCCGTTGGCGACCAGTGCCAACCCCGCCGCCGCCATCGCTGCGCGTTGCGCAGGGTCGCCAAGCAACCGCGCCAGATCGCGATACACGCCATCGGCATCCTCGCAGATGGCCACCGCGTCGGCCTCGCGCATGCGGCGCGAGATTTCCGAGAAGTTATGCAGATGCGGGCCGGTCACCGCCGGCGTGCCCACCGCTGCAGGTTCCAGCAGATTGTGCCCGCCGACCGGCTGCAGGCTGCCGCCGACGAAGGCCACCTGCGCGCAGGCATAGAAACTCATCAACTCACCCAGAGTATCGATGACGAACACCGCATCGCGCGCCTGTGGCCATTGCTGCGCCTTGCGCGTACTCACGCGCCAGCCGCGTTCGCGCGCCAGCGCCTCCACCTTGGCAAAGCGCTCCGGATGACGCGGCGCCCACAACAGCAACAGATCGGGAAACTGGGCCAGCAACCGCGCATGGATATCCAGCACCGCCGCTTCCTCGCCTTCGTGCGTGCTGGCAGCGATCCACACCGGGCGCGTGGCTGGCACCTGCGCGCGGAACTGCGCCACCAGCGCCTGCAACTGGGATGGCGCGGCGATATCGAACTTCAGGTTACCCAGCGCCACCACCTGCTCCGGCCGCGCGCCCAGGGTGAGGAAACGTTCCGCATCGTCCTGCGATTGCGCCGCCACGCAGGTCACCGTGCGCAACGCGCGGGCGATCAACGGGGCCAGCACGCGGTAACCACGCAGCGAGCGCGCCGACAGCCGCGCATTGAGGATGTACAACGGGATCGCGCGATCGCGGCAACCGAACAACATGTTCGGCCACAACTCGGTTTCCAGGATCAGCGCAAGGCGCGGACGGAAATGCTCCAGGAACCGGCCCACGCTGCCGGGCACGTCGTACGGCAGATACACATGATCCACCGCATCGCCCCACACCGCGCGCACGCGCTCGGAGCCAGTGGGCGTGATGGTGGTGATGACCCAGCGGATATCCGGCCGCTGCGCACGCAAGGCATTGACCAATGGCGCGGCCGCATTGACCTCCCCCACCGACACCGCATGCAGCCACACGCGCGGGCGACCACGCGCGTGCGTGTAGGACGCGTAGCGCTCGTTCCAGCGATTGAAGTATTCGCGCACGCGGAACCCGCGCCACACCAGGTGGTACACCGTGATCGGCAGCAACAGGTACAACAGCGCCGAGTACAGCCCACGCAACAGCCATTCGATCGGGTCTTTCCGCATGCATGCAGGATACGGGAGCGCTGCAGCCTGCGCATGTGCGCGCAACCGCGCGCGATCGGCCGGGCACGATCCCTTAGAATCGACGCATGTCCGAATCCACCCATCTCGCCGCCCGCCCCTCCCTGCGCAATCCCAGGCACTGGCCCATGTACCTCGGCCTGACGGTGATGGTGCTGGCCGGGCGGCTGCCCTGGACGCTGCAGCGTCCGCTGGGCCGCGGCGTGGGCTGGATCGCGATGCGCCTGGCCGGCACGCGCCGGCGTGCGGCCGAGGTCAACCTCAAGCTGTGCTTTCCCGAGCAGGACGATGCCTGGCGGGCACGACTGTTGCGCGACAGCTTCGATGCGCTGGGCGTGGGCCTGTTCGAATTTGCGCGCGCCTGGTGGGGCAGCATCGACGCCATTCGCCCGGGTGTGCAGATCGAAGGCCTGGAGCATCTGCAGCGGCTACAGGAACAAAAGCGCGGCGTGCTGCTGGTATCCGGCCACTTCATGACGCTGGAGATTTGCGGGCGCCTGTTGTGCGACCATGTCCCGCTGGCCGGCATGTACCGCAAGCACCGCAACCCGGTGTTCGAATGGGCGGTCAAGCGTGGCCGCCTGCGCTATGCCACGCACATGTTTGCCAACGAAGACCTGCGCGCCACCATCAAGCATCTCAAGCGCGGCGGTTTGCTGTGGTACGCACCGGACCAGGACATGCGCGGCAAGGACACCGTGTTCGTGCCGTTCTTCGGCCATCCGGCGTCCACCATCACCGCCACCCATCAGCTGGCGCGGCTGACCGGCTGCGCGGTGGTGCCGTACTTCCATCGCCGCGAAGGCGGCCGCTACATCCTCAAGATCGCGCCGCCGCTGGTGGGCATTCCCTCGGAGGATGTCATCGCCGACACCACCGAGGTCAACGCCGCGATCGAGGACATGGTGCGCGAAGCACCGGATCAATACCTGTGGATCCATCGCCGCTTCAAGCGCCAACCGGGCGGGCGTAGCGCGTTCTATCAATGACGCCGCTGCACGGGCCGGCGCTGATAGCGCCGTTACTCAGCGCGGCGACGGTTCGCCATCGTCATTGAGCAACGCGCCGGCATACAACCCGGCCAGCATCAGGAACAGCCCGCCCCAGAAGCTGGAATAGAACGCCAGGTGCGTGTTGAACGGGAACACCGTGGCCACCAGCGCGATCATCGCCGGGCGCGCCTGCTCGCGCGCAGCAGCGTTCGAATAACGCCACGCGCGCCACGCCTGCGCGGCACCGGCCAGCCACAGCAGCAGCCCGATCAGCCCGGTTTCGGCCAGGATTTCCAGCACGATCTGATGCGCATGCAGGGCCGGCCCCTCGCCCCATGCCGGCGCTTGGGCAGGGGCCGGGTTGCAGGCCGGATAGGCCTGGCGGAAACCGCGCGCGCCGACGCCGTTGACTGGATGTTCGAGAATCATGCACAGCGCCGCGCCCCAGATCTGGCCGCGCCCGGACAAGGCCTGATCCACACCCTGACCGCCATTGCCAAACGCCAGGGCGGTGCGCTGGATGCGCTCGCGCGCCTGCGGCGCCACCACCACCACTGCGCCGGCCAACAGCACGCCCGCCACGGCCACCGCCAACAACCGGCGGCAGCCCAGCAATTGCCAGCCGGACAGCAGCACGATCACCGCGTAGGTGATCCACGAGGCACGCGAACCGGCCAGCACCAGCACCACGCCCACCGCGGCTGCCGCACCCGCCCAGGCCCAGACGTGGCGTCGTCCCAGCGCCAGCAGCAAGAACGGCGACAGGCTGGCCAGGGTCTGCCCGAACTTGAGGTTGCACGGCCCCAGCACGCCACTGAGACGGTCCACCAACGCCAGCTCCCGCGCCGTGCACAGCTCGTGGCCGCTGATGAGCTGCTTGAGCTGGTCCAACCCGAAGAACAGCGGGCTGCTGCCGGACACCGCCTGTAATAAGCCATCGAATGTCCACACCGCACCGATCACCGCCAGGCCGGTAAAGGTGCGGCGGCGGCGCTGTGGATTGGCCACCGCGATCGCGCACAACCACATGAAAGGCAGATAACGCAGATCGGTGGCCGACTTGCGCAGCGCACGGCCGGCATCCAGCGCATCGAAGGCCGACACCAGCTGCGGTAGCCAATAGGCGAAGAACAGGACGCTGGTCAGCGCCCAGGCCGCGCCACTGAGCAATCCGGTGCCACCCCGAAAGCGCGCGTGCAACAAGCGATAGGCCGCCAACAGTGCGCCCAGCGACAGCACGGTTTCGGCCAGACCCGGCGTAGGCCACAGCGCAACGAACAGGATCACCCACACGGGTGCCCAGCGGCCGGCATCGGGAGTCAGGCTGGGCGGGGGCGCCAGGGCGTCAGCGGCGGAGTTCGTCATAGACCTTCAAGGTGGCCGATTGCATGGCCTGCAACGTATAGGGGATCACCGCCGGTGGTACGGGCGCGCATTGCAACAAGACCAGCGCCTGTGCCCGCAGCGCCTGCCTATCGAAGGGCGTGACCGCGCCGCCGGGCTGCAGCTCGGCCAGCAGTTCACCCACCCCGCCATGAGACCAGCCCAGCACCGGCCGCCCCACCGACAGCGCTTCGACCACGGTGCGACCGAAGGCTTCCGGCTTGCGCGAGAGCTGCAGCACCAGATCGCTGGCGGCGTAGGCGTCGGCGATGCGCGCCGTCGGCTCGGTGAACGCGACCGCCTCGGCCACCCCCAACCGGGCCGCCTCGGCCTCCAGTTCGCGCAGATACGCCTCGCGTCCGGGCTCGCGCGCCCCGGGCAGCCATAGCCAGGCCGGCACGCCGGCAGCGCGGACATCGGCCAGCAGCTGCAGGCCGTCGGCATGCCCTTTCAGGCGGGTACCGCGGCCAGGCAGCAACAGCAGGGGCGCCTCGGCCGGCAGGCCGGGCAGGAATGTCTGCACCCAGGCGCGCGCATCCCGGTCCGGGCGCGAACGGCGCGGGAACTGCGCCACATCCACGCCGCGCGCAATCGTGCGCAGACGGCCAGGGTCGGTCTGCGGATAATGCGTGCATACGTAATCGCGCACCGTGCGCGACACGCAGATGACCCGCTCGCCATAGGTCATCACCGCGCTGTAGCGGCTGGGCGAATTGAGCCCGTGCACGGTGGTGACCAGGCGCGGACGCGTCGCCGCAGGCATCCCACGCAGCGCGTACCAGCCCAGCCAGGCCGGCAGCCGCGAGCGTGCGTGCACGATATCGGCACCCAATTCGGCAAACAGCCGGCGCAGGCCAACCACATGCCGCAGCGTCAGCAACGACTTGCGGCCGATCTCCAGGGTGAGGTGCTCGCCACCGGCGTCCAGCAACGGCTGCACCAGCCGGCCGCCGGCCGACACCACCACGGCGCGATGGCCGGCACGCACCAGTGCCGCGGCGACTTCCAGCGTGGAGCGCTCCACGCCACCGGATTGCAGCGCCGGCAGCAATTGCACCACGGTCAGGCGGTGCATCCGGCCAGGATCAGTCGGCCAGCACGAACAGCGAACCGCAGTACGGGCACTTGGCTTCGCCGTTGGGCGCATCCTCGATCGGCAGGTACACCCGCGGATGCGAGTTCCACAGCGCCATCTGCGGCGTCGGGCAGCACAGCGGCAGATCGCTGCGGTGCACGGTGTAACGCTTCTCGGCATTGGCGGGCGCGGTGGCGGTCTGGCTCATGGCGGTGCGGGTCGGAAAAAAACGGATGCCCGTATTCTAGCAGCGGCCATCGCTTGGCTGCTGCCCGCGCCGCTGACCCCCTCGTCTCCATGCGCTGACATGTGCCAAGACGCCCGCCTTGTCAGCCTGCGCGTCGCACAGCGGCACTGCGACTGCCGACAGCAACTGCCAACGAACTGTCGTGCCCGGCGGCACCCGCACCCCAGTGCGCCGGCCTTTTGCCAGTCACGCAATCCCCGCGTGCACATTCTTCCTTTCGTTCATCCCGGCTCACCACGGCAAGCTGCGATACAGCGTCACCACCCGACCCATCGCATCGTCGAATGGTGGAAGGTCACCTGTAACGTCGGAGGCCAGGTCCCGGTAGCCGATGCGGGCCATGGAGACCACCGCATCAGCTTGCATGGAGTCGATACTCGGGACGATATCTTTCGAGCGACACGATGCCATCAGGATTTCATGAATCCTGGCACGCGCTTCAGCGACGAGCACAGGACCCGACTCCAGCAACAACCAGATGTCGTAGACATCCTGTCGACGGTTTCGTTTTCGAAGGGGTTGCTGAAGCAGAGCGCGCAACTTCTCGGCCAGCACATTGTTCAGCGTATAGGAATGAATGGTCGCTCCCCCATCCAGTTCCAGCACTTCCACATCGAAGACCGCCTCATTGAAGCTGTAGTCGATTTCCACCACCTGTGGCGATGCCCCCGCCTTCAAGCGGGCCATGGCCGCCGCATTGCCTCGATCGGCAAAACCGATTTTCAGGGCCAGATTCTGATGCGACTTGCATTCGCCCTTTGGCTGAATCTTGTGGGACTGAAGACGACATGCCGTTGCATACGGCAAACGGTCTTCTGCGGAAACCAGGCACTCCGCCAACTCTTCCAGAATCGCGTGAGCGCTTTCCGCCGTGTAGCTGTCCCTGGTGGAAAAGTCCAGGTCGCGGGTATAGCGGGAGCTGTCGTACCGGATGGCCAGCAGCAACCCTCCCTTCATCACCATCCTGGCACTCAAATTCTGGGAATGACCGATGCTGTCCAGAACCGTGTGCACTGCCTCCCTGAAGCCTTGCTGCCCCTGCGGCGCCTGCGCAACCCACGCATCGATTTCCACTTCATTCATAGCGTATCCGATCCCAGCGACGCCGCTTCCAGCGCAGGAACATTGACTGACAGCGCCCAACGCTCCGAAAAGAAAGGGGCGTATTCTGCTTGTGGGTCCAGCTTCCGGGAGCCACCCCGCTGAACCCGGGAAGCCCAGGCATCAATCACGGGGTCGGACCTATGGCATAGCGTTTCCAGCAAGTAGCCGGCCCGCGCTTTCTCAATCAGTGTTCCGTGCTTGCTCACTTCATCAAGAATGAGCCTGAAATACCTGCCAGCGTACTCACGATAGGTATCAACGACATGCAACATGCCTCCGCACGAATCCGGCTCGCGCAGCATGTCCAAGAACGTTCGCCCTATCATTGCCACGCGGATGGACGGAGACTTGATGGTCTTGAAGGCTCCGCGATGCGAGCGCCGCATCAACTCAACCCGTACTCCATCGATACGCTCGAATTTCTGAAATCTCAATGCGGGCAGCCTGGAAGCAAGGTAGCCATCCTTGAGTTGTTTCAGGCCTTTCTCCATGCGCACGTCCGCTTGCTCTTTCCATTCCTGGGCAGGGGGTGTGGACAGGTATAGCACCTTGGCAAACCGGTCTGTGATGCCGTGATACTCCATGGCACTGAGATGACTCACGTACGCAAACGGGTCCACCGAGCAAGCGACCTCCATGGGCGCCGGCTTGTTTCGACCAAAAAGATGAAAAACCGTACCCGACTTGAACCCCTTCGCCGGTGCAATCAACCCGAAGGACGTCAGCAAATGAACCAATTCCATGTACAAAGACAACGGAATGGGATGGGTTGCAGCATGAGTCGCGGCCAAAACACCCAGTTCGTATCCTGTCACGACAGGCCGCTCCCAAGTCGCCAGCCGTTGCTGGATCGCCCTGGCGAGGGAACTCAGGGCTTCGCGAGATGTTGAGCTTTGTTTCACGGAGTACCATCCACGTCCTAAGGACGTGGATGGTACTCCGTGATTGCAGTTTCGTAAATGGCCACCGTTGACACCTTCCAGCAGTCTCCATTAGAATCCGTCCTGAGGACGGATTCTAATGGAGACTACATAGTCCTGAGGACCGTCACCAACGCGCCTCATCCAAAACCGGGGCTGACCGTAGCATTCGATGCACAAGCCAGCCCCACCACGGCAGCCACCGAGCTGACCGCCATGATTGGGCGGCAATCGAGCACTTTTGCCGAGTCCACCATTGCGGCGACCTTGGCAGGGAAACTTCGCCCCTGCCAAGGCCATCGCCAAAATCACACACTGCGCCGTCGGCTTCACGACATCCGCCGGCTGCACTCCGCGATCAGCAGCCGATCATGAGAAAGCCATCTGCAAAAAACTTATGGCGTGCCCGCGAAAATTTGACCGAGACCTGGCTCAGGCGCCACTCCTGTCGGCAGCCGCTTTTTCCGCGTCGCGCTGCCTGCGGATCTGCGCATCCACCGCGGCGATCGCGGTCATGTTCATCACCCGGCGCGAGGTGGCGCTGGTGGTGAGGATGTGCACCGGCTTGGAGATCCCCATCAGGATCGGGCCGATCGCCACGCCGTCGGTGAACACGCGCACCAGGTTGTAGGCGATGTTGGCCGCTTCCAGGTTCGGCAACACGAACAGGTTCGCGCGCCCTTTGAGTGTGCTGTTGGGCATGATCTGCTTGCGCAACGCCTCGTCCCAGGCGGTGTCGCCCTGCATCTCGCCGTCGATGTTGAGCTCAGGCTTGCGCTTGAGCAGCGCTTCGCGCACCTGGCGCATCTTCAGCGCGTCACGCGAGTCGTGGCTGCCGAAGTTGGAGTGCGACAGCAACGCGATGTTGGGTTCGATGCCGAACAGCTTGAGACGGTACGCCGCCTGCAACGTGGCCTCCACCACCTGCTCCACGGTGGGGTCTTCCTGGACATGCGTGTCCAGGAAGAAGAACACGCCCAGTTGATTGATGACGCCGGTCATCGCCGAGGTGGAGCTGACGCGCGGCTCCAGCGGGATCACGCTGCGCGCGTAACCCAGCTTCTTGTGGAAGCGGCCGACCACGCCCGACAGCATCGCATCGGCTTCGCCACGCGCCACCATCACGGCGGCGATCAGGGTCGGACGCGAGCGCATCAGCTCCTTGGCCGCGGTGACGGTCACGCCACGGCGCTCGGTGAGCGCGTGGTAGTACTGCCAGTAATCGTTGAAGCGGGGGTCGTCGAGGATGTTGGTGATCTCGAAGTCCACGCCAGCGGTCAGGCGCAGGCCCATCCGTTCGATACGTGCCTCGATGACGTCCGGGCGGCCGATCAGGATCGGGAAGGCCAGGCCTTCATCGACCACGTTCTGCACCGCGCGCAGCACCACTTCTTCCTCGCCCTCGGCATACACCACGCGCTGCTTGTCGGCACGCGCACGGTCGTACACCGGCTTCATCATCAGGCTGGTGCGGTAGACGAACTGGCTCAACTGGTCGCGGTAGGCCTCCATGTCGGTGATCGGGCGGGTGGCCACGCCCGAATCCATTGCTGCCTGCGCCACCGCCGAGGACAGCTCGACCAGCAGGCGCGGATCCAGTGGACGCGGAATCAGGTACTCCGGGCCGAAGCTCGGGGTCTCGCCACCGTAGGCGGCGCCCAGGTCGGAGGCTTCGCGTCGCGCCATCGCGGCGATCGCCTTGACGCAGGCGATCTTCATCTCCTCGTTGATGCCAGTGGCACCGGCGTCCAGCGCGCCACGGAACAGGTACGGGAAGCACAGCACGTTGTTGATCTGGTTCGGGTAGTCCGACCGGCCGGTGCCGATGATGCAATCCGGGCGTACCGCCTTGGCCGCTTCCGGGGTGATTTCCGGGTTGGGATTGGCCAACGCGAAGATCACCGGCTGGCGCGCCATGCTGGCGACCATTTCCGGCTTGAGGATGCCCGCAGCCGACAGGCCCAGGAAGATGTCGGCGCCTTCGACGATCTCGTCCAGGGTGCGCTTGTCGGTATCGCGCGCGTAACGCTGCTTGTCCGGGTCCAGATCGGTGCGGCCGGTGTGGATCACCCCGTCGCGGTCCAGCGCCAGGATGTTCTCCGGCTTCAGGCCCAGCGAGACCAGCATGTTGACGCAGGAGATGCCCGCCGCGCCCATGCCGGTGGTGGCCAGCTTGACCTCTTCGATCTTCTTGCCGGTGACCACCAGCGCATTGAGCACGGCGGCACCGACGATGATCGCGGTGCCGTGCTGGTCGTCATGGAACACCGGGATGTTCATGCGCTCGCGCAGCTTGCGCTCGACGATGAAGCATTCCGGCGCCTTGATGTCTTCCAGGTTGATGCCGCCAAAGGTCGGCTCCAGGCTGGCGATGATGTCCACCAGCTTGTCCGGGTCGCTTTCGTTGATTTCGATATCGAACACGTCGATGCCGGCGAACTTTTGGAACAGCACGCCCTTGCCTTCCATCACCGGCTTGGAGGCCAGCGGGCCGATGTTGCCCAGGCCCAGCACGGCGGTGCCGTTGGTGATGACCGCCACCAGGTTGCCGCGGGCGGTGAGCTCGCTGGCCTGGGTGGCGTCCTCGACGATGGCCTCGCAGGCAAACGCCACGCCGGGCGAATACGCCAGCGACAGGTCGCGCTGGGTCAGCATCGGCTTGGTCGCGGTGACTTTGATCTTGCCGGCCGGCTGCTGGCGGTGATAGTCGAGGGCGGCCTGTTTGAAGTCGTCGGTGGACATCGGCTGTGTGGGTCTCGAGGGCGCAGGAGGACTGGATTCTACCCTCCTGCCTGAACAAGGGCCTGTCGCGCAGCTGTCAGCACGGCAGGGAGATCGAATGCTGCAACGCAGCGCACGGGGCGATCCGCTAGCGGGTCAACGCGAAACGGCCCTGCACCCCGCCGGCAACGCCGACGGAGAACAGGGCCGTAGGAAACCTCAGCGTGCGCTGGCCGGGGCGACCACGTCGGTCGCCGCTGGTGGTGCCTGCAGCGGCGGCGAGCCGCCATCCAGCACCTGCTTGAGCTGGTCGCGGTCCAGCGCATTTTCCCAGCGCGACACCACCACCGTGGCCACCGCGTTGCCGATGAAGTTGGTCAGCGAGCGGCATTCGCTCATGAAACGGTCCACGCCCAGGATCAGCGCCATGCCCGCCACCGGTACGTCCGGCACCACCGACAGCGTGGCGGCCAGGGTGATGAAACCGGCACCGGTCACGCCGGCGGCACCTTTGGAGCTGAGCATCGCCACCGCCAGCAGGGTGATCTGCTGGCCCAGGGTCAGGTCCACGTTGGTGGCCTGGGCGATGAATAGCGCCGCCAGGGTCATGTAGATGTTGGTGCCATCCAGGTTGAACGAGTAGCCGGTCGGCACCACCAGGCCCACCACCGACTTTTCGCAGCCGGCCTTTTCCATCTTTTCCATCAGCGAGGGCAGTGCCGATTCCGACGACGAAGTGCCCAGTACCAGCAACAGTTCGGCCTTGAGGTAACGAATCAACTTGAGCACCGAAAACCCGCAAAACCGGCACACCAGACCCAGGATCACCAGCACGAAGAACAGCGAGGTCAGGTAAAACGAACCCACCAGCCAGGCCAGGTTGACCAGCGATTCCACCCCATACTTGCCGATTGTGAAGGCAATCGCACCGAACGCACCGATCGGCGCGGCCTTCATCAGGATGTGCACCAGGCGGAACACCGGCGCGGTCAGCGCCTCCAGGAAGCTCAGCACCGGGCGGCCCCGCTCGCCCACCAGGGCCAGCGCAATGCCGAACAACACCGCCACGAACAGCACCTGCAGGATGTTGCCATCGACGAACGCGCTGATCAGCGTGGCCGGAATGATGTCCATCAGGAAGCCGACCAGGCTCAACTCGTGCGACTTCTGCACGTAGGTGTTGACCGCGCTTTGATCCAGCTCGGCCGGATTGATGTTCATGCCGGCGCCCGGCTGCACCACATGCGCCACCACCATGCCCACCACCAGTGCCAGCGTGGAAAAGAACAGGAAATAGATCATCGCCTTGGCGAAGACCCGGCCGACCGTCTTGAGATGGGTCATACCGGCGATGCCGGTGACGATGGTCAGGAAGATTACCGGGGCGATAATCATCTTCACCAGCTTGATGAAGGCATCGCCCAATGGCTTGAGGCTTTCGGCGAAGGCCGGTTCGAAATGCCCCAACAAGGCGCCAAGGACGATCGCCACCACCACCTGGAAGTACAGCTGGCGGTAGAACGGCACGGACGCCGGCAACGGGCCGGCAGGCTTGCTGATGTGCATGACACCACTCCGGGAGAACGGGAAGGTGCCTGGCAGGCACCCGATGCGGGCATTCTGGCCGCACGCTGTGGGCGTAACCGATAACCCATTGGTACTACGCAGCGCCCGCCCGCCGACTGCTACGGCACTTCAGCCTGGCGGCAGTAGGCCGTTAATTGCATTTAACGCAGACACCGATTCCGCGTGGTTACCCATCGGCCCTGCGCGTTTGCTGAAATCATTCACCGCGCCGGCCATGGCAGGACGCCCCGGCCCCATTCCATTGCCGAAGATCATTCCTATGCGCCTCAATCCGCTCGTTCTGGCCGTGGCGTTCGCCATCGCCCCTGCCGCTGCCAATGCGGCCACTTCCATCGACAACTGGCCGACCCAGTACGCCTTCGGTGATGGCACCGAACTCTCAGTGTCCGGCAACTACCAGTATGACGACAACAACTTCTCCGGCGACGACCGCCTGGAAGACCGCACCGATTTCCGCCGCAAGGAATTCGGTGCCAGCGTGAGGAAGAAGGGCATCTACGATGCCTCGGTGAATTTCGATTTCGAAGCCAAGTTATGGCTGGACGTGTTCTTCCGCTTCGAGACCAAGGCGCTGCTGGGCCAGGATTATGGCCGCGTGCGTCTGGGCTACATGAAGGTACCGGTGGGCCTGGAAGCGGTGCAGAGTTCGCGGGCGGGCAGCTTCATGGAACTGGGCCTGCCGGTGCAGGCCGTGTTCCAGGGCCGCCGGACCGGCGTGGAATGGACGCTGGAACGCCCGCAGTACCTGTTGCAGGCCGGCGCCTACGGCGGCCAGGACCTGCAAGGCGATAACCCTGGCACCACCCAGGCCGTGCATGCGGTCTGGACCCCGCGCAAGGCCGATGGTGACGTGCTGCACCTGGGCATCGCCGGTTCGACGGAGAACCCGCGCGGCTTCACCGATGGCCGTGGTGTCGCATTCGGCCCCAGCGTGCGCTTGCGTGCCCGCCCGGAAGCCGGCCTGACCGACGTCCGGCTGATCGACACCGGCACCATCCTGGACGTGGACCATGTGATCCGCACCGGCCTGGAAGCGGTCTGGATCCATGGCCCGTTCTCGCTGCAGAGCGAGGCCTTGCGTGCCGAAGTGGCGCGTAATCGGGGCCTGCCGCATTTCATCGCGCAGGGCCAGTACGTCTACGGCACCTGGTCGCTCACCGGCGAATCGCGCAGCTATGCCGGCGGCGTGCCGGGCAACCTCAAGCCGACGCATCGCTATGGTGCGGTGGAACTCACCGCCCGTTACAGCCGCCTGAACCTGGAAGACAACAACGTCCATGGCGGGCGTCAGCACGACACCACCATCGGCGCCAACTGGTACCTCACCAGCCATTTCAAGTTCCAGGCCAACTACAGCTGGGTGGATGCCTCGCGCAACGGCGTGCATGTGACTCCGAAGGTGATGGAGCTGCGGGCACAGGTGAATTTCTAGCAAGCACCGAGGCGTCCGCCGCAGACCGCCTGGTTGCTGGTGGCGCCTATCCGATCGCCGGCGCGGTCTCGCCGCGCTGAAGATGTTTCCGACACGGCCGCCCCTGCCCAGGTGCGGCCGTCGTCGTTTGCGGCATGCCTCGGCCATACTTACCGCCATGTACGCCTCGCAACGCCGCCGTCTGCTGCTCACACTGGTCATCGTGCTGGGGGGCATGGTCGTGGCCATGCTCGCGGCCGGGCACTTCGTGCAGCAGAGCGCGCTGCGCGAGGAAAGCACTGCGGTGCGCCGCCAGCTGGGCCTGTATGCGCAGGCACTGCAGCAACGGGTGGATCGCTACCGCACCCTGCCGCAGATCCTGGCGCTGGATGCACAGCTGCGCGCGGCGGTGTCGGGACCGTTATCGCCCGCGCAGGTGGAGCAGCTCAATCGCAAGCTCGAACGCGCCAACAATGTCACCCAGTCGTCCACGCTGACCTTGATCGACCGCAACGGCATCGCGCTGGCGGCAAGCAACTGGCGCGCGGCGCGCAGCAACGTGGGGGTGGACTACGCATTCCGGCCTTATTACCAGCAGGCGCTGGCCAATGGCAGCGGCAACTTCTACGGCATCGGCATGACCACCAGCGAGCCGGGCTATTTCCTGTCGCAGGCCATCGTCGACAACGCCGGCCAGGTGCAGGGCGTGGTGGTCATCAAGATTGCGCTGGCCGCGCTGGAGCGCGAGTGGCTGCAGACGCCGGACATCGTGCTGGCCTCCGATACGCATGACGTGGTGTTCCTGGCCAGTCGCCCCCACTGGCGCTACCGCATGCTGGCACCACTGAGCCCGCGTGACCGCAGCGAACTGCGCAGCACGCGCCAGTACGCCAACCAGGGCCTGCTGCCGCTGCGCAGGCGCCTGATCGAGCAGACCGGCGATGGCGGCATGCTGGTGGATGTGCGCGACCCGCTGCTGGAAGCGCCCGTGCTGTGGCAGACCCTGGAAGTGCCGGAGAGCGGCTGGAACCTGCATCTGCTGCATGACACCCGCACCAGCGGCGCGGCCGGTCGCGCTGCCGCGATCGCCGCCGCCGGGGCCTGGCTGGCGTTGGCGTTGCTGTGGCTGTTCGTGCAACAGCGGCGGCGGCTCTCGGCGCTGCGCCAGCGCAGTCGGCATGAGCTGGAAGCAGTGCTGCAACAGCATGCCGAAGAATTGCGCACCGCCCAGGACGGCGTGGTCACTGCCGCGCAGCAGGCCAATGCCGGCCTGAGCCGCAGCCTGGAACACCTGCCGCAGGGCGTGGTGGTGATCGACGCTGCGCTCACCCTGGTCGCCTGGAATTCGCGCTATGTGGAACTGTTCCGTTTCCCGTCGGAACTGCTCCAGATCGGCCGCCCGATCGAGGACCTGTTCCGCTACAACGCCCGCCGTGGACTGCTCGGACCGGGGCCGATCGAAGCGGCCATCGAGCGACGCCTCAATCACCTGCGCAGCGGCAGGCCGCATATGCGCGAGAGCGAGAAAGAAGACGGCACGGTGCTGGAAATCCGCGGCAATCCGCTGCCCGACGGCGGGTTTGTCACCAGCTACGCCGACATCACCAGCTACAAGAACGCCGCACGCGAACTGCGCTCGCTGGCCGATGCGCTGGAGCACCGCGTGGCCGAGCGCACCCGTGACCTGGCTGCGGCCAAGCGCGAAGCCGAAAGCGCCAATCGCTACAAGACGCGCTTCGTTGCCTCGGCGGTGCACGATCTGCTGCAACCGCTCAACGCCGCGCGCATGTTCGTCTCGGTGCTGCGTGGGCAGCTGCGCGAGGCCGGCAGCGTGCGCGTGGTCGACAACATCGACGGCGCGCTGGCCGCCCAGGATGCCATCCTCAACAGCCTGCTCGACATCTCGCGCCTGGAAGCCGGCAGCCTGAAGACGCAGGTGCACCACTTCGCACTCGCCCCGCTGCTGGAAACCCTGGCGCGCGAATTCGGCATTCTGGCCGGAGACCGCGGCCTGACCCTGGAATGGGTAGCGACCTCGGCAGTGGTGTTGAGCGATGAAACCCTGTTGCGCCGCATCCTGCAGAATTTCCTGTCCAACGCGATCCGCTACACCCCGCGCGGACGTGTGCTGATCGGATGCCGCAGGCACGGCAACGGCGTGCGTATCGAAGTCCACGACCAGGGGCCAGGCATCCCGGAGGCCTTGCAGCACGAAATTTTCGAGGAGTTCCGCCGCCTGGACGATGGCGTGGCCAACGATCGCGGCGCCGGCCTGGGCCTGGCGATCGTCGAACGCATCGGCCGGCTGCTGGGGCACCGCATCGGCCTGCGCTCCACACTCGGTCGCGGCAGCGTGTTTTCGGTCACCCTGCCGTTGGGCGAACGCGCCGCCATCGCCCAGCAGCTGCCGCCAACCAGCATGCTTGCCGAACCCGGCAACGACCCCATCCTGCACGGCTGCCGGGTGTGGTGCGTAGACGACGACCCGCGCGTGTGCGAGGCCACGCGCGCCTTGCTGGAGCGCTGGGAATGCCGGGTGGATTTCGTGGGCGGCCCGGACGCTGCGCTGGCCACCGCCACCGCCGGCGAGGCCCCTGAACTGCTGCTACTGGACGTGCGCATGGGCGCCCACTACGGCCCGATGCTGCTGCCCCAACTGGTCGGGCACTGGCAACGCGAGCCGCGCGTGATCCTGGTCACCGCCGAACCCAGCTCCGCATTGCGCGACCATGCGCGCGAAGCCGGCTGGGGCTTTTTGTCCAAGCCGGTGCGACCGCCGGCGCTGCGCGCACTGGTCACTCAGATGCTGTTGCGGCGGGGCTGACCGCAGCTCCCACGGGGCAGTGGTGGTGGCATTGCGCCAGCCTGCGTGTGTGCCAGGTGCGGCCAAACAGCGTACCGGAGGCACCCGGCGCCGGCCGCCCGGCAAGCTGCCTCAGCCCTCGCCTTCCGGCTCCAAGGCCTTGACCAGCACGGCAGCCTGGGTGCGGCTGTAGCAGTCGAGCTTCTTCAAGATGGCGGTCACGTGCACCTTCACGGTGTTTTCGGCCAGCCCCAGCTCGTGCGCGATCTGCTTGTTGAGCAAGCCGTCGGCCAGGCTCAGCAGCACGCGGAACTGTTGCGGAGTCAATTGCGCCAGCTTGGAGGCCAGTTGCGCATCGGCCTCCGAGCGTTCGGCGGTCATCGGTGGAAACCAGGTGCATCCGTCGAGCACGCTGGCGACCGCCGTGCCGATGGTTTCGGCCGGAGTGGATTTGGGAATGAAGCCGGCCGCGCCGAATTGCTGCGCCCGCCGGATCACCCGCGGGTGATCGTTGGAGGAGATCACCACCACCGGAATGTCCGGGTGTTCGCCGCGCACGTGCAGCAGCGCCGAAAACCCGCGCGCACCCGGCATGGCCAAGTCCAGCAGCACCAGCTCGGCGTGCGGATGCGCACACAGCATCGCACTCAGCGTGGCGGCACTGGAGGCCTCCACCACCTCGGCCTGCGGGAGGGTCTGCCGCAGCACATGGATCACGGCGGCACGAAACAACGGGTGGTCGTCGGCGACGAGAATGGTGGGATCGGCCATGCGCCAAGTCTGGCACAGCGACGCCTCACTGTGCCGCACCGACGCTTGCCCCTGCATGCACGCAGGCGACGGGAGCGCGCGCGGACACCGCCAGAACACACCCGCATGCAGCGCCGGACATCGCGCGGCGGCGCACATTGCCGCTCGCCTCGATCACCATTGCAGCACGAGGTTGCCGCCTGCGCTAGCGCGGTGGCGCCGTACTGGCCAGCCAGGCTTCCAGGAACTGACGGCGCTTGAGCTTATCCAGATACACCAGCAGGCCAGGGCCAAGCGGAATCGGCCGGAACGGCGGTTGCGCCGAACCACCACGACCGCCGGCGGCGGGCAGGATCGGCATCAGCCGCGCTTCGCGCGACAGCACCTGCTGGCCGCGCGGCGACAGCAGATAATCGAGGAACCTGCGCGCCTCCGGCGCGTGCGGTGCGGTCCTGGGAATCACCGCGGTGCGCAGCGCCACCAGCGTGTAGTCCTGCGGCTGCACGATCCCCAGCGGCGCGCCGGCATCGATGCGCGCCTGTGCGTAAGACCCGAGCACGTTGTAGGCCAGCAACAACTCGCCGCGGCTGACGAGATCAAGCAAGGTGCCGGTGCGCTCTTCCAGCCTGACCTGGTTCGCCCCCAGCGCGGCCAGCAGCGCGCCGGCAATGCTGCCCACCTGGCCGTCCTGGGTGGCGAACAAATAGCCCACGCCACTGCGCCCCACATCGTAGGTACCCACCTTGCCGCGCAATGGCGCGTCGGCTGCGCGCAGCAATGCCAGCAACTGCCGCCGTGTGCGCGGCACCCGCGCGGGATCGAGCTTGCGCGTATTGTAAACGATGGCGACCGGCTCGTAGCTGATGCCAAACACTTCGTGCCGCCATTGCGCCCAGGCCGGCAATGCCTCGGTCTGCGCAGAACGGTGCGCCAATGCGTGGCCATCGTTCACCAGCTTGGTCTGCAGATCCATGCTGGCACTGATCAGCATGTCCGCCTGGATCGCGTTTCCGCCCGGGTGCAGGTAGTGATCGTAGATGTCCCAGGCAATCACGTCCTCGTACACCACTTCGGTGGTGGGATGCAGGCGCTGGTAGTCCTGGATCACCGCCGCAAACACCTCCAGGTCGGTGGAGCCCTGCACGCGCAGCTGCGCCTGTGCGGCACCGCGTGCCGGAAACCGCCGCACTTCGCCCGGCGCCGCAGCGGCAACACCTTGCAGCAGCAATAACACCAGTAGCCATGCCGCACGCATCATGCGGTTCCTCCAGGGAAATGCAGCGAGGCGATCAGGCCGCCGCCGATCCGGTTGGCCAGATCGATGCGTCCGCCATGCGCCTGCACCACGCGCTTGACGATGGCCAGTCCCAGCCCGGCGCCGCCGGCAGGTGCATCCGGACCGCGCACGAACCGCTCGAACACACGCTCGGCTTCGGCGGCCGGGATGCCGGGGCCATGGTCGGCGATGGTGAGCACGTGCTGATATCCGTCGCTGGTCAGTGCCACCTGCAGCGGTGCGCCAGCGCCGTACTTGCAGGCGTTGTCGATCAGGTTCTTGAGCGCTTCGCGTAGCAGCAGCGCATCGCCGCGCAACAGCGCCGGTTGCGGGTCGATGGCCAGTTGCACGCGCGGTGCGCCCTCGCTGCGCGGCAAGGCCTCGTGCAGCGCCTGGTGCAGTACTTCGGCCAGATCCACGGTGGCGAAGCGCTGCAGGTTGGCGCGATGGATCACGCTGGCATCGCTGAGCAACTGGTTGAGCAAGCGGCTCATGTGGCTGGCATTGCGCTCGATCGCGGCCAGGCTGCGCTGCATCTCGCGCGGGTCGTCGTCGTCCATGGCCAGCTGCGCCTGCGCACGCAAGGCGGCCAGCGGCGTGCGCATCTGGTGCGCGGCTTCGGCCATGAACGCACGCAAGGTCTCGTTGCTGGACGACAGCCGTGCCATGAAGCGATTGAGCGCGGTCACCATCAGCTGCATTTCCTGCGGTGCCGGCACGCTCAGGGGCTTGAGGTCGGACGGCTCGCGCCGCGACAGATCGCGCTCGATCCGCTGCAACGGCCGCAACGCGCGGTACACGCCCAACCACACCAGGCCCAGCGCCAGCAGTGACAACACCCCGATCGCGATCAAGGCATTGAGCACCACATCGCGCGCCACCGCATCGCGCGCACGCCGGGTCTGGCCGACCTGCACGCGCACCTCGCCCTGCTCGGAAGCCGAAGCCACCCGATTCATCACCACCGCAAAGCGCACCGGCTCGCCGCTGTACTGCGCATCGAACAACACCGGCCGCTTATCGCTGGGTACCTGCGCCGGCATCGGCAAGCTGTCCTCGCCGGTGATGGTGCGGCCCTGCGCGTCGAAGACGCGATAGAACACGCGATCTTCCGGCGCCATGCCGAGCAGGTCCAACGAGGCATACGGCAGATCCACCTGCCAGTGGCCGCCGACCAATGCCACGCTGTCGACGATGGACAGTGCCGAGGACACCAGCAGGTGGTCATAGGAACGATTGGCCGCGCGCTCGCCGTAGTCGCGCGCGGCAAAGAACAGCACCACCGCGCCCAGCAGCGACAGGCTGCCCAGGTACAGCAGCAAGGTGCGCCGGATCGACGGCGCCACCATCAGCGGCTCAGCCATCGCTACCCGGCTCCACCGGTGCATGCGGGTCGGCTGCTTCCAGCTTGTAGCCGGCGCCACGCACGGTGACGATGCGCAGCGGCGCGCTTGCCAGCTTGCGCCGCAGGCGGCCGACATACAGCTCGATCGCGTTCGGCCCGGCATCGTCGTCAAAACCGAACAGGCCGTTGCCGATCTCGTCCTTGCCCACTACCTGGCCCAAGCGCCCGATCAGGATTTCCAGCAAGCGGTATTCGCGGTTGGGCAATTCGATCGGCGTGCCGTCGAGCATCAACGTGTGTGCGGCGTTATCGAACACGAATCCGCCGATCTGCACCACCTCGCTGGCTTGGCCGCGATTACGCCGTAGCAGCACGCGGCAGCGCGCTTCGAACTCGCGGAAATCGAACGGCTTGCCCAGGTAATCATCAGCGCCGACATCCAGCGCCTGCACACGGTCTTCGATGCCATCGCGCGCGGTCAGCATCAGCACCGGCGTGGAGTCGCCACGCTCGCGCATCCCGGCCAGCACGCGCAATCCGTCGAGTTTTGGCAGGCCGATATCCAGCACCACCAGATCGAAGCTCTGATACCGCAACACGCTCGCCGCGGCCAACCCATCCGCCTGCCAATCCACCGCATGCCCGCTACGACGCATCCGCCGCACGATGGCATCGGCGAGGTCGGCATTGTCTTCGACTAGCAGCAGGCGCATGAATGGGGAATCGGGAATGGGGAATCGGAACGGCGATGGGTCGCGGCCGGAAGGTAACAGGCCCGGCGAATAAAAGCTTCTACGCCCCGACAATTCCGCTGCCCCAATCCCGCTCTTGCGATTCCCCATTCCCGATTCCCCATTCCCCCCCAACGACAGGTCCATGACAGCTTCCCGGGACTAGGCTGCTGCCAACGCGCCGCGGCGGTCTGTGCGGTAAATCGCTGAACGTGATCCACACATGTCCCTGGAGAGTCTGTGAGCAACGACACCTTGCGCCTGCGTGCCTTCACTGTCTGTGCTGCACTCTGCCTGGCACCGGCGGCACATGCGGCCGATGACGAAGGGCCGGTCACTGCCGAACTGGGTGGGCGTCTCCATTGGGATTTCACCGTATTCGATAACGACGAACGCGGTGCACCCGAGCGCAACGACACCCAGGTCCGCCGTGCCTGGCTGGATGTGGCCGGCAAGTTCTACGGCTTCAACTACAAGGCCGAAGCAGAATTCGCCGGCCTGCAGTACGAACCCGGAAGCCGCGGCATCCTGGCGCGCGATGTCTATCTCGCCAAGAAGTTCGCGGCCGGCACGCTGACCGTGGGGCAGTTCAAGCAGTACTTCTCGCTGGACGACCGCACCGGCTCCAACTACGGTCCGTTCCTGGAACGCGGCTATGCGGCCACCACGCTGGCGCCGATCTACCGCAAGGCGATCTCCTGGCAGGCCAATCGCCCGGATGCCACCTGGTCCACGGCGCTCTACAGCCTGGAAAGCATCGACAACTCGGCCACCAAGGGTGGCGCACTGGGCACGCGCCTGACCTTCGCACCGGAAATGGGCCAGGCGCGCCTGCGCCATCTGGGTGTCTCCCTGGCGCACGAGCGCTACGCGCGTCCCGGCAGCGCCGGCACCGCACCGCTGCTGATCCGCCCGCGGCCGGAAAACGATCTGGCCAACAACAGCCGCATCACCCTGGCGCGGTTTGCCGATGGCCGCGATACCGATTTCGACAAGTGGTCGCTGGAATATGCCGAAGTGCTCGGCCCATGGTCGTGGCAGAGCGAATTCAGCGGCGGCCTGCTCGACGATGGCAGCCAGCATGCCAAGGTGCTGGCCAGCTATGGCCTGGTCAGCTGGTTCGTCACCGGCGAATCGCGCGGCTACGACCGCAAGACCGGCCGCTTCAGCCGCATCGCCACGCCCAATCATCGCCGTGGCGCGTTCGAACTGGCCTTGCGTTACGACTACATGCGCGGCGACCAGCACATGGATGGCCAGCCCAACTTCATCGATGCCAGCACGCAATCGTGGACGCTGGGCGGCAACTGGTATTTCAAGCCGAACCTGCGCGTGATGCTCAACGTCATCGACAGCCGCAACCGCGATCGCACCATGGATGCGGTGGTGGACCACACGCTGGCGGTGACCGGCCGCTTCCAGTACGACTTCTGATGCACCGCACTGTCGCGCCAACGGTCAACGTAACAGCTGCATGGCGCATGTTCATGCGGCCACGACGCCGCTCCTGCGGCGAGGCGATGCGTCTTCAACACGCAGACGCACGCGTACTGCCCTGCGCACCTATCCATCCGTCTCGCCATCGCCGCGCGCCCCGCGCTTCGATGGGTTTCATCCTCCCCTGTTGCACGCCCCAAAGGATTCGCCCGCATGCTGACCGCGCTCGGTTTCGGAATGGTGATGACCTTCATGTACCTCATCATGAGCAAGCGGCTGTCGCCCTTGGTGGCGCTGATTACGGTGCCGATCGTGTTCGCGTTGCTGGGCGGCTTCGGTACCGGCATCAACGAGATGATGCTCGACGGCATCAAGAAGATCGCGCCCACCGGCGTGATGCTGATGTTCGCCATCCTCTACTTCGGAGTGATGATCGATGCCGGCCTGTTCGACCCGCTGGTCGGGCGCATCCTGCGCCTGGTCAAAGGCGACCCGCTTAAGATTGTGATGGGCACGGCGATCCTGGCGATGCTGATCTCGCTGGACGGTGACGGCTCCACCACCTACATGATTACCGTCTCGGCGATGCTGCCGCTGTACCAGCGCCTGGGCATGAACGCGCTCAACATGACCTGCGTGACCATCCTCGCTGGTGGCGTGATGAACCTGACCCCATGGGGTGGCCCCACCGCGCGCGCCGCCACCGCCCTGCACGTGGATCCGGCCGATGTGTTCGTGCCGCTGGTGCCGGCCATGCTGTTGGCCATTGCCGGCATCCTTGTGCTGGCGTGGTGGCTGGGCATGCGCGAGCGCCGACGCCTGGGCGTGGTGCGCCTACCGGCCGATGGCAATTGGCTGGAGACCAGCCTGCCCGATGACAACGACGCATTGCCGCGCGTGGAAGACACCGACGACATCAAGCGCCCCAAGCTGCTGTGGGTGAACCTGGTGCTGACCCTGGCGTTGATGGCCGCACTGGTGGTGGGCGTGCTGCCGATGCCGGTGTTGTTCATGATCGGCTTTGCGCTGGCGCTGATGATTAACTATCCCAATCTGGCCGAACAACGCCGTCGCTTGGTCAACCATGCCGGCAACGTGCTGTCGGTTGTGTCGCTGATTTTTGCCGCCGGCATCTTCACCGGCATCCTGTCCAACACCGGCATGGTGGAGGCCATGTCGCGCAGCTTCCTGGCGGTGATTCCCGATAGCTGGGGGCCGTACCTGGCAGTCATCACCGCCATCGTCAGCATGCCGTTTACGTTCTTCATGTCCAACGACGCGTTCTATTTCGGCGTGCTGCCCATCCTGTCCGAAGCCGCCGGCCACTACGGCATCACCCCGGTGGAAATGGCGCGCGCCTCGCTGGCCGGCCAGCCGGTGCATCTGCTCAGCCCCCTGGTGCCATCGACCTACTTGTTGGTCGGCCTGGCCAAGGTGGATTTCGCCGACCACCAACGCTTCACGCTGAAGTGGGCGGTGCTGATCTCGCTGCTGATGCTGGGCGGCGGGTTGGTGTTTGGTCTCTTCCCGTTGGCGCGCTGACCGCTGCCGGGAATGGCGAGTCGGGAATCGGGAATCGTAAGAGCGGCGCCGTGCGGCCGTTTCGATTCTTGACTTCCACGTAGAAGAAAAGAAACCGCAAAAGCGGCTCTTGCTCTACCGATTCCCCACTCCCGATTCCCCATTCCCAAACTCCGAAGGAGTTAAAACAAATGACTCTCCGCATTGCATACGTCACCAGCGGCATGGGCAGTGTCGGTACCGCGATCTGCCAGAAGCTGGCGCGCAGCGGGCATACCGTGGTGGCCGGTTGCGGCCCCAATTCGCCGCGCAAATCAGCCTGGCTGCGCGAGCAGCGCGAGCAGGGCTTTGATTTCGTGGCGTCCGAGGGCAATGCCGCCGATTGGGATTCCACCGTCGCCGCATTCGCCAAGGTCAAGGCCGAAGTGGGCGAGATCGATGTGCTGGTCAATAACGCCGGCGGTAGCCGCGACACCTTGTTCCGTCAGATGAGCCGCGACGACTGGAATGCGGTGATCGCCAGCAACCTGCATTCGCTGTTCAACATCACCAAGCAGGTGGTCGACGGCATGACCTCGCGCGGGTGGGGGCGCATCGTCAACATCGGTTCGGTCAGCGCGCACAAGGGCCAGATCGGGCAGATCAATTTTGCCACCGCCAAGGCGGCCATGCATGGCTTCAGCCGCGCACTGGCGCAGGAAGTCGCCTCGCGCGGGGTCACCGTCAACACCATTTCGCCCGGCTATATCGCCAGCGCCTCGATCAGCAGCTTTCCACCGGATGTGCTCGACCGCCTGGCCACCTCGGTGCCGGTACGCCGCCTGGGCAAGCCCTCGGAAGTGGCCGGCCTGTGCGCCTGGCTGGCGTCTGACGATGCGGCCTATGTCACCGGTGCCGACTACGCGGTCAACGGCGGCCTCTACATGGGTTGAGCGGGCGCGCGACCCACGGCCGTTGCGCTGCACGCACAGCACGCTCTCGCCGCGCACGGCTGCAGGTTCCGCTGCCCGCCTGCCCCGCACCTCCGGCGCTCGATCTACGGCAGCGTCCACACGGCTAGAAGATCCGGGCGCGTATGCGCCCTGCCCGCGCGCACAAGCGGCCGCCACTGCGCGAACGACCCGCCTGCAATGCGAACTGATTACACTCTGGCTTTTCCGCAGTGCGCTGCCATGGCCAAACCTTCAGAACGCACCCCGCCCAATGCACGCCCGCAGATGGCCGACATCGCGCGCATGGCGGGTGTGTCCGAGTCCACCGTGTCGCGTGCCTTGGCCGGCAGCCCGGTGGTGGCCGAGCGGACCCGCGCCTACATCAAGCAGATCGCCGCCGATGCCGGCTACCAGGTCGACCCGGTCGCGCGCAGCCTACGTGCCAAGCGCTCCAACACGGTAAGCGTGGCGGTGCCGCTGATGCATGCGCTGGATCAACCGCTGTCCGATCCGTTCCTGATGACCATGCTGGCGCTGCTGGCCGAAGAACTCACCGGCCGCGGCTACAGCATGCTGCTATCCAAGCTGGACCGGCACCAGGATGGCTGGGTGGAACAGCTCGCACGCGGCAACCGCTCCGATGGGGTGATCGTGCTGGGGCAAAGTTCCGAACACACCGCGCTGGACCAGGCCGCACGCGACGGCCTGCCGATGGCGGTGTGGGGCAGCCGCATCGATGGGCAGTCGTACATCAGCGTAGGCAGCGACAACTTCCAGGGCGGCGCCCTTGCCACCGAACACCTGATCGCCAGCGGCCGCCAGCGCATCGCCTTCCTTGGCGATGACCAGCTGCCCGAGGTGGCGCCGCGCTTTGCCGGCTACCGTCATGCGCTGGAACAGCATGGGCTGGAGTTCGACACCCGGCTGCATGCGCGCAGCCATTTCGTCAGCGAAGATGCCTACCGCCTCACCCGCGCCATGCTCAAGAAGACCGACCCGCCGGATGGCCTGTTCGCCGCTTCCGACGTGATTGCCGTGGGCGCCATCCGCGCCCTGGTCGAGGCCGGCCACCGCGTGCCGCAGGACATCTCGCTGGTGGGCTTCGACGACATCCCGCTGGCCGCCTACAGCCAGCCGCCGCTGACCACGGTGCGGCAGGATCTGAGCCTGGCCGCGCGCCTGCTGGTAGACCGACTGTTGGCGCTGATCGCAGGCGAAGCAGTGGAATCGGTTGAAATGCCGGTGAAGCTGGTGGTGCGCGAGTCGGCGTGAGGCTGGAATCGGGAATCGGGAATCGGGAATCGGGAATCGGGAATTGGAAATCGGATTGCTGATTGCTGATTGCTGATTGCTGATTGCTGATTGCTGATTGGGATTGCGGATTGCGGATTGCGGATCGCGGCTTCGGAGATACCAGCCGGCAGCCCGCTTCCTTCTCCCGCCTGCGGGAGAAGGTGCCCGAAGGGCGGATGAGGGGGACGGGCGGCCAGTCGGTCCACCGTATTCGCCAACCCAGGCAACCCGGCAGGCATGCACGTCTCGCATCTTCGGCAGCCGGCGATGTCAGCCAGGTATTCCTACGAGTCTGCCAAGATCACTTTCGACTTGCGGATGCGCACGCACAGCATCGCCACCGCCGCGGCCAGCATCAGCGCCCCAGCCAGGCGGATCACATTACGTGGGTCGCCGTGCAATAACCGGTCGTAATACAGCGGCAGGGTGACGATCTGGATCAGCATCGGCAGCACGATGAACAGATTGAACAGACCCATGTACACGCCGGTGCGCTCGGGTGGAAGGCTGTCGGCCAGCATCAGGTAGGGGTTGCCCATCATGCTGGCCCAGGCAAGGCCAATGCCGATCATCGGCAGCAGCAGGAGCCAGCGGTTTTCGATGCCCGGCAGCATCCACATGCCGATGCCTGCCGCCAGCAGGCACGCGGCATGCGTGACCTTGGGACCGAAACGGCGGACCACTGGCACCATCGCAAAGGCCGCCAGGAACGCGACGAAATTGTAGAAACCACCGATCTGCCCGTTGACCAGGCCCGCCTCACGGAAACCGTGCGAGCTGGCGTCGGTGGTACCGAACAAGGTGGTCGACAGCGACAGCACGATGTATTGCCAGTAGCAGAAGATCGCATACCACTGGAACAGCATCACCGGCGCCAGCTGGCGCATGGTCGGCGGCATGTCGCGCAACGCACCGCCGATCTCGCGCACCACCGCACCCAGGCCGGCACCGCGCTCGCGCATGCGCGCAATCTCGGCCGGCGGGATGACCGGCTCGCGCACGCTGCGCGCGGTGAGCAGGATGGAGGCGGCTGAGAACCCCGCGCCGATCACGAACGCGGCGATGGTGACGTACGGAATATGGTGCGCATTGGCGGCGTCCTGGTTCATGCCCATCCACACCAGCACGGGCGGAGTGAGATACGCCAGCGTCTGCGCCAGCCCGGTGAACGCACTCTGGGTGAGATAGCCCAACGGCCGCTGCGGCGGCGCCAGCACGTCGCTGACCAACGCACGGTAAGGCTCCATCGCCACGTTGTTGGCCGCATCCAGCACCCAGAGCAGGCATACCGCCATCCACAGCGCGGTACTGAACGGCATCGCCAGCAGGCACAGGCTGCACACCAACGCGCCCAGCACCATGTACGGCATGCGCCGGCCCCAGCGGGTCACCGAGCGGTCGCTCCAGGCGCCCACGAACGGCTGCAACACCAGCCCGGTGATCGGCCCGGCCAGCCACAGGTAGGGCAGGCTGGCGTGGTCGGCGCCCAGGTAGTTGTAGATCGGGCTCATGTTGCTCTGCTGCAGCCCGAAGCTGTACTGCACGCCGAAGAAGCCGGCATTGAGTGCCAGGATGCGCGCGAAGGAGAACGGAGACGCGGTCGACGACATGTAGAACCCTGGGCATCGGTGCGGCACCCGATGGCCACAGCGTACTGTACCCTGCGGCTTATACAATCGATTGTAACGCTGCATTGCAACAGATCTTACGGATTTAATGGACACTGTAAAAATGCCTTTCAATGCTGCATTGCAGGATTGCAATCGATTGTAGTCCGGCGTACTACTGTGCTCGCACTGCAGGCCACACGACCAGCCCCTGGGAGGGGACGCTGCAGGCGTCGGCAGACCACAACTTGTGAGAGAGAGAATCGCGATGTCCACCTTGCATACCCTGCGCCTGCATGCCCTGGCCTGCGCGGTCGCCTCCTGCTTGTGCGCGCCCGCCGCGCTGGCACAGAACACGCCCGCCGCCCCGCCCGCCACACCGCCTGCTGCCGACAGTGCTGCGGTCAATCTGGACGCGGTGTTCGTCACCGGCACCTCAACAGCCACCACCAAGTTGAAATCCAGCGTCTCGGTCAGCACCGTCGGCGCCGAGGCCATCGAACAGTCGGCGCCGCGCAGCACCGCCGAAATCTTCCGCAACATCCCAGGCATCCGCTCCGAGTCCAGCGGCGGCGAAGGCAATGCCAACATCGCCGTGCGCGGCCTCCCCGTCGCATCCGGCGGTGCCAAGTTCCTGCAATTGCAGGAAGACGGCCTGCCGGTGATGGAGTTCGGCGACATCGCCTTCGGCAACGCCGACATCTTCCTGCGCTCGGATTTCACCCTGGACCGCATCGAGGCGATTCGTGGCGGCTCGGCCTCGACGTTCACCAGCAATGCGCCCGGCGGCATCATCAACTTCATCAGCAAGACCGGCGACACCGAAGGCGGCAGCGTCGGCATCAGTCGCGGCCTGGACTACGACAACACCCGCATCGACTTCAATTACGGCGCGCCGTTTGCCGAGCAGTGGCAGTTCAACATCGGCGGCTTCTTCCGCCAGGGCGATGGCGTGCGCGATGCCGGCTACACCACCGACAAGGGTGGCCAGCTCAAGGCCAACCTCACCCGCCTGTTCGACAACGGCTACGTACGCCTGTACGGCAAATACCTCAACGACCGCGCCGCCGGCTACCTGCCGGTGCCCACCTCCGTGCGCGGCCGCGATGGCGCGCCGGACCTGGGTGGTTTCCCCGGCTTCGATCCCGGCAACGACACCCTGTACAGCCGCAATTTCCGCACTGATGTGGGGCTGGACGGCAACAACCGGGCACGCCGCACCGACCTGGGCGATGGCATGCATCCGATCTCGCGCACCATCGGTGCCGAAGCCTGGTTCGACCTGGGCAACGGCTGGAACCTGAGCGAGAAATTCCGCGTCGCCGACAATAGCGGCCGCTTCGTCAGCCCGTTCCCGGCCGAAGTCACCGATGCCGCATCGCTGGCATCGTCCATCGGCGGCGCCGGCGCGCAGCTGGTGGAAGCTGGTGGCCCCAATGCCGGCCAGGCCTACACCGGCAACGCCATCCGCACCCATCTGTTCAATGTCGCCATCAACGACCTGGGTAACGTCACCAACGACCTCAGTGTCTCGCGCGAGTTCGGTGGCGACGGCCGCACCCTCAACCTGCGCGCCGGCTACTACAGCTCGCGCCAGACCATCGATATGGACTGGACCTGGAACTCCTACGTGCAGAGCCTGGGCCGCGATTCGCGCCTGCTCAACGTGGTCGACGCCGGCGGCGTGTCGCGCTCGCAGAACGGCCTGTACGCCTATGGCACACCGTTCTGGGGCGACTGCTGCATCACCCGCAGCTACGACGTGCGCTACGACGTCAATGCACCATATGTGGCACTGACCTTCGACAGCGGCAAGTTCAGCATCGACGGCAGCCTGCGTTACGACATGGGCGATGCGCGCGGCAGCTACAACGGCACCGCCATTGCACAAAACCTGGACGTCAACGGCGATGGCGTCATCCAGCCGGTGGAACAACGCGTGGCCACCGTGGACACCGTCAACGCACGGCCGGTGGACTACGACTGGAACTACCTGTCGTATTCGCTGGGCACCAATTACCTGATCAACGACGACCTGGGCGCATTTGCACGCATCAGCCGCGGCGCACGCGCCAACGCAGACCGGTTGTTGTTCGGCGTGGTGCGCGACGACGGCTCGGTATCGTCCGATGAAGGCGTCAACGTGGTACGCCAGGCCGAAGCCGGCCTGAAGTGGCGCCGCGATGGATTGAGCCTGTTCGCCACCGCGTTCTCCGCACGTACCCAGGAGCAAAACTTCGAAGTCACCAGCCAGCGCTTCTTCAACCGGAGCTACCAAGCACACGGCGTGGAGCTGGAAGCCAGCTACCGCTACGAAGGCTTCACCGTCAACGGCGGCCTGACCTGGACCGATGCAGAAATCTCCCGCGACCAGATCACCCCGGAAAACACCGGCAATGTGCCGCGTCGCCAAGCCGATGTGGTGTGGCAGCTCACGCCCAGCTACCGCGGCGACGGCTACCAGTTCGGCGTGAACCTGATCGGTACCACCGACGCCTACACCCAGGATTCCAACCAGTTGAAGATGCCGGGCTATACGCAGGTGAACCTGTTCGGCGACTACCGCGTGACCGACGCGCTCACCGTGGCGCTCAATGTCAACAACCTGTTCAACACCTTTGGCCTGACCGAAGCCGAAGAAGCCACGATTCCGGCCAACGGCATCATCCGCGCGCGCTCGATCGCCGGCCGTACCACCAGCATCAGCCTGCGTTACGACTTCTAAGGACCCCGTGCCGGGCGCTGCCCGGCCGCTGCCAATGAGCACCTCCCCCAACGATCTCACCTCATGGCGCGCGGCATTTGCCGCGTCGCTGGATGCAGCGCAGGCAGGCGCGCTGCTGGCGCGCTTCGATCGCCACGCAACGCGCCTGCTGGCGGCGCTGCACACGCTGTATGGCGAGCGCAGCGACTACGCGCAATGGCTCACACACTGGCTGGCTGCGCTTGGCCGCAGTGCGCAGCAGCGTCCGCAGGCGCTGCAACAGCTGGACGCAACGCGCAAACCGGGCTGGTTCGGCGAGCAGCACATGCTGGGCTACAGCGCCTACGTGGACCGTTTTGCCGGCACGCTGCAGGGCGTGGCCGAACGCGTGCCTTACCTGCAGGAGCTAGGCGTGCGCTACCTGCACCTGCTACCGTTTCTGCGCGCACGCGCCGGCGACAACGATGGCGGCTTTGCCGTCAGCGACTACGGCCAGGTCGACCCCAGCCTCGGCAGCAACGACGATCTGGTCGCGCTCACCACACGGCTGCGCGAGGCCGGCATCAGCCTGTGTGCGGACTTCGTCCTCAACCATACTGCCGACGACCATGCCTGGGCCCGCGCCGCACGGGCCGGCGACACGCGTTACCTCGACTACTACCACCACTTTGCCGACCGCCAGCTTCCCGACCAGTACGACTGCACGCTGGTGCAGGTCTTTCCGAAGACCGCACCGGGCAACTTCACCTGGATGGAGGCCACCGGGCAGTGGATGTGGACCACGTTCTATCCCTATCAGTGGGATCTGAATTGGAGCAACCCGGCGGTGTTCGGCGAGATGGCGCTGGCACTGCTGCAGCTGGCCAACCTGGGCGTGGAAGCCTTCCGCCTGGATTCCACCGCCTACCTGTGGAAGCGCCCCGGCACCAATTGCATGAACCAGCCCGAGGCCCACACCCTCCTGGTCGCGCTGCGTGCGGTGGCCGATATCGTGGCGCCGGCGGTGGCGATGAAGGCCGAAGCCATCGTGCCGATGGCCGAACTGCCACCGTACTTCGGCAGCGGCGCCGACCAGGGCCATGAATGTCACCTGGCCTACCACAGCACGCTGATGGCGGCTGGCTGGTCGGCATTGGCACTGCAACGCGGTGATCTCCTGCATCACGTCATCAGCACCAGCCCACCGCTGCCGGCCAACTGCGCGTGGCTGAGCTATGTGCGTTGTCACGACGACATCGGTTGGAACGTGTTGCAGCACGAAGCGGCAGGCAATGCCGCACAGCCGCCCTTCGCACTACGCGATGTCGCGCGCTTCTATGCCAACGAGGTGCCTGGCAGCTACGCGCGCGGCGAACCCTTCCAGAGCAGCGGCGACGGCGTGCATGGCACCAACGGCATGGCCGCGGCGCTGACCGGCATCCAGGCGGCCATTGAAAGCGCAGATGCGACAGCGCTGGCGCTGGCAGTGGACCGGCTGGTGCTGCTCTACGCGCTCGCCCTGGCGATGCCCGGTATCCCGCTGATCTACATGGGCGACGAACTCGGCTTGCCCAACGACACCCGTTACCGCCGCGATGCCGAACGCCGGCACGAGGGCCGCTGGCTGCATCGGCCGGTCATGGACTGGCAACGCGCGGCGCAACGGCATGATCGTGACAGTGTGAGTGGACAGATCTATCAGCGGCTGCACGCGTTGATTCGGCAACGTGCAGCGCTACTAGTGCTTGCTGCAGATCAATCACTGGGCAGCATCCGGTTGGCTGATGCGCAGTTGTTTGCACTGACGCGTGGCGAGAGCTTTCTCGCCCTCCACAACTTCAGTGATCGACCGCTGCACGCGGAGCTTGCGGGCAAGGTCAACGGCCGTTGGCGAGTGTTGGGAGATCGAAGCGAATCGGCTGCAGCACCACTGGGCGATGACATGCGCCTTGTACTGCCGGGGTATGCCGTGCGCTGGTTGGAACGTATTGATTGATCGATGTGGGTGCGGCGGCTTGGCTGGTGCATCGGCCGTACCCTCACCCCAACCCCTCTCCCGATGGGAGAGGGGCTTCGCACGCATTTCCACTCGAGCGGCATACCCCAACGCAGGCGGCATACCGAAGACTGCGCTGTCCCAAGACTGCGCTGTGCACGTGGCAGCAGCGATGCATCTTTCGCCACCGCTGCTGCAAAACCGCACGTCGGCCGGCGACTCAGCGCTTCAGCAGTTCCAGCAGGGTCTGCGCGGTCTTCTCCGACGACGCCGGATTCTGCCCGGTCACCAGCGTGCCATCGGCGACCACATGTTCACCCCAATCGGCACCTTTCTCGTAGCGCCCGCCGAGTTCGGTCAGCACGTCTTCCACCAGGAACGGCACGATCTTGGTCAGGCCCACGCCCTCTTCCTCACCATTGGTGAAACCGGTGACGCGGCGGCCATTGACCAGCGGCTTGCCGTCGCTGCCCTTGACCCGACGCAGTGCGCCCGGCGCATGGCAGACCAAACCATGCGGTTTGTCGGCCTTGGCAAAGGCTTCGATCAGCGCGATCGAGTGCGCGTCTTCGGCCAGATCCCACAACGGACCGTGGCCACCCGGGTAGAACACCGCATCGAAGTCGTCGGCCTTTACGTCGGCAAGACGATGCGTGCTAGCCAGGGCCTGTTGCGCGGCACTGTCCTGCTTGAAGCGCTTGGTCGCCTCGGTTTGCGCATCGGGTTCGTCGCTCTTCGGGTCCAGCGGCGGCTGGCCGCCTTTGGGCGAGACCAGGGTGATGTCGGCACCAGCGTCCTTGAACACGTAATACGGCGCGGCAAACTCTTCCAGCCAGAAGCCGGTCTTCTTACCGGTGTCGCCCAGCGTATCGTGGGACGTGAGCACCATCAGGATCTTCATCGCATTGCCTCGCGTTGTTGCCCATCTCGGGCGAGGCAGCCAGTGTGCAGTTCTGCCCGTTGCAGCATCGTGTAGAGCGCGTGGTGAGCATCGAATGTGTTCATGGATGTAGTCGCTCCATCATTGCGAAGAGGCCACTGCGTCGCACAGTTCACACATTGATCGCTGGCGGCTGCAGTTGGTCCATGCGGATGCGATTGGCGAACAACGAAAACGCCAGCATGCCGGCCAGCCCGCTGACCCGGCTCACCCACGGCGGCAGCCAGCGTGGCGCCACCAGCACACCGCTGTCGAACAGTGGCGCAAACCGCGCCACATCGCCCAAGGCCATCTTGCCAGCGAACAGATAGCGGCACAGCTGCAACTGGTCGCGCTGCAGGGCATGCCGGAAGAAGGTGTGCACCGCGACCAAACCGCGCAGGTACACCGTGTCCTTGGTGAACGCACCACCGCCATGGGTGGGTACCCCGCGAAACACCCGCTGCGCCGAGGAAAAACTCTCCGCCGCGTTCTGCCCGCCATTGGTGAAGTAGCGAAACACCTCTATGAAATTCGCGCCTGCCCGCGCCATCGCAATCGCCTCAATGCGCATACTGATGCGCTTCATGCGTTCGATATCGATGCTGCCGGTGATCTGCTCGGCAAATGTCGCCAAGCCTTCCTGTGTCGCGGTGGTGCGCGGCGAGGAAATCCCCAGGCTGGGCAGATGCAGCTGCGCGCGACCGTTGAGCGCGGTGAGCGAATGCACCAGCGCCTCATGATGGAACAGCTGCGCGCGGTCGTAATCGCTGAAGGTGGCCCCGCTGCGCAGGCGGATGCGGTGCGCGCCGGCCGCCGCCTTGGCCAGCAGATCCGGATCCAGCGTCACGGTGATGACGCGCCCTTCGAAAAAGCCGTCCAGGTCGTTCTGCAACTGCATGCGCAAGGCGGTGGCCGACACCGGCACCTGCTTTTCCGGCGCGAGCAATTCGCGGTCCAGCTCCTGCGCGATCTGGATGAAATGCCGCGCCGCCTCGCGCGTGCTCGGGCCGTTGCCCGGCATCGGGTCGTCGGGCACGCCGAACAACTGCGCCGAATAATCGCTGACCGCCGCGGTCCCCAGCGACTCCAGCAGGCCGGCGGCCAGATCCCAGCTATGGGTGGAATCGATCAGGTAGGCGCCGATCGGGTGGTGTGGATCGGCCGCTTTCGCAATTGCGGACAGCTCGCGCCGGGTATCGGCAAAATCCAGTACCGGGTACTCCACCTGCGGCAGCTCCGGCTGCCCGCGTGCCACGCTTTGCAGGAACGGCTCCTGCAGCGCGCGCGGCCAGCTCGCCAGGGCGAGCAGGCGCACACCGCGCACGGCCTTGACCAGGCGCGCATCCAGCGCCGCGTGGTGGACGATCTCCGGCGGACCCTTGCGCAATGGCATGCTCAGCGTCGCCCGCTGCGATCGACGCTGGCCGGGCGCTTGCCCGACCCCTTGCCACGGGTGTTCTGCGCCACGCGGATGGCGAGTTTTTCCGCCGCGCTGGCCACTTCCACGCGCAGCTTCATGTAGTTGGCCACTCGCTCCGGATCCAGTTCGCCAGCTGCGATCGCCGCCTGCACCGCGCATCCCGGCTCGGCGATATGCGCGCAGTCGTTGAAACGGCATTGCGCCGCCAGCGCCTCCACATCGGAGAAGCCGCCTTCGGCCAGATCTTCCTCGCCGGTAGGCTTGAGTTCGCGCATGCCGGGTGTATCGATCAGGCAGGCACCGGTGGGCAACGGAATCAACGCACGATGCGTGGTGGTATGCCGGCCACGCGAATCGTTCTCGCGCACCGCGTTGGTCTTCATCTTCTCGGTGCCCAGCAAGGTATTGGTCAAGGTGGACTTGCCCGCACCGGACGAGCCCACCAGCACCGCGGTACGCCCATCGCCCAGCCACGGCCGCAAGGCCGCCACGCTGGCCGGATCTCGCGCATTGACCGCACGCAACGGAATGTTCTGCGCCTCCAGCTCCTCCAGCACCGCCAACGCATCCTCGGCGTACTCGGTCTGGTCGGCCTTGGTCAGCACCACCACCGGCTGCGCACCGCCGCCGCCCACCAGCAGCAGATAACGCTCGATGCGGCGCGGATTGAAGTCCGCATCCAGCCCGCACACGATGAACACCGTATCGATATTGGCCGCGATCACCTGCTGGTGGTAATGCTCACCGGCCGCCCCGCGCTTGATCGAGGTGCGCCGCGGCAGCAAGGCCACGATGCGCTTGCCCTCCATCAGCACCCAATCGCCCACCGCCGCCCGCTCATGGCTGGGAAAGCGCGGACGCTGCCACTCCGGCAACGACTCGGCCTTCAGGCTTGCCTCCGGCGTATCGGCCACCACATAGCCGGTGCGATGCTGCTCCACCACCCGCGCCGGCAATGCCTGCGGATGCGCAGCGAAGATCGCCTGCCAGGCGGCCTCCTCGGGAGGACCAGGCCAGGGCCAGCCGATGGATTGGAGGGTGGGGTAGTCGGGGGATGTGTTGCTCATGGGGCGATTCTACGCCCACTGCTATTTGCAAGGCCCGCGTGTCACCCACGGATTCCGCACCGGAACTGTCATCGATGCAGTCCCCGCCCAGTCAACCGGCACGATCCGCCGCCCCACATCCAAGGCGGCAGCGGGGGCCGGCTGGTGCAACCGCAATGACTCGAACGACTGGCCGCAGAGTGAAGGAGTCTTGGGACGACGAAGATCACCCCGCAGATCGATTTCCCCTCCCGCAAATATATAAAACTATTGTAAGCGTCCGCCAACCTCACCTATACAAGCAGCCAGCAGCCCGTTGGGATATCGCGCTCTTCCCAACGGATCTCCCTGATGTCTTCAAAGCACGATGATTGGTCCCACCGCATTGCTGCCTGGTCCGCCAGCGGCGCCATGCCATCGGCGTGGTGCCGCGAGCACGGCGTCTCGTTGAGCAGCTTCACCTACTGGCGCGGCAAACTTGCAGCGTCTGCAGCACTTCCAGCCACGCTACCGCTGCACATCACCCCCGCCGTCCCCACGACCAGCGTGGAGATCCGTCTCGCCGGTGGCATCAGCCTCAGCGTGGCGGCCGGCGATCCGAGCTGGCTTGCGCGTCTGCTGCGCGAGCTTGGTGCGTGCTGAGCGTGTCGGCGTGGCATCTTGTCACCGCCCCGGTGGATCTGCGCTGTGGCATGGATCGGCTGTTGCTGCAGATGCAGTCAGTGCTGGATCGCCCCGTGGCCGAGGGCGAGGCCTACGTCGTCGTCAATCGCGCGCGTAGCCGCCTCAAGGTGCTGTGCGTTGATCGTCATGGTGTCTGGCTGTGCGCGCGCCGGCTGCATCAGGGACACTTCATCTGGCCGCGTGTGGGCGATACCGCGTGGACCTTGAGCGCTGAGCAATGGGTCTGGTTGTGCGTGGGCGTGGACTGGCAGCGTTTGTCCATTGCACCAATGGCAGGTGTGCGTCAGCTGTAACCCATGGCATCGTGGCGGACATGGACCTGTCCGCTCTCGATACCATTGATGATCCCAAGGCGCTGCGCGCCTTGCTGGCGACCGCGCACACCACCATTGAACGTCAACAGGCGTTGATCGATACGCGCGAACGCACCATCACCCTGCGCGATGCGCAGATCGCCGCGCTCACCGCCGAGATCGCCCGCCTGCGCCGGCTGCAATTCTCGGCCAAGACCGAGCGCATGGACCCGGACCAGCGCCAGCTGTTCGAAGACACCATGGCCGCCGATATCGCCGCAGTGGAAGCGCAGTTGGCCGCGCTCCAGGCCGAGGGCGAGACCGCAGCGGTGACCCAGAAGCGTCGGCGTGCAGCAAACGCCGGGCGCAAGCCGTTACCCGAGCATCTTGAGCGTGTAGAAACCCGGCATGAGCCGGCCAACTGCAACTGTCCGCAGTGCAACAGCGCGCTGGTGGCCATCGGCGAGCATGTCAGCGAGCGTCTGGCCTGCAAGCCGCTGGAGTTCTACGTCAAGCGCGATGT